>NZ_JACJQW010000001.1:0-681897 GCF_014696905.1 Nostoc sp. FACHB-190
AGAAATCCCTGAGCCTATTTTATTAACCCAGATTTTTGCCAAGCTTACTGCTTTAGGACGCATTCATAACGTTTCTACAAGCGTTGAACCCTCGTAAATTGGCAGAGGTATTGATGAGGTAAGACCAATTCGCAATTCGCAACTCGCAATTAAGAAATCTAGCTCCAGTAAGACTTTCCTGATTTCTATCTGTCGCATTCTTTCCTTAAATTGGTATAAATTCATCTAGCCTCTAGTAGTCTCTATCAACTTATACTGCACTCAACCAAAAAACGCTGTATGTCAACACAATTATTTTCTAAAGAAAAAATAAAAATTGCGATCGCAATTTTTAAAATATAGTAAATTAAAAATTAATCTCCTGTATAAAGTCATTTCAAGTTAAAATTCAACAGGGGTTACGCTACATTTAAAACCTGAAAAACTAGTATTTCAGCATTATTAATCATCGAAAAAAGTGTTCTATAAAACAAAATTGAGTCTTAAATTATCAGCTTGCAAAAAGCAATAGCAGGTTGCCAAATTGTTGTCAAGGTCAAATATCTACTACGTCTCATTAGCAACAAACAACTTTAACAATTCACCTTATTTATCAGAATTGATATGACATCAATAGCGGGTAAAACAGTACTTTTAACCGGAGCATCGGGTGGTATTGGTTCATTTATTGCGCGTGCTTTAGTAAAAGAGAAAGCGACCATCATTGCTGTTTCTCGTTCCCAAGCAAAGTTGGATGAAATCTGTACAGAAATAGCGGCTTTGGGTGGTAGAGGAATTGGCATTGAATTTGATATTAGCCAAGTAACAGAATTACCAATTTTATTACATCAAATTAATCAAGTCGCAGGTCAAATTGATATTTTAATTAATAACGCTGCTGTTGAAAAATATCGACCATTCCAGGACTATACTCTCCAAGATATTCAGTCTACTTTGACCACAAATTTAGTTGCGGGTATGGAATTAACACGCTTGATTTTACCAAGTATGTTAGCGCGAAATAGTGGTCATATTGTAAATATTGCATCTGGTTCTGGTAAAAAAGGAATGCCATACAACAGTATTTATTCAGCTAGTAAAGCAGGTTTGATTATGTGGACTGATGCTTTACGCCAAGAGTTAGCTGAGACAAATGTTGGTGTGTCGGTAGTTTGTCCTGGATATACGGAAACGGGGATGTTTTCAGCTTTGGGAGTACCTGCGCCTAGTTTAGCGCGTGTTGCACCACCACAAGAAGTTGCGATCGCAATTTTAAACGCCATCAAGCAAAATCAAGCCGAAGTCATTTTAGATGGGTTTGTTTCCAAACTTTTATTTTCTAATTTCCAGCTTTTTCCCAAATTCGGTGACTTAATTTTTAAGTGGATAGGTGTCACTAAACTCAACAAAAATTGTGCTGAAAAGCAAATGCGAAGTTGATAAAAGCATTCAGGAGTCAGAATTCAGAATTGAATTTTATTTAACTCACAGATGAATAAACGGCAAAAAATATAATACTAAATTACTAATTTAGTGGTCTTGAATTAGTGACGATTCTTACCCTTCGGCAAGCTCAGGGCATCGTTCTTAAATTCTGATTTCTCCATTCTTATTTAATTAACAGGTTTAGATATCAATGTCGCATAATCATTATGATTTTATCATCATCGGTACTGGGGCTGGTGGTGGAACTTTAGCATACAAGTTAGCCCCTAGCGGTAAGAAAATTTTAGTTTTAGAACAAGGTACTTTCTTACCTAGAGAAAAGAATAACTGGGACACAAAACAAGTATTGCAAAAAAGCTACTACCGTACTAACGATATTTGGTATGACCAAGAAAATAAACCAATCAATCCAGCCGCACATTATTATGTAGGTGGTAATACAAAATTTTATGGCGGTGCGTTGTTTAGATTACGCGAACGAGACTTTGAAGAAGTAATTCATCAAGGCGGAATTTCCCCTGCATGGCCATTAAGATATAAAGACTTTGCCCCTTATTACGACCAAGCAGAAAAACTTTACGAAGTACATGGAAATCGCGGTTTAGACCCGACAGAACCAGCAACCAATTGTGATTATCCCTTTCCTGCTATTAGTCATGAACCTTATGTTCAAGAACTATATTTAGGACTAAAAAATCAAGGTTTACATCCATTTTATTTACCTCTCGCCATTAAACTCAACGAAGTCAACCGTCATTTAAGTGCTTGCATTCGTTGTGATACTTGTGATGGTTTTCCCTGCATGGTTCATGCTAAAGGTGATGCGGAAGTTAATGGGATGCGTCCAGCGATCGCCTATAATAATGTCAAACTAATTACTCAAGCCAAAGTTGTTCGCTTACACACTAGCGCATCAGGACAAGAAGTCACAAAAGTAGAAGCAGAAATTCAAGGACAGCCGCAAATCTTTTCTGGCAATATTGTGATTGTGGCTGGAGGTGCAATTAATTCTGCCGCATTATTACTCAAATCTGCTAACGATAAACACCCCCAAGGTTTAGCTAATAGTTCACAACTTGTAGGGCGAAATTATATGGTACATAATTGTGCAGTCGTTATGACTTTAAGCACAAAACCAAACCAAACAATTTTCCCTAAAACTTTAGCAATAACTGATTTTTATTGGGGCGAACATGATTTTCCCTATCCAATGGGTAGCATCCAATCACTGGGTAATATCCATAAAGATAGAATTATTGCCTATGGGCCGCCATTAATGCCCAATATTGTTGCCGAAAAAATAGCGAATCATTCTCTAGCTTGGTGGGTAATGAATGAAGATTTACCTGATGCAAATAATCGGATATCTGTGCAAGGCGATAAAATTGTGATTAACTATCAAAATAACAATCAAATAGCTTTTAATCGCTTAATTCAACGCTGGATTAAAACTTTAAAATCCCTTGACCAAGCTACAGAAAGTCAGCATTTTTCATTACACATCACTCAACATCTCAGCTTAGATGCTGTCGGTCATCAATGCGGTACTTGTCGTTTTGGTGAAAATCCCCAAACCTCTGTCTTAGATATTAATTGCCGTACCCACGATATTGATAATCTCTATGTTGTTGATGGCAGCTTTTTTCCTTCTAGTGCTGCTGTTAACCCATCTCTCACAATTATGGCTAATGCTTTGCGCGTAGGCGAACATTTATTAGGAAGAAGTAAGGGAGTAGGGAGTAGGGAGTAGGGAGTAAATACTCATTACTCATTAAGTTTCTTTGTGTACTTTGCGTCCTTAGCGGTTCGTTACATCATTCAACGCATCTCCATACAGAATAGGTAATCATTACTCAACTCATCACTCATTACTCCCTACTCCTCACCTCACAAGTGTAGGTTTTTAACAAAGTGATGAGTAGCGACTCTAAAAATCACGATTTAATCAGAGTTCTATCCCCCTCACACCCCTACACCCATACACCCTAAATCAAGGTTTTTGGAACATAACGTAAAAAACCTACACCTGTCAGCTACTCCCCACTCCCAACTCCCAACTCACCAAACCTAAGTATTATTTCCTTCACAAAAAGACACAATTGGGTAGAATTGGTTAAAGCCATCTCTGCTCATCTGAACTAAAGGTCTCAGCAAATCCATGCAACTGAAACTCAGTGCATCTCGTCTACCCTTCGCACCTCTGTTGTTAATTGCGCCGTTTTTCCTCTGGGGAACAGCAATGGTCGCTATGAAAGGTGTTATTCCCCACACCACACCACTATTCATGGCGGGTGTGCGCTTGTTACCAGCCGGAGTGTTAATTTTGGTCGCAGCCGCACTGATGGGTAGACCCCAGCCACAGGGTTGGAAAGCCTGGTTATGGATTTCTTTATTTGGGTTGGTTGATGGGACGTTATTCCAAGGCTTTTTAGCAGAGGGTTTGGTGCGAACCAGTGCCGGGTTAGGATCGGTGATGATTGATTCCCAACCTTTAGCAGTGGCTTTATTATCGCTGTGGCTATTTCAAGAACATATTGGTTTTTGGGGATGGTTAGGACTGGGTTTAGGAGTCACAGGTATTAGCTTAATTGGCTTACCGGATGAGTGGATTTTTCATTTGCTGGGTACGCAAGGAAATATCACCATTGGTAATTGGCAAGATTTATTTGCTAGTGGTGAATGGTTAATGCTGTTAGCGGCGCTGTCGATGGCTATTGGGACAGTATTAATTAGATTTGTGACACGTTATGCTGACCCGGTAAGTGCTACTGGCTGGCACATGATTATTGGTGGTTTGCCATTGTGGGGAGTGTCGGCTGTAACAGAATCTCAGCAATGGCAGAATATTGTCACACCCGATTGGCTGGCGTTGGGATATGCCACAGTATTTGGTAGTGCGATCGCTTATGCTTTATTCTTTTATTTTGCTTCTAGTGGTAGTTTAACTAGCCTCAGCTCCCTGACGTTTCTCACACCAGTCTTTGCCCTACTATTTGGTAATCTCTTCCTCTCTGAAATTCTCAGTCCGTTGCAATGGATAGGCGTTGCGCTAACATTAATCAGCATCTACCTAATTAATCAGCGAGATAACCTAGCCGGACAAAAGCAAACTCTCAAGGTCACCGAAACAACTACGACACAACAGCCACAAGTTTTAGAAGTATCATCAAAAAAGCTCAATTCCGTTTCTCTCAAGGTGAGAGAACCTGAAGCGGAAACTTTACCCTAATTTGTTTACATAGCTCAAGTACTGGGGAAGAATAAATAATCACAAAAGTCTGTTAACCATACTTAACATTTAGACATAATAGAGGCTATTGTGGTATGGATAATTTCAAAATTACCTTCAGGCTAAAGCTTGCAATATGAGGCGATGTCCTTCCTCTATCCTGGTATTCATCTGGTTGACTAGTCTGGGTTTTTACCCCAACCGTCCAAGTACAGCCACATCTAACCCTACATACCCAAAAATTGCCCAATTCAATTCCCCCCAGCCTACCAAGCAGGCGGTTTTGACACTGGGTAGTCAGGGGCTGGAAGTACAAAAATTACAATCTCAATTGCAAGGTTTAGGGCTTTACAAAGGGGCGATAGATGGAGCTTACGGTTCTAGTACCCAACTGGCTGTATCTCAATTTCAAAAAACCAAGGTTTTAAAAAGAACAGATGGCGTTGCTGACCAAACAACTCAGATGAGTCTGAAATCTGCCACTGTTTCACAAAATCCGTTTCCCACTTCGCCAATTGTGGCATCACCCGCCCCAGATACTCAATCTAAGCCTCCAGCCAAGTCCAAGAAAAAAGATTTTATTTGGTGGTCATTGCTCGGAGTGGGAATTTTTGGCAGTCTTGGGTTACTGCTGTTTTTCTTAAAAAGGTTGCGTCAGTCCAAGCAAGCTCAACTACCAGAAGACTCTCCACTACCCGCCTTGAGTCCAGCAGATGAAGAGTCAGTTCCTGAACCACCGCCAGAATTGGAAAGCTCAACAACTACTCCAGAAACCACCGCACCAGAAACGACATCAGCAGTACCAGCAAAAATTATCCCAGTCGAAAAAACTTCTCGTTTAGCCAAGCTCAATATTGTTGATGAATTAATTAAAGATTTACACAGCAGCGACCCAACCAAGCGGCGCAAAGCGATTTGGGACTTAGGACAGCAAGGAGATTCTCGCGCTATTCAACCTTTAGTAGACTTAATGATTGATGCTGACTCTCAGCAACGCAGCTTAATTTTGGCGGCGTTGTCCGAAATTAGCACCCGTGTTCTTAAACCAATTAACCGGGCTTTGGCTGTCTCTTTGCAAGATGACAGTCCCCAAGTAAGACAAAACGCCATCCGTGACTTAACCCGTGTCTACGATACGATGGCGCAAATGAGTCAGATATTAAGCCACGCTCTCGAAGATCCAGATGCAGAAGTACAAGCAACCGCAAAGTATGCGTTAACTCAGATGAAGCGAATGCGTGGCTTGGCGGTTCAACCAAATCTACCAGAAGATGTTCCAAAAGATTCTGGGAAATCAGGCTTATAAATATTTCAGATAAATTTTGATATCTGTATTCGCACCTGCAACTAGAACCGCCGCTTCATCAAATTTGGGCGCTCGATTACGAATTTCTGGGTTTTGCGAAAATCCAAAACCTTCCAGGGGAAAACCTATGTCACTGCGATTTACAGTAAAATCGTTATTTTCATCGTGCATCACAGCGACGGCATAGTTACCTGCTTTTAAGTTGCTAAAAGTGATGGTGACAGATTTTTCTGTGATTTTAGTACATTGTCTTTCTAAAACGCGATCGCGATCGCTCGGAAATCCTTGACTACTGGCAAATATACTGGCGCAAACTTGCCCCTCTGTATTTTTTAAGCCATCAATTTCTACAGTGAGATTCCCGTTAAAACTAGCCCTAGCCATCAATGGCAAAGCCAAATTTCCCAAAGCTGCAAGCACGACGAGGCTAACTTTCAATTTTTTGCTCATAAAATTTCTTTCAAAAGAACAAATATTACTACTGTGATGAGTACGTGCAGAGTTATACTGCCATGATTTGATTAAGATTGGCAAGTATGTATAGGAATCCGGTTTGATTTCTGAATTTACTTGTGTAGGTAGGGAATAGGGAATAGGGAGTTGGGAGTAGGAAATAAGCCTGATCTGAGTGTACTGAGTTTTTTTCCCAAATCAAAATACGATTCCTATATGTTATGTTTCACATCTGATGACAATCGTACAGGGATTTGAATGATAAATTCAGTTCCTTTGCCTATTGTAGATAAACACTGTAATTGTCCACCATGCTTTTCCACAACAATTTGGTAGCTAATCGATAATCCTAACCCTGTACCTTTACCAACTGGTTTAGTCGTAAAAAATGGGTCGAATAAATGTTTTTGGATTTCTTCAGGAATCCCTGTACCATTATCAATTATCCGAATGTTGACTTGATGATCATCAGTCAATTCTGTACGAATCCAAATAGCTGGTTTGTTTAATAAGCTAGAATTGTGAGCATTTAATTCTGAATTTTTGACAATTGCCTCTTGTATTGCATCAATAGCATTAGACAAAATATTCATAAAAACCTGATTGAGTAGTCCAGCGTAACACTCTATGGGTGGAATTTGACCATACTCTTTGATAATGCTAATTTGTTTACCATTGATTTCTTCTTTGAGGCGACTAGATAAAATTAACAGTGTACTATCAATCCCTTCATGAATATCAACTATTTTTTTCTCAGCTTCATCAAGGCGAGAAAAATTGCGTAAAGATTGGACAATTTGCCGAATGCGATCGCAACCTAATTTCATTGATACCAACAAATTTGGAAAATCAGATGCAATATACTCTAAATCTATATCGGAAATCTTATGTTTAATTTTTTTGGCTGGCTCTGGATACTTTTGTTGATACAAACAAATTAGTTCCAGTAAATCTTGAGTATAACCAACAGCATGAACAAGATTGCCTGCAATAAAGTTGATAGGATTGTTAATTTCGTGAGCGATACCAGCTACTAATTGTCCTAATGCTGCCATTTTTTCATTTTGCAATAAACGAGTATAGTTATTTTGCAAATCTTGAAAACCAGCTTTAGCAAGTTGTGATTGTTCCTCCGCAAACTGGAGATGAGTTAAAGTTAAGGCATAAATTTGAGAATAGGCTAAAAGTAATTGATGAAAATCAATAAGACCATACTTTTCTGATGTAGCTGCTACTAGAATTGGTTCATAAGCAATGTGTAAGGATCTTTGTAATGCTTTCTGAGTCGCTTCTACAACTGTCGTTTCTCCAGGAATCATTAATAAATCTGGCTGAAGAAAGTTATATAAATTTTCAATTGGTCGGCGCGAAAATAATCCAAAACTATAGGGACGGCTCATATTCTCAAAAAACTTTTGCCGCGAAATCATGCCTCGAAAACTTTGGTTTTTAGTCAAAATAATCCCTGGAAGTAAAGGTTCTTGACTAAAAAGTCTAATTAGCTCATCTCCAGGACAATCTAATTCAACCTGAATTTGCCACATTGGTAATTCTTGCAAAGTTGACTCTAATCGCAGATTAAGCTCATGAGTATTTGTCATGCTATGTATAGCAAGCATAAAATCAATCCTTTGCATTTTTGGGTGATATTTCCCAGCTTCGCCCTGAACTATGGTTACAAATTCAGGTACGAAAAAAGCCAGTATTGCCGTATTTAGTTTTCCCAAATTCCGATAATAAATTAAGATTTAAAATTCTGTTAATTTACCTAGTTTTACAGGGCGATCGCTCTGACAGACAAAATCAATCTGAATTTATCATTTCTCTCATGACTCTGTTTTTGTCGTGAAATGCTATGGGACTCATATTTGATTTATGAAAAAAATCAGTACACTCAGATCAGGCTTCTTTCCTACTCCCGACTCCCCATTCCCTATTCCCTACCTACACAAATAAATTCAGAAATCAAACCGGATTCCTATATGAGTGTACATTGTCAAGACTAAAGTATATAGTTGGAGTCTTGTGAATTATTGAATTATCACTACTGAAAAATCTATTGATGAAATCAGCAATTGTACCTGCACCCTTAAAACCTGGAGACTTATTGCGTGTAATTGCGCCAAGTGGTGCTTTGCGAGAATTTGATGCTTTTAATCAGAGTATAGAAATTTGGCGATCGCACGGTTATCGTGTGGAAATTAGTCCGAATATTGAGCAAAGTTGGGGCTATCTCGCCGATAAAGATGAAATCCGCCGTCATCAACTAGCCGCAGCTTGGTGTGATCCTGATTGTCGTGGGATTCTCTGCGCTAGAGGTGGTTTTGGTAGCACCCGTATTTTAGAAAGTTGGGATTGGCAGAGTCACTCAACAACGCCAAAATGGTTAATTGGATTTTCGGATATTACGGCTTTGTTGTGGAGTTTGTTTAATGTCGGAATTTCTAGCGTTCATGCGCCTGTATTGACCACATTTGCTAATGAACCAGATTGGTCAAGAGAACGACTATTAAATTGGGTAGCCAGAAAACAGATAAACTCACTTAAAGGCTGTGGTTGGGGTGGTGGTGTGGTATCGGGAATTTTGCTTCCGGGTAATTTGACAGTTGCAACTCATCTTTTAGGTACACCACTGCAACCTGATTTTACAGATGTGATTTTGGCTTTTGAAGATGTCACCGAAGCACCATATCGAATTGACCGGATGCTAACCCAGTGGCGATTGAGTGGAGTTTTATCTAAAGTGCGGGGAATAGTTCTAGGCGGCTTCACTCGCTGCGAACCTCCCGCCAATGTCCCTAGCTTTAGTGTGGAAGAAGTATTGCGCGATCGCTTGGGTGATTTAGGCATTCCCATTATCTCAGATTTACCCTTTGGTCACGGCGAAGAAAATGCCGCTTTACCAGTGGGTGTAGAAGTCATATTAGACGGCGATCAAGGAATATTGGATGTTGTAGGGAGTAGATAGTAGGTATTCAAAACCCTAAACCCTCACACCCATGATTAAAAATGGAGGTTAGCGGACTCGAACCGCTGACATCCTGCTTGCAAAGCAGGCGCTCTACCAACTGAGCTAAACCCCCGTACAATTAAAAATATTGTACCTGAAGATTGTTCCATTTCCAAAGGGATGAACCAAGAAAATACCCAAATTGTTGCAGCATTTTATAAATTTGTCAGTTTGCCTGACTTTGCCGAGAAACAAGAACCCTTACTGTCTTTCTGTTCAGCACAAGGTATTAAAGGGACAATTTTGTTAGCAGCAGAAGGTATCAACGGCACAATTGCGGGTTCGCGTCAAGGAATTGATGCTGTTTTTGCCTATCTAGGTAGCGATCGCCGTTTAGCAGATTTAGAATACAAAGAATCTTACGCTCAAAACCCACCTTTTGAACGAATGAAGGTGCGTTTAAAGTCGGAAATTGTCACTTTAGGTTTGCCAGAAGTTGACCCCAATCAACAAGTAGGTATTTACGTCACTCCAGCCGAATGGAATGAATTAATTTCTGACCCAGAAGTGACAGTAATTGATACGCGCAACGAGTATGAAGTCAGAATTGGAACTTTTCAAGGCGCGGAGAACCCCCACACACAATCTTTTCGAGAGTTCCCAGAATATGTCCAGCATCACCTCGACCCAAATCAACACAAAAAAGTAGCTTTGTTTTGTACGGGGGGGATTCGCTGCGAAAAAGCTTCGTCTTTTATGCTGGCTCAAGGATTTAGCGAAGTTTATCACCTCAAAGGCGGCATTTTAAAATACTTAGAAGAAATTCCCGCCACCGAAAGCTTATGGGAAGGCGAATGCTTTGTCTTTGATGAGCGGGTAGCTGTGAGTCATGGTTTAGAAATTGGTAGCCATGAATTGTGCTTTTGTTGTGGACATCCAATTTCTGACAAAGATAAAGCCTCGCCTCAGTATGAAGAGGGTATTTCTTGTCCCTACTGTTTTGAGCAACTCACGGAAGAAAAACGAGTCCGTCAACAAGAAAAATGGCGACAGTATCAACTTCTGCAAGCTAAGGATGATGTTTGTTGAAGTCGGGTGTAAGAGTTTAGGGGTGTAAGGGTTGTGGATATCTACACCCTGTTTACTGAGCGCAGTCGAAGCAGAGGTTATTTATTCTTGAAACACCTGAGCATACTAAGTTTCTACTCAGAACTCAGCACTCAGCACTCAGCACTCAGCACTCACCCATCCATCAGAGGTATATCTTGCCTATACCCCGTGTAATTTTTAATTCATCCCATTGCCGCATGACGAGATAGTGCAATTCCAAGTATTATCACTACCAAATTTGGTAGATGATTACTTATATCAAAGCTGTTTCAAAAATTTTTGCTTCGGAGTTGTAAAAATGTACGACAAAAGCGACATAGAGATAATGATTGAGAATATGAGTTTATCTGGTGTGCTTAGTATACTTTCGCAGGTCTGTTACGAGAAAGCCGAACATTTGAGAACTAATTGGCAAGACGTAGAAACAGCGAGAACATGGGAGAAAGTTGGTAGAGCCGTTGGTAAAATCAAAATCAAAACCGATTTATAAATTCCCTTAACCCCAAAAATCGGGTTTTTGTTGGTAGCTGTGACGATACTATGAGTGCAGTAGTTCCCAAAAACCCGATTGAAGGAAGATTGCTGATACCAAGTTGCAATCAAAGATAGTAATTTGGGCTGGGAGTAGGGAGTAGGGAGTAGGGAGTAGGGAGTAGGAGTACTATTTCTGAACGCAACTTAGTATGAGTACTGAAAAACTAACGCCGTGTGCGACTTTCTCTCAAACCTAACCCCCAACCCCTTCCCTACCAGGGAAGGGGAACAAGATTCAAAGCCTCTCTCCGTTTCGGGGAGAGGTTTGGAGAGGGGTTTCAAGAATAAGTCGCACATCGCGTAAACTAAGTTTTTAGGACAGGGTGTAGAGAAGGGTAAAAATGCTTTGCTGTGAGCATCAGTCGAACGGTGTAGTATTCAAAACCCTTAAACCCCTTCACCCTTGCACCCTTACGCCCATTCTCAACAGCCAAAACTTGGAGCGTAAATCATACAATATATCTGGAAGTCTTGACTTTTTGCGTAATCCCCGACGATATTAGTGTACTAATCAATAGACAATTCTCAATCAAAAGATGAAGTCAGATAGTTAAGTAAAATTAATTTTTGCAAAGTAATTAAAAAAAAAAGTTAATTTATTATCAAAATCTGTCTCCATCCGTATGATTATACAGGATGATCCTTGTCTATTTCTTTAGTAAGACTTTTAAGGGGTTCCAAAAGATGATGAAGTTAAAATTTGTTGGTGTGATTGCGAGTCTTGCATTGGTTGGTAGCTTAGTTGCTTGCTCTGGCGCTAGTGATACAGGTGGTTCAGGTTCACCTACGGCTGCTCCTGCTTCTAATACTGGTGGCGACGCTATGAAGAACGAAGGCGGCGCTATGAAGAAAGACGGCGACGCTATGAAGAAAGATGGTGACGCTATGAAGAAAGACGGCGACGCTATGAAGAAAGACGGCGACGCTATGAAGAAAGATGGTGACGCTATGAAGAAAGAAGATGGAGCTAAACCAGCACCAACCAGCACACCCTAATGTTTGCGTCGGTGAGGATACATTGACTAAAACAACAGTTTTTACATCTTTAAATTAAGAAGTTTGTATCCTGAAGCCACTTGTGCATACAAGCATTGCTGAAAAACTTTTTGTAACCGTTCTGGAAAATCGTTGATGTAAAGTAGGTGATTTTTTATACGTTGAATTTTAAAGTTGGAAAACTTTGTCAACACAGGTAAAAATTACCAAAGCAATTAATCTATTTATGGGTGCGTAGATAACGCACCCTTTTCTCCGAAAAGTTGTTTCGGTATCTCCGTAATTATCCGAGACCAAAAAGTATTCAACTATATCTTCATAACTACAAGGATTGCTTTATGGATAGACATTTCATCAAGCGTCGCCGACTGCTTACCTATCTGGGGTTAGGAGCGATAGGAGCAGGTGGAGTGGCGATCGCATCTGGATGTTCTGAGAAAAGCGTTATTTCTACACCTAAAACCGTTGCTCCGTCTGCTAACTCTAGTACTCCAGCCCAAAATACTACCGCCGCCTTACCTCCTAATGCCCAAAGGCTGCCAGAATTCCAAGGCATTTCTCAGTGGCTCAATTCCTCACCCTTAACTACTGCTGACCTTAAAGGTAGCGTGGTGTTAGTGCAGTTTTGGACATTTGCTTGCATTAACTGTCAGCGTACCCTGCCTTACGTGACCCGTTGGCATCAAGAATATGCTGATAAAGGCTTGAAAGTTGTTGGTGTCCACACACCAGAGTTTGCTTATGAAAAAGTGGTCAACAACGTCAAACAAGCTTTGAAAAAGCACAAAATTAACTATGCAGTGCCAATAGACAACGAATTTCAAACTTGGAATGCTTATAAAAACGAATACTGGCCACATTTGTTTTTAGCAGACCGCCAAGGCGTGATTCGTTACGATCACATCGGTGAAGGTGCTTATTCCGATACAGAACAAATGATCCGTCAGCTTTTAGGATAGGTCGAGATGGCAATCACTTCCCTATCGGCCGGGTTAGCAGTTTTTGCGGGGGCGTTAACGGTACTGTCACCTTGCGTTTTGCCGGTTTTGCCTGTGTTAGTGGGGCGATCGCTTTCTACCCACCGTTATGGGCCTGTAGCCTTAGTAGCGGGTTTAGTGGCTGGATTTGCCACAGCCGGGAGTTTGCTAGGAATTGCCAGCAGTTGGTTAGCTGGGTTGGCTAATACTCTGCGCTATGTGGGGATATTTATTTTATTGTTCATGGGTGTGTTAGCAATCTTTCCCAAGTGGAGTTATTTGCTGCTGAGTTATTTGCAATTGGGCAGAATTAAAAGAAACACAGGGGTAGGATTGGCAGGAGAGTTTTGGTTAGGCACTCAGCTTGGTTTATTGTGGACTCCTTGTGCTGGGCCTGTATTGGGGAGCATTTTAATTTTGGCAGCCAGCAAGCATGAAGTTTTTGGGACATTTGCACTTTTATTGGCGTTTGGTGTGGGGGCTGCGTTACCGTTATTAGTGATCGCTTATGCTGGGCGTTATGCCAGCCAATATTTGCTAGGGTTGCGATCGCGCAGTGAAATGTTACATAGAGTCGGTGGTGTTTTAGTAGCCGCATCTGCGATCGCTATTCTCTTGGGTTGGGATGTGCAGATTCAACTGTGGTTAGCTCCCATGTTTCCCAGCTTGCCACTGTAAATTCTCTAACAAGCAAATAAAATTTTCGAGGCAGTTTATAAAAACTTGCTAAATTTTCAGGGTTTACAGCTACTTTCAGTGTAGTTAATAGTAACTTCATGGTAAGTTGCAATCATAGCTACATGACAAAATACAAAAAATTGAGCGCAGCTATTAATTGCAGACTGCGCTCATGTTTCGATGAAAATTGGGAGGGTTTGGCGCGATGCACCGGCAATTACTAATTTTGAGTTTGGCAACTGTAGCGATTATGGGTTGTGCCGCACAGGTAGGGACAAAACCGACAGAAAATTCTACAACCCCAAGTGTGGAAAGCGTTAAAGCCACAGAAACCCCAACTCCCACAGATGCAACCCCAAATACAGTTGTCAAATCAGGTAACTTTGTCAAAGGAGAACATATAACTCAAGGTAACGCCCGTATCATTACTGAGAATGGTAAAACCTTTTTGGAGTTTGACCAAAACTTCAAAACCGATAGCGGCCCAGACTTGTTAGTAATTTTACATCGCCAACAGCAACCCAAAATTTATGGCATCACTGAAAAAGAGTACGTCAGTTTGGGGCGGTTACAAAAAACCTCTGGTAGTCAACGCTATGACATCTCCGAGAATATCAAGGTTGCGGATTTTGCCAGTGCAGTAATTTGGTGTCGGACTTTTAACGCCACCTTTGGTTATGCAGCCTTCAAGTAATTATCTGCCGACAAATTAATCCTTGAATCATTAATATTTATTGGGCATAGATATAGCGGTTCTCATTCAAGTGAGGTACATTTACCTAGCCTCTAGTCTCTAGCCTCTAGCCTCTAGCCTCTAGCCTCTAGCCTCTAGCCTCTAGCCTCTAGCCTCTCTTCTCCATCTACTTTTACTGCACTCAACCGAGAAACGCTATAAATAGTTTTGTAATCATTTTATTACTAATCTCAATAACGCATAAAGTGACGAAATAAACCTGATATAAGTATTAGTGAGTAATTTTTCAACAATAAAACTAAGGCAGTAGAACACCTGAAACATTTTAGATTTGAATACAAAAATTAGGATTTTCTATGGCTGCTTCAAAAGCTGGTAAACGTAGCAAACCTCCGGCGGGGCCGAAACAAGAGTTGGCGGCTAAAATCTTTCATGGTCTCAACATTATCAGTTTAATCTTGATGATTGGCAGTGGCTTGCAAATTTACAATGCTAACCCTGTGTTTGGTGGTAGGGGAGGATGGACATTTCCCCGCACATTCTTACTGGGAGGATGGTTAGGCGGGGGACGCAATTGGCACTTTGCAGCGATGTGGATATTTTCGCTGAACTTATTAGTCTATGGCATTTACATATTTTCAACAAAGCGGTGGGAAAAGCGGTTTGTTTCCCAAGGTGACTTACAGGTTTTACAAAAAGGGCAGAATCCCAAACGGAAAAACTATGCTTGGCATCGGTTAATTTATACCGGAATTGTACCAGTATTAATTCTAGCGATCGCCTCCGGTGTGGCAATGTACAAACCAGCCCAACTGCATTGGTTATCTGGATTATTTGGCAGTTGGCAAACCTTAAGAGTAATTCACTTTATTACCGTACCCATAGTTATTATCTTTGTCATTGGTCATTTTCTGCTATCCCAAAAAGTTGGGGGCTATCGTCTGATTAAATCAATGTTTACTTAAAAGAGGTGGTATGGAAGAATTTAAAGCACAGCGCCATCTATTGACGCGCCGCCGCTTGTTGCAACTATCGGGAGTTTCCAGTATGGGTTTACTCCTCAGTAGTTGTGGTACGAGTTTACTATCCGAACCAGTGGGTAAATTAACAGAACCACTGAACCTGAAAGTTGGGGAATTATTACTCAAACCCCAAACACCAGTTCCAGAATTTCCCATTAGTGCGATCGAACCAAACGCACTGTTAATCAATAGCTTTAATGGTACGCCTCAAATTGACACCGACAAATTTCGCCTAATTATTGATGGTGAAGTTAATCAGCGACTGCAATTGAGTATGGCAGATATTCAAAAATTGCCCTTTAACTCAATGGTAATTCGTCATATATGCGTCGAAGGCTGGGCGGCGATCGTTCAGTGGGGTGGTGTGCGCTTGAGTGATTTAATCAAATTAGCCCAACCAAAATCTCAAGTGCGTTACGCCTACTTTGAATCTGCTGATACCTACTACGAAAGCTGGGATATAGCCTCTACACTACACCCTCAAACCTTGTTGGCTTACCAAAAAAATGGTCAATCCTTATCACCAGAAAACGGTGCGCCCTTACGTCTAGCCTCTCCCATCAAACTGGGTTACAAACAATCTAAATGGGTAACTCGCGTCACATTAACTAGTACTCTCAGCAGCAGAAAAGGATATTGGATTGACGAAGGTTATGAGTGGTTTGGGGGAATATAGTTGAATTTATGCAAAATCCGCAATAGTAGGAGTATATTTTGATGCCTGTTACCATGTTGCAAAAAATCTGGCTCATATTTCTTACAGCAACTTTTGGGTTAACTGTTCTCTCTCCTACTCATATTGCAATAGCCCAGCCAAAAAAAGAAACTTTGCCAAATAATCTGGGACAGCCTAAAAGAACAGTCCAGTCTGCTGCTCGTGTGAGATTAAATCTACCACCATCTTTAGGCAAGCCAAATCGCCGAGTCCCAGCAGCCACCAGAGGAGGAAGTTGCATCGCTAACAACCCAAAACTCACCGCCTTAATTCCTAAGTACGATACAGCATTAACAACTATCGGCAATCCCACGTTATATTTCTTTATTCCGCAAAATACTGCTGCTTATCTAGAATTAGTGATTCAAAACGAAAATGACAATGAGCAACCAGTTTACCAGCAGAAATATCAAACCAATACTAAATCTGGAATAGTAGGAATTAATTTACCACCAAATACTTTAGCCCTGAACCAAAAGTATATATGGAATTTCTCGGTGATCTGTAATCCCGAAAATCCGGCTTTAAGCAAAGTTGTCCAAGGTACTATCCAACGTTTTGAAAACCCTTTGCTAATGAAAAAACTAGCACAAGCTACTTTGCAAGAGCGTGTGCAACTCTATGCAGAAGCTGGAATTTGGCACGACGCTCTTGATACTTTAGCAAGATTGAGATCCTCAAGGCCAAATGATTTTAAAGTCAAAGCGGATTGGGAAGCATTATTAACAGCACCAGGAGTAGAGTTTGATCAACAACTAGTACAGAAACCTTTAATTCCTGCAAAAGAAACTCCAAAACTGTTGTTAAATAATTGAGAAATATTTCCCCATAGCAGAAATTAAACAGATGATCTCCCTCAAACTACAAAAAATCGGGACAACAATCTTAGCCACTACAGTTGGTATGACAGGCATTTTGTCAGTAAATACCGTACTAGCAAGCGAAAAAATTATCTTTGTTCCTCCGGTTGGTAGTCCACGGAGATTGATCCCAGCAGGAACCAGGGCCTATGAACCCCTAGATGAAGGGAATGCAGGAAATATAGATATTCAAACACAGCCAGCACCAATAGTAGCACCTCCTGGTCGTGTTAGAGGTAATCCTAATGGTATCGAAAGGAGAATTCCGCCAGCGCAGAACACTAACCCAGTACCAGTTACAGACCAGTGTTTACAAGGTAAAATACCTTTTACAGCTTTAATTCCTGAATCCCAACTAGGATTAACCACAGTTTCCAATCCAAGCTTGTTTTTTTACGTTCCCCAAACTTCTGCACCAGAGTTAGAGTTAGTTGTTCAAAATGAAACTGAGCAAGAGGTTTACACACAGAAATATAAACCAAATAACAGAGCTGGCATAATTAGCATAAGGTTGCCTATTAATTCGTTAGCAGTTAACAAACAATACAAATGGACATTTTCTGTAATATGTAATCCTACAGATAAATCTCAAAATAAGGTTGTAGCTGGTGTAGTGCAACGTGTCCTACCAGACTTGCAACTAGTCAAAAAATTACAACAAGCAAACCGACAAGAACGTGCAGTTTTGTATGCAGCCGCAGGTATTTGGCATGATGCCCTTGCAAATGTGGCACAAAGACGTTACTTGTTTCCTAAAAATCCCGAAATAGCATCTGATTGGCAAGAATTGTTAACGACACCAGGTATCAGCTTAAATCCACAAATCGTCCAGCAGCCTTTAATTTCTCCACCAGCAGCATTACAGCCTAACAACAAGTACAAATTTTAAGCTCTAACCCAGAAGTACATAACTATGAACAACCTTTTATCACGAAAATTGTTGTCTACCACAATCTCTGCAATTGTCGGATTAGCAATTGTCAGTTCTTTAGTACCCGTACAAGCAGAAGTGAAGATTAATTTACCAGACTTAGGTAAAGGCCCTGGTAGAAGAGTTCCAGGGGGTTCACGCGGGGTAAATTGTGTTGCGAAGAATCAAAATTTGACTGCTATTGTGCCGATTTCAAATATTGGACTCACCACTGTAGCTAACCCTACCTTATATTTTTATATCCCGGAAAATAAAGCACCGGAAGTAGAATTAGTAGTTCAAGATGACAATGAGCAAGAGGTACACAAACAAAAGTACAAACCCAATGGTAATGCAGGTGTAGTTGGTGTGAGCCTCCCAGATAATACCCTTGCTAAAGGTCAAAAATATCGATGGAATTTTTCAATTATTTGCAATACTCAAGACCGTTCTTCAGATAAGTTAGTTCAAGGAACTATCCAACGGGTTGATAATCCACAATTGATGAATAAAGTAGACAACGCTTCTTTGCCAGAACGTTTAAAACTTTATGCTGATGCTGGCATTTGGCAAGATGCTCTTAATACTTTGGCACAGTTACGCTACTCTAGCCCTCAAGATTCGGCACTCAAAGCTGACTGGGTAAGTTTATTAACAACAGAGGGCGTAAAATTAGACACTGAAGTGGCTGAAGCACCATTAGTTCCAGAAACAAATCTACTCCAACCAATCAATCAGACCTCGGAAGTGACTACACCTTAATTCCAAGACTGAAACTTCATCATCAAACTAACTGTAGGGTGCATCAGCAGCGATAATTCCGAAGAAATCAAGGAATTTTCCAAATCTGACGCACCCTAAAAATTGATAATGTGCATACTCAGACAATCTTCTCCCTATTAACAATTGTGGCGGTATTGCCAGCATTGTTTATCAGAGGAGAATATCATGACAACACAATTCTACTCTCAGTTAATTGCCTCCTCTCTGGCATCTGGATTAATTGCCTTTGGTTACTCTTTACCTGGCTTTCATACCGCCACAACTCTCACTAATCTGACTGCCACATCTGAGATCAATCACGCATCATTAAATCGGATGTCTGCGTCTCACATACAATCAGATTTAATGGTAGATGGTGGTTTGCCTGAACGACTAGTTATTGCTGGTAGTCGTTAATCAGACTAGGGAACTTGGTATCAGAACTTATGTAGAAAGATTGTCTGTTAAGAATGGTTGTAATACAATTTCACTTTATAAAGTGATATAGATATAAAAGTAGCGCCTCGACTTCGCTCGGCGAACAAAAAAAGAGGCGCAGAGAAAGTGATTTTTATCAGTAATTTTGTGAATTGGTGTAAGGGTTGTGAACACCTACACCCCTAGATTTAGATTGTTTCTTCGTGACGTGGTTTAATTAATCGTTCTGTTAGTGACTTAATCACAATGTATAAGACAGGAACAACAAACAAACTTAAGAATGTCGCAATTAACATTCCACCAAACACGGCTGTTCCCAGAGATTGACGGCTACCTGCACCAGCACCGGTGGCTACAGCCAAGGGAAAAATCCCTAAAAGTGTGGAAAAAGCTGTCATCAAAATTGGACGCAACCGTTCTTGAGAAGCTTCTATGACGGCTTTGGTAATTGATAGCCCTTGTTCTCGCAATTGGTTGGCAAATTCCACAATCAAAATTGCATTTTTACTTGCCAAACCAATCAACATTACTAAACCAATTTGACAATATACATCGTTAGGAAAACCCCGCATTGATTGGGCTAACAGTGCGCCAAAAATTGCTAAAGGCACTGACAGCATAATAATTAAAGGGTCGATGTAGTTTTCATATTGAGCCGCTAATACTAGGAATACAAAGACCAATCCTAAACCAAAAATCACAGGAGCTAAACCGCCAGAAGCGAGTTCTTCTAGAGATGTACCTGACCACTCATAGCCATAACCAGGGGGTAAAACTTGTTTTGCTACCTGTTCCATTTTTTGGATAGCATCTCCAGAACTAAAGCCTGGTGCGGCGGCACCGTTGATTTCAATGGAGCGGAATAAATTATAGTGGTTAATGGTTTGCGCTCCGGTGGTGGGAGTAATTGTTACTAAATTACTCAAAGGAATCATTTCGTTTCGGCGGGAACGAACGTAGAGTTTACCGATATCTTGGGGGTTAGAACGAAACTGTTCATCAGCTTGGACATATACCCGATAGTTGCGCTGCTGGAGGTTGAAGTCGTTGACATATTGCGACCCCAAGGCAGTTTGTAAGGTAGTAAAGATATCATCTACATTCACTTGCAGGGAGTTGGCTTTGTTTCGTTCTACTTCTACAAGTAGCTGGGGTGTGTTAGCAGCAAAGGTGGTGAATACACGTTGCAGTCCGGGGGTTTGATTGGCACGACCAAGCAATTGACCCATTGATTGCACTAGGTTATCTAAGCCGCCGTTACCTCTGCGGTCTTGGAGTTGAAAAGTAAAACCGCCAAAGTTCCCTAAGCCTTGAATGGCTGGGGGGTTTACAGCAAAGACTCTGGCTTCGGGAATGGCGAAAAACTTGCCTTGTAGTTTACCGATGAGGGCTTGGACTGTCTGATCTGGTCGTTCACGCTCACTCCAAGGTTTGAGGGTAGTAAAGATAATACCACTGTTGGCAGTACTTCCACTGAAACCAAAACCACCAACTGCAAAAGTTCCCACGACTTCGGGAAGTTGTAGGATTTCCTGTTCAACTTTGGACATGACATCGCTGGTGTATTGCAGCGATACTCCTTGTGGCCCTTGAAGAATTGTGATGAAGTAACCTTGGTCTTCGTCGGGGAGGAAGGCTGTCGGGACGCTGGTATACAACCAAGCAGTCATCCCCAAAGAAACGATAAATAGACCGATAATCACACTTTTAATGCGTGTGAGAAAACCAAGCGATCGCTGATATCCTTGTCTTACCCACTCCAAAAATCTGTTAATCTGGTTAAAAATCCAGCCCAGCCAACCTGGAGGTGTTTGTCCTTGGCGCAGTAGCAAAGCACACAATGAAGGTGTGAGTGTCAAAGCCAAAAAAGTGGAAATGGCAATGGAGAAAGCGATAGTTAAGGCAAATTGCCGATATAATGCCCCTGTGGTTCCTGGAAAAAACGCCACTGGAACAAACACCGCCATCAACACCAAGGAAGTCGCAATTACAGCCCCAAATAATTCTGCCATTGATTCACTAGCGGCGCGGCGGGGATTGATGCCTTTATCTTGAATAAATCGGCTAATTTGCTCCACTACAACGATCGCATCATCTACCACCATCCCTGATGCCAGTGTCAAACCAAACAAGGTCAAACTATTAATCGAAAAGTTAAATACTTTAACGAAAGCAAACGTCCCCACTAAGGCTAAGGGAATCGTCAGTGCTGGAATCAATGTGGTTCGCCAGTCTTGCAAAAACAAGAAAATTACAATCACAACCAACACTACAGCTTCAATCAGAGTCTTCACAACTTCGGCTAAGGACTCTTCCACAAACAAAGTTGTGTCAAAAGCTACCTGATATTTCATACCTGGTGGAAAACTCGGAGCCAATTCCGCCATTGCCGCTTTCACACCCTTGGCGACATCTAAGGCATTACTTCCAGGAACTTGATAGATACCCAAGCCGACAGCATCCTTAGCGCGAAATCGCAAAAATGTGTTGTAATTTTCTGCACCTAATTCTGCCCGACCAACATCTTTGAGTTTGACTAAAGTCCCATCATCTTCGGTTTTAATCACAATTTCTTCAAATTCGGCGGGTTCTGTGAGTCGGCTGGCAGCACGCACATCAATTTGATACTGTTGTCCCTGGGGTGCAGGTTCTTGACCAATTCTGCCTGCACCAATTTGCAAGTTTTGTTGCGCTAATGCTGTGGTGACATCTTCTGTGGTTAATCCCCGTGTCGCTAACCGATTGGGATCTAACCACAGGCGCATCGCATAACGGCGTTCACCAAAAATTCTGACATCTCCCACGCCTTTGACTCGCTTGAGTGCATCCGCTATGTACAAGTCAGCATAGTTGCTCAAAAAAGTGTTGTCATACTCTTTATTTTCGGTATATAAACCAATTGCCAGGAGAATATTGTTAGATTGCTTACTGACCCTAACTCCCGTACGCTGCACAACATCTGGCAATTGTGCCTCAGCAATGGAAACACGATTCTGCACATCAACAGCAGCTAAGTCTTTATCTCGTGAAGCATCGAAAGTAATTGTAATATTGCTTGTACCGTCGTTGCTGCTGCTGGAGGTCATATATTTTAGACCTTCAACACCATTAATTTGTCTTTCTAAGAGATTAGTAATACCGCTTTCGACAACTTCGGCACTGGCTCCACTGTAGTTGGCTGTAACGTTAATTTGTGTAGGACTAATATCGGGAAATCGCGCAATGGGCAGTGTGGGAATACTAATTAATCCCACCAGCAGGATAATGATTGCACAGACCGTAGCAAAGACTGGTCGCTTGATGAAAAAATCAACAAACATAGGTATTAGGGAGTAGGGAGTGGGGAGTGGGGAGTGGGGAGTGGGGAGTGGGGAGTGGGGAGTGGGGAGTGGGGAGTTGACAGGTTTAGGTTTTTACGTTCTGTCCCAAAAACATTGATTTAGGGTGTAGGGGTGTAAGGGGGATAGAACTCTAATTAAATCTTGATTTTTAGAGTCGCTACTCATCACTCTGTTAAAAACCTACACTTTTTAGAGAGTAGGGAGTAGGAATACTGATAGGTGTAGGTTTGTTATCCAAGGGTTAGTCAGAACTTTCTTAAACGCAGTTATCAGCTTTTCTTCCTTATCTCCTAGCAAGCATGATTCTAAAAAAACTACACTCATAAAAAATTAGGGAGTAGGAGCGATGGGTGCGCCGTTGGTTAAGTTGAGGATGCCTGAAACTACAATTTTGTCTCCGGCTTGGAGTCCTTCTAGGACTTGGTAATTACTACCTTCAATGGCTCCTAATTTGACTGGTTTTTGCAAAGCTACTAAAGATGGCGCTCCGGGTTTGGGATTTTCTGGTGCTTGCGCCACAAATACAAATGCTTCTCCACCAAGGCGGGATACTGCTGTGACAGGCACTAAAATTCCGGGACGTTCAGCCCAAATGATTTTTGTTTGGACTAACTGGCGGTTCAATAGTAGTCTGTTGCCATTTCTAAAGGTGGCTTTGGCTAAAACTGTTTGCGAAGTAGAATTGGCGTTGGGTGAAATAAAACTAATGTTACCTGTAGCGGTGGCTTGTCCTTGAGCATCAAGCATCTGCACTGGTAAACCGACGCGCACTCGCTGGGCTTGGGTGAGGGGAACCGCGATGTTTAATTCTAAGGAGTCATTTCTGGTGAGGGTGGTGAGGCTGTCGGCTTTGCTGACAAATTCGCCGACTCTTACCGGGATATCGCCTAACAGTCCAGTAAAGGGAGCGCGGACGTTGGTGTATTGCAATTGTACTTCGGCGGCTTTGACTTGAGCTGCGGCTTGGGTAACTTGCGATCGCGCTTGGGCTATTTCTTCTTGACGGGGGCCGTTTTCTAGTTGTCTTAAGTTTTGTCTTTGCTGCTCAACAGCTGCTTCTAATTCACTAATATCTGAACGTCTACCTTTGCTGAGTTGCTCTAGGCGTTTTTGTGCTACTACTAAGGCGGCGGCGGCGCTGCGTTGTTCTTTCAAATAGCCTTCCATCTGATCTTCGGAAATTGCGCCTTGTTTTTGCAGGTTGCTGTAGCGTTCGGCGCGGGATTTTGCTAGTGCTAAGTCAGATTTAGCAGATTCTATTTGAGCTTCGGCTTGGGCCATTTCTTCGGGACTGGAGCCTGTTTGAGCATCTCGTAAACGTGCTTGGGCTTGTGATAGCTGCGCTCTGGCTTGGGCAATTTCTTCTGAGCGTGTGCCTGCTTTCAGTTCTGCCAGACGTGCTTGGGCTTGTTCAAGAGAGGCTTTGGCTTGGAGTAACTGCGCTTGAGCATCATCACTTTGCAAGCGAATCACTACTTGTCCTTGAGAAACGCGATCGCCTTCTTGAAATACAATCTGGGTGATGCGTCCGTCAATTTCTGGTTTGAGTGTAACTGAGCGTGGTGCATCCAAAGTCCCAACTAATTCTGACGTTTCCTGAATTTTTGCATCTTCAACCGTGGCTAATTTCACTGGAACTCCCATCGGTTGACCAGCAGCAGCCCCAGCAGGTGCATTATTCCCTTGACTAGTTTGCCACCAACGCCAACCAACACCAAGACCTGCAATTAACAACACCACACCTAAAATTACAGGCCAAGGCCGCTTTTTATTAGCTATGGAGATCAGTTTTGGTTCAGATGGAGAATCTGTTGGTTGAGCCTGATGAGAGTCCGTAGTAACAGGCTGTTCTATTTCAAGCGGAAACTGTGAATCAGGTAACTCAGATTGGGACATGGCTTTTCATGCAAGTACTTGCTTGCATTATATCTGGAGGAGACCAAAATGTGTATAAACTAAGTCAGGCAAGGGCGATCGCGGCAATATCAGCTTTCGTAGTTTTAGCCCCTAAATTTGTGAGTGTAATAATAAGTTTTAATTATTTATAATTTCAGTAAAAACCTTATTTATAGGTAAAATGTAGATAAATAGAAACTATTGTTCGCCGAAGAGTGCCATCGGGAGTACCTAAAAAAACTCCAGTAATCAACACCAGCATAAAATTACGCTAATTTCCCAAATCCCGCGTCCTTCTGACGATAGAAATGTGTGTCAGCAAAACAGGCAAGAAAAAGTGCTGAGTAATGAGTATTGAGTGATGAGTAAAAAATTGAATCCTACTGACTAGCCTGTAACCTATAACCTGTAACCTATAACCTCTAGCCCCTAACCTTGCTGAATATATTCCCAAGAATTTTCGATGTGTACGATATTACCCTAAACTTGTTTATGAGTATTCAGCTAATTTTTGGAGGCATGGTGGAATTATGGATGTCAGCTTGATTGTATCCAACATCTTAAATCCACCTGTGTTAGCTTTCTTTTTAGGTATTTTGGCGGTATTAGTTAAAACAGATTTAGAAATTCCCGCACCAATACCGAAATTATTATCGTTGTATTTGTTATTTGCCATTGGGTTCAAAGGTGGAGTGGAACTGGTTAAAAGTGGAATTACTCAATCAGTTATCCTGACGCTTTTAGCCGCGATGTTAATGGCTTGTGTTGTTCCTGTTTACACATTTTTTATTCTGAGAATTAAGCTTGATACTTATAATTCAGCTGCGATCGCAGCTACTTATGGCTCAATTAGTGCTGTAACTTTTATTACTGCCAGTTCTTTTTTGACGCAACTGGGAATAAGTTTTGATGGGTTTATGGTTGCAGCTTTGGCATTAATGGAATCACCAGCCATTGTTGTAGGGTTAATATTAGTTAAGGTTTTTACAGTTGATGAAAGCGATCGCGAATTTAATTGGTCAGAAGTATTACAAGAAGCTTTTCTCAACAGTTCGGTCTTTTTGTTAGTTGGTAGCTTATTCATGGGTATTCTCACCGGAGAACATGGTTGGCAAACCTTAAAACCCTTTACCCAAGATATGTTTTATGGCGTGCTGACGTTCTTTTTATTGGATATGGGACTTTTAGCTGCCAGAAGAATAAAAGATTTGCAAAAAACTGGGTTTTTCCTGATTTTGTTTGCGATACTAGTACCAATTTTCAATGCTGGCATAGCTTTATTAATTGCGAAAGTTATTGGAATGTCCCAAGGAGATAGCTTGTTATTCTCTGTGCTGTGTGCCAGTGCATCCTACATTGCTGTACCAGCAGCTATGCGCCTCACCGTTCCAGAAGCGAATCCAAGTTTGTATGTTTCAACGGCGTTAGCTGTGACTTTTCCTTTTAATATCATTGTCGGCATCCCGCTCTATTTATACGGCATTAATCTATTTTGGAGGTAAGATTATGCAGCCTGTAAAACGGATAGAAATCTTTGCCAATTATGTTGAACTCGGTAAAATTTTAGAATCTTTAGAAAAGGCAGGCGTAAAGGGGCATTCAGTTATCAAAGATGTAGCCGGCAAAGGTACAAGAGGCACCATCACCAATGATTTAGCAATGACAATGCTAGACAATGTTTATATCATTGCCTTTTTTCCACCAGAAAAATTGTCTTTGGTAGAGTCAAATGTCCGACAAACTCTAAATAAGTTTGGCGGAGTTTGCTTTATTTCTGATGCAATTGAAATTGAGACTACTAGATGTGTGGGGTGAGTGAAAGAGGCTAGAGACTAGTCAGTAGGATTAAATTTTTTACTCAGCACTCAGCACTCAGCACTCAGCACTCAGCACTTTAACTATTAACATCACTTAAGCGTGAGGTTGTAAATCTATCCATCCACTTTTCTAGGTAAATTCGGTTGGCATTTTGTTCAGATGGTTCTTGAGTGTCCGCAGGATAAGGCATCAATCCTAAAATTGCGGCGGTAGTGACGCAAAACATGGACTTTTGGAAACTAATACAGATTTGTACTCGTAAATCATCTTCCCCACGCGGACGACGACGATAAACAGCGTGCAAGTATTCTGGCAAATAATGGCGCATATCCTGCATTAGCAAGGTAGGCGGAATACCAGCACCGCCAATCGGTAAAGGATCAGCGTACAATGCACCATACTGGAATCGGCCTTGATCTGGGGAAATTTGATAAGCTTGGGCATTGTAAGAAACTGTGCCGTGAAATGGAGTTCCCCGGAAGAAAACAGCCTCAACATAAGGTACGGCTGTATCTCCTAAAAATGTTAAACCAACACTTTTAGGGATAATGTCGTAGGCTTTATCTTGAATTTTGACAGAATATGTGATTGGCTTGAGGGCATCGGCTACCAAACCTGCTTTAATGTGGTCTACAACTTGGGCAATTGATGTAATTTCGCCGTTATCATAGCGGTCAGATAAGGTGAGGAAAATATCAGCCATGACGCGCCAAAATTGACCCAAGCCACTGTAGTAAGCCGAAACTCGCAATTGTTCCGTTAAAAAGTCAGGGAATAATTGGTTTACTCCTAAAACAAAGGGATTATTTTTAAATTTAGCGGTGATTACTGCTTTGGCGCGTTCTTGAAATTCTTTAGTATCTAAGTAAGCATCTAAGCCGCCGCCACCATGCCACATCATGGCTTTCATACAATATTCGGCATATTCGTAATTTATGCGATCGTGCCACCAGTGACGCAGTAATTTTGCCACAGAAAATTCGTCATTAAAGTATTTAAAAAAGGGGAAAAATACTAAAAATTGATGGTCAGCAATGTAGATAAGATTGTTAGAGTAGGCATCTAAAACCACACCATAACTTTTGAGGATGCCAACTACTTCTAATACATTTTCTTTGCTGTCAGGCAATAATGCCCCACCTGTTTGTAATCTTTCTACATACTCAGCTAAAGGATGTGAGCCGGGTTTATTTTTAATAGTTACCATTGCCAGTTCTCCAAATTGGGAATGAGTCAATAAGAAGGCAAAAGTAAAAAGGCAAAAGTAAAAAAAATTTACTTTTTGCTTTTTTACTTTTTACTTTAATTTTTCTACCGAGACTGTTGCCACTACCTGATCTACATTCATCATGGCGGTAATTGTGGGTTCACTCCAGCGAGATAACCAAGCAGGTTGAATACCAAAAATCACAATGATTACAGCTAACACGACAGATGGCAGGCGATCGCTCCAGTAAACTCGTGGTAAATTATCTACCTGTGCAGACAAGCGTCCAAAGAATGCCTTGTTCATCAGAATTAAGAAGTAAACCGCCGTCAAACCAGTTCCCAGCATCGATATTAAGGTTTGCACTGGGAAAACCGGAAAACTGCCCCGGAAAATCACAAATTCTGAAATAAATCCGACCATCCCAGGGATACCTGCACTGGCCATCACTCCCAAAACCATCAAACTACCAATCACCGGCATTCCGCGTTCAGGATTTAATAAGCCGCGAATCACGTCTAAATCACGGCTACCTGCTTTTTTGTATATTACGCCAACCAACAAAAACAGCAGGGCAGAAATCAAACCGTGGCTAATCATTTGCATCACAGCACCCAAGACACTCAGAGGTGTAGAAGCCGCCGCCGCTAACAATACATAACCCATGTGTCCAATTGAACTATAGGCTACCATTTTTTTCATGTCCGTTTGGGCGATCGCGCAAGATGCACCATAAAGCACACTTACGACTGCCCAAGTTGCTAACCAAGGCGCGACATAACTCCAAGCATCGGGTAACAAGTTCATCCCAAACCGCAGTAAGCCGTAAGTCCCCAATTTCAACAGCACTCCAGCTAACAATACAGAAATGGGTGTAGAGGCTTCAACGTGGGCATCAGGCAACCAAGTGTGGAAGGGAACCAGTGGTATCTTAATCCCAAAACCGACCAAAAGCCCTACTAGCAATAAGATTTGTGTGGCTAGTGGTAAAGATGCTGCATTCAAGTTAGCTAAGGCAAAATTGGAACCACCACTCAGCCAAACCATACCCAGGAAACTTGCCAAAATCAAAATCCCAGATATGGCTGTGTAAATTAAAAACTTGGTGGCGGCGTAACCTCTTTTCGCACCACCCCAAATAGCAATTAGCAGATACAGGGGAATCAGTTCCAGTTCATAAAACAGGAAGAATAACAGTAAATCCTGTGCCAAAAAAGCACCTGTTACCCCTGTGCTTAACAGTAATATGAGCGAGTAATACAGTCGGGGACGTTGCTGGGAACTATCGCTGCTAGAGATAGCAATACAAGTCAACAGTCCATTTAACACCAGTAGCGGCAAAGATAAACCATCAATTCCAAGGTTGTAACTTAACCCGATGGCATCTACCCAAGGAATAAACTCACTAAACTGTTGACTAATTTCTCCTGGGTTGAATTGAATGGCGAGAAAAACTGACCACAAAAAGGTAGTACCAGCACAGACAAACGCCATAACACGGGCAAGTTTGCCATCCAGAACAGCAGGCCAAAAACCAATGATGATTGCGCCTAACAATGGCAGCACAATTAATGCACTCAGCATAGTTTCGAGAGAATTAGGGAATGGGGAGTAGGGAGTAGGGAATGGGGAGTAGGGAGTAGGGAATGGGGAGTAGGGAGTAGGGAGTAGGGATTAGTATTGTTTACTCAGCACTCAGCACTCAGCACTCAGCACTCAGCACTCAGCACTCAGCACTGTTAAAAATGCAAGTTGTTCAGCAGTCCTAATGACCAACTGATGAAGAAACCCAAAATGCTGATCACAACCAGGATGGTGAACATATAGCCTTGAGATTGGCCAGAAATGCTGTACCTTAAACTTTGCCCACCAAAAATGGTGAAAATACCCACAAAGTTTACTAAGCCATCAACAAGATAGCGATCGCTCCAAGCCGATATCCTAGATAAAAAGGCGACTGCCCCAACTACTGTCACCCGATAGATCCTGTCTATGTAAAAATCGTAACCCAACAAGTCTTGTAAGAATCGCCATACCAAAATTCTGGATCTTGACCAAGCTTTATGCAGGTACATTGTTGAACCAATACCTACTCCAACTACAGTCGAAACCAGCAATGTTGATACTACATACCAATTAATACTTTCCCGGCTGGGCAGTAAGTACCATTGCTGAAGCATCAGGGGTAGTAGTAAGGTCATGATGGTCAGCGTTACCATTGGCAATGCCATCTGCCAGCCGACTTCCGGTGTACGGCGAGTTTTTTGCTGTGGTTTACCCCAAAAGATTAAGCGAAATACCCGCGTCAAGTTTAAGGCTGTGAAACCATTTACAATGACTAAAATGGCAATTACCCAAGGGCTAATAGCCACCAAACCATCAGCCCAGGACAACATTGCCCAAAAGCTTCCCAGTGGCAGTAATGTAATCATCCCAGCCGCACCCACAACAAAGGCGGTAGTGGTAGCTGGCATCCGCGACCATAAACCGCCCATTTCAGTTAAATCTTGGGTATTGGTGGTATAAATTACCGAACCCGAACTCATAAATAATAATGCTTTGGCGATCGCATGGGTCAACAGCAGCATTAAAGCTACACCTCCTTGCTGCATCCCTACCGCCAAAAACACCAGTCCCATGTATGCACTAGTGGAGTGGGAGAGCGATCGCTTAATATCAATTTGAGCCAAAGACACCAAAGTGGCCCCTACTGCCGTCACTGAACCCATGACTATCAGCGCATTCAACGCCACTGGTGATAAAGCCAAAATTGGTTGCAGTTTGTAGAGTAGATAAGCACCACCAGCGACTACCAGCGAATTTCGCATCACCGAAGCTGGGTTTGGCCCTTCCATCGCTTCATCTAACCATAAATGCAAAGGAAACTGAGCGCATTTACCTGCTGGCCCCGCAATTAATCCTAAACCTAGTAATGTAGAGGCCACTGGGCTTAATTCTGCGGTTTGCGCCCACTCATACAAATCCGAAAAATTCAAACTGCCAGCCCAACTCGAAAGCGTCACCACAGACATCAGCAACAACAAGTCGCCCACCCGCTTAGTTAAAAAAGCATCCCGCGCTGCTGTCACCACCAAAGGTTGTGCGTACCAAAAACCCACCAGCAGGTATGTAGATAGGGTCAGGACTTCGAGCAAAGCATAACTGAGAAATAAAGAGTCACTAACAGCTAAACCACTTAATGCCGCTTCAAAAAATCCCAGTAGCCCAAAAAAGCGTGCTAAAGACCAATCTTTTTCTAGATAGCCCAAAGCGTAAATTTGTGCCAACAAACTTAAGCCAGTGATTAAAACAGTCGCCCCAATACTCACAGGCGATAGTTCTAATGCAAAGGATAAGTTTAAATCTGCCGCTTGAAACCAACTAACCAGTAAATTCTCTGGTTCTCTGTCCCAAACATCTTTAAAGACAAACAAGCTATGGGCAAAACCCAAAACAGTAGTCAACAAGTTGATATAAGCTGCTGGTCTAGGGCCTGTCCTTCTAATGACTCCCATCGCCCAGGGCAAAGTTAAAAGTGCGCCTATCAAGCTATACAAAGGCACACACCAACTTGTTGAAAATAGAAACTGATTCATTTAATTTGCTTACCTTTACAACTCTGCCTGAATTTTTTTTACCTTTTGAAAAATCATCTTTGACTTAGCTTTTTGGATGAAAATCTATGTTAAATTTGGTTTCTAAAAAATGTGTAATAATTTTTAGGATTGCAAAATTAATGCCTAAATGTCAGCTAACATAATTTATTTACATATTCAAATTCTCCACCTTTCATTGGAACCATACTCATTTGTAAATTTCTATTTCTGATGTTTAGCAGAGATATTTATCAGATATATTTAAAAAAGTTATATGCTTTTTAGATATTCCTATTTACATACCACAAAACGGAGGAAAGATAGAAACTGTAAAAGATGCAGTAGTTTTACCTTCCTCACCAGAGACGATTAGTCTTGGCTATGAACAGCGATTTGGATATGTAATAAAAAAATTATAAAGCATAAGCGCCTGCTCTTGGAATCAGTGGACTTAAACAGAGCAGAAACACCGTATGACAAAGAATTAAGTTTTTTAAAACTTTTTTATTATAAACTATTATACTAATTTATATTGCCAGGGGAGCCAAGCTTTCCTATGCTTATTTTTGGAAGTGTCTTTTAGCTCAAGATGAGCTTCCCCGTCACAATTTTCAAACCACAGTACTGATTGGATTAAATTTTTAGGAGTTTCTGCGATGCCAATTGCAGTTGGAATGATTGAGACAAAGGGCTTTCCAGCAGTAGTAGAAGCTGCTGATGCGATGGTTAAAGCCGCCCGTGTAACATTGGTAGGGTATGAAAAAATTGGTAGCGCCCGTGTCACCGTCATTGTGCGGGGTGATGTTTCGGAAGTGCAAGCCTCAGTTGCAGCTGGAATTGAAGCAGCCAGAAGAGTAAATGGTGGTGAAGTGGTTTCCACCCACATCATTGCTCGTCCCCACGAAAACTTGGAATATGTTTTGCCGATTCGTTACACAGAAGCAGTGGAACAGTTTCGCACTTAACAGTCGATAATACAAAATGACTAACGGGGTTGCTTGCTTGAGCTAGGCTTTTGTTTGTTTGAGAAAATTTAAATAGGGATCAAAACTAATGTCAATTGCAGTGGGAATGGTAGAAACACTTGGCTTTCCAGCAGTAGTAGAAGCTGCTGACGCGATGGTGAAAGCTGCCCGTGTAACCTTAGTAGGTTACGAAAAAATCGGTAGTGGTCGGGTAACAGTAATTGTGCGGGGTGATGTTTCCGAAGTCCAAGCTTCTGTAGCAGCAGGTGTGGAATCAGTGAAGCGAGTTAATGGCGGACAAGTGCTATCGACACACATCATTGCTCGTCCCCATGAAAACTTAGAATACGTCCTGCCAATTCGTTATACAGAAGACGTAGAGCAATTCCGGGAAAATGTTAACGCAATTCGACCTTTCGGCGGTAGAAGACCATAACATATAATGCAAATTGCCAAAGTACGTGGCACAGTAGTTAGCACTCAAAAAGATCCAAGTCTTCGCGGTGTCAAACTACTGATGTTGCAGTTAGTGGATGAAGAAGGAAATACCTTACCAAAGTACGAGGTAGCAGCAGATACCGTAGGCGCAGGAGTAGATGAGTGGGTGCTAGTCAGCCGTGGCAGCGCCGCTCGTCAAATTCTTGGCAACGAACAACGCCCTTTGGATGCAGCAGTGGTGGCGATAATTGATACTATTCATGTTCAAGATCGCCTGATTTACAGTAAAAAAGACCAATATAGATAGTCATTAGTCATTAGTCATTAGTCATTGGTTTGAGACAAAGAACAAAGGACAAGGGACAAGTGACCCAAGACTAACAGACAAAAAGCTTAATTCAGGAGGAATCTCGCAATGGCAGTCAGCAGCACGGCGGCACCCCCAACCCCGTGGTCACGAAGTTTAGCTGAGCCAGAAATCCACAAAACCTCATTTGTCCACTCCTTCTCCAACGTGATTGGAGATGTACGGATTGGTGCAAATGTAATCGTCGCTCCAGGGACTTCGATTAGGGCGGATGAAGGTACACCTTTTTACATCGGTGAAAATACCAATATCCAAGATGGTGTAGTGATTCATGGGTTGGAGCAAGGCCGAGTCATCGGTGATGATGGCAATGAATACTCGGTGTGGATTGGGAAGAATGCTTCCATTACCCACATGGCTTTGATTCATGGCCCAGCGTATGTAGGGGATAGCTGCTTTATTGGCTTTCGCTCCACAGTATTTAATGCCAGAGTAGGCGCAGGTTGCATCGTGATGATGCACGCTTTAATACAAGATGTAGAAATTCCCCCAGGTAAATATGTACCGTCGGGAGCGATAATCACCAGCCAGCAGCAAGCTGACCGTCTGCCAGATGTGCAGAACCAAGACCAGCAATTTGCCCATCATGTTGTGGGAATTAATCAGGCACTGCGGGCTGGTTATCTTTGTGCTGCTGATAACAAATGTATTGCACCCATCCGGGATGAATTAGCTAAATCTTATACAAGTAGTAATGGTTTAACTGTTTTAGAGTTGGAAAGGAGTAGTGAAGTGGCGAGCAATAGCTTGGGTGCAGAAACAGTCGATCAAGTACGCTATCTACTGGAGCAAGGTTACAAAATTGGTACAGAACATGTAGATCAAAGACGGTTCCGTACAGGTTGTTGGACTAGCTGTCAGCCAATTGAACCCAGATCATTGAATGAAGCCTTATCAGCATTAGAAGGCTGTTTGGCAGACCATAGTGGTGAGTACGTGCGTTTATTTGGGATTGACCCCAAAGGTAAGCGTCGGGTGTTAGAAACTATTATTCAACGCCCAGATGGTGTAGTTCAACCAACTACCAGCTTTAAAGCTCCCGCAAGTACAGGTAGTGCTGGCTACAACGGCAATGGTCATAGTAGCAGTGCTGGAATTGGTTCCATCAGTGCGGAAACTGTAGACCAAATCCGCAAACTCTTGGCTGGTGGCTACAAAATTGGGACAGAACACGTAGATGAGCGTCGTTTTCGGACTGGCTCTTGGGCTAGTTGTAAGCCGATAGAAGCTACTTCAGCCGACCAAGTTGTAGCGGCCTTAGAAGAATGTATTGAAAGCCATCAAGGTGAATATGTGCGCTTGATTGGCATTGACCCGAAAGCTAAACGCCGGGTATTAGAAAGTATTATTCAAAGACCGAATGGCCCAGTTGCGCCCTCGAATGGCCAAAAATCTTACGCTGCTACCAGCAGTTATGGCTCGGCAACAGCAACAGCAACAGCGCCTGTCAGCAGCAACCGTTTGAATGCAGAAGTTGTAGACCAGTTACGGCAATTGCTGGCTGGCGGTTACAAAATTAGTGCTGAACACGTAGACCAAAGACGTTTTCGGACTGGTTCTTGGTCTAGCTGTGGCCAAATTGAGGCTAGATCAGAAAGAGATGCGATCGCAGCTTTAGAAGCATACCTGTCTGAATATGAAGGTGAATACCTGCGCTTGATTGGCATTGACCCCAAAGCCAAACGTCGTGTGTTAGAAACAATTATTCAACGTCCGTAGAAGTGCTGAGTTGAAAGTGCTGAATCACCGAAGTTCAGAGCGGCGGAAGCCGCCGCTCCGGCTTCTCGCTGAGTTAAAGGCAAGTCAGTTTAGTAAACTACTCATTTTATTTCTAAACTGAAGATGCTGTAATTGCACTCAGCACTCGGCACTTCTATCTTCCGAGGTTTAATTTTCCATGTCTGTGCCGCTACTGCGCCTCCACAATAACTTTGACCCTTATATTAGTGGCGAGGTGATCATTCATCCCAGTGCAGTATTAGCACCTGGTGTCATACTCCAAGCGGCTACCAACGGCAAAATCATTATTGGCCCTGGTGTTTGTATTGGTATGGGGTCAATTCTCCAAGTCAATGAAGGAACCCTGGAAATAGAAGCAGGGGCTAACCTAGGAGCCGGCTTTTTGATGGTAGGAATCGGCAAAATTGGTACAAATGCTTGTATTGGTGCAGCCACAACAGTTTTTAACTGTTCTGTCGCACCAGGAACAGTCATACCACCAAGCTCAGTGTTAGGAGATACTAGTCGTCAGATTAGTCTTGCCGAAGTGCCAGCACCACCCATCAGTGATGCTGCTGTTCCTGATACTCAACAGCAACCACCAGAAGACAATAATTTAGGAGAAACTGAGGCCAAACCGATTTCTATTTCCTCTACTAATCTCTCCGCTTCTGCTTTCTTGGAGTTAACGCACCAGTCGATTTCGATTCCTCAACCTTCGCCCACACCCTCTGCCCAACCACCTCCGAACCAAAACGATGAAACTACTGCTAGTTCATCAGAAGTAAGTGCGGAAAATTCTGAGTCTCCAGATATATTTGGCACTCAAATTTATGGGCAAGGAAGTATTCACAGGCTATTAACAACATTGTTTCCCCATAGGCAATCCTTGAACAATCCTAAGTCTGACGAACCGCCTGAATAAGTGTTAATTGTAAGTTGTCCCCTAAAGTTATGAAGTATGGATTATGAAGGATGAAAAAGACCGCTTTCATCTTTTATTCTTGATTCTTCAGCCTTTCGCTTACCTTTAGCATAGACTGTGAGTATCCTGGAGAATTCACATGGACACATATAATCAACAGTCCCTTAGTACTGTTCGGGCAGCATCACGTCGACGAGATAGAGATAACTTCAAGGACACTGCCTTGGGTTTGGTATCTACCCTCAGCTTTCCAGCCATAGTTGGCACGGCTGATATGATGTTAAAATCTGCTGGGGTTCACCTAGTGGGATATGAAAAAATTGGCAGTGGTCACTGTACAGCAATTGTACGGGGTGGTATTGCTGATGTTCGGCTGGCAGTAGAATCAGGTGTGCAAACTGCTGAACAGTTTGGTCAGTTGGTTTCTAGTTTGGTAATTCCTCGCCCGTTTCCCAATCTAGATGTAGTGCTGCCAATTACAAATAGATTAAGTAAATACATGGAGGAAGGTAGTTACAGCCGTCTGAGTAATTTAGCGATTGGATTGGTGGAAACACGGGGGTTTCCGGCGATGGTAGGAGCTTGCGATGCCATGTTGAAATCAGCCGATGTGCAGTTGGCTGCGTATGAAAAAATCGGTGCTGGTTTGTGTACAGCTATTATTCGTGGCTCTGTGGCTAATGTCGCAGTCGCAGTGGAAGCGGGAATGTATGAAGCAGAACGGATTGGGGAGTTGAACGCAGTGATGGTGATTCCGCGGCCTTTGGATGAGTTGGAACAAACTTTACCTGTGGCAAGTTGTTGGATAGAAGAACGCCAACCCATCCAGATGCCAGTGAATATTAAGGAGCAAGTAGCCGAGTTAGAGGTACTTCAGTTGCCTGATTTAGCCAAGTTACCCACAAAAATTACTGAAGAATTATGGAAGGATGAATGATGAATTGTGAATTTTGAGGGATGAATCGTGGGAAAATTCTCCTCAGCATTCAGTATTCAGCATTCATCTTGGCTGGAAGGCATCTTACGCTTCGCTTGTTGTTTTGATCATAACTTTTACGGACTATAAATCAAATATCTTTCTTTTAATAGCGAAAATAGATTTTTCTCTATACTAAAACTCATAACTTTGTATGAGCGACACTGCTTGATTGGTAGGTGTTTAGTGATACTAGTTTTATATCTATAGATCGCTATTAGAGGAGAATCACCCTTGAACCAAGCGACGCTACACCAGTTGAAGGTATTTGAAGCGGCGGCTCGGCATGGTAGCTTTACTCGTGCTGCGGAAGAATTATTTCTGACTCAACCTACTGTCTCTATGCAAATTAAGCAATTGACAAAATCTGTAGGGTTGCCCTTGTTTGAGCAGGTGGGGAAACGTTTGTATTTGACAGAGGCGGGTAGAGAACTGTTTGCCACTTGCAGGCAGATTTTTGAGACTATTGCTCAGTTTGAGATGAAAGTTGCGGATTTAAAAGGGCTAAAGCAAGGGCAATTACGTTTAGCAGTCATTACCACAGCCAAGTATTTTATTCCGCGTTTGTTGGGGCCATTTTGTCAGCGTTACCCAGGAATTGATATTTCGCTGCAAGTCACAAATCACGAAAAAATTATTGATCGGATGATGAATAATCTGGATGATTTGTACATTATGAGTCAGGTTCCAGAACATTTGGATGTGAATTGTGAGCCGTTTTTAGACAATCCTTTGGTAGTTTTTGCACCAGTAAATCATCGTCTAGCCAAAGAGAAAAATATTCCAATTCACGAGTTAAACGATGAGCCTTTTATTATGCGTGAACCCGGTTCAGGAACTCGCCGCGCTGTGCAGGCTTTGTTAGAAGAACATGGGGTAAAGGTAAATGTCAAGCTGGAATTGGGGAGTAATGAAGCAATTAAACAAGCGATCGCAGGTGGTTTAGGTATTTCTGTTTTATCCCGTCATACTTTACTCTCAGATGCTTCGGAGTTTAGTATTTTGGATGTGCAGCACTTCCCGATTAAACGAGCTTGGTATATGGTTTATCCGGCAGGAAAACAGTTATCAATTGTGGCTCGGACTTATTATGAGTATTTGCTGGATGCTGCTAAAACATTTGTTGAACAAACTGAACTACCTATTTACAGCACTGTTGATTGAGGTTTGATATAGCAGAAGGCAGTGGTTCGACTTCGCTCACCAACCAGTGGTTCGACTCCTTTCGGCTTCTCCTGACGGAGACGCTGCGCGAACGCTCAAGGCAAGTCGCTCACCAACCAGGCAGGAGGTAAAATTGTTACTCTTTCTTGGCATTTGTACTTTTTAATTCTCCTAACCCATACTTCCACTGCTATATCTTCCACTTGCTTGACGGAAAGTACCTGAACCATTAAAAAATTAACCAGCAGAGTCATTTGATATGGGGGAAAGCTGGCAGTGACAAACCTGGAAACTCCTTCTTTGAGAAAAACAGTCCCAACCCAGGTAGTAGCCGTGACGGTTTACAGTAATCAAGCCTTAGTGACACGCCGAGGTGTAGTTGCTTTGGTAGGGGTGGAAAGGGAATTGGTGATTAATTCACTGCCGGTCACTCTCGAAACTGATTCTGTGCGGGTGAGCGGTGCAGGTACTGTAGGAGTAAGCTTATTGGGAGTGAGTAGCGATCGCATTTACACTACAGAACCAGTAGCCGAACGAGTAGCACAGTTAACCCGCCAAATTCAACAAATAGAAGCGGAAAAACGCAATCTTCAGGCGCAAATTGATGCCTTAGCTTTACAGGCAAAATTTATTGAGGGTTTGCGGGAAAAAACCGAAGAACCATTTGCTCAAAGTTTGTCCCGCAAAAATCTCAGTCTCAGCGAAACCTTAGATTTTTTGAATTTTTTGGGCAGCCAGTATAGTGAATATGCGATCGCATCTGGTGATTGTCACAGTCAACAACAGGAATTAGATAAGCAACTACAAGCACTCCGCGCCACATTACACAACATTCAAACACCCCATCCCAAAGAAAGTTTTAACTTGGTGGTTGGTGTTGAAGTTGCTGGTGCTGGCGAATTTGAACTAGAAGTGTCCTACATTGTCAATCGTGCTGGCTGGACTCCCTTTTATGACTTACGAGTTGATAGTGCCAGTCAGTCGGTAAATTTAAGCTATCTGGCAGAAGTTACGCAAAATACTGGCGAAGATTGGCAAGATGTGGCACTCACCCTCTCCACCGCGAAACCAGGGTTAGGCACTCTACCACCAAAACTAGAACCTTGGTACATTGACACCCTACATTCGCGCTCATTGCAACGAGTTTTACCCCGGCCATCATTACCCACCATAGCGGCTGCACCTGCGGCAGCTGAAGCTATGTTTTCCCCAGAAGAAGAGGATTTAGAGGATGATGCTTTCATAACGGCAGAAAATGTCAAAGCGACAGTAGCTAAAGAAGGTAGTGTTGTGACTTTTAAACTCAATGGTGGTAGCAATATTCCTAGTGACGGTGCACCCCATAAAAATACAATTTTTAATGATGATTATCCTTGTGTTTTTCATTATGTCGCCATGCCGCGTTTAGTCAGCTTTGCTTATTTACAAGCTAATGTCAAAAACAGTGCTGATGGCGCAACTTTATTACCAGGAAAAGCCAATATTTTTCGAGATAGTATTTTTGTTGGTAAAACTCAATTAGAAAATATTGCGCCAGGACAAGAATTTAGCTTGAACTTAGGCATTGATGAAAGTTTAAAAATTGAACGTAACTTAGTTGAGCGACAAGTTGATAAAAGAATCATTGTCAATCAACGCCGCACTACTTACGCTTATCGGTTATTAATTACTAACTTACTCAATCAAGAAACTAATTTAAAAATTACCGAACAATTACCTGTGAGCCGCAACGAGCAAATTAAAATTCGCCTCACTCGCATTCAACCACAAATTCCCCTGGGAGAGATGGGAATTTTAGAATGGGAATTAACCGTTTTACCTCAAGAGCGAAGGGAGATATATTATCAATTTACCCTGGAACACCCACCGGAAGTAACTGTAGTTGGTTTAGATATGTAGATATTGCGCCAATCCAGATGAGATGGCTTTATACTTGTCCTGTATCGGATCTTACCTCTTAAGTGTTACAAATAAAAAATACTACAAGTAGCATCAGTAGTGAATTGCTGATTGTTGCTTGATTCAGGAGTTTTGGTGATGATTCAATTCCGTATTCAGCCAGACAGTGAAATTCCCGCTTCTACCCAGTTATTTAATCAAATCCGGTTTGCGATCGCATCTCGCCAATATCCCCCAGCTTACAAATTGCCCAGCACAAGGGCATTAGCTATGCAAACTGGGTTACACCGCAACACTATTAGTAAAGTTTATCGACAGCTAGAAGACGAAGGCTTAGTAGAAAGTCTGGCAGGTTCAGGAATTTATGTCCGCGCTCAAGGACACGAGGGCGGTAGTAGATTACAATCACCCATTCTCCAACAACACCCCGAAGCATACAAAGTCGTACAGCAAGCTCTTGATCAACTCCTTGCCCAAGGCTGTTCTCTCAGTCAAGCCCGCGAGCTATTTTTGGCAGAAATGGATTGGCGTTTGCGTTGTAGCGCCCAAGTACTGGTTGCTGTCCCTTCTCAAGATATCGGCGCTGGGGAATTGATGGTGTACGAATTAGAGCAATCTCTGAAAATACCCATCCAGTTAATCAGAATGGAAGAATTAGCAGCTGTGTTGGATAAAACTAACTCGGCTACAGTCGTTACCAGTCGCTATTTTATTGGTGAGGTTGAACAAATTGCTGCGCCAAAAGCTGTCAGAGTCATCCCTCTCGATATCTATGACTACAGTAAAGAACTGAATCTAGTCAAAAACTTAGCGAAAGATCATTGTATAGGCATAGTTAGCCTGAGTACAGGCATTGCCCGTGCGGCTGAAGTTATTCTGCACGGTTTACGTGGTGATGAACTACTAGTGATGACTTCACAACCAAAAGATGCTTATAAACTTCAGGCAATTGTCAAGCGGGCGGAAGTTATTATTAGTGATGTCGCTAGTTTCCGGGCAGTACAATTAGCGGTACAAGCGGCGGCTGAAGATATTATTCGACCACCAAAATTAATGAAGGTAGAAAATTATATTGGGTTGGATTCAATTAACTTACTAAAACGCGAGTTAGGTTTGAGTTAATCAGCAACACCGATACAATAGCTCAGACCAATTAGTTAATGAAGAATTAAAATAGTAACTATTTGGAGGTGTGGCGATGGCTTCAGCATTTCCAGGGATGAACCCGTATTTAGAAAATCCGCTATTTTGGTCGGAAGTTCACAATCTATTAATTGCGGCAATTTTCCGCATATTGAATCCTCAATTGCGTCCTAAATATAAAGTTGCTATAGAAAAGCGAGTCTATCAGACAATTGATGAAGATTCACTGTTAGTTGGAATTGCTGATGTCTCAGTGCAGAGTACAACACAAAAATCATCACCAGAAGCAGCTACCTTAACTGTAAAATTACCATCTGTTGAAGCTGTGACAGTTGATGTTGCTATGCCAGAAACTGTCAAAGAAACCTACTTAGAAGTACGAGATATAACAACACAAGAAGTTGTCACCACAATTGAAATCTTATCGCCAAAAAACAAACGCCCAGGTGAAGGAAGAAATGCCTATATAAAAAAACGATTACAGGTTTTAGGCAGTTACACTAATTTAGTAGAAATTGATTTACTGCGGGATGGTAAATCAATCCAGCCGCTCCAAAACAATTTACAAACTGACTATAGAATTTTGGTCAGTCGCGCGACAACACGCCCGAAGGCTGATTTATACCCATTTAATTTACCAAATCCTATACCTGCTTTTCTCTTACCTTTACGTGAAGGGGATACAGAACCATTACTCGATTTACAAACATTAATTAATCAGCTATATGAAGAAGGTAACTATGATTTAGTAATTGACTATACTCAACAACCATTACCTCCAATTTCAGCAGAGAATGTAGCTTGGATAGATGCAATTCTGAAAGAGCAAGGATTGAGGTAGTAAGTCTGATGTTATAAATACAGCATCCAAGCAACCCTAGCGATTCAATAACCAGAACTCTAAATCTGTCAACTGTTTAAAATCAAGCAAAGCTTCACCCAAAGCTTCTAACTCATTGACAGAGAGTTCATCGAGTTGCGATCGCATTGTTTGTGGTAAATCCCCGATTTGACGAGTTAATAGTCGCAGGATGAGCGATCGCGCCTCTTCCAGTCTACCTTCCTGAAGTCCTTCCTGACGACCTTCTTGAAGGCCTTCCTGAAGGATCTCTTGATAAATCACAGATTCGCGCATCATACCCTCCCGAAACATTTGCTGAATCAAATTCTTCTCAAATTTTAACCCAGCTAAGATTTGAACATAGCCAGATACCTCTCGTCGCTGTTCTGGCTCAAGTTGAGTAACTCTTTGAGCAACTTTTTGTAATAAAGCTTCCGGTTTTGTTGTAGCTGCTAGTGGTGCTAAAGGTAACAAAGCTATATCCTTAAGTAATTCTGTTGGGTCTTGCTCCCACATCTTAATTACCTGATACTCATGGCGTGTAGACTCTAACTCAAAGCATGTTTCAATTATCGTTCCTGCTGCTGGTGGTAAAAGCAACACTACTACTTGTGTAATTGGTAATCGATACAAACGATATAGTCTCACCCAATAATCCAGCATTCGCAGAGGTAATGGTGGTTCCGATTCTATTTTTGTTTGAAATTCCAAATGGAGAATTCGTCCTTGTAACCGCATAAATGTTACATAGTCTGCTCGAATTGGCTCTATACTCAATTCTGTTTTTAATACTTCTGCGGAAGTTTGTTCTCCACCCATTACCCAAGTAGCGAAGCTGTCTGGATATTTTTCTGATAGTAGTTTACATAAGTTATCGTAGGACATTGAGGGTAAATATTAGCAATTATTCTGTATACGATTAATATCTGGACTAAAGACTCTGCGTACCTACCCTTCGGGAAGGCGAAGCGCCTATGCGTTGACCTTAGCAAGCCTCTGCGTTTAAAACTAAAACTATGGCGATTCTAAGTCTTTAAAAGTATCTTCGCCTAAGTTTTCTATCGGCAAATCTGAAGATAATTGAGTTGGAATTCGCAGGTTAATTAAAAATACTATTTGATTTTTCTCGATATTAATATTTGTAATATTCACTATACTTTTTTCAGGTAATAACTCTAATCCCTGCACCCTTGCAGAAGAAATACTTTTATAACCAGCTTCTTCCAACCATTCTGAAATATTTCTCCAATTTTCTACCTTGCCATTACCCTTATCAACCAAACCCTTAACGTATTTATACACAGTTGCACACAGGTCAGTTTCCACACCCTTGCCATTTTTACTGAGCTTTTCCGCAATTTCCGCCGGACTGTGACCACAAAGCAACCCCCGCAGATGTAGCTTTTCCACTGGTGTCAGTCGTTTTCCCTTAGCAGAGGCTAAATCTGCGTATAAAGTCTCTAAATCCCATTCACTGGCTGCTTGGGCAAAATGCTCATCAGTGGCTGCCATCAGTGTTATCCTCAATAATTCCTGATGTAATTCTAACCCAAATCTTATATTTATCAGCGAATAACTAGCTTTTGGTCAGTGTATATTACTTTTAAAGCATTAACTCGGATACAAGGTTGTCACAAATAGTGAGTGGACTGATTAATCTCAAAGTGTATTAGCAAATGCGCGTTGCTTGCAATTACAAATTTGCCGATACAAATATCCTTGTGTGATACTTCGGTATTTCCGAAGTAACTGCATTATGAATTTTTGATTTAAATAATTGAGAAATTAGGTTGTGTTAAATCTGATAATTTCAGAGAGGGAAGTTTAATCATGCTTGACTGGAAAAAGCAGAGTATTAGCTCTAAACAGCAAGAGGAAATACAAAGTCGGATTAATGCTGCACTTAACAAACCTTTTGTTGTTGTCGTAATGGGTCAAACTGGAGTTGGTAAATCTTCACTCATTAATGCACTATTTGGTATTAAATTGAAAACCAACGATATTCAGCCAGAAACAAAGGTTCCTGAAAAGCACATTGAAAAAAGTGGCGATGGATACGAACTTTGGTTCTGGGATATGCCCGGTATTGGAGAATCATCTTCAGCTGATGCAGAGTATCTAAACAATTATCGGCAAAAAATTCTTGAGGCTGATGTCGCGCTGTGGTTATGTCACGCTGATAGCCGCTCTGTGACATTTGATCTAGAGGCCATTCAAAAAATACTATATCACTTGCCAGAACGCGAACAATCAATTCTATTAAGCAAGTTAACGTTTGTACTGAGCAAGGCAGATTTAATTACACCAGAACCCTGGATTCTCTACAAAAAAGGACATAACGTTATATTTGATGCTACGGAAGTAACAGAAAAACTTTTGGATGCCAAAGCAGCTTATTTTAAAGATTCGCTGATAACACCATATAAAGATAAGTTTGTATCCAAAACATTTCATGATGGCATCTTTGATTTGAAATTAGAGAATTTCACTTCTGACAAATACTTTGTTTATTATTCTGGAGTAATGTCTTTATCTACGCTAAATAGGCTCAAAAAGGACTATCCCAGGTATACAGGTATTTTTATACGTCTTTATGAGAACTCAGATGTCATCTATTGTTCTTCTCGCTTTAGATATAATCTTGCCAAACTGATGAGCGTTATTGTCAACAAAATCAGTGGTGAAGCGAGTTTAAGATTTGGTAAATTTATATCTAAAGATATGAACAATGTCTCTTGGGATAAAGCACGCAACTTTTCAAATATAGTGGCATACGACGCTCAAAAAGATGAAATTATCTTTGAACTATCAAAAATGTAAATTTATCTTTGATCTGTGTGATGTTAAGTAATTTATGACTGATGTTCAGTTTATTTATTTCAGTGTTCAGATTCAATGAAAATTATAAGGAGAAATGATGGATAAAGAGGAACTTAAGCGTAAAATAAATACACGAATTGACACTGATAACGGTTTTGCTGAGAATTTGCGGGACGCTCTTGATGCCAATGATACCGCTTGGTTAATAAAGTTGATATATGAAGTAATTGGTATTGTTATCCAAATTGGATCAGATATTTGGAATTGGCTTCGTAGTCTGTAATGCGGTTAACAAGTTTCTTAATTCAGTAGGTAAGCTGGGTTAAAAAAATATCTTCTTTAAGAGCGATCGCCCCTAGTTTACCATCTCCAATCATCAGGCGATCGCTCCTTTCCATAACCCCGATTAAAAAAATCAAGGTTATAATCTTTTCTACTGACTCGGAATTTTTATATAATAAGAATATAAAATTAAATATCAATTATCAATCTATACGAACAATACCAATTCAATTACCAGAAACAGTATTTTCAGCACTTCGCAAAAACCCTGAAGAGTTTGTTCAAGAAATGCGAATTGCCGCAGCAGTCAAATGGTATGAATTAGGTGAAATATCGCAAGCGAAAGCAGCAGAAGTTTATGGACTAACTCGTACTGAATTTATCAATGCTTTAGCACGCTATCAAGTAGATTTTATGCAATATACTGCTCAAGAGTTAGCAGAGGAAGTAATGAATGTCGATTAGTTGCGTCATTGTTAACTCTTCACCTTTAATTGTTATTTTATAATATAATATACAAACACTTTCCACCACTTAATGTGGAAATAGTATGAAAGAAAACCTCAAAATTAGTTTAAAGCAATTACTCCAAGAAAAGCGAGAAGAAATTCTCCACATCGCTGCTAAACATGGAGCATATAACCTACGAGTTTTTGGTAGCGTGGCCAGAAAAGAAGAAACAGAAGAAAGTGATATTGATTTTTTGATTGATTATGATTTAAACAAAATATCAGCTTGGTTTCCTGGTGGGTTAATCCAAGATTTAGAAGTTTTATTAAATCGTAAAGTTGATGTTGTCACAACTCAATATTTGCATTACTTAATTCGAGATAAAGTTCTGCACGAGGCTATATTGTTGTGAAGGATAGTCGGATGTATCTGACAGATAGCAATCCTAAATCATTTGTAAAATTCTCTTTCTTTTCTTTCTTTGTGTCCTTTGCGTCCTTTGCGGTTCGTTAAAAAGAATACTTTTTCACAACTCAGATAGGATTGCTATATTTAAAATTACTATTAATAATTATTCTTCCTCTGTCAGAGCCGCATCAAAAACCTGTTGTGCAGTAAAGTTAAGGTTGGGGAAAGAAGGCGAAACAATCACATCATTACCACGGAACATTCTTTTTACATATTCCCCATCAATCAATTCACAGATAAAAATCGTAGGTTCTTTAGGATTACCGATAAATTCTCGTCCCCCTAACGCGGCATAATCTACAATCCAGTACTCAGATACACCGATAATTTCATAGTCTGCAAACTTTTTATGATAATCGTCACGCCAGTTAGTACTGACAATCTCAATAATCAAGGGTATGGATGCACCGTCCATCACGGTTGATTCTTTTTTCCACAGTGGTTCGTGAACCAGATTTTTCCGATTTAATAACAAAATATCAGGGGAGTAACCTGATTCGTTGTCAGGTGGTTTGACTAGCGCGGTTTTTGGTAAGAAGTACGGTAATTTTAGCCGTTTGTATTCTGGCACAACCTCTTCAACTAAAAAACCCACAACTCCTTCATGACCTCCAACCGGTTGTGCCATTTCCACAATCACTCCATCATGCAATTCGTAACGTCCCCCTTCGGGTCGCCACGCAGCAAATTCCGCAAATGTTACTACTCTAGGTAAGGCTTGAGCCATAGTTACAACCTCTACATTTATACAATAGAAGGAACTTGCAAAAACTCTCGCACCCGTTGTAAGTAAGTCGGCGCATCTTCCAACATGGGGAAATGTGCTGTATCAGTAATCAACACAAACTCAACTTGGTCATTCATGGCTGCGGCTTGTTTTCCCATTGCGGCGGGAATAATCTGGTCATATTCACCCGCAATTAGCAGTGTTGGCACTGTTAATTTAGCAAATTCTTGCGGCATCAATTCCGATTGTGCTTTACTAACAGAAGTAAAAATTGTGCCTAAAGCAGCATCATAATCTGCATCTAAAAAATCTTGTAGAAAAGCCTGACGTTCAGCTTTTGGTATGGAACGATGTAAAAATCTCGCCATAAACATCCGGTCAACAAATGGAATTTTCCCTAACCATTTGGGACGGAATTTAACTACATAACCGCCAAATTTATGAAAGGCTGTAAAAGCTTTTTCATCATATTCAAAAATCCCACTACAAGTTAAAATTCCTCGCTCTACCTTGTGGGGATAGCGGTTAAAAAATAATGTTGCAACGGACGCACCCATTGAATGAGCATTGATGTAAACACGCCCAAGATGCAACTTATCTAAAAGTACCGCTAAATCATCAGCATATTCTTCCAATTCATAAGTTAACTCTTGAATTGCGGCTGATGTTTCTTGACTAGACACAGAATTAGCAACAGACTCACTAGCTGGGACTAGGGTTGGCTTACCACCAGAACGCCCAAAACCGCGCATATCATAGAGTAAACAATCAAATTGGTCTGATAAAGCTTCCGCAGTGCTTTTCCAATACCTAGCTGAACCAGCCCAACCGTGAACGAATACCATCACAGGTTTGTTCACAGCAGCAGATGATTGTTTCACCCACTCGTAGTAATGTTCAACGCCACGAACAGCAATATAAGGCATGTTTGAGAGTTAGCATTTAGGAGATAAAAGTTAGGAGTTTTGAGTTTGTAATTAATTCCTCACTCAAAACTCCTCTTTCCTAACTTTAATCAATACTCAGCACTTAAAACCCAACACTTAGCACTAATTTACGCTGATTCTGGTTTTGGTAGTGAAGATGGATGTACTATTAGTTCGGCGGTAGAGCGTTTTTCGACCATTTCCCTTGTTACTGTGCAGCGAGTCACGTCTTTACGAGATGGTAACTCGTACATTACATCTAGCATGAGTTCTTCTACAATACCCCGCAATGCTCTTGCACCCGTTTTGCGGCGGTAGGCTTCTTGAGCGATCGCCCTTAAAGCATCTTGTTTAAAATCTAATTGGACGTTATCCATCTTCAGCAGTTTTTGGTACTGTTTCACCAAAGCACTGCGCGGTTGGGTGAGAATTGCCATCAGAGCTTCTTCATCCAATGGGTCTACTACTGCTACCATTGGTATCCGTCCGATAAATTCGGGAATCATCCCAAATTTCACCAAATCATCTGGTTCCAGGTTGTGCAACACATCGGCGGCGCGTTTTTCTTTTGATTGGCCTTCTCCTGGCTGTACAAAACCGATTGACTTTTTACCGGCTCTTTGCTCTACCACTTTTTCTAAGCCAACGAAAGCGCCACCACAGACAAATAGAATATTACTGGTATCAATTTGGATGCAGTCTTGATACGGATGTTTACGTCCGCCTTGTGGTGGTACATTGGCGATCGTACCTTCTAGCATTTTCAGTAATGCTTGTTGTACGCCTTCACCAGAAACATCTCGTGTAATTGATGGGTTTTCACTCTTGCGGGCAATTTTATCAATTTCATCGATGTAGATAATCCCGCGTTGTGCTTCTTCTACATCCAAGTCTGCTACTTGCAACAGGCGCAGCAAGATATTTTCCACATCTTCACCGACGTAGCCCGCTTCTGTTAACGTGGTAGCATCCGCCACGGCAAAAGGTACATCTAAAATCTTGGCTAGAGTTTGTGCTAACAGGGTTTTGCCGCAACCAGTCGGGCCAATTAACAAAATGTTAGACTTCTGTAGCTCTACTGCGTCATCTGCTCCGTTTTTGCCACTGCCTTTAGACTGCAAGATTGCCAGCCGCTTGTAGTGGTTGTAAACTGCGACTGATAAAACTTTTTTAGCTTCCTCTTGGCCAATGACATGCTCATCGAGATATTTTTTAATCTCTCTGGGTTTTGGTATCTGATTAAACGAGAGATTAGCAGAACGGTTCCGCCGTTTTTGAGGCACTTCAGACTTTGGTGCTGGTTGTGGCGCTACACCATTGGTGTCCAGTAACTCCTCATCTAGTATTTCATTACACAAGTCAACGCACTCGTCGCAGATGTAAACTCCCGGCCCTGCGATCAACTTACGCACCTGCTCTTGAGACTTGCCACAAAACGAACATTTTAAATGGGAGTCGTACTTAGACATACCAGCCTCTTATTTCAGAATGGTGACGTTTTCCCCAGCTGTGGGAAGATTTTGTCGGGAGATTACCTGATCAATCAAACCGTAATTTTTAGCTTCTTCTGCCGACATGAAAAAGTCGCGGTCTGTATCTGCTTCGATTCTCTCTAGAGGTTGACCAGTATGATGAGCCAATAACTGATTCAACTGTGCCTTGATATAAAGAATTTCTCTGGCTTGAATTTCTATATCAATGGCTTGACCTTGAGCGCCACCTAGGGGTTGATGGATCATAATTCGAGAGTCAGGTAAAGACATACGCTTACCTGCGGTTCCAGCAGCTAACAAAAATGCCCCCATGCTTGCAGCTAATCCAAAACAGATCGTAACCACATTAGGGCGGATTTGTTGGATTGTATCATAAATTGCCATTCCTGCGTAGACGGAACCGCCAGGAGAATTTATGTACAGTTGAATGTCTTTTTCTGGGTCTTCGGAATCTAGGAACAGCAACTGCGCCACGATGGAATTAGCAACGGTATCATCGATGGCTGTTCCTAAAAAAATAATCCGCTCTCGTAACAGGCGGGAGTAGATATCAAATGCTCTTTCTCCCATCCCTGACTGCTCTACCACAGTTGGCACAATGCTGTTAGGTCCATTCAAATGGGAGTTAATAGCCAGGTGGCTGGAACTGATGATGGGGTAATTTCCCGACTGCGATAAAAGCATAGGAGAATATCTGAGAATTAATAGGACTTAGCTTAAGGCAGCGATCGCTGCTTTTTTCACGGATGAGATTTTGATTTGAGCTATGTGTTAACCATTATGCCTCATCCAGATTTTTCTCGTGTAACACAGTATCAAGCTCAGGTCGTTACAGGTAAAGAATTTTGTCTAAAATTCCAGCAATCTTAAGCCTCCCTTAAATGTTGACGACTGAGTGCTGAGTAATAATTTTTCACACTCGAACCAGATACTTACTACCCTAGCCTAATCTACCCAAAACAGAACTGCGATCGCCCAAAAGTAGAGATAGCCGAAGGGAAGTGCTGAGTGCTGAGTGCTGAGTCATTTTCTCCCTGCACCCTGCACCCTTACACCCCTAACCTTCTACTGCTGATTCTGCCGTAGCTTCGCTGTTGCTTTCCTCAGTCTCAGGTGCAGTTGCTTCATCTGCTGGTTCTGCTTGGGCGCTTAAAGTGCCTTCTGGGACTAATTCAACTGATGAGTTGTCTAAGAGCCAATTGAGAATTTTGTCACTCAGCAGTTCATTTTCCACCATTGAGTTGAGTTTTTCTTCGTCAATATCTTCATCAGCATACTGCTCTAAAAGTTCTGTCACTCTGGCTTGGAGTTCTTCTGGGGTAACTACCAAAGATTCGCGTTTGCCGATTTCTCGTAGGGCTAAAGAACGTTTGATGCGTTCAATTGCCTCTGGGCGAGACCTCTCCCGCAATTGCGGAATAATATCTTGAGTAAACAGCTTTCTCACATCCAAACCCTGTTGCGCCAAGCGCATAGCAGTTTGAGTCAGCATTGCATCAACTTCTTGCTCAATCAAGGTTCCTGGCAAGTCAATTTCTACGTGCTTCAGTAGTTCTGCCAGTAGTGCTTCTTGCTTGTTGGTTTTAGTTTTATCTTCAGCTTCTTTTTGATACCGATCTTCTAAAGATTTCCGCAGTTCTTCTAAGGTTTCAAAATCGCTGACTTCTTGAGCAAAATCATCGTCTAATTCTGGCAGTTCTTTTTCCTTCAATTCCTTGAGGGTGACTGTAAAAATTGCTGGTTTGCCTGCTAATTCTTCGTTGACATAAGGATCTGGAAACTGGGCGGAGATTTCCTTGGTTTCCCCAGGGTTCATCCCGACTATACCTGTGACAAAACCAGGGATAAATTTATCTTCCTGTAACTCGACTTGGAAATCAGTCGCATCACCGCCAGGAATTGGTGTTGGTTCCGCATCAGGATCATCGCCTTCAGCTTTAGCTATCACCCCTTGAAAATCGACAACAGCCACATCACCAATTTGGGCGGCTCTACCTTCGACTGGAATGAGTGTTGCCATTTGTTGGCGTTCTTTTTCCAGGACATTATCTACCTGGGTGGGGTCATATTTGATTTCTTCTGCTTGGGCTTGTAACCCGGTGTACTGGTTCAGGGTGACTTCCGGTTCTACATCCACAGCCACCACGAATGTCAGGGGTTTTCCCGGTTCATAATTGTTGATCAAGTCTTCAAAGGAAGAGCGCAATTGCGGCTGACCAATTGCTTGAATATCTTCTTGTTTAACCGCTTGTTCGATGCCATCTTGAATCAGTTCTTCTAAGGCGGTGGCTTTAATGCGACTTACCCCCAGGCGCTGAAGCAATATCGGTCTAGGCACTTTACCTTTACGAAACCCAGGAATATTAACAGTACTGGATAAGTTTTTAATAACTTGTTCGTAGGTTTTTTGAGTGATTTCTGGTGTAATCTCTATCTCTAGCCCGATTTGGCTGGCGGGAAGTTTCTCCTGGGTAACTTTCATGCTGCGTCTCTATTTAGTATTTTTAACTCCAAGAACACATAAGCCACAATTTAACGCTTATGCGCTTTGATATCTCTAGGTAGGAATGGCAAGTGCCTTCAGTAGATATCCAGTTTACTGCCAATGGCAAAGGACTTGACACTTTACCACAATAAATTTACCTATACACCCTCTTTCTGTAAACTTGTGGGGTCTGTTTACCCAACAAGTCCCAGTTTAAACTTGCTTGGCTGAATGCCACTTGGATCATAGTACATTGATAATCTGCCTCCTGGCTTGAGAGTGCTGAGTAAAGCGACTAGTGCAAGAAGGGAAAAGGCAAAAGGCAAAAGGAAAAAAAGAATAGTGATACCACAAGCCTTTTAGCAATTTTTTATGGTCACTGAGTATGGTCGGAGTGTGATCTGTCTATTGCCGTCGACCTGTACTAGTCCTGCTTTTATGCTGGGCTATTACACCCAATCTTCATAGACAATCTTGGTGCGTAAGTCCTGCTCAAGAATAGTTATGGTTGAGCCTGATTTACTAGAGGTTTTTTTCTGAGCCGTAATTTGTTGTAAAATGATATATACTTTTTGAGTTGGTAGGAAATTCACTGGGTAATTATAAAAAATTGTAAATTTCTCATTTATTTATTAAGATATGTAACCCAAAAATTAACCTACTGTGATTAAAAACCTGAAATAGAACCAAAGAATTATTCAAAATCTGCTATTGCTATTGCCATAAATCTCAATTTCAAAACATTATTCGTCACCTCTTAAATGAAGGGAGGAAGTTCATTTGTCTAAAACATATCGTGTAGCTATTTTGGGTGCGACTGGTGCTGTTGGTACAGAGTTGCTGGAATTATTAGAAAGCCGAAATTTTCCATTGGCGGAATTAAAATTACTAGCATCTGAACGCAGCGCGGGGCGATCGCTTAAATTTAAAGGAGAAGATTTAATAGTAGAACCAGTTAGCGATCGCGCTCTGGAAAATGTAGATTTAGTGTTAGCCAGTGCTGGTGGTTCCACATCGAAAAAATGGGCTCCCGTGGCCGTTGCAAAAGGCGCAGTTGTCATTGATAACTCCAGTGCTTTTCGGATGAACCCCCAAGTGCCTTTAGTTGTGCCGGAAGTGAATCCCCAAGCCGCAGCCGCCCATCAAGGTATTATCGCCAATCCCAACTGCACAACAATTTTGATGACAGTGGCAATTTGGCCCTTACATCAAATCCAACCGATCAAACGGATTATTGCCGCTACCTATCAATCAGCCAGTGGTGCTGGTGCCAAAGCAATGGCAGAAGTGAAGACGCAAGCTGCTGCCATTCTCCAAGGACAAGAACCAGTTGCAGAAATTCTGCCTTATCCTTTAGCATTTAATTTATTTCCTCACAATACCCCGATCAATGATTTTGGGTACTGTGAAGAAGAAATGAAAATGGTGAATGAAACGCGGAAGATTTTTGGCACCCAAGAAATTAGGATTAGTGCAACTTGTGTACGGGTTCCCGTACTTCGCGCCCATTCCGAAGCCATTAACCTAGAATTTGAAACTCCATTTAGCCCAGATACCGCCAGAGAAATCTTAAGTAATGCGCCAGGGGTAAAACTAGTAGAAGATTGGCGGGCAAATCATTTCCCCATGCCCATAGAAGCAACTGGCCGGGATGAAGTGTTAGTGGGGAGAATTCGTCAGGATATATCTCATCCCTGTGGCTTAGAACTGTGGCTTTGTGGTGATCAAATCCGCAAAGGTGCAGCTTTAAACGCCGTGCAGATTGCAGAATTATTAGTGGAAAAAAATCTGCTCACCTCAGCAGCAGCTTATGCTTCTCAGTAGTTTTGTGTCATCAGTTCAACATTAATGGCAGAAAACAAATGAGTGCATCACTCTTGAAAGTAATTGGCGAATAAGCTATTACATTATAGAAAACCACCAACATAACAAAAACCAAGCAGGTAATCAGGAGAAAAACGAGGGTGGGAGATTTTGGTAGAGTTTTAACCGCTATGATCACACCGTTTAAACCAGACGGTAGTGTCAACTATGGTGTAGCGGCAGAACTAGCAGCGCATCTAGCTAACAACGGGACAGATACGTTGGTGGTATGCGGTACAACAGGAGAATCCCCAACCCTAACTTGGGAGGAGGAATACCAGCTATTTTTGGAAATATTGCAGGCTGTGTCCGGCAAAGCCAAAGTTATAGCAGGATGTGGTTCCAATTCCACCAAAGAAGCGATCGCAGCAACCCAAAAGGCGGCTAAAATAGGAGTACACGGTACATTACAAGTTGTACCTTATTACAATAAACCGCCCCAAGCTGGTCTATATCAACATTTTCAGGCAATTGCCCAAGCTTGCCCTGAAACCCCCGTGTTGTTATATAACGTTCCTGGTCGTACCGGTCAAAATCTCAGTGCCGAAACCGTTGCCAAATTAGCAGAAATTGATAATATTGTTGGAATAAAAGAAGCCAGTGGTAATTTAGACCAGGCAAGTGAAATCCGTCGCTTGACATCACAAGAATTTCAGATTTACGCTGGAGATGATTCCCTTACCTTGCCCTTGTTAGCACTGGGGGCAACAGGAGTAGTCAGTGTGGCTTCTCATCTGGTAGGAAACCAACTACAGCAGATGATTCAAGCTTTTAGTGCGGGAAAAATTGCAGAAGCTAGAGACATTCATCTCCAACTCTTCCCGTTATTTAAAGCTTTATTTATCACTACAAACCCCATTCCCATTAAACAAGCACTCAAACTTCAAGGTTGGGAGGTTGGTTCAACTCGTCCGCCACTATGTGATGCTGACTCGGAAATAAGCCAAAAACTGGAGGCGGTGCTTCAGAAACTGAATTTAATTTAGGCAGTAGATGATTGGCAATTTGCCGCAAATCTATATATGAATAATGGGCAGATTTTCAGGAAGCACTTTTCCAAACAGTGCTATTACTGCTCAGATATTGACAATTTCGATTTTATTGCACCAAAAGTTGAAAATCTAAACGAAATTTGACTGCTTTCCTAGAGAGAGCCAGTGTTGTCTTTAATACAAGCTTGCTAACCTTCAATTTATTAACACTAAACCACAATCTAACTAAGGAGAAAATGGCTAAAAACGAAGCTGACTCCGCCCTAAAAATTATTCCTTTGGGCGGTTTACATGAAATTGGCAAAAATACCTGTATTTTTGAATACGAAGATGAAATTGTTTTATTAGATGCAGGTTTAGCTTTCCCCACGGAAGCAATGCACGGTGTAAATATTGTCCTGCCTGATACGACATATCTCAGAGAAAACCGTGACAAAATCAAAGGGATGATCGTCACCCACGGTCATGAAGACCATATTGGTGGCATTGCTTTTCACTTGAAGCAGTTTGAAATCCCGGTGATTCATGGGCCAAGACTGGCAATGGCTATGCTAGAGGGCAAACTAGAAGAAGCAGGTGTACGCGATCGCACAGAGTTGCGTTCAGTGATGCCCCGTGATGTCGTGCGAATTGGTAAACATTTCTTTGTTGAGTACATCCGCAACACCCATTCCATCGCGGATAGTTTCACGGTTGCTGTTCATACTCCCCTGGGTGTCGTAATTCACACAGGGGATTTTAAATTTGACCATACCCCAGTTGATGGCGAAAAATTCGACTTGCAACGCTTGGCAGAACATGGCGAAAAAGGCGTGCTGTGCTTGTTGAGTGATTCCACCAACTCAGAAGTACCAGGCTTTACACCTTCAGAACGTTCTGTTTATCCCAACTTGGATCGGGTATTCAGTCAAGCCACTGGGCGATTGTTTGTTACCACCTTCGCCTCTTCTGTGCATCGCATCAACATGATTTTGCAACTGGCGCAGAAACATAACCGCGTAGTCACGGTAGTGGGGCGTTCAATGTTGAATTTGATTGCCCATGCCCGTAACTTGGGTTATGTCAAATGTGAAGATAACTTACTGCAACCACTACACATGGTTCGCAATCTGCCAGATGAAAACGTGTTGATTCTCACCACAGGTTCTCAAGGTGAGACAATGGCAGCCATGACCCGCATTGCCAATAAAGAACATCCCCACATCAAAATCCGCGAAGGGGATACTGTAGTCTTCTCGGCTAACCCCATTCCCGGCAATACGATCGCAGTTGTCAACACCATTGATAAGTTGATGTTGCAAGGTGCGAAGGTTGTCTATGGCAGAGATAAGGGAATTCACGTTTCTGGTCACGGCTGTCAAGAAGACCAAAAACTGATGATTGCCTTAACTCGTCCCAAGTTCTTTGTCCCGGTTCACGGCGAACATCGGATGTTAGTGAAACACTCCGAAACTGCCCAAAGTATGGGTATCCCCGCCGAAAACATGGTGATTATCCAGAATGGAGATGTTATAGAACTAACGGAAAATTCCATCCGTGTTGGAACTCAAGTGAAATCTGGGATTGAACTGGTAGATACTTCTAGTTCTGGTATGGTGAGTGCCAAGGTGCTGCAAGAACGGCAACGGATGGCAGAAGAAGGAATTGTGACAATTGCCGCAGCGATTGATTGGACTGGTAAACTGATGGCCAAGCCAGAAATTCATCTGCGGGGTGTTGTTACCAGTGTAGAGCGATCGCTGATCCAAAAATGGGTACAGCAACGCATTGAAGAAATCCTCGGCGTGCGCTGGTCAGAATTTGCGGCTTTGGGCAGCGAGCAAGCAGATGTAGACTGGGGTGGATTGCAAGGAACGTTAGAAAGAGAATTAGCACGTTCAATTCGGCGAGAATTGCAATGTCAACCAACTGTGACTTTGTTAATGCAAATTCCCGACGAACCAGAAGCAACAATGAAAGTTACCGATGGTAGAAGAAGACGGACGCGGACGGCTGCACAAGTAGCATCTTAAAGAGTGCTGAGTGCTGAGTGCTGAGTGCTGAGTAAATAATATTTTAGAGACGTTGTATTAAAACGTCTCTAAAATATTAATGGTCTGATTACTTGATATAACAAAACAATCACAATTGGGACGATAATCGGGATAGTTACGAGCAGTCCCCATTGATCAAAACGCAGTTTTTGTCCTTCCGACTTGAAAAGCGCAATGACCGCAACTGCGCCCATAACTATCCAGACAACCCCGAAGATAATAAAGATCACAAATGCTGAGTCTGGCATTATTTTGCTGGTATTGGATCTGACCGACTAGATTCTAGACTAGCGAAGTCTTAAAGAAATTGCACTTTGGCATTTAAGCCTTTGGAGCGTAACATTTTTGTGAGATTTTCGGCAACAGAGCGATCGCTAAATGCCCCAGCATTCACATAATTTCCTGACATGGACACATCTGGAAAAGCATTGGGAACAAAGCGACGCACTTTGTCGAGGGTATCGCCATTTTGCATTGGCACTGCTGCTACATAATAACGACTACTCACCGGACGATTTAGCGCCACAGAATTATCAAAACCTAATGCTTTCCAAGTTTGTGCATCTACTTTACCTGTAGGGTTTAAGCGATATTCCTTTTGAAATTCCACTACAGCCGCTTTGGTATATTCGCCAAACACCCCATCTAATGAGCGGTTAAAATATCCTAATTCTGACAAACGCCCTTGGACTGCTTTGACATTCTCTCCTTTTGCACCCATTGAGAGAACTACCCTAGTTGGTTGATTAGAATATCTCGCTGTCCAGACTTGGCGCACCGCTTTTACAAGTTGGGCATCAATAATGCCATCGGCTGTGAGTTTATTGTCTCGTTGGAACTCTACAACCGCATTTCTTGTTAACGTGCCGACAGTCCCAGTCGAATCGCCATAATAGTAGCCTAAATCTCTCAGTAATTGTTGTACATCCCTTACTTGTTGACTGGAAGTATTGGGTTTACTAGAAACTGGAGGATTAGACAGCGCATCCCAAGTTTGGGCATTTGCAACCCCAGTGGCGGGTAAACCTGCTTTGCGTTGAAAGGCAATGACAGCATTTTTGGTGACGCTTCTAAAATTCCCGGTGGGATTCATCTTAAAGTAGCCCAAGTCTCGCAACCGTTTTTGTAGTTTGGTGACTGCTGGGCCTTGGCTACCTTCCGCCAGAGTCGGATATTCTCCACCAACACTTAAATTACTTTGTAGTGCTTGGGCTGTTCTACTATCAAAAACTCCGTTAGCCGGAATTCGGGAAGCTTGTTGAAACCGGATGAGTGCTTGTTGAGTTTGTGAGCCAAAATAGCCAGTTTTAGGGCCGTTAAAATAGCCTAAATTGCGGAGGTTTTGTTGTAATTGAGCAACGGCTGTACCTCTACTACCAAAGCGCAATTGTCCATTACTACTGTCACTGGGAGTCCCACTTTGGCATGATTGTTGTAAAGCCTGCTGAGTCCTCGCACCCACAATTCCATCAACAGCCAGCCCTCGCGCTTTTTGAAAGCTACTCACTGCTTGTTGAGTTAAGTTTGCAAATCTGCCAGTTACAGAACCTTTAAAATAACCTAAATTTTTTAAGCACTGCTGAATATTTGTAACTGCTGTGCCACGACTACCTACTTGCTGAAGGGCGAAAGTTTGGTCAGCTAGGTTTAAAATTCCGATAGTCAGTGCTACAGATAAAAGCCGCATTGCCACAGGGCTAGACAGTTTAGGCCACTGCCAAAATTTAAATTCTAACTTTATCGGTACAATCTCTATGTTTTCTGAGGCTTCGTAGGCTGAGGCGACATGAAGATAACCAATGGCTTCCATGATGTTTTCCCAAGTTTTCGGCTGATGACAATTCCCTGAGTACAAGAAAAAAGTATTTCGCTTGACCCTCCGAATTTTAGATTTTGGATTTTGGATTTTGGATTCTTTAGGGTACAAGCCCCACCCCGCAGAATTTTGGATTTTGGATTTTAAATTTTGGATTTAATCTAAAAGACGCTCCTGCGTCGCTAACGCTACGCTATCGCAAATCTAAAATCCAAAATTGTTGGACTTTTGTTTTAAGGTTATGGGTTTGGCTATTTGTTTACATCACAAGGAGCAAACTGCTTTTCGGCAAAAGTGGAAAATTTTGATGTTAAAAATTAATTGGATTGACTAGAATCTATAAAGTTTTTTGAATGTTAATTACAGTGATCAGTATATATAAAAATATACCACTTTCTATAAGTAATAACTGTGGCTTTTACTAAAAAAGTATAAAGATTAGAGAGTAGGAAATAGGTAGTAAGAATTAGTGAGTTCAGATGGGGATGATTTCTAACTTTAGTTGGTACGTTCAATGTTGCCAATTTTTACCCAACCTTCTTGGTCACTACCTTCTGTGCGAATCTTCACCCAAGTTTTATCAGGGTTTTCTTCTAAAACAATGATTTTTTGATTGAAAGTCACTCCCCCAACTTTTTCGGCTGACTGATTAGGTTCGGCACGTAAACTCAAACCTTCAGACCAAGTAACACGTCCTTGATAAGCGCCAGGTGGTAATTTTTCAGGAGATTTTGTGGGTGTTGGTGTGGAGGTTGGAGTTGGAGTAGATTCCGGTTCAGGTGTGATGACAGAATCGTTTTTAGGTTCTTTGGTAGCTTGGTTTTTCAAAGAAGGATTATCATTGGCAAAAATCGGTTTATTGGGCGGTATGGCGGTTTGATTGATGAAATACAGCGCCACCGTCATACCCGTACCTAATAAAACAGCGATCGCTAGGATAAAACCTAGTATTAACTTAAGTAGACCAGAAAGCATAGTTACATTAATAGTCAATAGTCAATAGTCAATGGTCAACGGTGAATGGTCAATAGTCAAGTATGAAGTCTGAAGTATGAAGTGTGAAGTTATGTAGCCGTGCTGTGCGTAGCTTCTCTGAATAGCATAAGTTTTAGACTCAAAAATTTCAGACTTCAGACTTCACACTTCATACTTTCTAACGTAGCTTGCCAAAGGCATCGCTGAGGGGGCTGTGTTTTGAGGCGAGACGCGCTCTCCCAGCCGCCGCCCATTCTTGGAGTTTTTGAATTTGTTCTACAGCCGTTCGCGCCAAGGGGATGATTTGGCTGGCGGCTTCTAAAACATCGTCGGTATTAAAATCACGGTTTTGGCTAAATCCAATGTGCATAGCTTCAATCAGAGTTTGCTCAATTTCCGCCCCAGAAAAATCAGGTGTTTCATAAGCTAACCTATCAATGTCATAGCTTTTCAAGTTATGGGGGCGCAATCTGGATAAATGAACGTTAAAAATTGCTTTTCTTTCTTCTTGAGACGGTAAACCAACAAAAAAGATTTCATCAAATCGCCCTTTTCGCAACATTTCTGGTGGTAAGGCTTGAATGTCGTTGGCAGTAGCCACGACAAATACAGGTGAAGTTTTCTCGGCTAACCAGGTGATAAAAGTGCCAAATACGCGGCTAGTCGTGCCTGCGTCACCTTTGCTCCCCAGTCCCGAAAAAGCTTTATCTATTTCATCAATCCACAAAATACAGGGGGCGAGGGCTTCGGCTACCTGAATCATTTGGCGTGTGCGTAACTCTGATTCCCCGACTAAACCGCCAAATAACCGCCCTACGTCTAAGCGTAACAAAGGTAAGTGCCAGTGATGAGCGATCGCTTTGGCTGTTAAAGATTTTCCTGTTCCTTGAATCCCCACCAATAGTAAACCACGGGGATGGGGTAAGCCATACTGACGCGCCCGTTCGGTAAATGAACCACCACGCCGTAATAGCCAATCTTTGAGGTTATCCAATCCGCCAATATCAGAAATTTGCTCGGTAGCGGGGTAAAAATCAAGAATTTGGGTTTGGCGGATGGTTTGGCGCTTTTCTTGTAAAACCAAGTCTACATCTTCTGGTTGTAATTCGCCGTGAGTAGCGATCGCTCTGGCTAAAACCCGCCGAATCCGTTCCATAGATAGCCCTTGACAAGAGCGCACCAAATCATCTAAAAGCTTCCCAGAAAGCGAGTTACCCGTAGATTGCAGTAAGCGTTCTATCTCGGTTTTAATTTCCGGCGCGGCGGGTAAAGGAAATTCCACAACCGTTAAAATTTCGGTTAAATCGTCGGGAATGGCGATGCGCGGCGACAATAAAACAATATTTTTTGGTTGCGATTTTAAAAGTCGGGCAAAATTGCGGAGTTTACGGGCGATCGCCACATCATCTAAAAAACGATGGTAGTCTCGTAAAATTATGACTGCCGGTGCTGAAGCTGGTAATTTCTCTAAAAATTCCAAAGCTTGTAGGGGATTGCGTCGCCCAAAACCGGCATCATTGGGGTTTCCTTGATAGCCATCAACAAAATCCCAAGTATAAACAGGGCGATTACCTTGATTGGCGGCTTCTTCCCGAATGGCTGCTTCGACCCGTTCTTCTTCGTAGGTGGGAATGTAAATTAACGGATAACGGGCGCGTAGCAGCAATTTAAACTCGTCACGGAAGTTCATATCTAGCTGTTAGTTGTGAGTTGCTCTTGATGGCAATGTACAACTTTCTTTCACCAATCAGCTATAAATGCTGTCTAGTCGTTGTCTAGTTTTTCAACGCGAAAATACGCTCAGTAATTCCCAGTGCGATCGCTTTTTGGGAATAAGTGGGAATTTGCCTCTTTATTAGTATAATAAAGGTATGAAAATTATACCTTTTGAGTGGTGTGGAATTTGAATTTGACGACTCTAAAAGCCAATCAAACCTAGCAAAGCACGGAATTAACTTTCTAGAGGCACAAGAACTCTGGGCTGATCCTGATCGAGTTGAAATTCCGGCGCGGATAGAAGACGAACCAAGATTTCTGGTCATCGGTAAAATCGCTCAAAAGTGCTGGTCAGCCATCATTACCTATCGAGAGAACAGAGTACGGATTATTTCAGTCCGACGATCACGACAAGAAGAGGTAGCAATTTATGAAAGCAACAGAATTTGATGCCAAATTTGATCAGGATGAAGACATCACCGAATTTTTAGACCTTTCCCAAGCCAAGCGTCCTGGTCATGAACAGAAAAGAGTCAACGTTGATTTTCCAACCTGGATGATTGAAGCATTAGATTATGAAGCGAAACGATTGGGTGTTACTCGTCAATCAATTATTAAGGTATGGCTTGCAGAAAGACTTGCACAGCTATCTCGCTAAAATGTGATCGCCCATCAACTCCAGATAATTCTGAATTCTGCTGCATCACCATGAGGTCTAACTCAGATTGATAGAATTAAGTTAGTTGGAATTTGCACAATTGAGCCATTGAAATAATCATGCCCTCTGAAATTGCTGTTGAGAAAAAAAAGTTAAAAAATCCGCCACTGAAGCTGCACTATCTGGGCGATCGCGCGTTGCGTCAACCAGCTAAACGTATTACCAAAATTGATGACGAACTGCGCCAACTGGTACGCGAAATGTTGCAAACTATGTACAGCAGTGATGGCATTGGTTTGGCTGCACCCCAGGTAGGCATTAATAAACAACTGATCGTAATTGACTGCGAACCAGATAACCCCGCAAATCCGCCACTGGTATTAATTAATCCCGTAATTAAACAAGTCAGCAAAGACATCTGCGTTGCTCAAGAAGGCTGTTTGAGTATTCCGAATATTTATATGGACGTAAAGCGTCCTGAAGTGGTGGAAATTGCTTACAAAGATGAATATGGCCGTCCCAAGACATTAAAAGCTGGGGACTTACTAGGACGCTGCATTCAACACGAGATGGATCACCTCAACGGTGTGGTATTTGTCGACCGTGTAGAAAATTCCTTGACTTTGGCACAGGAGTTATCTAAAAATGGCTTCTCGTATCAAGCCGTGAAACCAGTAGCATAGGGGACTAGTAGTGTATTTAACTCCAAAAAGCGGTTTATTTCTCGGTGCGTCTTGCATAACAGCGATCGCCGCCGTTGGTTCGGTGTTTGAACTCAGTTATGGACAGCCAGATTTAGGCTTTGAAACCACTGCAATTATCTTAGGATTAAGTATTCCACTAACAGGATTATTTTTTATTGCCGCAGTGAGGGACGCAAGGGCTAACATAAAATAAGCATCAGGTATATAAAAAAGGTAAAAGGATGACCAAAATCAAAGTTCACCCTTTTACCTTTTATTTTTCTACCTAAACCTGTCAGCCCTAACCTCTAGCCCCTAGTACAGTGCGGCGTAAATAAAAAGACCATAAGAAATTGCTAAAAGGCTTGTGGTATCACTATTCTTTCTTTTTCCTTTTGACTTTTGACTTTTGCCTTGTTGTACTAGCCTCTAACCTCTAGCTCCTATTCTCAATTTTGGTAACTCAGCACTCAATACTTTTAAAGTCAACAGGTAAAATTTATCTTGTGGGTAGGAAAACGCCCTAATTTCGAGAGGAATCGACTGTGGAACCTAAAATTAACTGCGCCCAAGCCTGCGTCAATGGTTGTATTTTAGGGGATAAATGCCCCAATATCGAGTTTAGAGAAGCAGCCTCACAATTCATCAAAGAGACTTCTTTAGACGAAATGCTGGCTATGGCGGAAGAGCGTCTGCGTAAAAAGATGACAGAACCGCCAAAATGGGTGCTACCGGAAGATTAGTAGCTGCTAAATAGCGTCTGGATCGATATTTAATTCTCGCAGTTTTGCGGCTAGGCGATCGCTACGTTGTTTTGATTGTTCAGCAAGTTCTCTGGCTTGTTCGGCGAAATGAGCTTGTTGTTCTGCACGTTCTAACTCCTGTTGTGCAACTTCTTCGGGTGTCGGAACTAGTTGCTCTTCAGGAGTATAAAACCTTAATGTTTCTTGATGGACTCCCAAGTATAGCTCAAGTTGCTGACTCCACAATAAACCTTGAGGATTTGGGATTATTGGTTGATATTTACCGAGCAGTTGATTAATTGCTAGGAATAGCTTAAACATACTGGCATAGTTAAATCCAATAACTGTAGAGCATTCGGAGAAATAACTATGTCAGAACTAGCAATCAGCACTTCCTGGGTGAAGCTTTCACCAAATAATCTGCAAATTTCGGCTTACTTGGCGCAACCTCAAGAACCCGGTACTTACCCTGGAATTGTAGTTTTACAAGAAATTTTTGGTGTTAATAGTCATATTCGAGATGTGACCGAGCGAATTGCCAAGTTAGGGTATGCTGCGATCGCACCGGCACTGTTTGATCGGTTCGCTCCCGGTTTTGAAACGGGTTACACTCCACAAGATATTGAAGTTGGCAGAAAATACGCTTGGGAGCAAGCCACAGCATCACAATTACTCAGCGATATTCAATCAGCCATTGATTATCTGAAAACTCTGCCGCAAGTCAAACAAAACGCCATTGGTTCTATTGGTTTTTGTTTTGGCGGTCATGTAGCTTACCTAGCGGCGACTCTCCCGGATATCAAAGCTACGGCATCTTTTTACGGTGCGAGGATTACTAACAGCACACCGGGAGGTGGCGCGGCTACTTTAACGCGGACTCCAGAAATTCCCGGCACACTCTACGCCTTTTTTGGGATGGAAGATCCCAGCATTCCCAGAGAACAAACCGAAGAAATTGAAGCAGAGTTAGAAAAATACAAAATTCCTCATCGTGTCTTCCGCTACGATGGAGCTGACCACGGATTTTTTTGCGATCGTCGTGCCAGTTATAATCCAACAGCTGCTGCTGATGCTTGGATTGAGGTACAACAATTGTTTAGTCAATTGAACTGAACGTCATTTGTCCTTGGTCATTGTTCATTGGTAATCACCAAGGACAAATGACCCACCTCAAAATTCAGTGGTCATAGCTAAATAACAATTAATTTTCATTAGTCATGAATTCCGAATCGAAACTTTCTCAAAAAGCCAATTCGTCGTTTACAATGGACGATTTTGCTCAAGCACTAGAAAAACACGACTACCAGTTTCAAAAAGGCCAGGTGGTTCACGGTAAAGTGTTCCAGCTTGACCCCGATGGTGCTTATGTTGATATTGGTGGCAAGTCGTCGGCTTATATTCCCCGCGATGAGGCTTCTTTGAGAGCTGTTACCGATTTATCGGAGGTACTGCCTTTACATGAAGAATTAGAGTTTTTGATTATCCGAGAACAAGATGCCGAAGGTCAAGTAACTCTTTCTCGCCGACAGTTAGAAATTCAACATATCTGGGAAAAAGTCGTACAAATGCAAGAAAATTCCCAGACGGTAGAAGTTCGGGTAACAGGTGTAAATAAAGGTGGTGTCACCGTTGATTTTCAATCTTTACGCGGGTTTATTCCGCGATCGCATTTAACCGAACGTGATAACTTAGAAGCACTTAAAGGTAAAACTTTAACTGCTGGCTTTTTGGAAGTAGACCGCAACAATAAAAAACTTATTCTTTCTCAACGTTTAGCCACTCGTTCGAGTAATTTCAGTTTGTTAGAAATTGGTCAGCTAGTTGAAGGTAAGATAACTGGCATTAAACCATTCGGAGTGTTTGTTGATTTAAATGGGACGAGTGCCTTGCTACATATTAAGCAAGTCAGCCAAAAATTTATTGAATCTCTCGAAAAAGTTTTTCAAGTCGGTCAAACAATTAAAGCTGTGATTATTGACTTGGATGAAGGCAAAGGTAGAGTTGCAATTTCTACAAGAATTTTAGAAAATTTCCCTGGCGAAATTCTCGAAAATCTTGATGAAGTTATGGCTTCAGCCGAAGCACGCGCTCATCGTGCAGCCAATAAAACTGCTGAATAGCTGTTAAACAGATCAAATCCAACGAATCTCAAAGAGTCATTTAGTCATTAGTTATTTGTATTTACAAAGGACTAATGACCAATGACTAATGACAGTATTAGCTTAATAATGATTTTTCTAAGCGATAACTCTTTCTGAGTTCCTGCAAAGTTTCTTCTGTAAAGGCAAATTTAATTAAAGCAATTAACTCGCCCCAACTTTGCAAGTTATGTTCAGAAATAGCTTGCCAAAACTCATTGATAAAAAATTCTGTCCACCATTCAGGCGCTTGCTTTCTGTAAGCATAGTCATGTTGTTTACGCCACCGCCTACGCCATTTAACAAACTCAGCAGGTGTCGGTGGTTGTACGCCCAAAATCGGCGGAAAATCAGCATAACTCACAAACCTACTCACACCCTTTGCATGGATGTAAACTACATACCGCCAGCATTCGATTGTATGTATATCACCAAAGCCAATGCGAAACATCAGACAAATTGCTTCTTCAGTCACAAATCTTGCTAGTGAATTAATACATAAAGATTTATGAACAATTTTTGATGCACGGATGACAAGTGTCCTGGACTTAAGTGATGATACCATGAAAATATCTGTAACTTCGGTAGAATGAACCCTATCGGTGTTTACGGTATGCTTTTTGTAAACAATGCGATCGCCTTTCAGTTTTCCAGGCCGGAAGGCGGTCTTTTTATAGAGTATAATTATTAAAAGATTTATATCAGTCAGTTGTCAAGTAACCTATGGGAATGATTCGCCTCAAGATTCGAGAGTTTGCTGCGGAGAAAGGCTGGACACTGAAAGAAGTCTCAGACCGTTCTGGTGTAGTGTACAGCACTCTCAGGACTTACGCGCGATCGCCAGGATTAGCAACTGTAGATTTTACCGCCATTCAAAAGTTAGCCAGGACTTTTGATGTGATGATTGAGGAACTGGTGGAAGTTGTTCAAGAATAAGCTCAAAGTATTATTACTCCCCACCCCCCACTCCCTAATTTTCACAAATAACGTGCTAAAACTTCAGCCGTTGCATTACCCGTTTTTTCCCAACTAAATAAATTTGCTCTAGCTATACCTTGAGTTGAAAGATGCGATCGCAATTCTGAATTTGTCGCAATCGATTGCATCGCCTCAGTAATTTCTGTAATTTTGTAGGGATTAACTAAAATTGCTGCATCTCCAGCCACTTCAGGTAAAGAAGAAAGGTTCGAGGTGATGACTGGTGTACCGCAAGCCATTGCTTCGAGAACCGGGAAACCAAAGCCTTCCCACAGACTAGGAAAAACAAGAGCGATCGCACCATTGATAATGATTGGTAATTCTTGATAATCTACATAATTGAGAAACTTGACTTGATGAGTGATGCCTAATTCCTCAACTTGTAACTGCAAAATTGGGGTGTAACGTGCATCGTTTGGCCCTGCTAACCATAGTTCATAATCTTGATGATTTGGGAGTGCGGCAAAAGCACTAATTAGGCGTTGTAAATTTTTATAAGGGTCTTGTCTACCAATATAGAGAAAGTAGTTGCGAGTTGGTAGATTGAGATGACGAAAGTGGGTGCGATCGTGCGCTAGGGGAATAGGAGTAATTTTATTAGCTGGAACTTGGTAAAAACTAACAATATCATCAGCCGTAGCTTGAGAATTACATACAATATGCCGCGTCTGCTTCAGGACTTGCGGAACATAATAACGCTGATAGAAAGTTATAGGTGAAAAGCGTTTAGGAAAGCGCAACGGTATTAAATCATGAAACATGACAACCGAAGTACATTCAGCAGATAAAGGCGCTTCCGGCAAAGGACAAAACAAAACTTGAGATTTCAGCTTTTGATAAATTTTTGGCAGTTGAAATTGTGTCCACAATAGGCGGCGCAAATGGCCTTTTGCACCTTGTTCTGCGGTTTGTCCAGAGGGAACTGGGTAGCAGTCATAGCCAGTAATCTTTTCTGCAACTAACAGTGTCGGTTGCAATTTTTGTAGATGCGGTAGTAGGTTAAGTGCGTATGTTGTAGTACCAGTAGGACGGGTGAGCAGAAATGACAGGTTAATCAGTAAACGGTTCTGCACGTTGGTTAATAATTAAGTATATCGGTGCAATTAAAGATAACTAGTAGCGTGTCAAGGCTGTCATTTGTCATTGGTAAGCGTTGCCAGAATATTTACGCTTCGTAATATAGTTTGGGATTTTATACCCCTATGCCTATGTTTTGAGAAAGTAACTCAACAATTTGTGATGTTGCCAGTCCTCCGCCATACAGTGTTTCGGGAACTTCGTTACCAGAGTTACTCTCTAAAGCCTCTAATATCCCACTAGCAACATCTGTTGCATCTAAAGGTGGTAACAAGCGATTCCAGCCTAACTGCACTAACTCCACCCATTCTGTTTCTGCTCGTAAGGTGACACAAGGAACGCGATAGAAAAACGCTTCTTTTTGAACTCCACCAGAGTCAGTGGTGATGAGTTTGGCATTTTTCTCTAACATCACCATATCCAAATATCCCACTGGTTCAATGATTCGCAGGGATTTGCTGATGTTTTCTGATAAACCTTCACGTAATAAAGCAGCACGGGTGCGGGGATGAAGCGGTAAGATAACGGGAATATTTTGGCTAACTTTTGCTAGTCCTGTAAATAGTGCTTGCAGCCTGGAAGAATCATCTGTATTTTCAGCGCGGTGAATGGTTGCCAAAATATAGTTTTGAGCAGTCAATCCCAACTTCTGTAAAATCAAGCTTTTTTCTTCTGCCTTAACTGCGTAGTCAAGAGCAGCATCATACATCACATCACCAACTAAGTGAATTTTTTCTTGAGCTATTCCCTCATGTTGGAGGTTTTCGACAGCAGCTGTAGTAGGTGCAAATAATAAATCTGCGGCGTGGTCAGTGAGTACCCGATTAATTTCCTCTGGCATTCGGCGATTAAAAGAACGCAAACCTGCTTCGACATGAGCTACGGGTATGTGTAATTTGACAGAGGCGATCGCACCTGCCAAAGTAGAGTTTGTATCACCATAAACTAACACCCAATCTGGCGATTCTTGCTGCAATACCTGTTCAATTGCTTCCAGCATCCTGCCAGTTTGTGCGCCATGATTTGATGAACCAATACCTAGATGATAATTAGGTTTGGGAATTTCGAGTTCTTGAAAAAACACATCCGACATATTCTCGTCATAATGCTGACCTGTGTGAACCAGTACTTCTTGAATAGACGGATGAGATTGTAGTTTTCTGGAAACTGCTGCTGCTTTAATAAATTGAGGACGAGCGCCAACAATTGTAATAATTTTCATAATATTTCTATTTTTGTATACAATTTTAGTAATTTTTTTGACTCTATGTCCCAGTTATATCTATTAATAACAGCTTCTCTGCCTCGCTTGCCCATAGCCACAGCAATTTCTGGATTTTCAAGCAGATATTGAATACTTTGAGCAATTTCTTGACAGTCAAGAGGATTAACAACTAAACCGCAACCAATATCTTCAATAATCTCTCGCCACAAAGCAAAATTTGATGCCACAACTGGCAAGCCAGCAGCCATATATTCAAATAACTTGTTTGGCAAAGCTTCAAGATGGTCTCGTTTGGGATGGAAAAGTACCAGACCTACCTTACTTTTTGCTAAATACTGCACTACAGACTGACGTGATTGCCAACCTAAAAATTCTACTTGCTGCCATCCAGGTATTTTTTCCACCTCATTTTGCATATCCAGTGATGAAAACTCCCCTAATAATAAAAGTTTCGCTGTCAAACTTTTGGGTAAAAATTCCATCGCTTCAACCATTTGCCGAATACCACGAATTTCGGCAATTCCACCCGCATAAATAACAATGTTCTCTTCAGTATTAGCAATATTAATCTGACCTTCGGCTTGTAGTTCTGCTATTAGGGGAAAGTTAGCAACTACAGTCATCTTAGCTGATGGAAATTTCTGTGCTATGTGAGGTGTGACACAAATAAAAGCATCCAAATGGGCTTTCGCTATTCCTTCTAGTATTGTCCAAATACTAAACCTTAACCAACCAAGAACAAGATTATTTTTACTCAGAGAAATTGCTTCCCAAGGGCTATCTTCATGAACATCATAGATAACTTTAGCACCTAAACGTTGTAAAAAAATACCTACAGGAATTAATTCTGGGTCATGAAAGTGATAAACATCAGCCTGTAAAGATTTCGCTATTTTGTAAGCACTACTCAATCGTCGCCAAATTCGGATTAAGCGTGGATGATTAGTAACTTTATCAATAGCATGGAAACATACTCCTTCTAACTGCTCGGCGGGTGGATTAGGTACTAATAAATGTACTTCGTATCCTGCTTTGGCTAAAGTTTGACATTCTTTATAGAAAATGCGGACATCCAGCGCCTGGTGAATTGTAGACAGATGTACTATACGCATTGTTAATCCTCAAAATTCACGCTGAAGCTTTCTGCCCAACGAATTAAATTCACCCATCGCCAAATCCGAAAATCAAAGTTAGAATTTCCTTCTAAAACTTTCTGAAATTCTTCTTTCATCTGTTGCACATTCAATGCCGGAATTTGAGTTGCCATTTCACTGTTCAGCACATCATCGACCCAAGGACGTAAAATTTTGAGCCAGTGTTTTTCGGGGGTTGCAAAGCCAATTTTGTCTTTGCGGTCTAGTATAGTATCAGGAACTATACCTCGCATTGCTTGGCGAAATATAGCTTTAGAAGTACCATCATTAGCAATAATAAACTCTTCTGGTAAAGCAAACACAAAGTTAACTAAGGCAGGTGTGAGAAAAGGAACCCGACTTTCAATGGAGTGAGCCATAGAATTGCGGTCTTCATAGCGCAATAACATCGGCAAACTACTTTTTATCAGAGCTTGATGCAGTTCTGCTCGTAATATTTCTGGACACTGTTTGCTTTGATAGGTTTTAGGAATTAGCTCATGTTTAATAAACCAGTCCCTACTTAACCAATTGGGTATGACATCTTTTTTGATTAACTGTCTGATCGAAGCTTGTAGGCTGGATGGTAAAAGTAATCCTAATGCTCGTAATATTAATTTCTGATGATTAGTATTTGATAGCTTCGTTGCTTTTTGTAAAAATTGGTTGGCACTTCCCCATTGTCCTTGACGTAGTAAAGAAGCCAGTCTTGCAGCTAAATAGGGACGATAACCACCCAAGAGTTCATCGGCTCCTTGCCCATCCAGCATCACTTTGATATTAGCAGCTTTTGCCATTTGGAACAGACGATATTGAGCATAGATGCTAGTACTACCAAATGGTTCATCTTGCAGTTCAATCAATTTATTTAGGTCTGTGACTAATTCTTCTGGAGATGGCTGTACTTTATGTACTACCGTTGCTCCTGCACCTGTAACTGTATCAATCCATTGTTCTTCACTTAAATTTGGATCGGAAGCAATATAGCTAAACGTGTGCAATTGTAGTTTTTCTCCTTGCAAATGTCGCATTGCCATGACGATGGCAGAGGAGTCTATACCTCCTGACAATGCTGCACCTATTGGTACGTCACTACGCAGATGTAGTTGGATATTTTCTAAAAACAGATGGCGTAGGTGTGCTTTGGCCTCTGTCAAGGTAATGTCTAAGTTTTGGTTGATATCTAGCTGCCAGTAGCAAGATATTTCGGGATGTTGAGGTTTGTCTAGAGAAATTTTGAGAAAATGGGACGAGGGCAATTGTTTGATGTTGGCAAAAAGAGTTTCACCACCATAGTCTGTTAACCCAGAGTATAAGTAATCGTAAAGTCTTTGATGATTGACATCACGATTGACCCCAGGAATTTGGAGCAGTGCTTTAATTTCAGAAGCAAAAGCTATCCCATCCTGCCAATATGTGTAGTATAGAGGTTTAATGCCGAAAAAATCACGAGCCAAAAATAGAGTATTTTCCCAAGTATCTAAGATGGCAAAGGCAAACATCCCGACTAATTGGGTTAATGCTTTGACCCCCCATTGGGCATAAGCTGCCAATAGCACTTCTGTATCGGAATGGGACTGAAATTTATACCCCAATGCTTGGAGTTGGGTTTGTAATTCTAAATAGTTGTAGATTTCGCCGTTAAAAACAATATAATACCGTCCATTAGGTGTTGCCATTGGTTGCCAGCCAGCTGATGTTAAATCAAGAATGGACAGGCGACGATGAAACAGGCAAATACGGCTACCCCTTAAAACTTCGGGATTTCGGGATATCTGGACGGGTGTTTTGCCTGACCATCCTAAAAAACCCAGGTCATCAGGGCCACGGAGCTTGAGTGAAGCACTCATGCCTGTTAAAATCTGTAGGTTGATCTCTGAGGTATGAAAACTGACGATTCCCCCAATGCCACACATATTGGAACTTTAATTTTATAATTCAATCTCCACCAATAAAGCACGAATAAAGTACAAAATGACAGATGTAGCGATCGCTATCCGTGATTTAGGCAAAATGTATAGACTCTATAGGCATCCAGCAGACAAGGTTCTCGATGCCTTTGGGGTCAATAAATTTTTGTTTTGGCGCAAACACTATTATCAAGAATTTTGGGCTTTACGCGGATTGAATCTAGAAATTAAAAAAGGAGAGCGACTCGGCTTAATTGGACGCAATGGTGCTGGCAAAAGTACGCTGCTTAAGATTATTACAGGTAATGTTGCGCCAACAGAGGGCAAAGCGGAAGTTAAGGGAAGAGTACAGGCGTTGATGGAACTAGGTACAGGGTTTCATCCAGAGTTTACAGGTCGTCAAAATATCCAAGCTTCTCTTGCATATCAAGGACTATCTCAAGCCAAGATCCGAGAATTAGAGGAAGAAATTATTGATTTTTCTGAATTAGAAGATTTTATAGACCAACCAATCAAAACTTATTCAGCAGGGATGTATGCTCGGTTAGCGTTTACAGTAGCAACAGTCATTGAACCTGAGATACTCATTATTGATGAAGTTTTAGGAGCAGGTGACGCTTACTTTGCAGGTAAATGTGTAGAAAGAATGAAAAAGTTAACGGAGGAGTCTGGCGCAACGGTTTTATTTGTGAGTCATGATTTGGGTTCTGTACAAGCTTTATGTAATCGAGCAATTTGGATAGACAAAGGTACTATCCGAGCCGAAGGTCAACCACTAAATATTATTAAGCAATACACAGCTCTAGTTAGACATGATGAGGAAATTAGATTACGTGCTAGAGACTTAAAGGTATCTAAGAAACAAGCTGTTCTGTTAGAACGGAAACAAGATATTTACGAGAAATTTCTCTTTCGGTTGGTTGGCATAGATGGAAGCCACCCTGTAGGTGTACATAAAATTCGGACATTATCCATTTGGTATGGATATGAGAATATTGGGCATATTCAAGTAGGCGCACCTCTTGATAATCATCCTGACCAAGAACACTATTTAATGAACGAGAAAGGTTTCATGGATTGGGGCAAATCTATGAAAGATGAACTTGGTTACTATCGACAATATGCAAACTTTAAAGGTAGATATGCTCATGCACCCTTTGAATTTTCCATCCCTAAATCATATTTGAATAAGGCTGAAGAATTAAAATTAGAAATTTGTGCTGAGTGTGAACAAGAATGCGTAGCTGTAGAAATATTTATACCAGAAAAACATCAATACCATAGATTAGGAATCCTTAAACAAGGCGCTTATGATAATAAATTTATTATATCTATAATAAATCATTTTATTGATACAGAAATAGAATTAGACAATAGTAAAGAAGCAAAAGCAGCCTCTCAACTCGAAATAGATGAATATGGTTCTAAAAATGAAGTATTAATTACTCAAGTGAATTTTATAGATGCAAATGGCAAAGAAACAAAAACTCTTTGTTCTTTAGCGCCTTTCCAGGTAGTTATAGAATATATAGCTAAGGTTCCAGTTTATAATCCAACTTTTGTATTCTGTATTTATTTACCGTCTGGATTAACTGCCTCTCAATGGTTAGTTTCTTCACAAGAAATGGGTAGAGAAATTATAGATGGTAGAGGAAAAGTTGTTTTTCAAAGCGAGTCATTACTACTTGGTAGAGGTTCTTATGTAGCTAGTGTGGCGCTTTTTAAATGGCGACCTCAAAAAGGCTTAGAACCAGAATCATACCATGTTCTTGATCGCTGTATTCATTTTCAAATTGTCAATACCGATGAAACAGATATTGTGGATTACGGTATTTGTAGGCAACCGATAATTCCCAAATTATTTTTACATTAAAAGCTATCTACAAATCCAGGATATTAATTAAATGTTCGAGCTAAATTACTACAATCAATCAAATCTTTGGAACGAGAACCCTGAAGAATATCAAGTTCAATTACTAGCTGACATTATCAGCATGATACCCCAAGATACCCAAAGTATATTAGATGTTGGTTGTGGTAACGGACTAATTACTAATTTTCTACCTGAAGCTATTCATGTTGTTGGTGTAGATCCTAGTGAAGAAGCACTAAAAACTGTTAATCGAGAGAAATACGTTGGCTCTATTATCAACCTTCCGTTTGCAGATAACTCCTTTGACTTAGTGATGGCTAACGATGTAATAGAGCATCTACCTGATGAAATTTATTTACAAGGAATAGCAGAATTATTTAGAGTCGCATCAAGGTATGTATTAATTGCTGTTCCTCATACAGAGCAGCTAGAAAAATCATTTACGAAGTGTGCTGATTGTGGAAAAGTATATCACATAAACCATCATCAACGGTCTTTCCGGGAAAAAGAACTTATTGATTTATGTCACAAAGAATGGAAAGTTAATGAGATTAGATTTTCTGGTGATATTACAAGACCGCCATTAGACCCTATAGAACCAGCATTAATACAACAGTTTCAAGGGTATATAGTTTATGATAATTCCCTATGCCCTATTTGTGGAAGTTCAAAATTAGTAAACAATCATAATTCTCAAACGCAAAAAATAATTGGTAATCTTCGCAGTAGATGTTTTTATAATCAAGGACAATTTATTAATGAACATATCAATCGTTCAGAAGTCATAGCATTTTATCGACACCAAAATACACAAGAAATCAAGATAGCAAAAAGCACTCACTTTGAGGAAAAAATCTTATCTCCACTTTTAGTAGATTTCAATAATCCTTTACAGCAGGTTAAACAAGGCTTTGTTGAAGGGTGTTTTTGGTCTTTATTCTTTGATAAAAACCAGCCAGAAACTTCTAAAAATTCTAGTGATGCAATCCACAAGCAATTATTTAATAATGTTATAATTTATTTTCCTGTTATTCCAGATAGTGGAGACAAAATTGTTATTAAAATAGCCACCCAAAAAATAGATGAAATTAAAATTAATGTAGTGGCACATGACGACTTGAATGATAAATCCATTCCTATCACTAACTGTAACTATTGTGGACATGGAGAATTTGAGTTTTTGGTAGAGCAAGCTTGGGAAATTAACACCTATGGATCTGCTGTTAGTATTGAAGTTATAGGAGAAGCTAGTTTAGAAAATGTAGAATACATAGCTAACCGAATTAATTACAAAGCTGAATTTTTATTATTAAAGCAAGGTCATAATATTATTTCATATAATTGTCTGGGTTATTATCGTTCTTGGGCATTATTCGTTAATTCTTCTGGCTACTATCCTAAACCAAAGTGGTTATATTTAGATAATTTAGATTGCTTTTATAACTTAAATTATCCCAAGGTGTCGTTAGAAGTGCTGATGGTAAATTTAGCTAAAAGAATTACTCAGTTATCTAACCAACTGGTACAAAAGGAGTCAGAACGCTCACAAGCTGAACAGGCTTATGCTAGAGCATCTAAGTTTGAAACATTTTTCTTTAAAAATAGGGAACGTCGTATTAGCCGAGTTCTGGTGCTTTCGCATATGTTTCCTAATTCACATCAGCCAAACTCAGGGTGTTTTGTAGCTGAACAAGTCAAAGCTTTAAGAGAGCTAGAAGGTTTAGATGTTAGAGTTGTTTCTGGTCAACCATTTTGGTGTAATACGAAAAATCCTGTAAAATTTGCAAAGCTACTTTTACAATATGGAAAAGCCTTAAGATCCACCAATTGGTTTTTGCATGAAGGAACACCGACTTTATTTGTTCCTTATCTAGTTGGTAAACCATTGTTTCCTTTTAGGTTTCATGGCTTCACTTATAAATTGGCAATAGCACTTTTAGCTAAACGCATACATAAAGTATTTAATTTTGACTTAGTTCATGCACATACTAGCTACCTTGATGGCTTTGCAGGATTACACTTGGCTAGACAATATAAGAAACCATTAGTGATTACTGAGCATACCAATCCATTCAGTTATCTAACAAGTAAGCAAATAATCAAACAAATTACTAAAAATTCTTTGCACAATGCAAATATGGTTATTGGCGTTAGCCAAAGTTTAACTCAAGAAATTATAAATTTTTTGTCAGATAGTAGTGGATATAAAATAAATACCATTTCCAATGGAGTTGATATAAATTTATTCCATATAACTGAACTTCAATCTCGAAATATAAGTAATAAAAAAGTTTTACGTCTTTTGTGTGTAACAGCTTTAGAAGAATATAAAAATATATTTTGCCTTTTAAAGTCGTTCCAGTTGTTACGCGAAACTCTAAAACAAATAGATGTAAAATTAACTGTGGTAGGAGGAGGCTCTCTAGAAGAAAGTATAGCTGATTGGATTGCACAAAATGGTTTAAACGACTACATTTCTCTTTTGGGAAGGCAGTCTCGTTATGAAGTAGCTAAACTTATGCGTGAAGATTGTGATATTTTGGTTCTACCCAGTCGCTCAGAGACATTTGGCGTTGTGGTGATAGAAGCTCTTGCTAGTGGTAAACCTGTAGTAAGTACTCGTTGTGGAGGGCCAGAAAGCATTATTACTGAACCATATCTTGGTGAACTATGTGAGAACGATAATCCTCTAGCTCTAGCATTAGCTATTGAAAAAGTTTGGAGTAATATTGAAAAATATCCTGCACAAATAATTCGGCAGTTTGTTGTAGACAATTATAGTTTTGAGCGTTTAGCTGACAATCTAATCAAATTATATCAAAATATTTAATATACTTTAAGTTTTATCATAAAAGTATCAAAATATAGTTAAATTGTATTTAAGTTATACACTATATCATGGGAAAAATTTATCAATACAGGAAAATGCGCTTTCGAGTATACGGAATCAGAAATTCAAGGATTAGCAAAACAATGTAGGTTTAAGATAGCTAATATACATAGGCATATAGAAATGCAGCGTATGTTTGTACGTTTTGAAAAGTAGATATTTGTGTTTAACTTATGAATATTGTCATGCTTACGCCTGATTGCTATATGATAGACAGGCGTATTATCTTAGAAGCGAAAACTTTAACTCAAGCCGGCCATAAAGTTACTATCTTAGCTGGTTTTGAAACTGCACAAGAAGAGCATTTTGAACAGGACGGTATCGAAATTCATCGTTATTGTTATGACTGGGATGATGAAAGATTAAAACTAATTCGAGCAAAACTCCCTGCTAATGAACACCTAATTCGCTTTGTTAATAAAGCATATATGTTGTTAGCTAAGAAGTTTTTTGAAATCTCACCCTTTGACCAATTTATTATATCCAAAGCTGTAGAATTTTCAGCAGATGTATATCATGTACATGATTTACCTTGTTTAAAAGCAGGTTGGTATGCAGCTAAGTTACGTAATGTTCCCTTAGTTTATGATGCCCATGAGTTATATTATGCTCAAGAAGTTTTACCAATAAAATTACAAAGATTATATTTTAAATTAGAAAAAAAATATATTAAATTTCCCAATATTGTAATTACTGTTAATGATTTTATCGCATCATTAATGGCTGAACGCTATAAGATAGCTAAACCACAGGTTATTATGAACTGTACAGAAATTCCTAATAATTTTCAGCCAGAAACAGCAAAACAAAAATTACAAGAAAAAGGACACATCCCACAACAATATAAAATTGTAATATACCAAGGCTGGCTCTCATCAGAAAGAAATCTTGATACCTTAATTAAAGGCGTTAAGTGGTTTCCGCAAGATGCTTGTTTAGCCATCATCGGTTATGGAGCTTATGAACCTAACTTAAGAGAAATTGCACAAAAAGAAGGGGTAGCAGACAAAGTTTTCTTTTTAGGTCAAGTCCCCAGCGATGAGATGTTAAATTATTCTGCTGGTGCAGATATTGGCGTAATTCCGTACCGACCAATTGACGATAACCATCTTTATTGCTCACCTAACAAGTTTTTTGAATATGTTCTCGCTGGTGTACCAATTATTGCAGAAGATTTACCATTCTTTCGGAAAATGAAAGCTGAATATGGTGTAATTGACACTACTAATATGGGTTCACCAGAGTCTTTTGGAAATGCTGTCTCTAATTTACTTTCTCAACCAAAACTACTTGATAAGATGAAAGAATCTTGTCAGGAAGCGGGTAAAGAATTAAATTGGCAAAATGAAGGTAAAAAGTTATTAGAGTTTTATAATAAAGTTTTTCATTAGACTAACTTTCGGAATCTTAAAGCTTGGTCGTGAAACTCTTGCTCCCATAATTCAAGACATAACAATCCCCATATCTTACGACCAAACTTATTTTCCTTACCAATGCTGTCTAAGACTAACTGGTTATTGATTAAATCCCTTTTGGATGTGTTTGCAGAAAAAATATCACAGACAAAGTTCTTCAAATTTCCTTGCATCCATTCTACTAATGGGACTGGAAAACCCATTTTATCTTGTCGATTCCAAATAGAAGCAGGTAAAGAAGTACGCATAGCATTTTTCAATACTTGCTTCATTGTGCCATCCTTGAACTTAATATTTGCAGGTATAGTTGCAGCTAATTCAATTAAAGGATGATCTAAAAAAGGCACTCTTGATTCTAAACCATGTGCCATGCTTACCCTGTCTTCGATTTGCAGAAGTGCTGGCAATAATGTCTTAAAATCAAAATGTGTCATGCTGTCAAAGTAAGACTCTTGTCCAACATTCTCTGCTAAAAAAATCTCCTGAAATGTTTCAAAGGGAGAATAATTACCTAAAGCCTCCCAATTAATTTCATTCCCCAAAGAAGGCGCTCGATTAATCAACCGGAAATATCGCCTATTTAACTCTTCAAATAAACCCTCACGCCAAAATTCTTTCAGCATGGGCTTATATTTCCGCAATGCTGTTAAGTTGGGAATGATTGATTCATAAGTCACGATAAAGTTACTAGAGTGCATTGTTCCATCAATTGCTCCTTTGATGCACTGCTCGAAGTATGCAATTAAGTAACGCACATATCCGCCAAAAATCTCATCGGCTCCTTGTCCCCCTAGCACTACTTTGCGATGCTTACTGGCTAGTTGCGAAATCATGTATTGAGGGAAAGAACCAGGCCCAGCAACTGGGTAATCTAAATGATAAATAACTTTGCGTATATTTTCAATAAAATCGTTTGCTGTAATATCTAGTTCATGTAATTCAAATCCACTCCATTGTGCTAATTCTCTTGCATATTTGCTCTCGTCGTAGTCTTCGCTAAGGGAAAATTTACCTGTAAACCCAATAAATTTATCGCCAGTTTTTTGGTTAGCGAGAGAAGCAATAATACTAGAATCTAATCCGCCACTGACGTAAGCGCCAATTGGCACATCACTCCGTAGATGTAATTCAACAGACTCAGATAAAAGAGCCGCAATCTGTTCTTCAAAGTATTTAGCAGTATGATCAAAATCTAAATTATGATAAACTTCCCAATATCGTTTAACTTTGATAACACCGTTGACTACTTGCAATACATGACCTGGTAAAAGTTCATTTATACCTTTAAATAAAGTTTTACCTGCTAAACAAAACTGAAAGGTTAAATAATCTTTAAAACCGTCTAAATCTGTTTCTATACTTTTAACAAAAGGCAATAAAGCTTTAGCTTCAGAGGCGAAATACAGTACTCGATCAACAACAGTGTAGTAAAAAGGTTTAATCCCAAATCGGTCTCTAGCACAAAATAAAACTTGGTTGGACTCATCCCATAAAGCAAAAGCAAACATACCCCGGAAGTGGTTTACACAATCAGTACCCCACTTACGATAAGCTTTTAAAATTACTTCTGTATCTGAATTAGTAATAAAATTTTTAGAGTCTAATTCTTGCCGTAATTCAATATAATTATAAATTTCGCCATTATAGGTGAGCCAGTTTCCTGTTTGGTCAGTCATCGGTTGGCTACCAGCATTCAAATCTATAATGCTTAATCGACGATGAGCAAAGCCAATATGTTGTGATTGATGCGTCCAAATTCCTTCTCCATCGGGGCCTCGGTGACTCTGCAATTGATTCATCACATGTAATCGACGATTTAAGGATGGAATACTTTCCCAGTCAAGATTTAAAGCTCCAGAAACACCACACATAATTTAAAACTTTACTAGTTGTTACTAATTTTATTTACAGGAAATTTCTTTGATAACCATGACAAAGCAAATTGTTGTACTTCAGTAGGCCATCCGTGTTTTCCATTGAAGAAAGCCCAGTTAATTGAAGAAAATTTTCTCATCATATCTTGAATTTCATCATTAGGAGAAGTAGCGACTAAAATTTCATCTTGCAAATAATTGCAAATCAAAGCATTTCTGGGAGCTATAGCCGCCACTAATTCAGCTTCAGTAAAATTTTTAGGAATATATGGAAGTGCTTTGTACCAACTATGACGGCTCCATCTTTCTGGATTTGGATCTTTCCTGAAATCTACAAAACCAGCATTAGCAATAACAGTATGTATCCTCGTATCTAAAGCTGCTGAAAAAAGAGAATAAATTGCACCTTGTGAATGACCGACTAAAGCAACATGATTAACATTAAAACCAGATAATGACAACGAATCAATTAACCATGAAATTTCAGTAATATCTTTGCCTATAGCCGACCAATTAGGATATTTTTTATAAAACTCTGCCGTATCCCATTGATTAGTAGGTTGACGGATACCCGTAAATGTTAACGTGGGACATACAACAATATACCCTCGATCCGCTATCATTTTGCCGTAAAACATTTCTTCTCTACCTACTTGTCCACAAGGTTCCTCACCGCCAACAGTATTAGTTTCGTGAATGGCTACAACAAGCCCTGGCGATGGCAAGTTATTACTGATTCTTTTTTGCTTGGGGTAGTTTAAGATAATAACTGGAACTTTTTCATTTAAAGGATTTATATAAAAAAAATTTAAGTCATTAATTTTAATTAATGGAGAAATTTCTTTTTGTAATGAAGGTGGCTGCCCTAAGATTGGTTTTATATTCTTTTCAATAAATTCTTCTCGACTAATATTATTTTCACTATACCAAGTTTTAGATAAATTATTAGTAGGTAATGGTTGATTAATTGTTGAGAAATAATATAGAATAAATAAAATAACTATAAAAGTGAATAATTTAAAATTTTTGAAAATTAGTTTTTTGGGTTGTCGGTTTAAAAACATAAGTAAAAACATTACATCTTAAAAACATAAGTAAAAACATTACATCTCACGAGTACACTCAATATAATTTTTTCTAAACATAATCGCTAAATATTTTTTTCATACGGCTGAAAAACCAGAAGCCACCAATAAACGCAAATAAAGACATACTTACCAAAGGTATTAAAATTCTTGTGCTTGGTAGTTGATGCAACATTAATACAGATTGATAGGAAATGATGATGTAATAAAGCGGATTCATTGCTAATAATGGACGCATGGCTGCTGGAACCATTGCTTCTGTATATGCTATGGGACTTAACATCATTAATATCAAAGTTAAGACAGCAACTATGTTTTGAATATCTCTGATATATACGTTGAGGCTAGATAGTATCCAGATTAATCCCATAGAAAATAAAAGCTGACAAATCCAGATAAACAAAAATAGGGGTGAAAAAATTGAAAGCTTACCGATAATTGTCAGCGCCACTAGTAACAAGCCCATTCCTACTACTTGAGTGGCTTGACCAACTAACACCGCTTTTACAGGAACAAGTTCTATGGGAAATAGAGTGTTTTTAATCAAGTTGGCACTAGCAACAACCGAAGATACACCATAACTTAAAGCCTCGGAAAAACCCAAAAATGGGATTAAACCACAAAAAATCAGGGCTACATATTCATTAGAACCTAATGTAGGAAACCTGACTTTAAAAATATAGAGATAAACGATCGCATAGGTTCCTAAAAATAGTAAAGGATATATAAATAGCCATAACAGACCTAACATGGAGCCTGCATGACGAGTTTTAATCTCATTAATGGTGGTTTGGTAAAGCATGGAACGATGCCGCCACAAAGTCACAAAAGGTGGAAAAATCACCTCCGAAAACAGTAGGCGAAAAGAATTGAAGAAATTATACAAAAAGCGAGGCTTGAGATGCTTGTTAAGCATTGATTCTAATAGAATTATGAAGTATGAAAAGTCAGTTGAGAGTGATTTTTAATTGGTGCTTTAATTTATGCACTTAATTTACTAGAAAGCTTACGAGGTTAAGGCTTTGTTGATATTGTTCACAATGTGTTCAATTTTTGCGGTATCAAGTTCTGGCCAAATTGGTAAACTGAGAACCTGAGTTGCTAGTAAATCACTAACAAGATTTGCCGGATATTGACCTTTGTAAACTGGTAGTTGGTCTTGCGGTACTGGGTAATAAATCATACTGCCGATGCCTTGGGCGGCTAAATGTTGTTGTACGATATCCCGTTTGCCATTTAAAATCCGAATGGTGTATTGGTGGAACACATGGCCATCGGCGAGGTGTGGTGCGATGACACCTGTAACATCTGCCAGTAAATCATTATAGGTTTTTGCCACTCTGCGTCTACCTTCGTTCCATTGGTCAATATGGGGCAACTTCACCCGTAAAATTGCAGCTTGCAAGGTATCTAGACGGGAATTATAACCTAAAACTTCATTATGATACTTCTTTTTTGCCCCATGTACGCGCAACATCCGGGCTGTTTCGGCTACTTGGTCATTATCGGTGGCAATTAATCCACCATCGCCGTAAGCACCTAAGTTTTTGGAAGGGAAGAAGGAATAAGCGCCGACATCGCCAATTGTGCCGGTTTGTTTGCCTGTAATGCGGGTACGTGTGCTTTCTTGACAACTATCTTGACATTCTGCACAAGTGCCATAATAACGTGCGCCGAAAGACTGGGCGCAGTCTTCAATGATTTTGAGGTTGTGTGCTTGGGCAATGTCTAAAATTGCTGCCATCGCTGCGGGATTACCATAGAGGTGGACTGGCATGATGGCTTTGGTACGGGGTGTAATTTTCTCAACAATTGCACTTGGATCAATATTAAAGCTATCTGCGCTAATATCAGCAAATATTGGTGTTGCCCCGACATTACTAATTGATTCAGCTGTGGCGAAAAAGCTAAAGGGGGTGGTAATGACTTCATCACCTTGACCAATTCCTAACGCTTTTAACCCAATCACTAAAGCATCAGTTCCAGAGTTTACCGCGATCGCGTGTTTCACTCCCAAATATTGGGCTACTTCTTGCTCAAATAATTTGACATCTGGCCCCATAATAAATTGACCAGATTCCAATACCCGCGAGATGGCATCTTGAATTTCTGCTTTCAGCGATTCATACTGCGGTTTAAGGTCGAGAACAGGAATTTTATCTTGGCTCATGAAACCCTTAGCACTTCTTTTTCTGATAATTGTTGATATTTCATACCTGTAGAATCTACGGCATAGCCATCAGCATCAAACTGTAGCACATCTCCGTAGGCACTCATCCAACCAATTATTTTGGCTGGTACTCCCGCTACCATCGCATAGGATGGCACATCTTTTGTCACCACTGCACCAGCCGCCACAAAAGCGCATTCATGTAATGTAACGCCACAAACAATGGTGGCATTTGCACCAATACTACTACCGCGCTTGACCAAAGTTTTCAGGTAATCATTGCTGGTGTTGCGTGGATACTCACAACGGGGTGTTTTGACGTTGGTAAATACCATACTAGGGCCGCAAAAAACATAGTCTTCCAAAATTACGCCTTCGTAAAGGGAGACGTTATTTTGAATTTTGCAATAATCACCGACAACTACGTTATTAGAAACTAAAACATTCTGCCCGAAGATGCAGTTTTGCCCAATTTTTGCTTTACCGAAGATGTGGCAAAAGTGCCAAATTTTTGTACCTTCGCCAATTTCTGCGCCTTCATCCACATAACTGGATTCATGTACAAAATAATTAGTCATGTAGGGATTTTTGCGCCTCCTCTAAAATTTCTACAACTGCTACGCCATTCCAACCATCAGAACGGGGTGTTTGACGAGTGTGCAAACAATCAAGGAAGTGTTGACACTCGATTTTTAAAGGTTCTGAGGCTGCTACTTCCACAATTTCACTACCTTGGTCGTAGTGTTTTAAATCTTGGTCAATATATTTCTGATGAATAGTGACCGTTTGGGAGACTTCATCGTAAACTAACATTTGCGCTTCGGCAATCACGACAGTACTACGTTCTGTTAACGGCCAGTACCATGAACAATTGATTTGGGCTGATTGACCACTGCCAAAGCGGAGGTCAACTTGCACGTAATCTTCAATACTGGGTTGCAAGATAGCATGACCTTGGGCTTGGACGCTTTGCAATTTTGGGTTGCCCAACAAGTCTAGTACAACAGAAACATCATGGGGAGCAAATGACCACCAGACATTTTCTTCTGTGCGGACTTTGCCCAGTTTCAACCTTCTAGTGGCAACGTGCAGCACTTTTCCAGCTTTGCCACTGGCTAAATAATCCCGCATCCAAGCGATCGCTGGCTGGTAGAGTAACAAATGTCCTACCATTAAAATCCGCCCTTGTTTGTCGGCGTATTCTGCCAATTTTCTAGCTTCTTCTGTCCGCAGCGTCATCGGCTTTTCCACAAACACATCTTTACCTGCTTGTAAAGCTGCCATTGCCAATTCATAATGGCTGGGTGCTGGTGTTGCCAAAACTAATGCCGGGACATCCGTTGCTAAGGCTGTTTGGAAATCAGTGTATGTAGTAATATCTGGATATGTTGTGGCGATCGCTTCTCGTAAACCAGGATGGGCTTCGGCTACTCCCGCCAACGCCCCTAAAGCGTGGAAATTCCGTACTAAGTTTTTACCCCAATTTCCCGCCCCAACTACAATTACTTGTGCTTGTGTTGAATTTGTCACCACTTCACCTATCCCTACAGCAAAGTTACTTTATCGTGCAGGCAATCTAAATGTCGAGTGATTCCTCTTGTATCTAAAACTGCTTTGGCTTTGGCGACTAAATTGACATAATCGACTTGACTGTGGTCGGTGGCAATAATTACCAAGTCAGCCGCCGCGATATGCTCATCAGTTAAGGGCAAACTAGCAAAACTTTGACCTTGGACTTCAATTTGCGGCACAAAAGGATCATGGTAAGTCACCGTCATTTTATCTTCTAGTAAATAATTAATTACCATGATTGATGGTGATTCTCGCCAGTCACCCAAGTCTTTTTTGTAAGCTGTCCCAATGACCAAGACTTGGGATTTCGCTGGGGCTAAACCCAAATCATTCAAGACGCGGCGGGCTTTTTCTCGGACAAACAACGGCATAGAGCGATTGATTTCTCCCGCCAAGGCGATAAAGTGAGTGTTAAAATTCACTTCTTTAGCTTTCCATTCTAGATAATGGGGATCGATGGGGATGCAATGACCACCGACACCAGGGCCAGGATAGAAAGGCATAATGCCAAAAGGTTTGGTATTGGCAGCGTCTAAAACTTCCCAAACATTTAAACCGATGCGATCGCACAATAGCGCCAATTCATTCACCAAAGCAATATTCACGGCCCGGAAGGTATTTTCAAACACCTTGACTAATTCTGCTGCTTTGGCACTACTCACCGGCACTACATGATCGATTGTCTGCTTGTAGAATAAAGTCGCTACTTCCAAAGAATTAGTATCCGATGCGCCAACTACCTTATTCGTATTTTTAGTAGTGTAGCGTTGATTACCAGGGTCTACCCGTTCTGGCGAATGGGCTAGAAAGAAATCTTCTCCCTGCTTTAAACCACTAATTTGTTCTAACACTGGACGCATCACCTCATCCGTAGTGCCTGGATAGGTGGTAGATTCTAAGGTGACTAACTGTCCTGGTCGTAAGCGTTTAGCGATTGAATGAGTCACACTTTCTATGTAACTTAAGTTTGGGGTTAAATTTTTTGTCAATGGGGTGGGGACGCAAATTACAATTACGTCCATCTCCGCAACCCGATCAAAATTCAACACTGCTTGTAAATTGCCGCTACTCACCACTTGTTTCAAATCTTCATCTTTAATATCTGAGATGTAGTTGTCAGCTATGTTGACTTTTTCAGCCCTACGGGGATTTTGCTCAATTCCCACCACTTGATAACCAACTTTGGCTTTTTCCACAGCAAACGGGAGTCCGACATATCCCAAACCTACAACACCAACGATCGCTGTATGTGTTCCAATCTTTGCTTGTAAATCTAATAAAACAGAAGGTTTTTCAAACATGAGTCTATGGATAAGAATTACACCCGTAAATTTGAATATTAGACTGCCGTTATGCAGGATATTTCTAATATTTCACAATCTGGATAGCTACAAAAGAAGTCTTTTAAAATTACGGTAAAACTGCTGTAATAGTTTAGCAGTTGGAGGACAATATTTTATGCTGATATGCAATCACCTATGAAGCGTGTAGTTTTAGTGACTGGGCATTATTGGAATTCCAAACGCAAAGCAGGTTTTCACTGGCTGGCTGACGCTTTTTGGCATCAGGGTTGGGAAGTGATTTTTGTCACTGCCGCTTTGAGTTGGTTGTCTGTAATTCGGAGAGACTACCGCCTTGCTTATCCTGTATTCCAAGAAGCAAACCAACTTCAGCAAATGCGGACAAATTTTTGGAGTTATGTCTGGTTTACACCTTGGCATCCCGCCAATTTGCGCTCTCAATTACTCAATCGTTTTAGTTATGGTTTATTCAATTTATACGGTCAACTTCCTCTAGACAGCATAGAACCTTTGTTACAAGAGACTGACTTGTTTATTTTTGAAAGCACGCCAGCTTTGCTTCTATTTGAGCGATTTAAACTACTCAATCCCCAAGCTCAGTTTATCTATAGAGTATCTGATGACTTGCGCCTTCTACGCAATCACTCTGTTGTATTGGAAACTGAAGCTCGTGTCGCCCCCAAATTTGATTTAGTCAGTGTTCCCAGTCAACATATTTACCATTTATTTGCGGATTTACCGAATGTGCAATTAGAGTTACATGGCATCCGCAAAGATTTATTTAACCAAGAGTATGTTAATCCTTACCCAGCCTCAGAAACACCGAACGTTGTTTTTGTCGGTAATGCTCATTTTGATTACGAATTTTTAGAACAAGCCAGTCAATTATTTCCCAATTGGCAATTTCATATAATTGGGCCAATTAATAATTTACCGAAAAGAAAAAATATTATTGCTTATCAAGAGTTACCCTTTGAGTCGACAATACCTTATATTAAACACGCAGATATCGCACTTCATACACTAGCATATACTCCTGGGGCTGAATGTTTTACTGATAGTCTCAAAATTATGCAATATACTTACTGTAAATTGCCAATTGTGGCTCCTGCGTATTTGCAATCTTCTAGACCTCATATTTCTTACTATCAACCAGGAGATGCTGGGAGTATTTATCAAGCTTTAATCGCAGCACAGAACTATGATCGTTGCCAAATCTCAACTAAAAATATTTATTCTTGGGATGAATTAATCTCTCAGTGGATTCAAATGATGAATAAAAGTTCAGCTTGAATAAGCTAAATTAAGTCAAATGATCTGGGTCAATTCCTTGCGCTCTTAAATATTCTGCTAGTTTATCAGCCCGTTGGCGTTCTTGTTCAGCTTGTTCTTTCAGTGTTGGTATCCAACCAGCATTATTGTACCAGCGTAACCATAAACCTGTTGTTTGTTGATAAGTACCTTGCCAAAGACCCAAGCCTAAATCTAATTCTTTCAACCAAAATTGATTATCTGTTAAAGCCATTGACTTATAACCAGCACCATTAAGCTGAAAAACCCGCAAATTGTTTTCGTAGCGGTCATAGACAACATAATAGGGAACCCGCAAAGTTCGCTCATAAACTTCCCATTTAGTCGGGGGTTTGTTGGCTTCCCGCAGTGTTTGTCCTAAATCTTCTTGTTCTGTACCTGGGGAAAGTAATTCAACGACTAAATATGGTGCAACACCCTCTTGCCAGATAACGTAGCTTAAACGTAATTCTTGCTGTTGTTCGGCTGTCGGTACTCCTAAAACCATGTACCAATCAGGACGTTTGTACCACAATGGATGGCGGGGGTCATAGTAAAGGTTTAAGTCACTCGCCAGTAAAATTTCTGCTGATGAATAGTTAGCAGGTTGACAAGTTTCAGTTAGTAAATCTGCTTGCATACAATGAAATTCGTCTGGCAACCCTGATTCCCCAATTAATTCACTGGGTAAATCATACATTGTAGGCATGGTTTCTTGTGGCGGACGGGGCGGTTCAGTTTGATACATTGCTGCTACCTCAAGACATAGTGTCTGGGTCAACACCCAGAGAACGCAAATATTCTGCCAAACGTTGCGATCGCTCCTGTTCTTGTTGCAATCTTAATTCAGTGTCAGATAACTGTTGCTGTGCCTCAACTGCCTGTTGATATGCTGCAATTGCTTGCTGTTGCAGGTTTAGCGCCGCCTCTTCTGGTGTTGGCACTAAGTCCCCTTCAGGAGTAAAGTAACGGAGTTTAGCATTTTCTACACCTAAATACAGACCAAGTACCTCACTCCAACACCAGCCACGCCCATCAGGCTCGATTTGTTGATATTTATTGCCAATCAACTCAAAACCAGCAAATTCTAGACTTTCGGGTGAAAACCAAAAATACTCAGGTGTGTGAAATCGGTTTTCATAGAGACTTTTCTTTAAATTCCGATCAATGTTAGCTGTGCTGTCCGAGAGTAATTCAATAATCAAATCAGGATAACGACCATCTTCTTCCCAAACTACCCAAGAATTGCGGGGGCGCTTTTCCGTGTCCTTCACTAAAAAAAAGTCTGGGCCACGAAAATCTCGATTTCGTAATTGCTGACGACTAAAGTATATTGTCAGGTTTGCACCAATAAAATAGTCATTTTGGTCACGCCACAGCCATTCTAAACAAGTAACTAACAGTAATAGCTGTGCATAATGCAACGAAGTTTCCATTTCCGGCTCATCACTCAACAACCGAGTTGCATCGGGCATTTGTTGTTCTAGCTGTTGCGCTGTGACAAACATGGTTTTATACCTGATTGCGTGTTGATTTAATTTTAATTTGGAGTGGAACGAAGTGACAGATAAGTCCCAGATTCCGCTAAACTGAGACTTGGTTTATTGCATTGTAATCAGGCAGCATGGAAATCGGACAAAAGGTTAAGGTGTATCGTCTACGCGATCGCGTATCTAGCTCAATTGCTCAAAAACTTGGTAAAGTCGGCGTTATCGAAGGCTACAAAATGACTGATGGTAGCGGCGTTGGCATAGTAGTGAAGTTTGAAGATAATAGCGCCACTTGGTTTTTTGAAGACGAAATCAAACCTGTGTAGCTAGGACAAACTCAAGGCGGAAGCTAAGAGTATTTGCCTAATGCTAAGTTGGAGTGGAAACAACAGGCGGTAATTGGAAATCACGAAATGTCCCTAATATTGACATTTTTGGGCAAAGGCGGCATCGCACGTAGCAAAGTAGCGATCGCCGCAGCTAAACTATTGGCAAGTCAAGGTAAGCGTGTACTTCTAGCAGGATTGGCAGAACCAGTTTTACCTATCCTCTTAGAAACTACACTCTCGGCTGACCCTCAAGAAATCGCTCCTAATTTGCAAGTAGTACAGTTGTCTGCATCTGTACTTTTAGAACGCAATTGGGAAGAACTTAAAAAACTAGAGGCACAATACCTCCGTACACCCATTTTTAAAGAGGTTTACGGTCAAGAACTGGTGGCATTGCCAGGAATGGACAGCGCCCTCGCCTTAAATGCTATCCGTGAATATGATGCCAGTGGCAAATATGATGCAATTATTTACGATGGCACTGGTGATTCTTTTACTTTGCGGCTGTTGGGTTTGCCAGAATCTCTCAGTTGGTATGTGCGGCGATTTCGACAGTTGTTTGTCAATTCCGATTTAGGCAAGACAATTTCTGAATCGCCATTAATACAACCACTAATTACCAGTTTTTTCAACGTCAATTGGACAGCAGATAACTTTGCTCAACCCACCAACCAAGTCAACGATTTCTTAGACAAGGGTAAAGCGGCTTTGGCTGACCCCAAAAGAGTTGCAGCCTTTTTGGTAACAACCAATGACCCCATAGAAGTGGCAGTTGCTCGTTATTTGTGGGGAAGCGCACAACAAGTTGGTCTGACGGTAGGTGGAGTTATCCAAATTGCTGACCAGACAACAGCAGATTTAACGGCGGATTTTGCACCGCTATCTGTAAATGTTGTGCCGGATGTGACCCAAGGTAACTGGCAACCCCTAGTAGATGCCTTACCCAACTTTGCAGCACAAGCCAGCCAAGTACCCAAGCCCATCGAAATCGATGTCCATAACCGTCAGGTACGCTTATTTTTGCCTGGATTTGATAAAAAACAGGTAAAACTTACCCAGGTAGGGCCAGAAGTCACAGTAGAAGCCGGCGACCAACGGCGAAACATCTTCTTACCACCAGCCTTGACTGGTAGATCAGTAACTGGCGCAAAATTCCAAAATAACTATTTGATTATTTCTTTTTAAACCAGGATGAAGGATGAAGTGGATAGCAGGTGACAGGTGACAGGTGACAGGTTATGGGCTTAAAAGCCTTTTTCTATCTGATTTTGATTATCTGTTGATGTTATCGCTATCAAATTTCATCCTTCATACTTCATACTTTCCCATACATAATCTTATGACTGAATCAACTCCCGTACCCCCCAATTCCAATCCGGCTGAGGCGGTAGACTCAGTAATAGATAGTTCTAGTGAAGCAGGAACAGTAGCCACAAACGAACGCACTGCCAAAACTCGTCAGCTACTAGGAATGAAAGGCGCAGCGCCAGGAGAAACTTCCATTTGGAAAATTCGCCTGCAATTGATGAAGCCAATTACCTGGATTCCTTTAATTTGGGGTGTGGTTTGCGGTGCAGCTTCCTCTGGTAACTATACCTGGACTCTAGAAAATGTCTTGAAAGCCGCAGCTTGTATGTTACTGTCGGGGCCGCTGCTGGCTGGTTACACCCAAACCATGAATGATTTTTATGACCGCGAAATTGATGCCATTAATGAACCTTACCGTCCCATCCCTTCCGGCGCAATTTCTGTACCCCAGGTAGTAACCCAGATTTTACTATTGTTAGTATCGGGGATTGGTTTGGCATACGTGCTGGATATCTGGGCGGGTCATGAATTTCCAACCGTTGCAGCACTGGCAATTTTCGGCTCATTTATTTCTTATATTTACTCTGCCCCTCCTCTGAAACTGAAGCAAAATGGTTGGCTGGGTAACTATGCTTTAGGTGCAAGTTACATTGCTTTACCTTGGTGGGCTGGTCATGCTTTGTTTGGTGAACTGAATTGGCAAGTTTTGGTTCTCACCTTAATTTACAGCTTGGCTGGGTTGGGCATTGCTATTGTCAACGACTTCAAGAGTGTCGAAGGCGATCGCCAATTAGGATTAAAATCACTACCAGTTATGTTTGGTGTCACCACCGCCGCCTGGATTTGTGTTTTGATGATTGATGTCTTTCAGGGCTTAATGGCTGCTTATCTTGTCAGCATCCATGAAAATTTATACGCCGCCATTTTGGTACTGTTAATCATTCCCCAAATCACCTTCCAGGATATGTATTTTTTGCGTGACCCCTTGAAGAATGATGTGAAATACCAAGCCAGCGCCCAACCATTCCTCGTGCTGGGAATGCTGGTGGTTGGTTTAGCATTAGGTCACGCTGGAGTTTAGAAAAGTGCGGAATCCGAGGTCATCTCAATGGTTGTAATACACGTTTTTATCTGTTTGTCAAGGAAATGATCAATTTTTTGAACATTGACCAACTTCCAGACAGTATTAGAACAAAAATGGCTATCACCTATGAAAATTTAACTGCTGGACAGATTCTTTTTCATCAAGGTGATTTGACTACAGCCATTTTTGTTGTCATATCTGGGCAGATTCGACTGATGCACTATACTAGTGCGGGTCAATCTATCAAGCATTATGAGGTGAGAACTGGAGAGAGTTTTGCGGAAGCGGCCTTGTTCAGTGAATTTTATGATTGTACTGCGATCGCAGATGCTCCATCTCGGATTGCGACTTTTCCCAAGCCAGCTTTTCTGGCAACTTTGCGCCAATATCCAGATTTATCAGAAGTCCTCGTAGCACAGTTGGCACGAAGATTTCATCAAGTAAAAGTTTTGCTAGAACTACGGAGTATTCGCTCGGCGCGGGAGCGAGTACTTCATTATTTAGAAATTGCCATCCATCCACATGGAAACACAGTCAATTTAGAAAAACCTTTGAAGGAAATTGCTGAAGATATGGGGTTGAGTCAGGAAGCATTTTCTCGCGTCTTGAGTCAACTTCAAAAAGACGGTGTAATTACCCGCAAAAAACGGCAAATTACCTTACATCAAAAATTGCTTCCAACTAACTCTAAAAATTACACACCATAAAGAATTATCTCAGACTTGATTTCAATCAAATAATTCCTGGTGTCAAAAGCATAGATTGAACTGCGGATATTTACAGCTATGCCAACACCAAACAGATTATGACTTTGAATCAACCTGAGTATTTCACTAAGTACGAGAACTTGCATTTCTACCGAGATGAAAATGGTATTCTCGAAGTAAGAATGCACACCAACGGCGGTTCGCTAATTTTCACTGGCAAAACTCACCGAGAATTTCCCGATGCCTTCTACGACATCAGCCGAGATAGAGATAATCGTGTTGTCATCCTCACAGGTACTGGCGATGCTTGGATGGCTGAAATCGATTTTGCCAGTTTAGGAGATGTCACTAATCCTCGTGAGTGGGATAAAACTTATTGGGAAGGTAAAAAAGTACTACAAAATCTCTTGGATATCGAAGTCCCAGTGATCTCCGCAGTTAATGGTGCAGCATTACTCCACAGTGAGTATATTCTGACAACTGACATTATTCTGGCATCTGAAAACGCTGTATTTCAAGATATGCCACATTTAAATGCAGGTATTGTACCCGGTGACGGTGTGCATATCCTCTGGCCTTTGGCACTCGGTCTTTCTCGCGGACGCTACTTTTTACTGACTCAAGAAACACTGACAGCAAAACAAGCTTATGAACTGAATGTTGTCAATGAAATATTACCCCAAGACAAGCTGATGGAACGGGCGTGGGAAATTGCCAGAAAACTCGCCAAACAGCCCACATTAAATCTAAGATACACCCGTGTGGCTTTGACTCAAAGGCTGAAACGCTTGGTTAATGAAGGCATTGGCTATGGTTTGGCACTAGAAGGCATTACCGCAACCGATCTTCGCAATACATAAATAATTTCAATACTTGACAGATGGATTAAATAGTCATGATTCATCTGTCTAGAAACATCTAAAGGCAACAAGGAATACTACAGTGGAAAACTTGATTCACCAGTCAGTTCGTGAACGCTGGACATTAGCTGGACGTAAAGCTTTAATTACCGGAGCCACAAAAGGAATTGGTTTAGCAATTGCTCAAGAGTTTTTGGCTTTAGGTGCAGAAGTAATAATTGTGGCTCGCAATGCTAAAACAATTGAGCAACAGATTAATCATTGGCATTCTCTGGGTAAAGTTTATGGAGTTGCAGCCGATGTGGCAACTTCTGAAGGTCGTCAAATAATGCACGAGTATGTTAGTAAGACCTTTGGAACACTTGATATTTTGGTGAATAACGTCGGCACAAATATTCGCAAATCAGCAATTGATTACACACCAGAAGAATTTGCGACGATATTTCAAATTAATCTCACTTCTATATTTGAACTTTCTCGACTGTTTTATCCCTTACTCAAAACAAGTGAAAACAGCAGTATTGTCAACATCAGTTCTGTGGCTGGACTGATTTGTGTTCGTACTGGCGCACCTTATGGCATGACTAAAGCCGCACTTGTGCAGTTAACGCGATCGCTGGCTGTAGAATGGGCAAGTGATCACATTCGTGTTAATGCGATCGCACCCTGGTTTATTCAAACTCCTCTCACGGAACCTCTACTGGAAAATCCTGAAACTTTAAATGCAGTCCTTTCTCGTACCCCAATGAAGCGTGTAGGTCAACCCGAAGAAGTCGCAAGTATTACGGCTTTTCTCTGTATGCCCGCCGCATCTTACATTACAGGACAATGTATTGCTGTTGATGGCGGATTTCTGGCGTTTGGTTTTTGAGTCAAAATTTATTCTAAAATGTGCTAACTCACAGTACTTGAAATAAGGCTAAATATTACTTATGACTTAGCACTCGACCCTAAGCACTGCGGTAACATAACTTTTAAGCGTTGATTTTTATTCAGGAATAGCCGTGTTGGAAGCGATTATATTTCTCATTCACGGGATGCAAAAATTTTTAGTACCTATTTGTTTTGTTGTAGCATGGGGTTTAATGATTCTCGTGGCGTGGAGTTTGTGGAGTACAGCACGAGATAGTGTCGCCACAGCCAAACAAATGCACCAAATTCCCTGTCCTGGGTGCCAGTTTTTTACCGATGACTATCGCCTCAAATGTACAGTACACCCTTCTGTCGCCAATACAGAAGATGCAATCAACTGTATGGACTATCAAGCAAAGACAAATCCTTATTTATATTAGGGTGTGGGGGTGTGCGGGTGTATGGGTGTAGGGGTTTATGGGTATGAGGGTGTTCTCAATTTCATACTTCATACTTCACACTTCATACTTTACTAATTTCCAACAACACTTTTAACACGCCCCGACGTTGTGCTGCTGCAAAAGCTGTAAGACCTTCTGTCAGGGGATAATGGGCATGAATTAAAGGTTTTACGTCAACTTTTTCTGCTGCTAATAATTCTAGTGCCGCCGGGAATGGGCCGCAACGGGAACCGATGAGGGTGATTTCGTCTACCACCAAAGACGACGCATCTAAACTGAGGTTGCCTGCGTAGGTACTTTTCATGACTAGGGTACCACGGGGACGTAAAGCACGACGAGCGATCGCAAATCCTTCGGGATTCCCCGTACAATCTACAGCAATATCAAAAGCTTTATCTTGAACTGCATCAACTAAACCCGTTTTAATTCCTCTCGCGGCTAAGTTCGCCAGTTTTTCAAGATGACGACCCACAACCAACAAATCACAGTTAGTTAACGCCAGTGTTTGCGCTACCAGTTGACCAAGTTTACCATCGCCTACCACTAACACGCGGTCATCGGGACAAACAACCACTTGCTGTTGAATTTCCAAAGCGGCTGCTAGAGGCTCAGTAAAAGTTGCAACATCTGTAGGTACATTATCCGGTACAAGATGTAAGTTTTTTACGGGTAAACACAGATAATCTGCAAAAGCCCCGTGACGGTTCACAATACCCAGTACTGTACGATTTTCGCAGTGCGTCGGCTGTCCTCGAAGACAGAAGCGACAATGACCACAGGCGGCGTTAATTTCGCCTACTACCCGTTGATTAATTAAGTTCTCTGGGCCTTGTTCCACAACACCAACAAATTCATGTCCCAAAATCCCAGTATATGGATAGTAACCACGCTGCAATTCCAGGTCAGTATTACAAATTCCCGCCCGCACAACCCGTACCAACGCTTCCCCTAATTGCGGTTCTGGAACTGGAATATCTGTGCGTAGTTGCAGTTGTTGGTTTTCAAGCCAGAGTCCTTTCATACTACTTTACTGGTAGATACTGTACTCACCGGTGATTAGTATAGCAGTCTTATTGGGGAAGGGGATGAGAGGGACAAGGAGGACAAGGGGGACAAGGGGGACAAGGAGGAGAGATGTTTGGAAACGATTTATGTCTACTTCCTGTTTAACTCTGCATTGCCAAATTTTTATCAATCTGAGCAAATTCAGTCTTTTCCTGAGAAAAATTAATTTCAAATTTACTTAACCAAATTATCAAATCTTCCGAATGAATGGCGATTTCGCTACCTAAAGTTTTGATATAAAGTAACCCATCACTAATAATTAAATCTCGGATAGGATACCAAGAATCACGATTTTGAATGAGCAAATCTAAAGGAATAGTACTTCTTAAAACTTGCTTACGATATTTCCACCAAGCACGCCATAACAATACAGATTGAGTACAGTGCATCTGATAGCCCTTGGGAACTTCGCAATATTGATAATGATAAAAACCGCGATTGTCTATCTCACCTTTAATCAGATAACTATAATCTAATAATGTCTGATTTATTGATTCCCAGTAAGATGAATTTGGCTGAACTAAAAACTCCGAAGTTGGATGGTTTAAATTGGCTGTAGCAATTACACCTTGAGACTTTGCTGTGAGTTGATTAGTTTTATAGACAGTTTGTGCTGTTAAAGCCGGGTTAGATAATAAAATGTCTTTTTTTTGGATGCTTTGGTCTACGAACTCACGGATTAGCTCTAGATTGGATAACATACACCTATGGTTAATTACTGAGTCAGGGTTAGATTATGTAACTTATAAGTTTCACTAGGTCTTCAACCCAATCAGGATTATTAAATAGGAATTACCCAAAAAAGTTGTTTGTTAAGAATGGGTATAAGGGTGTGAGGGTGTAGGGGTGTAATTATTCAAAATCCTTACACCCTATACTCATTCATTTGTGTGTAAGTCCTGTTCAAGCAAAAAAGCCTAAACCCAAAAAGTGGGTCTAGGCTTGTTCTATCAGTGTTTTGATGAATCTTAAATTTTCAACTCTTTGAGAAATGGTTCAAAAACGATCGCCAATTCTGAACGGCTGAGAACTAGGGTAGGATAAGAGCGATCGCTATAATCTTCTCCTGCAATCAACGGAAATGGCTCAGATTTAAGAGAAGTCCAATTCCCACCAGCCGCTTGCACAATTACCCAAGCGCCGGCTAAGTCCCAAACTTTTGGTGTCGCTTCAATTCCACCCAACACTGCGCCAGTCGCAACGGTGAGAAAGTTATAACTCGCCACTCCCAACATCCGAATTTTGCAGGGAAATTTTGGTTGAATAACGGCTGTACTGCGGGAACAAAGGTTAAAAAAGTGATGACTGCTGGGAGCATCCGCACTGGTATGTATGGGATGATTGTTGAGAAATGCGCCAGTGGGTGTTGCTAACCCAGATGTACCTTGCCAAAACCCGTGAAAAGTTTGCCCTAATGGCGGTACGTGGATATACCCAAAAACAGGCGTACCTTGATACAGCAAAGCCAAAGAAATCGACCAAATTGGAATACCACGGGTAAAATTCGTTGTCCCATCTAAAGGATCAATTACCCAACACCATTCTGTCCCCGGAAAGGTCTTGTCAGATTCTTCGCTGAGAATACCATAACCAGAAAAATTAGCGGCGATCGCATCCCGAATTTCTTGATCTGCCCATTTATCGGCGCGTGTTACCAAACTACCATCCGCTTTTTGTAAAGCCTGCACCTGTCCAAAATCTTGCATCAGTTGTTTGCCCACCCTGGTAGTTGTAGTCTGGGCAAAATCAAGCACCGTTAACCAAAAATCATTCATTGCAATGGTGGGGAGTGGGGAGTTGGGAGTGGGGAGTAGGAAGTGGGAATGATCATTTCAGACTAGCCTGCGGCAAGCCGCTAAAAGCGTCTACATACTTCACACTTCAGACTTTAAAATTAGTCTAGATCGCTTTCTAAGACAGATGCGATCGCTTGCTTGGTACTGGTTTGAAATTCTGTAATGTTGACGCGGTTGAGGAACCCAATTGAAAGTACCATTCCCACTGCTTCTAAGGCAAATACTAGCCCATAAGCTAATTCCAAACTGGGCAAAGTTCTCCGACCAATATCCAAAAGTGTACCGCCAATCACCACAGCCAGACCCCTAGAAATCGACTGTGCCAGTCCCCACGCACCAATAAACGTCCCGGCGGCTTCGGCGGCGGTCAAATCCAACATCAAGCTAATTGCTGCTGTAGTTAAGAAACCAGTCGCTAAACCAAACAACACCAACCCAAATTTTAAGAAAGCTACATTGGCGGTAAATCCCGAAATTCCCAATAATGCGGCACATAAAGCCACCAACATACAACCTAACCTGGCGCTGCGGCGTTTACCCAAACGTGGCACAATCAAAAATCCAGCCACAGCGTAAGCAACTAGCAAACCCATACCATAATAAATATTCAATTTGGTGCTTTCCGCCAAAGGCATTTTAAACACCTGACCCGCATAAGGTTCTAAAATTGGGTCTTGCATAAACAAACACAGCGTCATCACCACCAAAAAGGTGAAAAACAAACCTGTTTGGGGACTGGCTGTTAAGATTTTCCACGCTGCATTTAGGGTAATGCTGTCTTCGCGGTTGACTAGTGTAGAACGGCTGGAATATTGGGAGTATTTTTTTTCAACACCGAATGTGGCTGCGATCGCCAATCCAAAGACAATCGCTGGCACAATTGTAAATAATCGGTTGATTGATGCCTGTAATGTTTCTGGAGTTGCTTCTGGAGTTAATTGCCTGAGTAAGCTAGAACTAATAATTGCGCCGACAATGATTCCCACCATCAGCATTGACCAAACTACACCCACGACTTTAGAACGGTTATCTTCTTCCGACACATCCACCAATAAAGCCGCGAAAGCTGTACCACTAGCGCAAATTGCCAAACCGTAAATTGCAAAAATTAAAGATAGCAGTGCAGTCCAGCCGATGGTGTCAGTTGTCCAAGTCCAGCCGTCACCAGAAATACTCGCAGCATTATTTAACTGCCACATTACTTGTACCGCTAAAAAAGCCGCGATCGCAAATATCGCCGCCCCCACCCATACATAAGCTGTCCGGTGATAACCCCATAACGGTTTAGCATCTGACATCTGACCAAACCATATCCGCGAAGGTGACACAAATGCAGGTAAAGCCAGCACCAACGCCACCAACGTCGCCGGAATCGCTATTTCTTGAATCATGACCCTGTTGAGTACACCCAGAGTCAAGATAGACATCATACTCAAGCCCATTTGAAACAAGCCAAGCCGAAACATAGTCGGCAAATTGACCCTTGGCGCAACTGGGTATTTTGTTTCACTATCAAATACTTCACCGCTTGTCATAGTTAGTTTTTTGGATGGTTTATCAAAATAGTCTCTCTTTAATTAAAGATAAACTGTTCGATATTCCAAAAAAAACAGTCATTTCAGTGCATCAATTTTTATATTTGGCGGAGAGGTGCTTTAAATTTATAGAATTTCATCTACCAGAACCGTACCACCCTCACAAAAATCTATGCTGAGATGATAATCTTCAAGCAAGGCAGTTCCAATAAGTGGACGGCGACCCATTGCTAGTGCTGCAATATTACGATCAACACCATTCCATACAATTGTTGCTAAATAAACATCGGTTGCCACACTGGAATTATTAGCTAGGTTGGCGTTGATATTTATGAGGTAAGGCAAACCAAGAGTAGCAATTACAGAAGGCGGCAAAGTTAAGAACCCTTCAAACCCTGTATCAATAACGCATTCGATTTCTACACCTGAACCTTCTGGGGGAAGAATAATCAAACTCATTCTTGCCTGAAGTCAAACAACATTTCCGTGTATCACTGTGCCGTCCTGAGCAATGTACCACCAACTGCATAAACGGCATCATAACCAATTCTTTCTCCCCAAAGTGCTGCATTGGGTTGCTTGGATTTTAATCGCAGACTCGTTTCGACTAAATCATGACCGATTTCGTAATCTCCCGTTTCAACATTAATCGAGATAATTTTGCCAATGTTTTCTTGTGTCTCAACTTTGGCACGGATACTTTTTTCGTAGAGTTCCTTTCCACGTTGAGCGACTTCTTGGTTACTAAGTGTTGGGTGGGACATAAATAAATCCCCTGTTTAAGCGGCTAGATTCTTCACTTTATTGTAGGGCAATACCAGTAACCCTAGCGGAAAATTCAAGCTGCTAAGGTACCGCTATCAGGGTTTACACTTTGCTTTGTTTTACTCATCACTTTGTGTAGGCTCTGAGTACAGGGAAACCATCTCCCCACATAAATACCTAACGTCTAATGATAAAACAAAAATTTCAACTTAAACTTACCAGAGATAACGTCCTGGGAATTGCCGTTCTAGTTATGGTCACGGGGACGCTCATACTTGCTTTTATAGACCCAACTGTGCGTCCATTTCTTTTCGACCTAACACAAATGGCTTTAGGCGCTTACTTAGGATTAAAAGCCGGAGATAAGTGAACTAAATAACTACATGATCGCATCTCGTACTTTTAGTTCAAGAGTTGCGATCCTTCTCATGGCGTACCTCTTACCATTTAGACCAGAAGCTTGTTTACATTGATAGGATTTACGCAAAAAACCCCCAACTCTCATTCCTCCGTGAACTCTGCATCTCTGTGGTTCGATTTTCCTTAGCTTATGCGTAAGTCCTGATTGAGTAATAACTAATGCTCGCTCTTTCAAGAAATGGCGTAATGGTAACTCGTAACCACAAGGATATTTCTCAAATTCCTGCTTTACTATTGGAGGATTGAACAAAGTAAAACAGAGGAGTTTCCACAAAATGGCTAGATCCAATGTTATGTTCGCACGTTTTTTTGTAACGCTACACTAAGAAAGTGAAGAAATGTAAACGTATAGATATTGCGATCGCACTCCGTCTATAACAATCAAACGTAAATTTTTTATTATCGGCGGTAGCTAAAATCAACGGGTGGTAAACTGCAGTAGTTGCAATCAAGCGATCGCCAGGATCTTGATGTGGTAGCTGAAGCTGACGGCTGAGAATAGCAATTTGGCGGTTAAGAGGCGCTTCTCGGATTTCTAGAGTATTTAAAGCTAAATCAATCCATGCAACTGGATGCGGCTGTAAAGATATTCGTCCTTTTTCTGCTAATAGTAGCGTTTCCCAGATACTAATTGGACTTAGCCACAGTTCGGTTGTTGTCGCTGCAATGGTGGTTTGAAGCTGAGAAGATAAGCTTTCATTACCAAGTAAATACCAAATCCAGATGTGGGTATCCAGTAAGAGCTTCACTGAAGTACTTCCCATGTGTTATCAGGAATCACTGGCGAAATCAAATCTCCCAAGATTTCACCACTACCTTTCATTGCTCCAAATACTGTGCGTTCGGACTGAGGTTTGGCAGGATAGATAATGACCAAAGGTTCCCCATCATGAGTAACAGTTAAAGGTGTTTTGGTACGCTGTATTTCTGCAAATATTTGTTGGAGTGTTGCTGGTAACTCGTTGCTGGCAATGTGTTTCATAGAATTGTCATTGAGTATGCTTAAATTTTAAGCAAAAAAACTGCACATAGGTCAGTGTCTGTTTTCCCGTTCGCAGTTTTTTTGTAACGCTACACTAAAAAAGTAAAGAAATGTAAACGTGTAGATATTGCGATCGTGGAAACTATCACATTAGGCAAAAATGGCCCGACTGTTCCACCTCTATGTATAGGAACTTGGGCTTGGGGCGATAAACTGTTTTGGAATTATGGCAGTGACTACGGCCCCGAACAATTACAAGCAGCTTTTACAGCAGCTTTAGAAGCGGGTGTTACTTTTTTTGACACCGCCGAAGTTTACGGAATGGGACTGTCAGAAAAATTTTTAGGGCAATTTATCAAACAGACGACCCAACCTGTACAAGTTGCCACAAAATTCGGACCTCTGCCTTGGCGATTTACCGGACAATCTGTGAGTGATGCGTTAACAGAAAGCCTCAAACGTCTGCAACTAGAAAAAATTGAACTGTATCAAGTGCATTGGCCATTTGCTTTCTTTTTGAGTCAAGAAACACTGATGAACACCTTAGCCGATGAAGTGCAGCGAGGCAGAATTGCCGCAGTTGGTGTCAGTAATTACTCAGCCGCCCAAATGCGAGAAGCCCATCAAATATTAGCAGCTAGGGGCGTTCCTTTAGCTGTCAACCAAGTACGTTATTCTTTACTGACTCGTCAAGTAGAAAGTAGTGGAATTATTGCAACCGCCCGTGAGCTTGGTGTCACAATTTTAGCTTACAGCCCTCTAGCCCAAGGATTACTCACAGGTAAATACACGCCGGAAAATCTCGAAAAATTAAGCGGTGCTAGAAAGATAGACCCAAAATTTGGTAAAGAAGGCTTGGAAAAAATTGCCCCAGTGATATCTTTATTACGTGAGATTGGAGAAAAACGCGATGGTCTACGACCGACCGTAGGTCATCGCACCCCGGCGCAAGTCGCACTCAACTGGTTAATTGCCCAAGGTAATGTGATTCCCATCGCTGGTGTAAAAACAGCCGAACAAGTCAAACAAAATGCTGGCGCTTTAGGTTGGACATTAAATAGCGATGAAATCGCAGAAATAGAAAAAGCTACTCGTCCTTGGCTGAATTAACTACCTGCTTGAAAAATTTGTTTTGCAGTTAAATTTAACTCTGGGAATGTTGGCGACTCGATGCAATCATCACCTTTAAATTGAATCACTTGGTACTCATCATCAACCAACGAGTAAATAGAAATAGTCGGTTGTTTCGGGTCGCCAACAAACTTTTTAGCAGCTAATCCTAAATAATCTACAATCCAATATTCACGAATGCCAATTCCCTCATATTCACCATATTTTTTGTAGTAATCATCGCGCCAATTACTACTTACGACCTCAATAACTAATGGAATAGAAGCTGCTTGGCTTACAGTTGATTCTTGTTGCCATAAAGGCTCGTTCATCAAATTAGCTTGGTTTAATATTAAAATATCTGGTGAATAGGCAGACTCGCTATCAATTGGCTTAACTAATGCTGTCTTAGGTATCAAATAAGGTAGGCGTGATTGATAACACTGAACAGCTAACTGTATAGATAAAAAGCCTGTAACCTCTTCATGACCTCCTAATGGTTGTGCCATTTTAACAACTACTCCATCGTGCAATTCATAGAGTTCTCCATCAGGTTTCCAACTGACGAATTCTGCAAACGTTACTGTTTTGCGTAGAGCTTGAGTCATAAGTACTTTATCAACACAAGGCAAGTTTATCTGCTGTTTAACTCTCTAAATTCTAGTCCCTAGTCCCTAGCCTCTAGCCTCTTATTCAAATACAGGCGGCCACAATTTTGATATCGTTAGCTCCCAACCAGGAAGTAAATCTGGCAGTGTCAATTTATCGTTATTTTGTAAAATTACTGGTGCTTGATTCAGCCGATAAACTTTTAATATCAACTCATCTGGATCAATCAAAATCCCAACAGTACAACCAAATTCTAAAAATAATTGAATCTTTTCTTCTAATGTTTTCACACGGTCTGACTTGGATTTAATTTCTACCATCAAGTCAGGTACTAATTCTACAAAATCGCGCTTACTAGTTTTGAGTCTGTCAGCTCGCACAAAGGACACATCTGGAGCGCGGAGATTGCGTTTTTCATGATTATTTTCCAAGCTAGGCAGAATAAAACCAGCACTAGAACCAGTAACTCTTCCTAGCTTACGTGGACGTACCCAATTGCCGAGTAAGCGAATTAACTCAGCCCCTATTTCTTCTGAAATATAATCTGATGGCCCCATAACTAGGATGCTTCCATCTACCAGTTCCATCTGCCATTCTGGATGTTCAGCTTGTAGCTGCTCTAAATCTGCAATTGTGAACATAAAACTATAGAAAGTTCATCTTTATCTATGTTCCTACAAGCTGATAGAAACGGTGAGTGACTGTTGTAAGTTATGAGTCCTGAGTACACATCAAAACACTTAGCGAGAAGTTGCGTGCGGGGGTTCCCCCCGTTGAGCAAACTTCGGTGACTCAGCACTCAGCACTCACTACTTAAGAAGCAGATTCTCTCGCGCCAGAAGAACCTAGCTTTTGATTGGCAGAAACGGGGGCTTCACGACGACCTGAGCGTAGTTTGGGCTTGGGTGTGGAGCGTCCTTCGTCACCGTTGTTAGCATCTGATTTGTTCCAAGAACGGTTTCTGTCACCAGAAAATTCACGACGCTTCATGATTTTGGGTTTAGCGACGGGAACTTCTTCGGGAACTTCCACCTCAGAGCTTAACCAAGCGGGACGGGTTTCATCATAAGCAAGTTGCAGTGCCGCAGCAGCGATCGCATGAGCATCATACTGTTCAATCAATTCGCTGACAATCGGTAAGAAGGAAGCTAGTCTTTCGCCGCTTAGGGCTTCTCTGACTTGTTCTTGCAATTTGTTGATGTGCCGTGCTTCAATTTGCGCCCTGGTGGGAATAGACAGTAATTGCCAGCTTTGACGGTTATGACGCTCAAATATTTGCTGTTTGCGACGCTCAAAAGGCTGAACCAAGGTAATGGCTGTACCTTCTTTACCAGCACGACCAGTCCGACCAATGCGATGCACGTAGGTTTCTACGCTATCGGGTAAGTCGTAGTTAATGACGTGGGATAGTTGGTCAACATCTAAACCGCGTGCAGCAATGTCAGTGGCGACTACCCAGCGCACTTGACGATTACGGAAGCGGGTTAATAAACGTTCTCTGGCTTGTTGGGACAAATCACCGTGATATTCATCCACGCTGTGACCAGCAGCTTGCAGTTGGTTGGTGAGTTCTGCCGCAGTTCTGCGGGTACGCACAAAGATTAAAGCTGTTTCTGGATCTTCCATTTCCAGAATTGGCTGTAATGCTTTGGCTTTTGTCCAGTGGCGGGGAATTAAGTAAGCTACTTGGTTAATTTTGTTGGGTGCAGCTTTTGGTTGCTCAACAGTAACGGTAACAGGCGATCGCAAAAACTTGTTCACCAACATCCGAATTGACGGAGGCATTGTGGCCGAAAACAATGCTGTTTGCCGTTCTTGGGGTGCTTGGGACAAAATTCTCTCCACATCATCGATAAAGCCCATGCTCAACATTTCATCGGCTTCATCTAACACAAACCACTTGACTTGATCTAATTTCAAGCTACCGCGCTCTAGCAAGTCAATCACCCGGCCGGGAGTGCCGACAACAATGTGAACGCCGCGTTTGAGCTGCATAATTTGACGGTCAATTGATTGACCACCGTAAATTGCTAAAGCCCGTAAGCCACTGTTACCAATAAATTGGCTAACAGCATCATGGACTTGAATTGCTAATTCACGGGTTGGGGTTAAAACTACAGCTTGCACGGCTCTTTGGCTAACATCCAGCCGTTCTAAAATTGGTAGAGAAAAGGCTGCTGTTTTGCCTGTACCAGTTTGAGACTGTCCTACTACATCCCGACCTGACAACAGTTGGGGAATAGCTTGGATTTGAATGTTAGTCGGTGCGGTAAAACCAATTTTTTCTAATTGTTCAGCGCGTTCTTGGGAAATTCCTAGTTCAATAAACGAAAGATTCATCAACTCTCCTAGATTTTGCTTTTTGACTTTTTGTTTAGATTGGGAAATCGAAATCTATGTGTAACTGAGGGCAACTTGACCGTAGAGGTCATAAGTATCAGCACTGCGAATTGCAACAGGCACAATGGTTCCTAATTTTGCTGCGCCTGTGACATACACCAAACCATCAACTTCGGGCGAACTTCTGCTAGAACGACCAATTAATTCCCCACTTTCAGGATTTTCTTGCTCAATCAGGACATCAACGATTTTGCCGACTTCCTGTTGATTTCTCCGCCAAGAAATGGGCTGCTGAATTTCCATGATTTTCTGCCGCCGCTCGTCCATAATTTCCTGGGGTAACTGATTGGGCAGACTGTAGGCGGGGGTTCCTGCTTCTGGTGAAAAGGTAAAAACACCAACATGGTCAAATTCATGCTGCTGCACGAAGTTGAGTAGATGCTCAAAATGCTCTTCGGTTTCGCCGGGAAAACCAACAATCAAGGTTGTCCGTAATACAGCTTCTGGTAGTGCAGTTTTAATGCGCTCAATAATTTCATTGTTGACTCGCCCTTGCCAGGGACGGTTCATGGAGCGCAGAATCTCTGGATGAGAGTGTTGCAATGGCAAATCCAAGTAAGGTAAGACGTTGGGTGTTTCTTGGATTGCCGCAATCACATCTGGGGTCAATCCTGTGGGATAGGCATAGTGCATCCTAATCCAAGGTATGTCCACTTTCCCCAAGGCTCGGAGTAATTCGGCGAGTTTGGGCTTACCGTAAATATCCAATCCGTAGTTAGTAGTAATTTGAGAAATCAAAATGATTTCTTTTACGCCTTGGCTGGCTAACTGCTCGGCTTCGGCCACAATTGATTCAATGGTACGCGATCGCTGATTACCTCGCAGATACGGAATAATACAAAACGCACACCGATAATCGCATCCTTCAGCCACTCTCAGGTAGGCAACACCCTCTGTTGTCGTGCGGTAACGCGGTGTGGTTTCATCGGCGATGTAAGTTGGTTCGGCGCTAATTTGTTTAACGCGCTCTCCTTGTTCAGCTCGCTCGATCACATTGACGATCTTGTGATAATCACCTGTACCAACCACGGCTACGGCTTCGGGCAACTCTTCCAATAATTGCTCTTGGAAATGCTGCGCCATGCAGCCTGTGATCACGATTTTTTTATTAGCCTCTGCCAATTCTACTAAAGTTCTGACAGATTCTTCTCTTGCTGCTTCAATAAAACTACAAGTATTAACGATAACGTAATCTGCTAACTCTTCGTTTGTATCTACGCCATAACCTGCTTCTACCAGCAGCCCTAGCATGTGTTCTGTATCTATTCGATTTTTTTCGCAGCCCAAATGAGATATTGCTATTGTTGGCTTTTCACCCATACTTTCATATCTAAGATTTTTTCTTTTAGTCACACAAAGCGCAGTGACTTCGCTCTTTGTGATGCACGCCTTGAAGCTGACAACACTTAGGTGGATTTTTCCACTACCAGTAACTGTCTTTGCTATGACCTATACAAATTGAGGCCATGTTATGATATGTCTACTATTTGTTTCCCAGGGTAAATTGGAGTGTCTTTGATTATTTTTGACACTTGTAATATTTTTTAACAAATCGCCTGTTAGTATTTTACACTACCGTAGCGTATGCGTTGCTAATTTACCCGTCGGGAAGCCGCCCAAAAGGCTGGTTGTGAGAAGTCGCTACCCTCAGGGAAATCGCGCTGGCGACTACGCCTAATCAAGCAGTAATGCTACCCTAACGCTCAGGCAAGATGCCCAAGCCACGGGAAGGTGCCTTGCGTCTTATGAGTGGCAAACTCCTCTTGTAGCCAGGTTTTATCTTAACATATCTTATGGAACGTTTTATGCCAAATTCCATCCCCAGATGGAGGTAGTAAAACCAGTGCCAGAGAAAACATGAATGCTAATCAAGGAAGTAGGGACGTAAGACGAGAAAATAGGAGCTAGGTGAATTTTAATCCTAAAATCCAATCCCTAATCCCTGATCTCTGAATAATCTTTTGAAGACGTGGACTTATATCAGACCTTTAAAACTCGTACACCAATTATTGGCGTAGTTCACCTACTGCCATTACCCACCTCACCCCGTTGGGGAGGGAGCCTAAAAGCCGTAATTGACCGTGCTGAACAAGAAGCAACTGCTCTTGCCAGTGGCGGCGTAGATGGCATTATTGTCGAGAACTTTTTCGACGCGCCATTTACCAAAAACCAAGTAGACCCAGCCGTTGTGAGTGCGATGACGGTGGTAGTGCAGAGGATACAAAATTTAGTAACCTTGCCGATAGGTTTAAATGTATTGCGGAATGATGCCAAAAGTGCGATCGCGATCGCCAGTTGTGTGCGGGCGCAATTTATCCGAGTGAATGTGTTAACTGGAGTCATGGCCACTGACCAAGGATTAATTGAAGGTGAAGCCCACCAATTATTGCGCTATCGGCGAGAATTAGGCTCTGATGTCAAAATTTTGGCAGATGTTTTAGTCAAGCACGCCCGGCCTTTAAGTTCACCTAATTTAACAGTTGCGGTTCAAGACACAATTGAACGCGGTTTAGCAGACGCAGTAATTTTATCTGGCTGGGCGACAGGTAGTCCTCCCACCGAGGAAGATTTAGAACTAGCGAGCGGTGCAGCCAAAGGCACACCAGTATTTATCGGTAGTGGAGCCGACTGGGAAAATGTTGCTACACTGTTGCAGGCAGCAGATGGGGTGATAGTTTCCAGTTCCTTAAAACGTCATGGTCGCATTGAGCAACCAATTGATCCGATTCGCGTCAGTCAATTTGTTGAAGCAGCCCATCGCACTTGGAACTCTAAAAGCCCCAGCAAATCAACCCAACAAATAAAGTTACATTCTTAGTAAGTAGGGAGTGGGGAGTAGGAAGGATTTGTATACTTCAGACTTCACACTACCCTCTGGGAAGCCACCCAAAAGGTGTCTACAGACTTCATACTTCATACTTCAGACTTCGCAGTTATGATTCGCCGCCGTTCTACTCCTTGGATTCATAAATGGTCGCGCCCAATAATTGCCGCGATCGCCGGATGTGGTACTTTAGTCACTGGCTATCTCACCATTGAAAAGTTAACAGGAGGCAGCGCCGCCTGCATAGCACAAGCTGGCACGAGAGGTTGTAATGACGTACTTTCCAGCCCTTGGGGTACGGTTTTCGGTCAGCCATTGGCATTATTTGGATGTTTAGCATATATCAGTATGGTGATATTTGCTTTAGCGCCCTTAGTTGTCAACTCTGAGAACAGCAACCAGCGTAAACAAATCGAAAATTGGACTTGGTTGCTGTTGTTGGTGGGAGCAATTGCCATGTCTGTGTTCAGTGGCTATTTAATGTATGTGCTGGCTTTTCAAATCAAAGCCTTGTGTCCTTACTGTTTAGCCTCGGCATTCTTCTCCCTCAGTTTGTTAACTCTCACAATTCTGGGACGTACCTGGGAAGATATCGGACAAATTTTATTTACGGCTTTGATTGTGGCAATGGTGACACTGATTGGGACTTTGGGTGTGTATGCAGGTGTGAATACATCACAAACGCCTGGTTCCACCGGACAACAAAGAATTTCCTTTATCCCGACACCAGCACAAACGCCTAACCCGGAATACGGTTGGGAAATTACCACCAACTCTGGAGAAGCCGAAATCGCCCTAGCACAACATTTAGCCAAAGTCGGTGCGAAAGAATATGTTGCCTACTGGTGTCCTCATTGCCACGAACAAAAGCTAATTTTTGGTAAAGAAGCTTACCAAATTATTAACGAGAAAGTGAAGGTTGAGTGTGCAGGCGACAGTCCTAAAGGTAAACCAGAATTGTGCCGCGCTGCAAACATCCAAGCCTTCCCGACTTGGATTATTAATGGTCAAACTTATAGTGGCGTGCAAAACCTCACAGAACTAGCCAAGATTACTGGTTATACCGGCCCAACAAATTTTAAATATTTTAAGTAATCAACGTCAGCGCAATTGTTTTTCTAAATTAATTCTCACTTTTGCTCGTCAACTGGCTGAATATCACAATTCATATTCCCAGTTGACTTATTTTTTTGCAATTTTCTTTTTCAGCGTTAGTATAAGTGACAACAAATTATTAAAATCCTTCATTTACCTTTTCGATAACGAAAATATACTTTTTATTAGCAATCAATATTTATACTGCACCTGTTCTTCTTTGATACAGCAATACTGGTTAACCTTTGCTTAATCATTAATCATGATGAGTTATTCTTTGCTAACACTATTGCAAATTATTTGGTGGAAGATAACAATACTGATAAAATTTTCTCCAATCAACACTGGAGCATCTTCGGGATATTTACTGAGTGTCGGCTAGTTTTTGATATCTGTAGTAATTGAAAGTATTTCTCCCTACTAGGTAATTGGGAATGAATAAGCAGCTAGACAAGCATTTTGTCAGGTTATTTTTGAGTTGGAACCTGCAACAGTCACTTGAGCGAAAATATAAAGAATTAGTTGTTGCTGGTATTGTGGCGACCTGCATTATATTGTTACGCTTTGTCGGAGTGTTTCAATCCTTAGAGTTAGCCGGGTTGGATCAATTTTTTCGCTTACGTCCAACCGAAGAACCAGAAGAACGGATCACGATTGTAGCAATTGATGAAGATTCTTTGCGGCAAGTGGGTTCTTGGCCGATTCCTGATGGCGTGATTGCTGATTTATTGCAGAAAGTACAAGTGCATCAACCTCGTGTGATTGGCTTAGATATATATCGAGATTTAGCAGTCAATCCAGGACACCAAGAACTAGTTAATCTTTATAGTTCAATGCCAAATTTAATCGGTATTCAACTATTAAACCAGAACCGCAATATGCGTGTTCTGCCGCCTCTAAAACTGAACCCAAACCAAGTTGGTTTTAATAATTTACTGTACGACTATGATGGCAAAGTCAGGCGAAATTTGTTGTATCTTCACATGAATGATCAACACTATGAAAGTTTTGCCTTAAAGTTAGCATTACTCTATTTACAAGACCAAAAAATTACCCCAAAAAAAGCTGCTAAAAATAGTGATTATGTCCGATTAGGCAAGGCTATACTTACCCGTTTTCAATCCAATGATGGTGGTTATGTGAGGGCGGACGATCGCGGCTATCAAATTTTATCTAATTTTCCTAAACCATCATGTAAAAAAGTTGCTGGTGAATTTTGTAATTTCCGTCAAATCTCCATGAGTGATGTTTTAGATGGCAAAGTGCCAGTTAGTTGGATACGCGATCGCATTGTGTTGATTGGTTCCACTGCTCCCAGTTTGCAAGACTTTGCATTTATTCCCTACTCTAGCCAAATGTTAGGTACAACCAAGCCAGTAGCAGGGATTGAACTGCAAGCTTACTTTGTGAGTGAGTTAATCTCCTCTGCTTTGACAGGAAGACCATTATTAAGAGTTTGGGCGAAATTATGGGAGTGTTTATGGATTTTTACTTGGTCTTATTTGGGTTCGTTAATCATTTGGCAGATTAAGACTTTTAGTAAAAGTATTCCCAGTATTTTAGTATCTTTATTTATACTTTTTTTAAGTAGTTATCTAGCTTTTTTACTGGGTTGGTGGCTACCATTAATCCCGGCAACTCTTGGCTTGAGTAGCGCCTCAATTTGGATGATTATTCATATTGCATATATGCAGGAAGAATTGAAACGCTCTAAGGAGTTTTTGCATCAAGTCATTAATTCTATTCCTGACCCCATTTTTGTCAAAAATGAAAAACATCAGTGGATTGTCTTAAATGATGCTTACTGCCAATTCATTGGTTATCCTGATAGTCTGTTGCTGGAAAAGTCATATTATGAATTTTTCCCACGCCATGAAGCTGATGTTTTTCGAGAACAAGATGATTTAGTATTTCTCACCCAAAAACCGCGCGAAAATGAAGAAGAATTTACTAATGCTGCGGGTCAAACCCATCTAATTGCTACGAAGCGATCGCTCCACAAAGATGCGGCTGGTAATTTTTTCTTAGTGGGAGTGATTCGAGATATTACCCAGCGCAAGCTAATGGAAGAAGAACTACGACGCACTGCGGCTGAGTTATTTCGCTCTAATACAGAATTAAAACTCAAAGAAGACCATTTACGGTATCTGGCTTATCACGATCCCCTGACAGGCTTATCGAATCGCAAATTCTTTCTTGAACAACTTCAAGAATCTTTACAATGGTCGCAAAACAACAACTTGTTGCTGGGACTGCTGTTTATTGACTTGGATGGCTTTAAACATATTAACGATACTTTGGGGCATGATATGGGCGATCGCTTGTTGGTGATTGTTTCCCAAAGACTCAGTAATTGTTTGCGCGGTAGTGATACTGTCTCCCGGCTGGGTGGTGATGAATTTACAGTCATTCTCCGCGCAATTCCTGAAGTTTCAGTGGCGGCTAGAGTTGCAGAAAAAATTCTCGCCAGCCTAACCGAACCAATTGTGCTATCAGGATACACCACTAAAGTTTCTGCCAGTATTGGCATCAGTGTTTATCCGACAAATAGCCAAGATGCAGAAACCCTGATTAAACAAGCCGATTCAGCTATGTACCGGGCTAAACACTTAGGTAAAAACCGATATGAGTTGACTTGAACGGTCAGCAAAAATTAAAAAAATCAGTAATTTTTACAATAGACAATAGTCTCAGCCATTGTAACCAATGGCTGAATGTTTTATGTCGGGATTTTTATAGTAAAATTGTACTATACTGAGCATGTAAAGATTTATTGTATTGTGATTTATTTAGTCTAAAAATTTATATATGAGTAACACTACTTAAACTAATTTTGAATTATACTTACTTTCATAAATTAAATTTTGATAAAGAAATCACGAAATGAGCCATTTTTGTACTCTCAACTCCTGGTTTTTGCGGAGATGTACCCAATTTACCTCGGAAATACTGAGTTTTTTAGTATTATTTGCTACTAGTCAAGATGGGGGTTTGCCGCAGAAATATAAAGAATATATTAAGATTTTATGTTTCCGCGCCTGACTCTAGAGGTAATTAACGAACCTCGAACAACATCATCGCTACGAGTTCTAACTTTTGGCTGATGTCTGTTAGCAACCTTTAGGTATATTTCTTAAGTGTTGAGCAGATTTTCTGTCCCAAGTTTTTTACTCAAAGATTTTTCTGAGAAATAAAAAATTTTACTAAAGTTTAATTTTTCCGCGAAACTAATTCCGCATCGGATGTAGGTAAAAAAAGTACTGGGTGAAATCAGAATGCAAAAAATAGATAGAAACTTGATGGCGACAAACTTAAAAATCACAAGTATTTTGATATTGTGTGTAAGCGCCTGTTTAGCGATTCCGAAAATTGCTGATGCTAGAGTAAATTTTCACAATTTAGTAGCTAATGCTTTGACTAATACCGAAAATAGCAGTTTTACAAGCTCTAATGGTAATTTTCAAGAGTTAACAGATGTTTATGTGCCGCCAAATTATGGACTTCCTGATAGCCAGCATGGTAGCGGTACACGCTAACGCATTGCAGATTGCTGAGTAAGTATTTTCAAGAGTTATAGCCACAAACATAGTCCTAGGGTATGCTTCGACTCATATTGTTAAGAAACTTCTAGAGAAGAGAATAAACAGTTATTAAAATGATCATCATTCTGGGGAGAGAGGTTTTTCATGCCTACACTTCTTCACTCTTTACCCAACCCTTGATTTTTCATCTCACTGCTTAATACCAATTCGCAATGACGCTCGCTAACGCAATTAAAAAACCTACCTCCAGTAAGACTTTTCTGATTTCTATCTGTCGCATTCTTTTCTTAAATTGGTATAGTGCCATCTCACTTTCAAAATGATAGAGATATACAAGTAGCACCTCGACTTCTCCTGACGGAGACGCTGCGCGAACGCTCGGTACAAGTCGCTCGGCGAACAGAAGCAGAAGTACAGAGGAAGTGATTTGTATCAATAATTTCGTGAATTGGTATAAGTCATAAATTATTTGAATTTAAATTAGGGTAAGGTTTCACTTTAGTAAGCGATCGCGCATTTTAAAACCCCTACATTTATATAAATGTAGGGGTTTATCTTCACCAGGACTTACGCATCGAAATTTTCTGTGGGGATTGGGTGTAAGGGTTTTGGATACTTACACCCTTACACCCTGTTATAAAACCTTATTTTTTCGTTTTTTTGCGTAAGTCCTATTCACCTCTGCCTGTTCCTAATATTATTCATTGACTGCTGAATTTTTCTTTATCGCAACTGAAAACCAAGATTATTTAAGGCTTCACGCAGTCGATCGCGTCCTCTTAAAGATTCTACTGTGGCAATGCGCTCTGAAGAGTGTTGTGACCAATCCCCAGCAATGTTCATCTGTTGTTCAGTATAAAACTGTTTGATGATGTCGTTGTAGTGGGCGATCGCTTCATCTTGTTCGGCTAATTTATATGTTTCTCGATGCAGCACTGCTGACTGTGGTAGACGTGGTTTGATGGCTGCATTTACTTCGGGGTTGGGATAACCCACACATAAACCAAATACCGCATATACAGATGAAGGTAAGTTGAGGATGCGTGCTACTTCTTCTGGGCGGTTGCGAATCCCACCGATGTATACTGTTCCCAAGCCTAAAGATTCAGCTGCGATCGTGGCGTTTTGAGCAGCTAAGGTAGCATCCACAGTTGCCATAACAAACATTTCTAAATAGTCTAAAGCTTCACGGCTGATACCGCGACTATCGGCAACATAACTCAGTCGCGCCAAGTCTGCTAACCAAACCAAAAATAGCGGTGCTTGTCGAATATGTGCTTGATTACCCGCTAGTTTTGATAGTTCTTCTTTACGTTGGGAATCTTCAACGGCCACTAAACTCCAGGTTTGCAGATTAGAAGATGTCGATGCAGACTGCGCGGCTGTGACTAAAATTTCTAGTGTTCCTGGTGGTAGAGGATCACTGAGATAAGAACGGATGGAACGATGAGATAGTAAGGTTGTCAGTGATTCATTCCAATCAATTTGGGAATTAAAAGGAAGTTCACCATAGCGCGATTGTAAAAGTTCTGTAGGATTGCTCATAGGTAAAGATAGGTGATGTAATTGCAACTTTTCATGACTGAAACGGTGTTACGTCTTGGGTGAAAATGCCGCATATTGTTCTTTGGTTAAAAGTGCATCTCTAACCTTCACCTCTTTAGGAATTAACTTGAGTTGATAATAGGTATCAGCAACTCCTTGTTGTAGATTGATGAGATTGTCATCAATTGGCACTACACCAAAACTACGTCTACTAGTTGCCTTTTTCATTGTTTCTAAGTCAATACCCAATACAGGTGCAAGAGTTTGGGCAACTTCATCTCGATTTTGTGCTGACCATTCTTCTAGTTTTTGAATTTCTTCTAAAATGGCCTTCACACTTTGAGGATTTTCGGTGACAAACTTACGGCTACCGATATAATATCCCCCTTGTTTATTAATGCCTGTGCCGTCAACAAGTACACGAGCATTCGTGGCTTTTTGGGCTGCTGCATAAAACGGGTCCCAAATTACCCAAGCGTCAATACTACCTTTGACAAAAGCTGCTCGTGCATCTGCGGGTGGTAAATATTTTGGCTCAATTTCACTATATTTTACTCCCCCTTTTTCTAGAGCTTGAACTAGTAATAAATGGGCGCTAGAACCTTTTTGAAAGGCGATTTTTTTACCTTTTAGGTCACTCAGTTGCTTAATGGGAGAATTTTCTGGGACAAGAATTGCTGAACCTGCTGGACTAGGTGCAATACCAGCCACATAGGTCAATGCGGCACCTGCGGCTTGAGCAAAGATTGGTGGAGATTCGCCGACATGACCAAAGTCAATACTACCAACATTCATCGCTTCTAGTAGTTGTGGCCCGGCAGGAAATTCAATCCATTCTACAGATTTTCCTTCTGGCGCAAATCGCTTTTCTAACACTCCTTTAGTCTTCAGCAAAATCAGGGATTTTTGATAACCAAATCTGATTACCTTAGCTTCTTGAGGTGCTGAATTGCTAACTGGATTGGCACTAGCATTAGGAGTACTCACATTAGATGGTGATGAGCAAGCTGCAAACAACAAACTCAAACAAAGACCTGTAATGAAAGCTCCAGCTATGGGCAAAGGTGTAGTATGAAAGCGCAATCTGGGAGATTTTTGTAAGGATAGATTGAGAAATTGAATTAGCGATCGCCACCGATCAATTAAGTAGCGAAATATCAAGCTAGTCATGAGAATATTTCTCCAGAGTTTATAAAATACTATAAATCTATAGAGTTACAGTTGTATACTATTAATTCAGGGGAAGTTGACATCATAACCAGGAGTGATAACTTGCATATCTCCCCTGTTTTCTGTTAACGATAACTGCGCTTGCCAAAGGCACTTGTATCCATTCCCGCTTTTTTGTGTTTGGTAACAACAGTACTGAGTTGGAGTTTAAAACCAAGTTGCTCTAGCTGGATTTGCGAAAAAGACTCTTTCAAAATAATTGTGAAGGGATATCTTTGAAAGACAGTTGCTCTTCCTTGAGACAATAATGCTCTGGCATGACTGATGCGTACTGGAGATAGGGGTTGCTGATTAGCATCAAGAATTAAAACTTTAGTCATAAATCAAAAAATATTGTTCGTTCAAGTTACTAAGCGATCGCACTTGCTAATTTCACTGCTGACGAAATAGCGATCGCAACCTTTGCTGTTCATAAGAAAGATGAGAGCCTAGAGGTTAACTCCAGTACTCTCCTATAATTACCGCCCATTTAGCTGTGATATCGTGTCCTTAAACATCGGTTTATCGAGCGATTTACCGTTGTTTAGAGTACAAACAAAACCTAACACAGACAAATTAAAAAAGCAAGCTGATTGCTAGAGCCTTTTGCAAAGAATGGGTGTAGGGGCAAAATCCAGTCAAAAGTCAAAAGTCAAAAGTTAAAAGTCAAAAGTTAAAAGTCAAAAATTCTCTGACTTTTGACTTCTCCGTAGGGGTATAGGTGTTCAAAACCCTGACACCCTTATACCCCTTCTTCACAGACAATCTTTGTTCCCAATTCCTATTGCACCAACTTACTGAGTCAAACTTCATCTCCTCCCTTGTCTCCCCTGTCCCCTCTTCCCCTGCTCCCTGCCGCTCTGCCTACACAGTGATAGTATATTTTTTAAGTTGGAAGTCCCTAATTGCTTTTCACCCTCTACCTTGACAAAATTCATCTACCCAAGAAGCTAGACTACGGGCATGAGTATGAGTCAAAGGCTGAGTTTTTAAATTTTGTGGTGATTTGCCATTAGTAGACACTTCAGTAGTCTCAATCAAAGATGGTGCGGTTTTCGTCTGACTTTTTACTGCTGTTTGGCGAGAAACTACAATGCTTCTGGGCATTAGTTTGCCATAATTAGGAAGTTCCACTGCTAGGGCGACAGTTTTACCATTGTTGGGAACTGTTGTAGCCAAGGCTAAAGCTGAGATTGGTTTATTTTGGCGTGATTTATGGGAAGATTTGAGGCTCACCTTAGTCGCAACTGCAAAGGCTGGTAAGGGTTGGTGCGCCTGTGGCGAGTCAGAAGTGATGTTTTCGGGATGTTGGATGGTAGCTGGAGATTGAGGAATGATATCGTTAGCTGTAGCGAGCGATCGCACCGGTTGTTCCTCAAGCGATTTATTTTCAGCAAACTCTTTTATCGGCGCAACTTCATCTAAGTTTGTTAAACGCAACTCCTCATCAGGATTAAAATTCAGCCCCAAGGCTGTCACTATATCATCAGGATTATTATTCAGATCCATCATAAAACTCAGCATCTGCTCAAACTCTGGTTCTAGAACAGATAAAGTCGCCAAAATAAAGCCAGATGATGGTCTTCGCAAGCCATTATAATTTCCCCAAACTCGCATTTTCACTAGCCAGGGACGATTTTGTTTATAGTAACCCAGCCACTTCATTTTTAATGATTGACGTAGCTGCTGAATATTCATCGGATGCCTCACTTGAGTCAACAATAGAGCAGACCTGGTTGTTTGTAATTAGAATTATCCTTGAGGATGAAACCGATAATAAAGCATCTGTTTGACTCTTTCACCACAGCGTAGATGTTGTTCTACGAATAGAGGTACTTCATCGGCTTGCACACCGCTATACCAAACCATATCCGGTAGAACCAACACCATCGGCCCGTTACCGCATTGTCCTAAACAACTACTAGCTGTTACAGTCACATCTGCGGGGACTGGTAAATTTGCCAAAGCTTCTAAAACCTTAGCTGCGCCTTGCTTTTTACAGGTGCGATTTTGGCACACCCGCACACACCTGTGAGTAGATGCTTGACTACTAGCCCCTGAATTTGATGGTTGAGTGATGTTTGTCATTTGTCAATAGTCATTTGTCAATAGTCAATAGTCATCAGTCAACTGGAGATGTCCATTGACTATTGACTAGTCCGCGCAGGTAATCACTGAGCTTGTCGAACTATTTCCTGTTAATAATTTACTGATAGTCCTTTAGAAGCCAGCCAATCACGGTTAAATATGCGTGACTGATAGCGGGAACCACTATCACAAAGAATGGTGACAATGGTGTGTCCAGGGCCTAATTGTTTTGCCAAAGCAACAGCCGCCGCCACATTAATACCTGTCGAACCACCCATCAAGAGGCCATCTTTTCGTAGCAATTGGTAAACGACACGCAAAGCTTCTGTGTCATCGATTTGAATGGCATCATCAGCAGGTGCGCCTTCCATATTGGCTGTGATTCGACTGTTACCAATGCCTTCAGTAATAGAATTACCTTCTAAATGGATTTCGCCAGTTTTGATATAGCTATAAAGTCCACTACCCAGAGGATCGGCAACAACACATTTAATCGCCGGATTTTGTTCTTTCAGGTACAATGCCACACCAGCAAAGGTTCCACCTGTACCAGTTGCAGCCACCCATCCGTCTATTTTACCATCTGTCTGTGTCCAAATTTCTGGGCCTGTGGTTTCGTAGTGGGCGCGGCGATTCGCTAAATTATCAAACTGATTTGCCCAAATGGCGTTATCTAATTCTGCGGCAACTCTACCAGATAGCTTGACATAGTTATTCGGGTCTTTATAAGGAACGGCAGGGACTGGTCGAACTTCCGCACCTAACGCTGTGAGTGCATCGATTTTTTCTTGGGACTGAGTATTAGGAATAATGATTAGGCATTTGTAGCCTTTAGCATTGCAAATATGCGCCAGTCCAATACCAGTGTTACCTGCGGTTCCTTCCACTACAGTACCACCGGGTTTAAGTAAACCTTTTTCTTCTGCATCTTCAATAATATACAGTGCGGCTCGGTCTTTGACTGAACCACCAGGGTTGAGAAACTCGGCTTTAGCCAGAATTTCGCATCCTGTTTCTTCACTAAAACTGTTTAACCGAATCAGGGGTGTATTACCTACAGTACCAATGAAGCCGTTTTTGATGTCCATGTTCAATCTTCTCGAATTCTCGCCTATAAGAATTTTGGCTTATTGCGGCTGTCAGATTTACGGTTTGTGTATAGATTTTCTGCTAAATCAACTACCAAATTTTAATGTTTGATACTCACCCACGAAATAGGGCTTGCTGAAAAAGATGTTAGGTTGGGTGGAGCTATAGCGAAACCCAACAATATCGAGTTTTAAGAGCTAAAAAAGATGTTCTAGATTAGAATCAACTTCACATAAGTTTAAATCCCCACGGCTTTGTCGAAGCGCAGCATTTCTAAAGAGCGATCGCCATATACCCCTTCAATCTGTTGGCGACAGCAATCTATGGCAAAATCATTCAGTTCTTCTGGTTCAATGCCATACATATCTTGAAATGATTCGACTTCTACACGGCAAAAACGTGGGCGATTGGGATAAATCTGGCATTCTCTCGTGGTATGGTCGAAATTAATACACCAACCATCTTCGCCTACCATACTCAGGTACAGTTCCAACTCTTCCGGCGCGAGATATTCGTCTAGGTCGGGACGATCGCTAGGGTCGAGATTGCAGCAGGCTCCACATTGCTTGACACATTGCCAGTTTGCCATTTTGTGTTTTTTCCTATAATTTTGTTAAGTAAATTAAAAATCACACACCGTTCCCGGATATGATCAATTGCGGGTTTTGCAACTGATTGATTATCGAACTTTTTAAGACAATTGGGAGGAAAGAGAAAAAATGTTAGACGGTATTATTAGCACTTTCACCAGCATCAACTGGGAAGTTATTTTCCAACTGCTTTCTGTTGCATTAATTGTCATTGCTGGCCCTGCTGTAATTTTTGTATTGGCTTTTCGCAACGGCAACCTGTAAGAGTGTAAAGTGCTGAGTGCTGAGTGCTGAGTGAAACATCAGTATTCATGACTCAGCATTTACAGTATATAAAAGTAATAAAATATACTATTGAATTCTAAAGTCCACGGATAAACACTATCGTAATTCTGGATTCTGAATTCTGACTCCTGAATTCTGCTGTATGTATGATAATGCTTGTAACGCTGCTTGAATAATGGAATCATACTGCGGTTGAGACACATCAACCTCTATTGCTGCTTCACGACTGGTTCCCAACAAGCCGATTGTGCGTTCTGGCTGCATAACTAGGATTTTGCCTTCAGAATTTTTGATTCTGAGTTCTGGGAAGGAATTATTTTGATAAATGCCACAAGTATACTGCCGTTGATTGTACTCAAAAGTGGCTTTGAGTGGGTTAGGTGAGGCAGTGTAAAAGATTTGAGATGAGGCTTTTGTTAATCTCACGCCGACTAATTCTAACTCGATGGTAGTATTGCCGTTAAAAGTGTTTTCGCGCAACTTGTAAGCAATATCCACTCGTTGCGGTAGAGGATAATAATCACGCCAACGCCAAGCTATCGCCTTAATTGTATATTGTTTGTCATCAATAGTTTGGGCTAATGTCACTTTAATATGACCTTTGCCTATGGTTTGCTGTTCGATAACTTGGACGTTTGGTGTCCAAAAAACTGGGTCGGGGTTATCGATACCGCAAGGATGCAACGCATTTAATTGCTGGAACAATTGGTGATTGATTTGGTTAAAGTTAGCTTGAGCATCTATTTTGAGCAGTGGCTTGAGGTGTTGCGGTTCTAGACACTGGTTAGCAAAATCAATTAAACGCGATCGCACCAATTCTAAATTTTCTGTTGGTAAAGAAAATCCACCCGCCGCTTTGTGACCGCCAAATTTGCCTAACAAGTCCCGACAATATTCCAAGGCTTCAAACACATGAAATTCAGGTATACCCCGCGCCGAACCACGGATGTGTGTTTCATCTTCATAAGTTCCAATAAATACAGGCACACCATAACGTTCCACCAAGCGAGAGGCGACAATCCCTATCACCCCATGATGCCATTCAGGTTGGATAACCAGTAATAATCGGTCTTGTGGTAAAGAGGCGATAAATTCTGATTCGACATAGGCGATCGCTTCTTGTTCAATTTCCTCGCACATTTGCTGACGGCTGGTGTTCGTTTGCTCACACTGCATTGCTCTTGTCAGTGCAACTCCCATATCATCGGTAGTCAGCAAATCAATCACCGTTTGCGGATCACCAATTCTACCAACTGCATTAATCCGGGGGCCGAGACGAAAGCCGATATCTTCTGGTTTGAGGGATTTGGGGGGAGGAGAGGGGGGAGACAAGGGAGAGGGGGTAGACAGGGGAGAGGGGGTAGACAAGGTAGCTATATTTCCCCCTTGTCCACCTTGTCCATCTTGTCCCCCTTGTCCCCCTTGTCCCCCTTGTCCCCCCTGCTTCGCTTGCACGCCGGCTATTTGAATTAAGGCTTGCACACCTGGTAACTTAGATTTAGGCAGATGCTTCAAACCACGTTTTACCCAACGACGATTGACACCAGTTAAAGGCGCTAAATCTGCAATGGTTCCCAGGGTGAATAATTCTAGCATTGGCTGAATTAAGCCTCTAGTTTCGCCTAGCTGTTGTGCGAGACAAACTGCCAGAATATAGGCTACACCTACACCAGCCACACCACGATAAGGTGAAGATTCGGTGATGAGTTTGGGGTTGAGGATAGCATCGGCTGGGGGTAATTGTTGCGGGATGTCGTGGTGGTCGGTGACAATGACTTTTACGCCGAGTTCTCTGGCTCTAGCGATGGGTTCATAAGCAGAGATACCATTATCTACAGTGAGAATGAGCTTGACACCTTCGCTGTGAAATTCTTCAACGATGCGTTTGTTAATACCGTAACCTTCGTGCATCCGACTAGGGATAGCATAATCTACCCGTGCGCCCAAAGCTCGGAGACTCCGCAATAATAATGCAGTGCTAGTCATACCATCTGCATCATAGTCGCCACAGATAGCGATTTTACTTTGAGATGCGATCGCCTCGTGCAGTAACTCCACACTCATCGCCAAATCAGGAAACTCTTCTAAAGGCGGAGGTAAAACTATTGATTCTGGTTCTAAAAATGCTTGTGCTTGTGCTGGTGTTTCAATACCACGATTAATTAATAACTGGCTGATGATGGGAGAAAGATTGATAGAAACTGCCAGTTTTTCAGCTAAATCTGTTTTTTGTGGGTAAATTTGCCAACGCTGATTCGGTAAGCGCCTGCGAATTTGTGAACGTTCAGGTAAAGGTCGGTTCAGCACAATCAAAGCAAATATAATCTAATCGCAAAATCTATATTAGCGACTAATTGCATATTAAGTACATCTGCTTTTGCAAGATGACATATAGCAGTTTGGATATTCATGAAATACTGTAGAGACGTTATATGTAACATCTCTACATAGTTGCGGGTTCTGCACTTATATAGCAGTAGCCGAGTTGGTTAGGACATCGATAAATCATACAATTTAGACACCACGAAGCTTTTAACCCCGTCACTTTTCTATTTAATTAGTCTGTAAATATTCAACTGCTGCGGCTAATTTTGAGGGGTAGGCTTCAGCAAATTTTTCAAACCATAATCCTTCGGGAGAGAAAGGATCTAATTTATCTAACCATTCTTTGGCTTGTTTTTGTAAAAGTTCTAGTTGTTGAGCTTTGATTTGTTCTTGGCGGATGCGTTCTTGTTCTAGTTCCTGCTGTCTTTGCAATTCTTCAGCTGCGGCTTGCGCTTCGATATCGGCTTTTACATCCGCCAAAATATTATCGATAATCGACTGTGACTTAGATGGCGGTGTAGAAATGAATGGTGGAACTATGTCGGGTTTTGGCTGTTGCGGTGTAGGCGCAGGTTTGGCGGGATCATATTCCGCTTTGATTTGAGCTAATAGTTTATCAATAGAGTCCATCTTTGTTACTTTTATGTGTGAGCGATCGCTAAAATGAAAGTTAACCGCAGATGCACAAGGATGCACGCGGATAAAATAATCATAATGCTGAATTGTGAGCCTAATCGTTAATAGCGTTGAGCAACACTTCAGACAAACTTAAATCTTCCATATCTTCCATTGTAATGGTGTCACAAATATCGAATTTTGCCCCAGCACCTTGCAGTTCATCATCTAATACTTTCAGAAACCGAGTTGCTTGGGGATCTGTGCCAACTTGAATAAAGGAAATTGCAAGTTCTTCATCTTTATCCATCCGCCGCGAAGCTTCGATTATGACTCGCATTACTGCTTTGCGATCATCGGGTTCACCATCAGTTACTACTAAAATTGTGTCGCCATTCGGCTTTGTTTTACCAGCCGCTTTGCGTTGAAAATAATCATCAGTGGCGTGTTTTAATACTGCGGCTAAATCGGTTGTTCCTGATGGATCATTTTCTTGGAAGATTTGGGTAACTTTACTCGCAGTTACATTTTCATAACGCTTAAATCTTCCTGAAAACACATACAAAGTAATCCCATCAGGGTCAAATTGTTCACACTTACTAGCTAAAGCCAAAGTAGATTCTTGCGCTGCAACCCAGCGACTTCTTCCACCTTTTTGGTCTGGTGTTGCCATGCTGCCACTTTTGTCAATAATTAGAGTATAGTCGCGGCTGTCTAGCATAATTAAGTTCTCCAATTAGTTATTAGTCATTTGTTATTAGTCATTGGTCATCTGGCAAAAATCAGAAATTTACTAATCATTGACTATTAACAACTCAATCGGTAATTGCATTCATCAAGACATCAGCAAGACTCATTTCTTCTAAATCATCTAAAGTGATGGTGTCGCAGATATCGAATTTTGCACCGACACCTTGCAATTGATCATCTAAAGCTTTAAGAAACTTTGTAGCTTGGGCATCTGAACCTACTTGAATCAGAGAAATGGCTAATTCTTCATCTCGCTCCAATTGACGAGAGGCTTGGATAATTACTTCAAAGACAGCTTTGCGATCGTCAGGTTCACCATCAGTAATTACTAATATTGTTTCACCGTTGGGTTTAGTTTTACCTGCTGCTTTACGTTGAAAATAATTATTGGTTGCATCTAGGAGTACAGCCGCTAGGTTGGTAGTACCAGCAGGGTCGTTTTCTTGAAAAATCTGTGTAACTTTGGCTGATGTCACATCGTCGTAACGCTTGAATCTGCCAGAAAATACATATACAGTGATCCCGTCTGGGTCAAATTGTTCGCATTTGCGTGCTAAAGCTAAAGTAGACTCTTGGGCTATCTCCCATCTACTTCTACCGCCTGCCTGATCAGGTGTAGACATACTACCGCTTTTGTCTAGGATTAATGTATAGTCGCGATCGCTCATCATATTTTCCTTGTAAATTGTTCTGTTGTGCTACTAGTCTAGTCTACGAGTCTTGTGACTCGGCAAGCCTTTTAGGTATAAATTAACAGAATTACTAAATATTATAAATAATGTAATTTTGAAAACTCAGTATTCGTTGATTGCCATAATTCCAGGTTACTCCGGTGTATTCTCATTTGAGCAAGTACAGATGAAATTCAGTATTGTTTAGTAGAAGTTTGCAATGACTAAAATCATCTATCTCTGGGATAGTAAATTACATCTCGCACCTGGGCTAAATGCGGATAAATTATCTCATCTTGTGCTATTGAAATGAAATATCTATATCACAGAGTTGATGAGAATCTTCTCACCAATTATTCATGTTTTTTTCATCCATAAGTTCAAGTATAGACATTAAGGAAGAAACAAGGAATTTCAGCTTGCTTTCTGACTACTAGTACAGGTCTGTGGAAATAAATTTTTTTATTTCAGACTTCAGCCTTTTTGTACTAGTCTATCTTGTACTTAATAGTAGAGTTGCACATGAATCCTAAAATTATTCTTGGTTTACTTGTTGGTGCTAGTTTCGGCTTGTTTTTACCTGTAGGAAGTCAATCGGTTCAGGCTGCTAGTCTTGCATCACTATCTGAGTTAAAACCTACATCTTCCATTGAATTTGGTGTAGTTGACCTAGCAGGTAGCGAATCTGCTGAACTAATCTTAGCGGATAATAGTGAGCGCAGACGCAACCGTAACCGCAGTAGTAACAGTAATAGCAATAGCAACAGCAACAGCAATAGCAATAGCAATAGCAATAGCAACAGCAATAGCAATAGCAACAGTGATAGTGGAGATGATGATGATGATGATTAGAATTTGGAGCTAAAAAGCTCATCATCATGAGAGTGTTTGAGAATTAAAGTTCTGAGTTTGACAGTCTTACAAGGGGCATTAATTGATATAGCCATCCTAAATAGTTTACCAATATCTCTATTTTTTCTTTTGTTTACATATCAAATAGGGATGCTATACGATGCCCCTTTTTTATTAATAAATAAATTGATGAATCGAAAGCAGCTTTTGACAATATTCATCTGATATGAAAAATTTACAAGAACTACTAGCAGACTTTCCAGTAGATAAATTTTTTACGGAGTTCTGGACAAAAAAAGCAATTCATATTTCAAGTGACAATTCTCAAAGATGGCAAAAAATTTTTTCGTGGCAAGATTTAAATGAATTACTGAATTATCACAAACTCAAAGAACCAGATTTACGCTTTTCGATGAATGGTAAATCTCTCCCAGAGACACGGAATCGGCAAGAGTGGAGCGATCGCCTGCGTCAAGGCGCTACACTAATTATCAATGGTGTACATCATCGAATACCGGCTGTCGCTGAACTCGCAGCAAATATGCGCCATGAAATTGGCTATGAAACCCACGTTAATTTATATTGTTCGCCAGCCAAACAGCAAGGGTTTGATTGTCACTACGACACTCATGATGTCTTTATTTTGCAAATTGAGGGTGAAAAACAATGGTTTGTTTATGAACCAACAGTTTTATATCCTACCGCAGATATGCCATCATCAAAACAGCAGCAACCACAACAGCCGCCTTATTTAGAATGTGTGTTGCAGGCTGGAGATTTATTGTACATCCCTAAAGGACATTGGCACTATGCTGTGGCTTGCGAACAGCCATCTCTTCATCTGACTGTTGGGATTGAATGTCAAACAGGACTTGATTGGCTTGATTGGCTGATCAAAGATTTATGTGAAAATGTCAGTTGGCGGCAAAGTTTACCCGCGATCGCTAATAGCAATACAAATGTGATAGAACAACAGTTAAGTGCATTGCGTCAGCATTTAATTGCGACTTTACAGCAACCTGATATTTTCCAAAGATATATAGAATCGTTAAATTATCAACATCAACCGCAGCTATTAGTTAGTTTACCCGCTCAAATGGGAAATAATATTTTTCCGAATTTATTTACAACTCAGTTTATTTGGTCGCCACTACACAGGATTCGGATTAAACAAATTGATGATGGACAATATCAAGTGCGCGTTGGTTCTAAACAAATTGACCTTAAAGCCATACCAGAAAACTTAGTAGAAAATTTATTTAATTGTGATGAATTTAGCTTATTTGATATTGCTGACTGGTCGCCAGATTTGGATTTAGAAGGTGACATTATTCCCCTAATTACACGTCTTGTAACTGAAGGAATTTTGTTAGTTAAGTAAAACCCAAAACCATTTAGAGACGTTACATGTAACGTCTCTAAATTTACCGCTTGGTGAGTGTAGCCGAACCGCTACCTCCTGCTGTATTAGCAAATTTCTTCTAAATTAAGCCACTCATCATAAGATGAGTCATAACCAACATAATGCACAAAGTATTGCTGACCGCGAATTTCTTCAATTGTGGCAGTATACCATTCTTCGTTTTCATCATCCCAGCATTTGACTTTTTGACCTACAGCAAATCCATTATCATCAGATGATTCAATGTCACGAATCCGAACATCTTGTTCACCAACCCACTCATCAGAAGATGAACCATAGCCAATGTAATTGATAAAGAATTGGTCGTCTTTAATTTTCTGAATTGTGGCTTTATACCATTCTTCGTCTTCTTCGTCCCAGACTTCTACGGTGCTATTTACTGCATACTGGCTGGTATCTGATTTAGATTTGGTTGCAGATGCGGTATCTTGTTTTTGTGGTTTTTTGGCTTCTTCGGCGATTTCGGCTTTGACTAGAGGGTGAGCTTGTAAAATGATGGTGCGGGCAACAGATTGAATACCCGTATGCTCAAAATAATTTGTAGTTTGATCTAAGACTGCGGCTACAAAGTCTAAATTATCGTCAGCAATCTGCACAAAACTACTCAAACCACTAGCAACTGACTGGGGTGTGATTCCAGTCTTGGCGACAAGGCCATTCATCCAGCCTTGGACTGAGTTAAAGGCTTGGGAAAGAAAACCAACTTTATCAGCCGGGCTATTTCCAGGTAAAGAACTATTAACAGCTTGGAATACAGGGTTTTGAGCGATCGCATCACTAGCATTAGCACCACCAATAATTTCCTGAATTTTAATCAGAAAGTCGGGGCCTAAAGGTAAAATACCATCGATACATACCAATGCAGCCATCCGCATCAGGGAAGCATTTTGATAATTATTCGCTAAGGTATTAGCAAATTCTTGGGGGTTCGGTTGGGGAATCCCGTTGATTTTACAGAAGGCGATAATTTCGACAGCAATCTTGAGAACTAAGTCAATTGTTTGGGTGACATCGGCTTTAGGGGTAATGTTATTCAAAAAAGAGAGAAAACTAATTTTTTCGCCCACTTTGTTAGCTAAAGCCGCAGTTCCCATTGCTGCATCGGCTTTGTCGATGATTTGATACAGTTTGACAGCAGCTTGATAACCGTTTTGTGGATCTAAGTATATGCGATCGGCGCGATCGCGGATTCTTTGAATCACATTCGCATCAGTTTCGCCAGTAATCGCACGCACAGTATTATCAAATCCCACCAAATTATCCCACTGTCCCGGCGCTACATAATCCAGGGCTTTGAGAACTTTGACAGTAATATTGTCGCTGGGTAACTCATCAACTAACTGAACAATGGATTTATCCATGAGAAGTCCTTGTGAAACAAAACCTTAATTGCTAGAGTTCCCTAACTAGAGATAAAAGTAACTTTCTTGGGACTGGGTGTAGGGGTAAGCTATCAAAAAAGCACTGTAAAATATTTGCATAAGCTTCTAAATCCACAAGCGACATTTTATCTATCATGGTTCTAGCCGCACCTCAGCGCCAAAACCCTGTTGTCACTTGGGAAAAACTCCCAGATGATTTTATTCTGCCCGATGATCCAGTGGAAAATATTCAACAGCCTTTTTTAGCAGCAGCTTTAACAGAAGCACTAGCTACAGCCAATCGCATTCAACCAGAAATGCTAGTTGCATCTAACTTTGGCATCGTTGCTAGTATTAATCAAAAAACCGTTGTTAAAGCACCTGATTGGCTATATATACCCCGTGTTTCACCAGTGGGTATAGGTGTGATTCGGCGCAGCTATACACCCAACATCGAAGGTGAAAATGTGGCTGTGGTGATGGAATTTTTATCAGATACCGATAACGGCGAATATTCAATTCGTCCCACCTTTCCCTATGGGAAACTCTATTTTTACGAACAAATATTACAAGTTCCCGTTTATGTAATTTTTAATCCTTACGAAGTCAGCTTAGAAGTTCTGCGTTTGGAAAATGGGCGATACGTTGTGCAGCAACCAACAGAATCAGGACAATTTTGGATTCCTGAATTGGACTTGTTTTTAGGAATTTGGCGCGGAACTCGCTTAGGGATGAATATTTATTGGTTGCGATGGTGGGATGAAGCAGGTAATTTGTTGCTGTGGAGTTCCGAACAAGCCGAACAAGAACGCCAACGTGCAGAACAAGAACGCCAACGTGCGGAACAAGAACGTCAACGTGCGGAACAAGAACATCAGCGTGCGGAACAAGAACGCCAACGCGCCGATGATGCGATCGCACAATTGGAAATTGAACGTCAGCGTCAAGCAGCTTTACTAGCAAAACTACGAGAATTGGGCATAGATGCCGAGTGATATCGTGTCTAGTAAAAGATTTATCATCCAGGCCGCAGGGGTGCAGGGGGAGTGTGGGGAGAGAGGGGAGTGTGGGGGGAAAGATTTCTTCACCATCCTCCCACACTTCCCACACCTCCCACACCTCCCACACTTCCCACACCTCCCACACCTCCCACACTTCCCACACTTCCCACACCTCCCACACCTCCCACACCTCCCACACCTCCCACACCTCCCACACCTCCCACACCTCCCACACCTCCCACACCTCCCACACCTCCCACAAAAAAACTCCCTCAGATGAACTGAAGGAGGTGTGAGAAGGAGTCTTTAGTGATGAAACATTTATGCGGGGTTAGTTAAAGCTTGTCCTTGCAAAAGTTGAATAATTGCTGCTTTTTCTAAAATCCCCACGAGTACGCCATTTTCTCGAATGACAGCTAAAGCCGAGAGTTTTTGTTGTTCTAGTAGCTGGATGACTTCTAAGAGGGGTTGATCTGATTTTACTGTGGTGGATGCAGCAACTGGGCGCATGATTTCTTTAACTTGAGTTTCTGTCCACAGAGTTGTCGGAATTTTTCGCAAGTCATCGAGTGTAACCGCACCAACTAATTGTTCTGCATCATCTGTCACTAAGAAGCGTTTCCAGTCTTGTTTGTGCAGAATTTGTTCATCAGCAAATTCTCTCAGGCTGAGGTTTGCAGAAATGATTGGGCTATTGCTGTTGACAGCATCTGCGGCTGTTAAACCATCAAGTTTTGCTTGGACTCTAGCAAATTGGGCTGCATTTCCAGCATTTTGTAACAGGAAGAAGCCGATTAATAAATTCCAGAAGTTAGCTACACTGCCAAAAAATACCAGTGGCAGTATACCAGAAGCGATCGCCACCCAACCAAACACCTGTCCAACTCGGCTGGCGAAGGTCACACCTTTGTAGGGATTACCTGTAATTTTCCACACCAGAGCTTTGAGGACATTACCACCATCCAAAGGTAAGCCAGGAATCAAGTTAAACAGTGCTAAAGCCAAGTTAACGGAAGCTAAAACACCAAGAACTGCTGCTAGTGGCCCCGATACAGGCGTTGTCACACCAATTACTGTGACGATGCCACACAATAATAAACTGACTAACGGCCCAGCGATCGCAATCCAAAAAGCTCCGGCTGGCGTTTTCGATTCTTTTTCTAAGTTCGCCAAACCACCAAAGATAAACAATGTGATGGATTTAACATCAATTCCTTGGCGCAAAGCGACAAAACTATGTCCTAATTCATGGGCGACGACAGAAGCAAACAATAACAGCGCCGTCATCAATCCTAGTAGCAACGCTAACCCCCCAGATAGATAGGGAAACTGGGCTGAAAGTCCACTACTATAGCTCCAGGTTACTAAGCCAAAAACCAAAAACCATGACGGATGGATGTAAAACGGAATCCCGAAGAGATTACCAACGCGAATTGTGCCATTCATGTCGTTCACCTTTGAAAGCTGCCGAGAGATTTAATTTTTCCTCTCGATGTCTTTAGTGTAACGAAACGTAACAAATATTAAAATCAATCAAGAGTTGTGCTTACCGTCCTGAAAGGTGCGGTTTACCAATTTTGGATTCTGCCTCCTGAATTGAAAGAGGGTGTAAGGGTATGGGAGTGTAGGGTAAGGATATCTTTCATCTATGACTGTGAAATTTTTTCATCGGGACTGCCCTAATCTCTAAGCCTTCACTGCGGCTTCGGCTTGGGAATGTAATAACAAACCATATTCCAAACCCTCAACCACTGCTTGATAAGAAGCCGCCAAGATATTTGTCGAAACGCCGATAGTTGTCCAGCGTTGATGACCATTACCTGATTCTACTAAGGCTCTGGTTTTGGCAGCTGTGCCGGCGTGTCCGTCGAGAATCCGCACTTTGTAATCTGTCAATTCAAAGCTGGCGAGTTGGGGATAAAAATTGACTAAAGCTTTGCGTAAGGCACTATCTAATGCTGCAACGGGGCCGTTACCTTCAGCAGCTTCTAAGATATTCTGACCGTTAACAGCGACTTTGACGGTAGCTAAAGCACTGCTGGTTTCTTTCCCTTCTACCAAGTCACAGTGTACTTGAAAGCCTTTGACCTCAAAAAATTCTTGCCGCGCCCCTAACGCTTCATACATTAACAGGGCAAAACTCGCTTCGGCGGCTTCAAATTGATAACCTTGACTTTCTAATTGTTTGAGGCGTTGAAGAATTTGTTTTGCTTCTGGTGTTTGCTTATCTAATTCAATGCCAAAGGTGCGGGCTTTGGCTAAGACATTACTCAGTCCTGCTTGTTCCGAAATGACTATCCGCCGACGGTTCCCGACGGTTTCTGGCTGGATGTGTTCGTAAGTCAGGGGGTTACGTTGCACTGCGGAAACATGGACACCGCCTTTATGGGCAAAAGCCGAACGTCCGACAAATGGCGCGTGTTCATCAGGCGCAAGATTGACTACTTCACTGACAAAACGGCTGGCTTCTGTGACTTGAGTAAGCTGGTGTTCTGTGATACAGCTATAACCCATTTTTAGCTGTAAGTTGGGAATTAAAGAACAAAGGTTGGCATTGCCGCAGCGTTCACCATATCCATTTATTGTTCCTTGTACCATTGTTGCCCCAGCCATGACAGCCGCTAGGGCATTAGCTACGGCTAGATCACAATCGTTATGCGTGTGGATGCCGATTTGGGGAGTTGTCATTGTTTTTTGACAAGTGACAGATAACAAATGACTTTTAACAGTTGTCACACTTTCGCTGACTTCATGAGGCAAAGTTCCGCCATTTGTATCACATAAAACTAACCATTCTGCACCAGATGCGATCGCTGCCTCTAACGTTTGTAAAGCATAATCTCGATTATGTTTGTAACCATCAAACCAATGTTCGGCATCGTAAATCACGCGCCGCCCATGTGAGCGAAAATACTCGATAGTGTCGCGGATCATGGCCAAATTTTCTTCTAAAGTTGTCTTGAGACCTTCGGTAACGTGTAAATCCCAAGATTTGCCAAAAATTGTCACCCACCGAGAACCCGCAGTTAAAATTGCTTGCAACATTGGTTCAGCCGCAGCCACAGTATTGGGGCGACGTGTAGAACAAAATGCCACAATTTCTGCTTGTTTGAGCGGATCTTCTTGGAGTTGCCAGAAAAACTGAACATCCTTGGGGTTAGCGCCAGGCCAACCACCTTCAATGAAGGGAATACCCAGTTGGTCTAATCTTTTAGCAATGCGTAGCTTGTCTTCAATAGACACTGATAGCCCTTCGCATTGAGTGCCATCCCGTAATGTTGTGTCATAAAGCCAAATTTGAGGAGAGGGATTTGTGGTCATAAGACAAGATCATGCGAGACAACTGTAGAGGAAATGTGCCAATATACTACAAAAAGCCGGTTCGTTAATTTAAATATGCCCAAAGTACTAACACAGGGTACGAACAATACGTTGGTCTGGCGCTGTATTCCATACTGGATGCAGTTAAATTAAGGCTTGTATGAAGAATTTGGGTTTTAAGTTACGAAAAGTTTTGCAACAAAATCGTGTTGACCTCTAAAATGGCGGTGCAGAAACAAAAAACAGTCAGTTAGTTAGTAGTGATGGTATGAGTGTGATCGATCAAGTGATGTATTGACTGTGAATTAGCGTCACAAAAGCAGCGATCGCTTCTTTCCCATTCTCCTACAATAGACCTGCATTTAGCCGCTCAGACAGAGGATTTTACGGATTATTGGATCAGGGATATCGAATAAGAAAGGAAATCAAAAGGTTAGGTTACACAAGGAGAAAAACAATATGGGTAGATGGACACCGCTTATTCTCATGGGTGGAGGCTTGGCAATTTTATTAGGTACATTGCTAGGCATTAACTTTCCAATGGGTGGAGGGCAACAAACTGCCAGTAATAATGCTCCCGGCGGCAAAACCTCGCGCGTTCTCCCAGCTAATATTAATGTTAATAGCACTGCCCCCAGCAGAGGTAGCCGTGGCTTAAGCGAAGACAGAGCCAGCACTCCTCAAGAAGATAATGTTCCCACAGAAGCTAGAGGCAGCAGAAGCGTTAGACAAGAAAATTTAAACACCAACACAACTGAGCGCCGCACCAGCGTTGCTCAAAATACAACTCCCAGCGAATCATTTTCAACTCCTGACAATACATCAGAGCCAACTACGAGAGAAGTACAATCAACCGAAAGTCAGTCAACTGATACAACCACCAGTGAGAATGAGTCTACTAGAGAGCCAATTCGGGCTTTGTGGTAGGAAGAGACGAGGGAGACAAGGGAGACAAGGGAGACGAGGAAGAAATCTTTCTACCTTGTCTACCCCCTCTACCTTGTCTACTCCCTTTCAGCACTCAGCACTCAGCACTCAGCACTCAAAACTCAGCACTCAAAACTCAGCACTCAAAACTCAGCACTCAAAACTAGTCATTGGTTACAAGTTATTAGTTATAAGTTATGTAGTTGTGTACTAATGATCAATGGCTAATAACCAATGACTAATGACTAATGACTAGCGATGTTTTAATTATTGGTGGCGGTGTTATTGGCTTGGCGATCGCCGTCGAACTTAAATTGCGCGGGACAAATGTCACCGTGCTTTGTCGTGATTTCCAGGCTGCTGCTACTTATGCTGCTGCTGGCATGTTAGCACCAGATGCAGAAATTATCCAAGATGAGATGATGGGGAAGTTGTGCAGGCGATCGCGTGCCTTATACCCAGAATGGACAAGCAAACTTGAAGATTTAACAGGGATTAATCCTGGTTACTGGGCTTGTGGCATTCTTGCGCCTGTTTATCAACCACCAAAGTCTGCTGCGGCTGGTGATTCACCTGCTTATTGGTTAGATCAAACCGCCATTCATCAATATCAGCCAGGGTTGAGTAATGATGTCGTCGGTGGCTGGTGGTATCCTGAAGATGCTCAAGTTGATAATCGAGCATTAGCCCAAGCACTCAGAACTGCGGCTCAATCCCTCGGCATTGAAATCAAAGATAACATCACAGTTGCAGGATTAATCCAACAGCAAGGACAAGTCATCGGCGTACAAACCAACCAAGGCGTAATTCGTGCCGGTCACTATGTTTTAGCGGCTGGTGCTTGGTCTAGTGAATTGTTACCTTTGCCTGTAACTCCCCGCAAAGGGCAAATGTTGAGTATTCGCTTACCTGACTTTGTGCCGGAATTGCCTTTGCGACGGGTGTTATTTGGCGAAAATATTTACATCGTACCCCGGCGCGATCGCTCGATTATTTTGGGTGCGACTAGCGAAGATGTGGGTTTTACCCCCAATAACACCCCCGCAGGTATCCAATCTTTACTTCAGCAAGCGATTCGCCTCTATCCCCAATTACAAGATTATTCCATTCAGGAATTTTGGTGGGGTTTTCGTCCGGCTACCCCAGATGAGTTACCAATTCTCGGCACTAGCCACTGTGCAAACTTGACTTTGGCTACAGGTCATTATCGCAACGGCATTTTACTAGCGCCTGTGACAGCAGCCTTAATTGCTGATTTAATCTGTGAACAAAAATCAGATTCTTTATTGTCACATTTCCATTATTCTCGGTTTCATACCCAGCCATCTACCGCCCCTATGCTCACTCACTCTGCCAATTTTACCAACGGCGATCGCCCCTCCCCCCTCCCAAATTCCAAATTACTGAACGCAGTCGAAGTCAACTCACCACTCCCCGACTCCCCACTGGTAATTGCAGGTAAAACCTTCCAATCTCGCTTGATGACAGGAACCGGCAAATATCGCTCCATTGCAGAAATGCAGCAAAGTATTGTTGCTAGTGGTTGTGAAATTGTCACCGTCGCAGTGCGGCGAGTTCAAACCAAAACCCCAGGACATGAAGGATTAGCAGAAGCACTGGATTGGTCAAAAATTTGGATGTTACCAAATACGGCTGGTTGTCAAACTGCCGAAGAAGCAATTCGTGTTGCCCGTTTGGGTCGAGAAATGGCAAAATTGCTAGGGCAGGAAGATAATAATTTTGTGAAATTAGAAGTTATACCCGATGCCAAATATTTACTTCCTGACCCGATTGGGACACTGCAAGCGGCTGAACAACTTGTAAAAGAAGGGTTTGCGGTATTGCCGTATATCAATGCTGACCCAATGTTAGCCAAACGCTTAGAAGATGTTGGCTGTGCAACAGTCATGCCTTTAGCATCACCCATCGGTTCGGGACAAGGATTAAAAACCACCGCCAATATCCAAATCATTATTGAAAACGCTAAAGTGCCGGTTGTGGTAGATGCAGGTATTGGTTCACCTTCCGAAGCTTCTCAAGCAATGGAATTAGGCGCAGATGCCTTATTAATTAATAGTGCGATCGCTCTAGCCCAAAATGCCCCAGCAATGGCTTACGCAATGAATTTAGCAACCGTCGCTGGTCGTTTAGCATACCTCGCCGGTCGAATGCCCATCAAATCTTATGCTAGTGCTAGTTCACCTGTGACGGGAACTATTAATTAATTCAGATCCCCGACTTTTTAGACGACACAGACTGTATCTTCTAAGAGGATGTTTGAAAAGTATTGGGCGAATAGAATTCGCTACTACACAAGCAAAGTCCACACTTCGACCCTTCTCCTGCCGGAGACGCTACGCGAACGACAAGCTCAGGGCATATCGCAAGCTCAGTGACCGCCTACGTGGACTAACACAAAATCAAGGTTTTCAAACCCACCTACGTGGGTTTCGTCTGTGTAGCCGCGATTTCCAATCGCCCGGTGAGTAATAATTTAGACTTTCCAAACATCCTCTAATACCAATTTGAAAAATGATTGCGACAAATGGGTTACTGAAAAGCTCACCAGTAAGCAATTTCCCAATCCAAAATCCAAAATCTAAAATCCAAAATGGTATAAGAAGTCGGGGATCTGTTTGTTCAGTAAACTTATGTCGATTCTGGTAACTGAATGCTCTTTTGTCGAGTACCATACAGTTCTATGAATCGTTTAAACAATAACATTGTTTCATGCTTAGAAGCAGAATTTATATTAAACAAACGCTCGATATTTGTGTCCGCTAAAGCCTGTAAATATGGTAAATCTTCAAAAAGTGTCAAACAAGTGGCGCAGTGTAAAACAAATTGCAATATCGGCTTCGGCCAATCTAAATCACTATAAATATCGATAAATAATTGATGTTCTTTTTCATTTATAGGGAAAGCGTGAAAGAGGACAACGATTCTTTTATCGTTATATGCAGGAATGCTCAGTTCAATAGTATAGGGAGTATGTAAAATTAAATCTACTTCTACTATTGGTTGCCGCCAAAATCTTAACAGATTCATATTTGGTTGCAACATGGTATTAAATTTCAGCACTCCCCCGATATGAGTTGTTTGGAATTGACTGATACTCAAAACCTTTAAACTATTGAGGCTGAATTTATGAACGGTTTCTAAGTGTTTTAAGTTCAGTAGGTGATAGATTTGGCAATAGTAAGGAAAAGGTAAAATATAATCTTGGCTAATCATGTGTCGCTTCTTCAACCTAAGCTTCAGGGCTTGGCTGCGACTGAGATATTCTGCATATTCATTCGGCTCAACATCATTGCTGGTTAAACTTTCCTCTGGTTTTAAATAAATCCAACTCACAAAAAAGAGGCAAGTCATCAATAGTTGCAATATCTCTATTGGTGATAAATTTCCATCTGACAACATCGCAAAACTTCTGTCTGTGATGGCAAATAACCATGATGGAATACCTATCATCCAAACACAACTTTTGATTTGATCTAATGCTAGAGCTATTTCTACCTTTGTTGATGCTTGATTAGAATTATCTGTATCAGTATCATGATTTTTATTTCTGGTTTTCAAGCAATTAACAGACATAGTATTTTAATGAAGATATTGTTAGTAGATGAATATTTTCAACTACTTGTATCCTAATGATTGAAAATACAGACGTACTCTATCATTAGCTGTAAATATCCGTTAAATATGCCTAAATTCAATTAAAAATAATGTCTGGAGCTAATTAATTTGATAGAGATGAGTACAATTGCCTGTTATTAGTCAGTTAGCTTGTTTTTTCTATTCTAACTACAGTTTTATTGATGCTGCGATCGCCCAAACATAAAAAATAAATTAAATGGCAATTTACGTAAGATAATTTTTTGTGCTACATTGAGTTACAAGGTAATAATACATCTGCTCAACTATGGTTCGGGTTCTGTATACCCGACTGGTGCGCCAACCTCTGGATTGAGTGTATACCGTAGAGCAATGGCTTGTTACTCCATTGATTGATTAGCTCAGTGGTAGAGCATCCGAGGTACTCGGCTAGTCGTAGGTTCGATTCCTACATCAAACACCCGAAAGTTAGCTCACTGGTAGAGCAATCGACTCTTAATCGATGTGTTGCAGGTTCAATTCCTGTACTTTCTCCCACCTTGTCTAGGTTAAAAGACAAATTTGCGGAATAGAGCAGTTGGTTAGCTCGTTGGGCCTGTCCCCAAAGATCAGTGGTTCAAATCCACTTTCTGCCACCAAAACCCTGTCCGGGTTAAAAGACACTATCCTGTCACGATAGCTAATTGAATTTGAGTAAAAACTCTGCATTGTAGGTTGACTACTAATATTACTTAGTGATGTTGGTAGTCACAGTTAAGGAGCCTGTGCAAATGTTTTCGCCTTAACTTGAGTATGTCCTTCGTTTACCTCCAGTTTTCTGGAATGGGCAAACTGAACGATATATTTGAGCGTTGCTGTCTTTTTTGAGATTATCTTTGGGTAGTTTCAAGAAAGTAGTAACAATCTTAATCCAGTTTTGGAGATACATTTGCCCGCAACTAAACTGTAAAAACCTACATTTGCAGAGTTTTAAAATGAGTTTTCAAAAGCATACTCAAAACAATATTGAACAGTTAAAAAAATACAATTTAGGTGTCTATGATAATGCCGAGCAGATTGCATCGGCTATGGAAATTAGTATTGATAAACTGCGGTTTCTTACCTTTACTTCTAAAACTTCTCAGATTTCACATTATATTTACTTTAAAACTGCCAAAAAACTTGCAGGCGATCGCATTATTTCTGCACCATTGCCTGATTTAAAACGCGCTCAATACTGGATTTTGCAGAATATCTTACAAAAAATTACCATTCATGACGCTGCACATGGTTTTTGCGGCGATCGCTCCATTATTACTAATGCTAATCCCCATGTTGGTGCAGAAATAATTATTAATATCGACTTGCAAGATTTTTTCTCAGCTATTACATATCAGCGTGTTAAAGGACTATTTCAATCGTTTGGTTATACTTCATCTGTAGCTACAATTTTTGGTTTATTATGTACCGCGCCTGTAGTGGAAGAACACAACTTAGATAATAAAACAGACTTTGTGGAACTTAAGCAACGTCATCTTCCCCAAGGTTCTCCAGCCAGCCCTGCAATTACCAATATTATTTGTCGTAATTTAGATCAGCGTTTGTGTGCGATCGCAGAAAAATTTGGGTTTAGATACACTCGCTATGTTGATGATTTAACATTTTCCGCATCAGGTGAGAATCTGAAACATACCAAAAATATCATCAAGCAAATTCAGTCAATTATCTCTGACGAAGGATTTGCCATCAATCCCGACAAAACCCGCATTTTACGAAACTCTCAACAGCAAGAAGTTACAGGTATTATCGTTAATCAAAAAATTAATGTCCCTCGGAAAAAGTTAAAAAGTTTCCGTGCAACTTTACATCAAATAGAAAATGAAGGCTTAGAAGGTAAGCATTGGGGTAACTCATCCAACCTCATCGCTTCTATCACCGGATTTGCCAACTTTGTCGCAATGGTTAACCCCGAAAAAGGTGCAGAGTTTCAACAACAAATTCAGCGTATTCAAGAAAAATATGGCAAGAATAATACCATTTCACTCTAAACATGATACAGATAGGCAAGCAGCGCCTCGACTCCGCTCGGCGACCGGAAACAAAGGTGTAGAGGAAGTGATTTGTATCAGTAATTTCGTGAATTGGTATAAGTAGGTGGAAACAATAATTGAGCATTGAGCATTTCGACTTCGCTCAATGCTCAATTCTCAATCAGCTGAAGAGAAGAAAGCTGTAGCGCAGTGTGGATACTTCGACTGCGCTCAGTATCCACACTCGGTAATTTCAAGTTAGGTTTAATTGAGTGCTTCGACCTAATCCTCAATAATTGACAAAAATCTCCCCCTTGTCTACCTTATCCGCCTTGTCTCTTTTATTCATCCAAACCAGACTGCCACATTATCTTGAGTTACATTAATGAGTGATTAGGAATACATTGTGCCAAGCTCTAGTGTGGGTTCTGTATGCCCAACTGGTACGCCAACCATTGGATTGAACGTATACCGCCGCGCGATATGTAACTAGTCAACAGAAAGTTTACTCCTTTGTGAGCGATCGGTGTATCGCCGATTGATAACAGATAAATTCTGTACTTTCTTCCATCACACTCCGCCTCACGGCACCTTGTTAGGGACAAGGCTATTTCTATTCCGAAAATCGGGAAAAAACAAAGACAGAAAAATCTGCTTTGTTTGGTAAACTCTGCGATGTTGGGGTTCTGCTAACGTTGATTATTCGTAGTCTTCGTTAGTGACAGTAAAGAAGCCAGTGCAATTGTTTTCTCCTTAATTTTGAGTATGTCCCTTCGTTAGTCACATCTAGTTTTCTGGAACTGACAAACTGAACGGCATATTTGAGCGTTGCTGTCTTGCTTGAGATGATCTTTGGGTAGTTTCAAAAAAGTAGTGACAATCTTAATCCAGTTTTAGAGATACATTTGCCCGCAACTAAACTGTAAACACCTACATTTGCAGAGTTTTAAAATGAGTTGTCAAAATCATACTCAAGACAATATTGAACAGTTAAAAAAATCTAATTTATTTGATTCGGACTTACGCAAAAAAACGAAAACATAAGGTTTTAGTAAAGGGTGCAGGGGTATGAGGGTATAAGTATTCAAAACCCTTTCATCCCATACCATTTCACCCCCACACCCAATCCCCACAGATAATTGTGGTGCGTAAGTCCTGTTGATGATTAGTACAGGTCAGCAGAAATAAAGCACCTATGATCAATTGCCGAACAGCGCACCATCAGGGTTTCTTCATTTCAGACTTCAGTTTTATTTGTACTAGTTGGTGTGGTTTTCTACACCTTGACACAGCAAGCATCTTCCTATAAATATGCAAGCCGTTACCTGAAACTTGCGGATTAACACTGATAAATAAAATTTAATGCAGACAAATTATTACAATACAAGCTTATTAGTAGAGCGATCCCGCCAAGAAAAATAGATTACCTACCGATTCACCCTTGTATTTCTAACAACGAGGTATAAAAAATCATCAAAAAAACTTGGTAGTTGCCGATCAAAAAAATCGGGGTAGGCATGATAAGGTTTAAATCCTATCGTTTCTTTTCGCGCTTCTCATCATGTATCTACACTATCTAGAACCCAAACACCTTGAAGAATTAGTCAAGGGCAGTAGTATAGATTTACACCTAGCGCAACTCAATTTTAAGTCTCTCCAAGGTGCGATCGCCTACGAATATCTGTTAATCTCCGAACTACTCCCGCGCACAAACACAGGTATGCTAAAAAGCGGCTGGTTGCAGCGTTACAGTCATATCACGGCTGGCGGTTGGTGGTGTGGGGGACTTGATCCGCTAAATAATTGGCAACCAATGGAGTGGGGATGCTTTAAGCCAAATCAACCCCGCATCAAGGATAATGGCAAACCAATCAAATACGAACACCCCCCTAGCACACCCACCAGGGTATTTTGTCTGCGGGTGACGCAGGAAATTTGGCAAGAAACTGCACAGCGTTATAATCTCGACTTACCTGAGAATATCAGCGTTGATGTTAACGGCGAAGCGGTGGGTTTTTGGGAATGGGTGATGGAACAGAACATCCCCGTGATTATCTGCGAAGGTGCAAAAAAGGCGGCTGCTCTGTTATCACAAGGCTATGCTGCGATCGCAGTTCCGGGAATTACTAGCGGTTATCGAGTCGTCAAAGATGGATTTGGTAAAGTCACCCGTCGTCAACTCATTCCTGATTTAGCGTTGTTTGCGACTGCAAAACGCCACATATATATATGTTTTGATTTTGAAACTCAACCTAAGACTATAGCAGCAGTGAATAATGCGATCGCTCAACTTGGCTGCTTATTCCAAGAAAAAAATTGCTTAGTTAAAGTTATCGAATTACCAGGGCCAGAAAAAGGTGTTGATGAACTCATAGTTGCTAAAAATAGTAGCGCCTTCGATAAAGTTTATCGCCAAAGTGTTGATTTAGAAATCTACCTCGCCCACACCAAACCACATACAGAATTAACTATTCCGGCTGCACTCACCATCAACCGTCCCTATTTAGGTGAAATAGCCTTTCCCAACTCAGGTTTAGTCGGCGTGAAATCCGCCAAAGGCACAGGTAAAACCACAGCATTACAAAATATTGTCCAACAATCTAAAACCAAAAACCAGCCCATCTTATTAATTACCCACAGAATCCAACTCGGAAAATTTTTATGTGACAAAATTGGGATTCAATGGGGTTTAAACAATAATAATAATTTATTCTCATACTTTGACAGTCCAACTACCGCTTCTTTGGGTTTATGTATTGACTCCATTTGGAAAATAAATGTCGATCAATGGCAAGGTGGCATAGTTATCTTAGATGAAGTTGAGCAATTATTATGGCATTTATTAAATAGTGATACTTGTAAGAATAAACGTGTCAAAATCTTAAAAAATTTCCAAAAGTTAATCGCCACAGTTTTACAAACTGGCGGTTTAGTCATTGCCCAAGATGCTGATTTATCAGATGTATCTTTAGAATATTTGCAAGGTTTATCAGGCATTAAAATCACACCTTGGTTACTTGTCAACCAATGGCAACCTGCACGCGGTTGGGATATCACCTTTTATGATTCACCCAACCCCACACCTTTAATTCATCAACTAGAATTGGATTTACTTGCAGGACGTAAATGCTACGTCACTACCGATAGTCGTTCTGGACGATATAGCTGTGAAACTATTGAAAATTATCTCAAAGAACGGTTGGAAAAATTACGCTATCAATTTCCTAAAAGCTTAGTAATTAGTAGTCGAACTACAAATACACCTGACCATCCAGCAGTTGAATTTGTTGGTAATATTAATCAAAAGATTGGTGAATACGACACGATTTTTGTGACTCCCAGTCTAGGAACTGGTATTAGTATTGATGTGCAACATTTTGATAGAGTTTATGGCATATTCCAAGGTGTAATTCCCGATGCCGAAGCCAGACAAGCCTTAGCCAGAGTTAGAGATAATGTCCCTCGGATTGTTTGGTGTGCTAAACGAGGAATTGGTTTAATTGGTAGCGGTAGTACCAACTATCGTTTATTATCTGATTGGTATCAAGCCAATCAACAAGAAAATTTAGCTTTACTGAGTCCACTGCATAAAATCGATGTAGATTTGCCTTTAGTATATGACCCAATTCATTTACGAACTTGGGCAAAATTATCTGCAAGAGTTAATGCTTCTATCCGTCTTTATCGTCAGTCTATGCAAGATGGATTAAGCACTGACGGACATCAAATTTGGCTGCGGAGTAATGCAGTTCACAATAATATTATCCGAGATTTACGTTTAGCCTTTTTAGCAACTGACTCTAGTGATTTAGCAACACGCAAGCGATTAATTTTGGAAATTGTCAAAGTCCAAAGAGATTGGACAGATAAGCGGCAAAAGGCGAAAGATATTAAACGGCAAATGAAAGACATCAAGCTCAAAAATCAATTAGCTACTGCCAAAATTATTGCCGACGCTCCAGATATAAATTATGTAGAATATCAACAGTTATCATCTAAAAATTCTCTCACAGATTTAGAGCGTCATCAAATACATAAATATACGCTCAAACAAAAGTATGGTGTCGAGGTTACACCAGAACTCAAATTAAAAGATGACCAAGGTTATTACTCCCAATTATTAATTCACTATTATTTAACCCACGAAAGTGATTATTTTCATGTTAGAGACCAACATGAATGGCAACAGCAATTACTGTTAGGTGAAGGTAAAGTTTTCTTGCCAGACATCAAGACTTACACTGTCAAAGTTGAAGCGATGAAAGCTTTAGGAATGCTAGAGTTTATTGACCCAGCTAGAACTTTTATTGAAAATGACCCTGATTTACTTTGGTTGCAAGATGTTGTTTATCAACACAGTCAACATATCAAACGGGTTTTAAGCATTAACTTAGTTAGGGAAGAAGCCGTTACTTCTCAAATCAAAATACTCAGCAAGTTACTCAAGCTATTGGGATTAAAGTTAAAAACTGTTAATGAAGGTTATCAAATAGACCCAGTAACTTTTTATGATAGCAGAGATAAAATATTTACCGCTTGGTACAAACGAGATGAGTTGATGTTAGCTAATTTTAAAGGTGTACAATTGGAAATCAAGGATTTTTCTAATTGGAAGTTTGAGCCTGTTAAGCAGCAGTCTGTATTAGCTGGTTTATCCACAAGATGAATTACATTCTTTTGAATTGATAATTACTACAGGAATTTTATTTTTACTTGATCAATAACCTCTGAGTATGAGTCAAGCATACTGAGGAGTTTCATCAGTCTTTAGCTTTGACTAAAGACTGATATGCAATAACCAAAACCATCCGTAATAATAAAAGCAGGTGTTACTTCGGTTTGGTTATGTACTTAACTTGGTTAGACAACAATAGTTGGTTAATTGAAATGAGTGGTCAACGGATACTAGTTGACCCTTGGCTGGTTGGTGAATTAAGTTTTGGCTTAGATTGGCTGTTTAAAGGTTCTCTCACACAAGAACGCTTAATTTCAGAGCAGATTGATTTAATATTGTTGTCTCAAGGTTTGCCAGACCATGCACATGTGCCGACATTAAAGCAACTTGACCATAAAATTCCGGTTGTGGCTTCGCCGAATGCAACCAAAGTGGTTCAAGATTTGGGTTACACTTGTGTCACTTGTCTGGGGCATGGTGAAACTTTTACTTTTAATGATCAACTAGAAATTCGGGCTTTACCTGGTTCCCCTATTGGCCCGACTTTGATCGAAAACAGTTATTTGTTAAAAGAATTAGCTACTGATTTCACACTTTACTATGAGCCGCATGGCTATCACTCGCCACAGTTAAAACAATTTGCACCAGTGGATGTGCTAATTACGCCAACGGTTGATTTGACATTACCGTTAGTCGGCGCAATTATTCGTGGAACAAATAGTGCTTTGGAAGTAGCTAAATGGCTGCAACCACAATTTATCCTACCTACAGCAGCAAAGGCAAATACAACCTATGAAGGGTTGATGGTGAATTTTTTAAAGGCTGTGGGGACTGCTGAAGATTTGCGGACTTCTTTCCAGAACAACAATCTTACCACCCAGGTGTTAGAACCTAAACCCGGCGATCGCTTGGAATTAAACTTACAAAATCGCGTCTTAACTTGTTAGCTTTAGTGTAAGCGATCGCGTAAAATATAAATAGAGCGATCGCTAATTTTCTCCAACCAGTCTAAAAACATTTTACAGAAAGACGCTTATCTAATCTGTAAACTTGCTAAATTTTTATCCGTCTTTTCTGGAATCAGACTACTGTGACTGTAGTTACTCTTTACAAGTATCCACTCCCTTAACCAAGCCATAATTCAACCATTCAGGTGAATTCAGCAAAACAAGTCTTAAGTTATAGAACAAATATTAATACTAGTTAATTTTTATCCCAACTATTACACAGAACCGAGGTATAAGCTTATGAAAATCTCAACGATCACAACTTCTTTTCTTACCATCGCTTCTTTAATTTTGTCTGTTGGAATTTCATCTGCTCAAGCGAATGGTGAAAAAATCTCACACAATGGTAATGTTGCTAATACTACAACACATGGGCGAGTAATCACTACATCTGTTAACTCTTATATGTCGCCCAGTAATGTTGCTAATTCTCATGTTATGCAACCACTGAATCTAGTTTATCTTGCTTATCAAGGTAATTTAGTATCACAGGGTATTCCCGGTGGTAAGACTTTGATATTTCAACACCAGAGCGGTAATGTTAAGGCAGAAGATTTGGTAAAAGCTGCCATTAATGCCAAAAAAATCCCCAATCAGTTTTTATACAATCCCAGCTATCTCACTGAGGTTAATGTACAATTAGCGTACCTAGAAAAAACTTTGGCTCATTAAATTGAAATAGCCAAGATAAAGTAAATTCCACAAGCTTTGGATGAAAGAAAGACTAGGGGTTAGAGGCTAGAGGCTAGTATTTTTTACTCAGCACTTTCAACTCAGTTTATGATAGGTAAAATATTCGGTTTTGGTGGGGGTCAGCCACCAAAGGAAAGGGGGAAAGTTCGGTGAAAATCCGGCGCTGTCCCGCAACTGTGAAGGAAAGTTAGAAGCTTTACAAGCCACTTTCCCAGTCAGAATGCCCGCCGAATTATAAAATTAAGTCCATCACATCTGCGAGGTACGGATGACTGCTGCCCATACTACTATTACAAGTGATTCTGAGACGATTTCTGCCCACACTCATACTTTATTTGTTTGCCAGACCTGTGCCAGTGTTTGGCAAGATGGTAAGCGTGTAGGTGAAAGTGGTGGTCAAAAACTCCTGCACCAAATTCAGCAATTGGCGCAAGATTGGGATTTGCGCGAGGAATTTCCGATTCAAGCGGTTGAATGTATGAGTGCTTGTAACCGTTCTTGTGTTGTTGCTTTTGCCGCTAAAGGTAAGTTAACTTATCTGTTTGGTGATTTAGATGTTGATAGCAGTGCGGCGGCTGTTTTGGAATGTGCTAGTCAATACTACGCTAAAACTAACGGTGTATTGCCTTGGTCAGAACGACCAGAACCATTGAAACGAGGTATATTAGCGAAAATTCCACCGTTGTAAGTAAAGTGCTGAGTACTGAGTATATACGTGTTTTAATTTTGGGTGGAACCACAGAAGCGGCGGAACTGGGTGCGAGAGTTGCAACTATTGACGGGATTGAAGCGATCGCATCTTTAGCCGGTCGCACCCGTGAACCCTCACGTCCCTCTGGAAATGTGCGAATTGGTGGTTTTGGTGGCGTGGATGGACTGGTAGAATATCTGCGTCAAATGAAAGTTGATGTGTTAATTGATGCTACCCATCCCTTTGCCAATCAAATATCTGACAATGCGGCGGCGGCAGCCAATGAAGTCGGGATACACAGATTAATGTTAATCCGTCCCGCGTGGGAGAAAACAACAGGCGATCGCTGGATTGAAGTAGATAGTAATGCAGCCGCCGCCGATATTTTGCCAAACCAAGCCAAACGAGTATTCTTAACAGTTGGTAGACAAGAACTCAGCACCTTTGCCCATCTTCAAGATATATGGTTTCTGATGCGGATGATTGACCCGCCTGGAAAAGATACTTTAGTACCACCAGGAATAATATTGTGCGATCGCGGCCCTTTTATCCTAGAAAATGAACGGAAAATTATAGTTCAGCACAACATTGATACCATTGTGAGTAAAAATAGTGGTGGTGATGCAACTTACGCTAAAATTATTGCCGCGCGAGAACTAGGCGTACAAGTTGTTATGGTCAAGCGTCCCTCAGTTCCAATGGGAGAAAAAGTTGCAGATGTTGATGGTGCAGTGACTTGGTTATTAGGTAAATTAGAAAGTCAGAGTATAGGGTAAAATATTTCAGTTAAGGCTAAAAATTCTAGTCAATATCATCAATATTTTGTTGTTGGACTGCGAGATCCCCGACTTCTTGAAGAAGTCGGGGATCTCATAAATCCCATAACATATCATCTACTATATATACTTTTTAAGTAAACAAATGATTCAAAATACTCCTATATCAACTATAGATAGTGATATTGCACCCGCAACTACCGCAGAATTTCTCCATATTGAAAAAGCCCAACGTATGGCCGAATTTTTTAGCTTTTTAGGTGATCCTAATCGGTTAAGAATTCTTTCTTTTTTGGCGCAAAAAGAATTATGTGTGAGCGATTTAGCCACATTATTAGATATGAGTGAATCTGCGGTTTCACATCAACTCAGAAATTTACGTGTTATGCGGTTAGTTAACTATCGCAAACAAGGCCGCAATGTATTTTACCGCCTTCATGATAATCATATTCTCCATCTTTATCAGGTAGTAGCTGAACACCTTGATGAACCTGAATGAAGAAGGCAGAAGTCAGAAGACAGAATGAATACCCATAAATAAATATTAGAGGCTTAAAAACCAAGAGTTGCGGAGGTAATAATGTCTCTCTAAAACCTCCTGCCTCCTGCCTTCTGCATCCGGTTGGTGAGCGGACTTGTACTGAGCGCAGCCGAAGTAGCCGAACCACAGCCTCCTGCCTTCTATTTAATTATGATTATGGTGATAACGGGTAAAACCAGGGCCATAAGTTGCTAACAAATTTTCAGGTGATAAAGCAAATTCTGGTTGACCAGTACAAACGACGGTTTGATTGAGACAAAGCACGCGATCGCAATGACGACTAACCATATCAATGTCATGGGAAACTTGTAAAATCGTCCAGCCTTCTTCTTGTTTCAACTCATTAAGTAAAACATAAAAATCGGCTGCACCTTGCATATCAACCCCAGCAAAAGCTTCATCTAACACCAACAGTTTTCGCGGCATAACTAAACAATAAGCTAGTAATACTCGCTTTAGCTGACCACCGCTAAGAGTTCCGATGGGTTGATTCCGCAGATGATAAACTCCAGTGCGTCGTAAAGCTGCTGTCACTGCTGCTGTTTTGTCGCGGTTTTGTTTCCATAATCGAGAAAATAAAGTATGTTGTGTTTTGGCTTTTGGCTGTTGACTTTCTTTCTGCCATCCCAAAGCAATTAATTCACTCACAGAAATAGGAAAACTGCGATCAAAAATGAAATTTTGTGGCATGTATCCCAACCAGTGACGCAAATTTCCTAGTTTAGTAATAGGAGAACCAAAAATTTCTACACTGCCAGCATTTCGTGGTATTAAGTCTAAAATGGCTTTTACCAAAGTGCTTTTACCCGCACCATTTGGCCCAACTATCGCCGTATCTGTTCCTGGGAATAATTCAAAAGAAACATCTCGAATCGCTAAATAACTGCCTTGATATACAGTTAAGCCATCTACTTTTAAAAGAGGTAAGTTCATAAATTAAATTTTGAAAATAACTATAAAATAAGATATTTAGCTTACTGACATGCTGATTCTAAAGTTTGCAAATTTAATCTCATTGCTTTGAAATAGTATTGCGGGTCTTTTTCACCTGTTTCTAAAGAATTTAGAGTTTGTAACTGTAATTTTAAATCTTGCGACAGACTTTTCAGCAATTTATTATCTACACCTGGTTCGCTAAACAAAGCTTTAACTTTGTATTTTTTGACTGTATTCACTACTTTTTGGACATCGGTAGGTGATAATTGATCTTCAGGAATTTCTACCACAGCAACTTGCTTGAGGTTATAGCGTTGCGCTAAATATGGATAAGCATCGTGAAAAGTGATAAAAGTGCAGTTAGGCTTTTTTTGTAAAGCTTGCTGAAATTCACTATGTAACTTGTCTAATTCCTGAATATAAGCCGCCGCATTAGCTGTATAAACATCTTTATTTTTAGCATCAGCAGCAATTAATCCATCTCGAATATTCATTACCTGCTGCTTTGCTAAAACCGGATCTAACCAAACATGAGGATTTCCCTCTGCATGGTCGTGGTCATGGTCTTTTTCACCTGATGCGGTAGTTTCTACCGGAGAAATTTCGTTTAAGGGTTTAATACCTTTACTCGCATCAATTTCAACTAATTGAGTGTTTTGAGCATTTTTAACTGTATTTTCCAGAAATTCTTCTAAGCCCAAACCATTTTTAACTAATATATTAGCTGTGGCGATCGCTTTCACGTTATCTGGTGTTGCTTGATACTCATGTACCTCTGTACCAGGAGGCACTAAAATTTGCACATCAGCCGCATCACCAGCCACCGCCTTAGTCAACAAGTAAATCGGTAAAAATGTTGTGACAACCTTGGTTTTAGATGATGTTTGAGAAGTTGCTTGTGCTTGTGGTGAACTCTCAACACTATTGGTTTGATTGGTATTTGCTTGGTTACAGCCGCTAATACTCACTAGCAATGTGAGTAAGGAAATTAACGGCAAAATACCTCTAGCTTGTCTTTTACGAGTCTTAGTCATTGGCTTTCTCCCACAACAGGAGATTTGTTTACTGGTTATCACTACTGACAATGATACTTATTTTGAAATCTATATTATAATAATTATCATTCTCATGCAATCTATCCCAGGATATTTTTGTGTCTGCCAACACAGCAGATTTTTGTAAATCGTGGTTATTACTACCTCGACTGGTGACATCCTGTCAAAGATTAAATATTTATTGACTTTATTTATTAAAAGAGTTACTCAGTACTGATAATATTTTGAGAATACTTTTTAAAAGTGTGATGAAAATAGCACAGTTATAAGTGCTACAGACGGTAAAGAAGTGTGAGGGAAAATGCAGAAACCATTGTCTTATTTACTGCTGATTTCAGCAGTTAGCAGCAGCGTTATATCAATCAATAATGCTACTTTTGCCGAAGAAATATCAACTACATCAGAAGATAAAAATCAGCCATTAGTTGTTACGAGTTCTGAAAAGCCACTTGAGAATTCCCATCAAGAACAGACAATGGCACAAGTTACATCTGTGTCGCAATTGTCGGATGTACAACCTACAGATTGGGCATTTCAAGCATTGCAATCATTGGTAGAGCGTTATGGTTGTATTGCAGGTTATCCAAATAGTACTTATCGTGGTAATCGCGCACTTACACGCTATGAGTTTGCGGCAGGTTTAAATGCTTGTTTGGATAGAGTTAACGAACTACTAGCTACCGCCACGGCTGATTTAGTCACCAAAGAAGATTTAGCCAAATTACAGAAACTCCAAGAAGAATTTGCCGCAGAATTAGCGACATTAAGGGGTCGCGTAGATGCTTTAGAAGCACGCACCTCTGAGTTAGAAGCAAATCAGTTTTCCACCACAACCAAACTCAGTGGGACTGCGATTTTTGCACCAACCAGCTTTTTTGCAGGCGATCGCGCCAACGGTGAGAACCTGGATAGAGGAACTTCTTTTGGCGATCGAATCCGGTTGGATTTCAACACCAGCTTTACTGGTAAAGACTTATTAAGAACCCGCCTACAAGCCACTAACTTAAATGCTTTGTCGGCTTCCACCTTGACACCAGAAGGGGATTTACGCTTTACAAACAATGACACCTTCAGTTCGGGAAACAATAATAGTGTGGAAATAGACGCACTGTTGTATAGCTTCCCTCTAGGCGACAAAACCACTGTCATTCTAGAAGCTAACGCTGGTGCGGCTGATGACTTTACTAACACAGTCAATCCATTTTTTGACGGTGATGGTGACTTTGGGGCATTGTCTGTATTTGGTACACGCAACCCGATATATTATCCCGTTGATGGTGCGGGAATTGGTCTGAGACACCAATTTAATGACCAAATAGAATTAAGTTTAGGTTATTTAGCTGGTAGCCCTGATGATCCTACCTCTGGAAATGGTTTATTTAACGGCGCGTATGGTGCGATGGGACAGTTAACAGTCCAACCGACTAAAGGTTTGACTCTCGGCTTTACCTACGTTAATTCCTATAATGCAGACTTGGGTGCAGGTAGTAACCGCGCTAACTTGCGTACTGCTTTGGCAGATAATCCTTCTTTGCCAACTTCTTTGAGTCAATTTGCTGGTGGAGATTTGCCAATTTCCAGTAATTCCTACGGTTTTCAAGCATCCTTCCAACTTAGTCCCAAATTTGTGATTGGTGGTTGGGTTGGCTATACCAACACCCGTACCTTAGCCGCAGTTGATGTAAATGGTAGTACTATTCCTCGCGGTGAACTAGACATTTGGAACTATGCTGTTACCCTCGCCTTCCCAGATTTGGGTAAAGAAGGCAGTGTTGGTGGCATTATTGTAGGGATGGAACCAAAAGTCACAGGTGCTAGTACTGGGTTGAGAAACGCTGTTGGTACAGATCCTGATACTTCACTGCATATTGAAGGCTTCTATCAATACAAACTCAGCGATAATATCAGCATTACGCCTGGAGTCATCTGGTTAACTGCACCAGACCATAATAATGACAACGATGATATTGTGATTGGCACAATCCGAACCACTTTCACTTTCTAAATCGTCAAACTTTAGCAAAAGACGCAAATATTAATTTTGCTTCTTCTTGATTATTTAATGTGACTAAAGTCATGCAATCAATGGTGACTTTAGTCTGATTTATTTGATGATGGAAGACTTAATAATAATAGAAGGCTAATAAGTCAGCTACAAGCTATTACTACTAAATCTGGGAGTTTAGTAGATACTTCATAGCTCAGGGAAAGTTATCACTTTCCCTTTTTTTATGAGTTCACAAACATAAAGACTGCACATGCAAATCTTTGAGGGTGATTGTGAAATTATGCTGCTTTTCTGTAGCAATCAATGAAACGATCGCCTCACAAGTCACAGCCACAGTTAATATCACCAAATTTCGTGCTAAAGGATAGTCACAGACATCATCATTCACATCAGAAGGGACGCGATAAACGTCATTCCAAATGATTTCTGCATAATCAGCAGCTAAACCAGCATGAATACAAGGAATCTGCAATTGATCAGCATAATCTTTCACGGCTTGGCGTGACACACTATTGTCAAAAACATCAACAATTAGCTGACTATCTTTGAGTAATTGATTGGTATTTTCTGATGTCAATTCTTTAGTTTTGGCATCAACTTTAGTACCAACTGCACGATATAAATTATTAGCCAAAATTTTGGCTTTGAATGCACCGACATCAGCACGGTAGTAAGGTTGAGTCGAAAGGTTGCGTTCCTCAATGCGATCGCGATCAATTACCGTCAGTTGATCAAAACCAGACCGAGCCAAGTTTTCTGCAATGTTAGCGCCTAATGCACCTGCGCCACAAATTGTTACAGGATAATTTTTCAACTTTGCCATAACAGCATTGCTGCGATAAAGCTGTTCGTGAAAAAATATGCTCATCGTCCTCAATACTCCCGTTGTTCTATTACAGCAACTAAGGATTGCAAATCAAAATCGCGATCGCGTCCACTCAGACAAATACCAGAACTAATCACCGTCAAATCAGTTTTAGCGATCGCACTGCTGTGACGCACACCATCCGCAGTTGTCCAATCGACTGTCCAGTAATCACCGCGATCGTGAAATTGGTTTAATTCACCACCACCCATCTGCAAAGCTTTTTTTAATCGCTTTTCATCTTGTTTGGTTTGATCAAAACCATCAATCCGCTTAGTTGCTAATTCATATACAGTGCGAATTTCTGGAGTCAAATCCTTAAACTGCAATTCCTCCACAGGAATCAGTTGCTTCACAGCAGATTGCAGAGTTTCCACAATTATCGGATCTGTGCGGCGATCAATATCCTCAAACCAGCAAGATTGTCCATTCCAACGAGCGATAATTTGCTCAAATACGCCAGCCTCAGTTACTAAATGTACTGCGATCGGTTTTACTACTTGCGATCGTTGACGCACATCTACTTCATTCACCGGATATGCTAACCAAGTTTTTCCCTGTAATTGATATGCTAACCGCAGCCTGATTTGAGGAAAATGTTGCAGATATTCTCCAATTTGGGGTAAGTCGGCTTCTTCAATAACCTTTGCTGTCTTTGTATCCACAGGCTGAAAAATACCCCAACCTTCAAATTTACTCGGCTTTGGTGTGAAGGTGTAAACCATCCCCGCTACCTTTGTGCGAACTCGTCCACCTTTGACACAAGGCGCGAGAAATTCACTAGTAAATAACTCAGCTTCTGCATTAGCAATTTGGTTAATTAGCTGACGGATGTTAGTCATAAGTAGGTTTCAGATCCCCGACTTCTTTTGAAAAGTCGGGGATCTTAGTAATAAACAATAATTTTAAGATTGCTATATAATCCCGCGTGCAAGTTGATAGAGCATTGCGTTTTCTCAGTTACTAGAGGGACTCCACTGGTAAGTTATTACACACTCTTTAAAAGATGGCTACTTTCAAGCCAACTTCCCAGGTTCTTCGTACTCCCCGTTTACAAACGCCCACTGCATTTGACAGTGTTACTTTTCCTCTCGTACTAGTATGTAGGCTCCAAGAGTCGGGTCACGCAAGATTTATAATACATTATACTACAAAAGTTTCCATAGATGGCAAGAAAGTTTTTTAGTAGAGCCTAGTTGTCTGAATATCAGTCATCCATATCATCAGCTTGGGTTAATGTATGTTGATGCAAATAAAATCCTGGAAAGTACAATATAAATGTATTATGATTCTCTTGACAAATAAAGTGATAACCAATATGACCCCCGAACAAATACTGGATAAATTGCAAGAATTAAATGCAGATGAACAAGAAAAAGTTTTAGCATTTATTGATTCACTTGAAAGCCAAAAGCATCAAATAAAACATAGTGCTAAGTTAGGTATAAAATTAAGAGAAATTCGTCAAGAAATTATTGACTCTGGGCTTCCTTTGTTAACTGAGGAAGAAGCAGATATAGAGAAAGCAGAACGTCGGGGTGGTTATGGAGAAGACCTGAGATGATTCGTACTTTTATTGATGCTGGTGTTTTAATTTATGCTGCTCGTTCTCAAGGAGATATTGCTGAGAAAGCTTTAGAAATTTTGGAGGATGAAAACCGAGAATTTGCTTCTATAGCAATCCTACCCCAAACGTGAGAAAATACGTAGATAAAAATCCTTGTTTTATAAGCGTTTGAGGCTTTTTGAACTCTCACATATCATTTAGGATTGCTATAGTATTTTTCTCAAGTTAGAAGTATTGCCGAAAGCAATTTACAATCAACAAAGAAGCGAAGTAAAATTTTATGAAGCCTTTTTTGATGAAGTTTCCTATTGGGCAAAGGATATTAATACAATTATTGAAACAGCTTATGAGGAATCAAGTAAATTTGGCGTGGGAGCAATGGATGCTTTACATATTGCGTCCGCTATATCTGTAGGAGCAACGGAATTTATTACTAATGAAAAACTAGAAAGATCAATTCATCGCACTCAAAGCATTAAAATGATTTCTATTCATTCATAAAAACAGAATTAACTAGGATTTTGGAAACAGGCACGGCAGATTTAAATACAGAGAATAAATAAGATGGTTAGAGAGATTTTGTGTTCGGGCGATTCCTACCACTTCATACACCTTATTCATCAAATAACTGTTTTATTACAGTAAGGTTTATTTTTAACAATCTATTCCTTCTAGTTTTAGCTCTATTAGAGGAATAGATAATTTTTGCATATATCTATTACATATCTCAATACCTTTAGTTGTTAGTTGATAAAAATCACTGAATAGGGGAATTTCTTGACCTAACACTCTATTTTCATGGTTATCGAAAACTTGAAAAATTTCCTCACTCATTTGGTGTAAGATTGCATCTCTCTTCGCAGGAGGTTGTTTTTCAATCTCTTCTGTAGTGAGACGGCCTTGCTGCCAAATTAATTCATCTCCATATTCCTTATATACTTTTGCTATATCATCACTAATACTGGAAGGAAATTGTTTGTGATCGGTATGAGCAATAGTTTTGTCCCTCAAATGTTTTAGCTTTTTAACTATAGGATTGTTCTCTTCTATTACAAATTTTTTATCTTGCTTTAGAATTTGATGATTGAGAGTTTCTGAACACCCCCAATGTCTATAATCAGATTCAAGTATGTTTAGAATTTTTAAAAGTCCTAAACTATCTTTATCTTGATCATACGCTCTAGTAAGTTTTAATACTCCGATTTCAAAATGAGCCATACGTGACCAATGAAAGAAGGGTGGATACTCATTCAGGCGTTTGTTGCTCTCGTGCGTCATCCACTCATGAATTTTTAAGTGAAAATGTGATTGATATAAGCTTTCCCCAAGTTCTATTATTTTTGATTCAAACTTTTCTCTAGTATTAGTCATAATTTTTGATGACAACAGATAAAATTTTGATATTATTAAAATAATATTTTTTAACAATTAGACAACTGTAATCATACGTAAATAATTTTAAAAAGATTGAGAATCCTTAGTCTTAAGTAATGCAATATCAGGATACGTTAGAAGTAACCATAACGTACCCTGATACACTCTACTTATCCTCACGCACAGGCAATGGCATATCTAGAATTTCCATTAGCAAGTCTAGGCGAGAGGGACGTGTTAGAAGTGGAACAAGGTTAGGCAAGCTGTAGTAGTCGCCGGCGAAGGTGAAAGTTTCTACAGGTGCTTGCTGCTGCTTGAGTTGAGTTTCTACCCAGTTGTAATAAGTACCAAGACGAACAATTACAACATTAGGCATCACTGCAAACTCACGACAGTAAGTCTTATAGGCTTCACTGAAATAAGGTGTAGCATTTTCACCTTCATCTGTCACCAGAATAATCTGGTCAACTACCTGCTTTTTCTTCCGCATTGCTTCCAATGCACAACCGATACTCGTACCACCACCTGCATTGATGTGCTGGAAGGCACGCTCCCAATCTGTTAACTCTTTGCCTTTAGCGGTGATAGGGTAGGGAATGGTATCGAAGGCGTAGACAAACAATTCTGCTTGGGTGATACCAGAGATTAGCGCCGCAAGTTGCTTACCAAGAGCGATCGCATTATCCATTGAACCAGATTTGTCAATCAGCAAAGCGGTTGGACGGGCAATTGTTCCGCGTCGTTTCACCTGCTCGTTAGTGACTTTTTCTAGTCGCGCAACGGTATCTGCGTCGAAGTCTGCGGTGTCTGCGGCAATCTGGGCTTTGAATGCAGCCACACGACCACTTTTAGATGCTTCTTCCAGCTTAAAATCAATCAGCTTTTTAACTTCTGGATGATCCATTGCACCCCGCGCCTGAAGTGACTTGAGGTTATTGATCACTTCTTGGGGAGTCATGCTGTTGATTAAGGCTACCAAGACAACTGGTGTAAGTTGTTTGATTGCACCGATCGCAATAGTATAGGGAATCTTAAATTCCACAATCAACCTTGCTTGTTCTGCGGTACTGTTTGCCTTAGCCAGTTGCTTCAACACATTTGCTAAAGAACCTTCTGGTGGAGTGTCGCGGAATAAAATCGCATTTGCGCGTTCGTTTGGTTTGATGTGCAGAGACGCATACAAACGCTTCATTGCTTTACGTCCTCGCAGCGCCGCGCGATCGAATAAAACCGGATTGCTTTCTCTGGTTTTGAGGTAACGTCGCACCGCAGTCCGTGCCGAACGTGGCATTTTATTTTGCTGCTGCTTCATAAAATCGACTACACGAGCCACCTGATAAGGTGGAAACTCTTGCAGCATGATAAATCCAGCATCTCTGTGTTCAGTCAAATTGCTAGTTAGCAAATGAGCCACAAACACTTCCTTGTGGTCGCGGACATCACCATAACGTTGATACCAAACTGCCAAATGTCCGTAAAATATGGGGTCGAGTTCAACAATTAACTTATGAATTTCTGCAACTTGCTCAAGTTTGCGGTGAGGCGTTGTCAGCAAACTGTTGAGCATTTCTAAACGCAAATCGCGTTCTGTAGTATTCATAATACCTCCTCAAAAAATTTTAGATTTTGGATTTTAGATTTTGGATTGCAATCTAAAATCACAAAATTGCAGGAGGCAGATGTTGCACGCGGGGTGATATTGTCACCGCGCAAGTTTTAGAAGCATTTTTGTAACTGATTCAGAGTTATGTAAGCTTCTGCGATCGGGGCGCGGCAACAACTGCCGATATTATGTTATTTGAGAGAAACAACAGCACCAGTTTCCTCTAGCTGCTGTTTGAAAGTTTCAGCCGCTTCTTGATCCAATCCCGACTGCATCACTTGAGGAAGGGAATCTACAAAGTCTTTGGCTTCTTTGAGTCCCATTCCAGTTAGCGTACGGATGATCTTGAGTAAGGTAATCTTTTTTTCCGCCGGAACCGATACCAATAAAACATCAAATTCGGTCTGAATTTGCGGTTGAATTTCATCTTCATCTCGTTTACCAATCCGAACTAATTTCGGTGTGGAACTATCAACATTGAAGGTTGCTTCAATCTGCTTGACTAATTGAGTAGTTTCGTTGGCAGTGAGAGACTTGAGTTGTTCTAAAATTTCTAAAGTTTTCACAGACATAGCAACCTCCAATGAGTTGCATTTAACTCATAATTTGTGATGAATAAAATCATATCAAGTCCGACTAAATGCTTGTCATTACGTAGGCGTAAGCCTTCCCGTAGGGTACGTAGCGATAGCGAAGTGAAGTAATCGCAGAGTCCTTGCGATTGCGGCGTTCCACTTCGTTACACTCGCAATGACTTATCACAAGTAATTTACCGGACATGAAATCACTTCATGTAAGTCGAAAAAGCTGTTGATTCATACACGGGGGTTTAACCCGTAAACTCTTGCTTTTAAGTCAAGTGCCTATTCCAATTCGGCTAGTATGTAGGCTTTTACGGTTAGGACACGAAGTGAAAAATTTTAAGTTTGAGAAAGTTGTTTTAAAATCCATCGGAGTTGTTTTTTATTACACTGTTGTTTTTTCACAGCGTAAACGCCACCGGCTAAATAATACCTATTCAGTACACCTTTAAAAATATCCTCTGTATCATCTTTTGGGTCAGGGGGAGAATCTTCAAAAGTAACGAGATACCATATATCTTTTATTTTTTGGTATTGATGATAATCATCAATGCTAATAACATCATTATTGCTTGGGTAATTCCATCTACGAGCTACTCGCCTTGCTACACAAAGAATCCCAGTTTCTGGATGAACATAGAAGCAATTGCGGTCAATCCCATCTAATTTAATTCCATACCACCGATAAGACTTCCCATACAAGACACCATCAATGATTTCTACGTGGCGTTCAACGACATCCCACAAGTGACCAATAACGTGTTGTCCTGTCATTGTGTTAGTCTTTAAACGTTGACAGAGTTTGCTATAAACATCATCCCACGGTTGTCCAACATGAGAGCGCAAAAACCGACGCAAAGGGCCAAGCTGATCTGAAGAATGCTTTGTTCTATGTCTGCAGTTGGTTTTAATTATGTAGGGATTGAATAACCCATATTCAGTTGCTTCTTGAGTGAGTTTATACAGTTGCTTTTTATAGCCTGTCTGCTTTTTTAGACTAATTCTTTTACCATGACGAGGACGTTCAATCACAACTTCGCTCAAACGATGTTCGCTCATAACTTATGTTCTTTAAAGATAGTTTTACTGATGGGGTTTTGTGGCTACATAAGTTATGGGACATCATGGAACTCACCTCTCTATGATTGAATTAATGTTTTAGTTAAATACAATTTCAATTATTGGAATTCCGCACAAGTTAGCAAAGCAGTTTTAACAATTGCCTTTACCATTTTGGCTACGCTCCCATTAGCGGGAGCGACAGGAATCGAACCTGTATATCCATTACTGGATAGTGTGTAGGCTTTACAAGTTAGGGTGCGGAATAAAGTTTAAATAATTCCGTGCGAGTTCAAAAAGCTTGTTACAACTACGGCCGTTCTTACCAAATATTGGCAGTGGACACGCACGCTAAATCTGCGAGAGACTTAGAAATCATGCTTCGCTAGATCGATCGCTCGAATTTTACTACCTTAGAGCCGTTATCAATGTGTATGTATGCTTGATGTGTCAGGACACGGAAAATTAGGGTCTTCAACCGTAGACAGCTTCAGGACGCACAATCAAGTCTCCACTAGGGCGACGATCTACTATGTAAGCAGAAAGGCGATCGCTCTTGACATCTAAATGTCGCGCTACCTGTTCTTTGACTGTTACATCATTCATCCCTGCAACAATTCCTAGTTGTCTTTCTGCAACATCAACAGAACGTCCTTCAAATCGAATATGAACCATTGGCATCACCTCTTTTAAATTACAAATTGTTATTAATAGTCGGACTTACGTAAGAAAACAAAAAATCAAGGTTTTCGAGAAGGGTATAGGTGTAAACAACTCTTACACCCCTATACCCTTAAACCCTTACACCCATTCTTAATAGAGAACCTTTGTGCGTAAGTCCTGAGTGGATCTGATCGGAATTGAACCGATACCCTCCCTGTGAGAGTTGCACTCACTCCTCATGCAAGTTGAAAAAGCCGTGGTAACACACGCAGGAATCGCACCTGCAACTTATCGTTTCCAAGCGATCGCTCTACTATTGAGCTAGTATGTAAGCTTTTTCTGTTAGGACACAAGTGGAATCCGGGAACTCTACCGTTAGAGCTACAGACCCATGTTTTGATGATTGCAATGCTCTGATTGAAGTTAATCAAAGTCAATGCAAATGGAGCCGTCGGGAATTGTAGGCTTTGCCTTCCCGAAGGGTACACGAATCCTGCAACCGTCCGTTTGTTGGTTTCGGAGCAGTCGAACGCCAATCGCGGCCCCAACAGTGGGTAATGCGGAAAATAGCTGTGTTTATCGAGTTATCAAGGTTCTGCAAGGATTAATCTTCGCCTCTTGAGTGGGCTGTCATCCTTGTAATACATTTGTAGTATGTATTTCAGATAATGTCAAGAGAATAGTTAAAAAAGGTAGAGAGTAACACCTCGACTTCGGGTGCATCCCAGTTTTTATTACTCAGCAAAATAATAATCCTGTCATTGCGTTCGCGTAGCGTCTCGCAGAGAGGAGGCACGACGTAGGCGTAAGACTTCCCGCAGGGTAGCAATCGCATGGACTCGTTGTTAGTGAGGGATTTTGCGATTGCTTCACTCCACTTCGTTGCGCTCGCAATGACGTATTAAAAAAAGTGGGATGCTCCCTCGATTTCGCTCGGCGACCAACATAAGGAAGATTCTTCCCCCTTACACCCAGCACCCTGCCCCTTATTCTCTTCAATAAGTCGGACATCTTTTTGGTCTATATATTGAAATGATTTTGTGAATATTCCGGGACAAATTTCACCGTATAAATACTATGAAAAAATATCATCTGTATTGAATACTGTGGAAAACACGGTTATTTAACTGGTTTTATGAGATGATATTTTCTCTATAATTTCATGCTGCATTTATCTAACATTAATTGAATAGAAACTACATTAGTAAGACAGTTATTTAGTCATACTAACAATGTCGATAAAACACAAAACAAAATTTGCTGTGATTCCTTTATCTCTAGCTACAGTTACCTTAGCGAGTTTAATACAACCAGCTATGGCTGTTAATTTGGGAATCGCGCAAGACTATAACGTATTCGTGTTTGGCGACATGAATCAAAGTTCCGATTCTGAAGGTCGTGTAGCAGTTGGTGGTAATGCGACATTCACTAATTTTGGTATCGCTGACCGTTTAGCTAATTCTAATGGTACAGATACTAGACTGATAGTAGGTGGAGATTTAACTTACAACGGTGGTCAAGTTTTTGGTGGTAATGCTGTTGTCGGTGGTAGTGTTAAAACTTCTGTGAATTTCAACTGTTCTCCGAACTGTGGTGTTAGTTCAGGTACACCGCTTAATTTTGAGACAGCACGCCAAGAATTAACTTATCTTTCTGAATCTTTAGGCGGGTTAAGTTCTACAGGTAATACAGAGTATAAATGGGGTGGAATTCATCTCCAGGGTAACAATAGTGATTTAAATATTTTCACTATTGATGGTTCACAGTTTTCTAACAGCACTTATTTGAATATTGCTGGAGTAGGCAGTAACTCTACAGTAATTTTTAATATTTTAGGTAATAGCGTCAATATTAGTAACTTTGGACTTAACCTTAATGGACTAAATAAGCAAAATATTTTGTTTAACTTTGTTGATGCTACTCAAGTAAAAACTACTGGTTTCTCGTTCTATGGTAGTGTACTTGCAACTAAAGCTAATGTCCTATTTAATAACGGGAATGTAGAAGGAACTTTAGTAGCTTCTTCGTTATCCGGTAGTGGTGAATTTCACAATACTAAGTTTGCTGGGAACTTACCTAACATACCCAAACCACAGCCAGAAACTCCAACTAACCCCACACCCGAAACCCCAACTAATCCCACACCCGAAACACCCGAAACCCCAACTAACCCAACTCCTGAAACACCTGAAACTCCAACTAACCCAACTCCTGAAACACCTGAAACTCCAACTAACCCAACTCCTGAAACACCTGAAACTCCAACTAACCCAACTCCTGAGCCTCCTGTTTCAACTACAGTACCAGAACCAAGTACAGTTATGGGTTTACTTTTTGTAGTTGGTTTATTTGGCTTTTCTCGCCGGAATAAATTATCCACTAAATCAGCTATAACTGGTGAGAAAATTTAGTCAATAACCTGCAATTATGTCTGAGCGATAAGATCCCCGACTTCTCAAATAAGTCGGGGATCTTAGATTCTCAGTTATTAAATATTTGATTTATAATTTTTGACATGAATCAAAATCAAATTAATCCAAAAAACTGGTCACAAGAGAGTTATATTAAAGCTTATAAATTTGCTGCGATCGCACATCATAACCAAACTATTCCCGGTTCTGAATTGCCTTATATCATGCACTTGAGTTTTGTCAGTATGGAATTAATTGCAGCTTTAAACGTAGAAAAAGTAGCTAACGCTGATTTGGCAATTCAATGTGCAGTTTTACATGACACCATCGAAGATAGTGGTATAACTTTTGAACAAATAAAAACCGAGTTCGGTGAAGCAGTTGCCAAAGGTGTGCTTGCATTAACCAAAGATAAAAGTTTGGCGAAACATCTGCAAATGGCAGATAGTTTAAGGCGGTTAAAACAACAACCACCAGAAATTTGGATGGTTAAGTTAGCAGATAGAATCAGCAACCTCCAAGCACCGCCACATTACTGGAGTCAAGAAAAAATTACGAAATATCGAGAAGAGGCTATACAGATTTATGAAACTCTGAAAGATGCGAGTCCGTTTTTGGCTGCAAGATTAGCTAAGAAAATTGAAGACTACAAGACATATACACAATCAGAGAATGTTGAATCAGATTGATACACTCTGTTAGCTACTAATATTTTCAGAAACCACCAATTGAGTTAAACGCTTCAGAATACGCAGTACATCGTATAATTCATTGCCAGGGTTACGCATTAAAAACCTTTGGATAAGCTATAACGGGGTAGCTCTTCTTTAACTAATTTTACAAAAATAAACTCACTACCTGTAGCAATCATTCCAAAACTAGGTTTGTCTGGATGGGGATGTCCTAACATATAGGCAAGTATTTGTGCAAGTCCTTCTTCAATAGAAAAGGAAGCTTTTTTTGATTCAATAATCATTACCCATAATTGGTCTTGTAAGACTAAAGTATCTATTCTGCCTTTGATGAGTGTATCTTCATCTGGTACAGCAATATCTATAGGTTCTTCCGACTTGACATAAAATGGAGCTAAATAAAAATCACCAATAAAAAGAATGGGATCTACAACTGCCATTCTGACGACATCTTCTAATAAGGTAGGATAATTGAGCAGATTTAAATAACCGAATTTGACTTTATCCAACAGTTGTTTATCTAACTCTGTAATCTCAGGTAAGTCTTCTTGCCATTCTCGGAAGAATTGCTTATCTAAAATTAACTGAATTCCAAAATTATCAATTAAGTAGCGTAAATCTATATCTTTAGCTTGTAAGGTTTGAGTCATAACTTTAGCAGATTAGGAATATAGGAATCCGGTTTGATTTCTGAATTTATTTGTGTAGGTAGGGAATAGGGAATGGGGAGTAGGGAGTAGGAAAGAAGCCTGATTCGGAGTGTACTTATTTTTTTCAGAAATCAAATATGAGTCATAACTACAATAAAATTAATTGACTAATTTTTTTTAATACACTTAAAACTTGCTGTAGCTCATCTGGTTTTTCTATTGATAAAGCATAGGAACGAGCATATTTTGGCTTCTGTGTCTGAACTAGCTTGATAAAAACAAACTCTCTACCGTTGACAAGCAACCCAAAAATTGGTCGTTCAACATTGGGAGCATTGAGCATATAAGCAAGTGCTTGAGGTAGTGCAGCTACCACATCAAATTTAGTACTTTTCGACTCAATAACAAGTATCCATAGCTTTTTATTCACTAATAAAACGTCAATACTACCTTTAACAATAAAACTTTCATCTACAGCCGAAATTTCAGTAGAAGTTTCTGTTTCAATCTCGAAATTAGGTTGATAAAAACCTGCCAAATCAAGCAGTGGAGATAGTACAACCATCTTCACTACTTCTTCTGACATAGGACGACGTTTAGTTAAATTTAAATAGTTGCTTTTTAATCGTTCTAAAGATGATTTTTCAACATCTGTTAGTAACGGTAAGTTTTCTACCCATTCAGTGAAAAAATCATTATTGGTAACTAACTCTAATCCAAAATTCTCTTCCAGTTCGTAAAGACTGATATCCCGTGCTTGGATTGTTTGTACCATAATTAATTAAAGAATAGGGGGTACAACCGTATTATATATAGGAATACGGTTTGATTCCTGAATTTATTTGTGTAGGTAGGGAATAGGGAATGGGGAGTAGGGAGTAGGAAAGAAGCCTGATTCGGAGTGTACTTATTTTTTTCAGAAATCAAATATTAGTCCTACAGCAGGGAAAAAGACCCACTCTATCTGAATTATTACTCCTGACTCCTGAATTCTTTCCGAATTATCTCCATTCGCCTTGCAATGTAAAGGCAGCCCAATAATAAGGTGCAGCATAAGTTTGATTCTGAAACATTTCTATTTGTGCTGCCCTTAACGCTGCCGCAGGTTTTAAATTTTTGCGTAACATATTGGTATAAAATAGTTTCATCAATTCCGATGTAGCTTGGTCATCCACACTCCACAAACTCACGACTACACGAGGACTACCCGCATACATAAATCCTCTAGTTAACCCAACTAATCCTTCTCCCTTGATTTCTTCACCTAACCCTGTTTGACAAGCACTGAGAACGACTAACTCTGCTGGCAAATTCAGGTTAAAAATATCACGGAGGCGCAAAAAGCCATTTTGAGGAGTGCCGTTACTATCAAACAACGACAGCACAACCCCAGATAATTCGGGATTTTGGCTGTTGAGGATGCCGTGAGTGGCAAAATGGATGATTTGATATTGGCTTAACTCTGGGCTGGTGGCTAAATTCCGACTAGCGGTAAAGTCTAAGGCTTGCTTACGTTCTTTATTAGATACCAGAGAAAGAATTGTCTCGGCTTCTTGGCGGGTAAAGCGCAACCGTTCAAAGTCAATGTCTGCTTCTCTGGCTGAACGTGCTAATTGTTTTAGATCAAATGTATCCAAGTCTGGAATGATAGAGAGCCGATTTGCTGGTTGGTTTTTAATCCGCTCATCTTTCGCAGAAAATACGGGATCTGCCAGTACGGCTACGGTTTTTGGGGCTTTTTTACGACCTTTGACTTCCTGACGCAGCAAAGCGATGGTTGAGGCTGAGGGGAGGGAAATAATTTCGTTGGTTGTGATTAGTGGCTGATAGGTGGGACTGTTGGGTATTGCTAATCCCGCAATGGGGACATACTGCAAAGCGCCATCACTAACCACAACTAAGCGTTTTTTGCCGAGTTGCTGGGCGACTGGAGCGAGAATCATCTGTGACAATTCCATTGCGGCTTTGCTGCTTCTGGCGACACTTGTTCTTTGGGATGGGGCGGTTAAAGCATCGCGGAATTTCTGCACGGCTGTGGCAATATCAGCACGTTTGGGTAGTTCATAACTAGTAATGCTGTTTTGGCTCACAGCCCAAAGATAACTGCGTTCTTCTCCCAAGGAGTACTCCAAGAGTAAAGTATTGTCATCTAATACTTGCTGCTGAATTTGCTTTAATGATAAGGGTTGTGGCTGGGTCAAGGCAGCGTAACGTGGACTGCTATTTTTAATTTCTGCTTGGACTTGTTGATACTGTTGCAATATTTCTTCAGTTTGCTTGTCTAAATTTTTAATTTGTAATTCCGTATATTGACCGCTTAACAGTTGGATACGCAATGTTTCTCTGGCATTGAGTTGCTGCTGTAAGTTGCGTTCTGTTTGCAGTAGTTTGGGGTTGACACCTTGACGAATATCTGCGTTTGCTTCTTGGAGTAAGTCTAAAAGACTACGCGCCCTCGCACGTTCGCTGACTTGCAATGCCAAAGCATCATAACCTTGGGATGGTTGCTTTTGATGTAGGCGCATGAGCAAGTCGATATAAAACTGATAATATTTCTGCACAGAGGCAAAGTAAGATGTCCGCAAATCTTGGCTGGTAACGTTGGTGCGGATATCTTCGACAATTTTAATGGTGTTTTCGATGTGGGTGCGGGCGGCGGTGAGATTGCCTTGATCGCGTTCTGTCTGAGCTATAGAATACAGGGTGTCTGCTTCTCCGGTACGATCGCCTATCATCTGCCGCAATTTTAATTCTTGATTGTAAGTGGCGATCGCTTGTTGTGGTTGTTTTAAGGCATTATAAGTTTTACCCAAATTCCCAATAACATTGGCTTGGGCAGTTTTTAGCCCTAATTTTTGCCAGCCAGCCGCAGCTTTTTGGGAAAATTCTAAAGCTTTTTGATAGTCACCAGCCGCTAAATAAACTCTGCCAAAAAAACCGTCAGCACTGGTTTGGGCAAAGCTATTTTTTGTTTGCTGCGCCAATGCCAAAATTTGGTTAGTCGCTTCTAAAGCTTTGGGATAATCTTTTAATGATTCGTAAACGCGGACAATACCGCTAATGGCACTAACTTGACCAATTATATTTCCTTGTTCACGCCTTACCTGCTGTGCTTGGTTGTAATATTCTATGGCTTTGGGATAATTTTCTAACGCCCGATAGGCACTGCCAATGTTATCTAAAGTTAAAGCTAGTTTATCGCGATCGCCTGTACTTTTAAATTTTTCTAGGGCTTGATTATAAGTGTCAATACTTGTTTTATAATCACCAAGTAAACTATACACTAAACCAATATTTTTTAGTGTATTACCTTCCCCGCTAACATCTTTCACTTCCCGTTCAATAGTTAGGGCTTGGTTATAAGTATTAATGGCTTTTTGATAATCACCTAATGAAGCATAAACTCCCCCAATTGTATCTAGAGTAAAAGCTTCCCGCGCCCGATTTTTAGTGAGACGTTGTAATGCAATTGCTTCATTTAAAGTATCAAGTGCTTTTTGCTTTTCACCCAATCGATCATATACAAAAGCCACCTGACCTAATAGTTCCGCTTCCGAGTGGGGATTACCTGCTTTTTGTAACAGCGATCGCGCTTGGTTATAATATTCTAAAGCTGTTTGTGGTTCACTAAAAGAATAGCTACCTGCAAGCCCACTCAGCGTTATAGCTTGCTTGGTGAGGCTAAATGCTAAAGCTACACCAGAAAGATTAGCAGCAATTTGTTGTTGCAGTTTTAGTGATTGATTGAAAGCTTCTCTAGATTTCTGCTCATCACCAATTGATAAATAAGCTACACCGATATAGTTGAGTGCATCAGATTGTCCAGCTAAGTCATTTCTTGTGCGTTGAATTTCTAATGACTGTTGAAAAGCTTCCAAGGCTTTTTGTGTTTCACCCAAATTAGTATAGGTAATGCCGATAGTTTGTAAAATATCAGCTTGCCCATCTAAATTTTTTTGCTCACGTTGAATTACCAGGGCTTGATTATAAGCTTGTAGTGCTTGTTTTGTGTCGCCTGCATTGAAATAAACGCCCCCAATACCTAATAAAGTTTTAGCGACAAAATCAGGTTTTTTGTCAGCACGAAATAATCGCAATGCTTGACTATAAAATTGCAAAGCTCTTTCTGGTTGACTTAAGTTGGCGTAAGCATTAGCAAGAGAATTTAGCATTATCGCTTCGCCAAAACGGTCTTTTTGTTCGCGGCGAATGTTTAGCCCTCGTTGAAAATATCCCAACGCCCGTTGGTTATCATTTTGTGTATAGTAGAGTGTGCCGATCGCTAATAATGTGGTAGCTTCATAATTGCGATCGCCAATTTGCTGCCAAATTTTCAATGCTTCTTCATATTTTGCGATCGCTTCTTGCCGCCCTGTAGCTGTACCTTGTTCGTATAATTGCTGTGCTTCTTGCAGCAGTTTTTTAGCTTGTGCTGCGGCTCTTTGCCTTTCAGGACTAGTATTTTGCGGTTTTTGGGCTATGTAGAGATGATTCGCCCTAGCCGCCGTCATCATTAACTCCGATGACATCAGCATAGTGACAAAGATAACCAGTGTGCGATGTGCCAACGCCGACAGATGTTTCTTTGTCATAATTGCTCCTAAGTGGGAGAAGTAATGTTTCTTAACTAGACAACTGTAAGAATACAGTTATAGAGGCATCATATTGTATCACTTATATGATGGTTGTAAAATTGCGATCGCTGCCGCAGTCTCCTTCTGTTTTAGTCATTCAACTCAAACACTTGAAAAATCAATATTTTCGTAAAGTTCGGCAATTTGAATTTGCAACTCCAAAGTACTCAAAGAAAGGGTAACATTGGGGTCATCGTATTCCGAAAATAGCCACTGATGAGCGGCTGTTTTGAGATGATGCTCAACATGTATGCGATATTGATCAATCAGCAGATATTCTTGGAAAGTAGGAATTTTCCGATAGGCAACAAATTTCTCACCGCGTTCGCGCAGCGTCTCCATAGGAGAATCGTAGTTTTGGGTAGATTTAGACAAAACTTCGGCGATAAAGCAGGGGTTGACCACAGTATCTTTACGTCCCGTTTGAAGTTCTATGGGTTTGGGTAGAACCATGACATCAGGGTAAGTATAGAGATTTGCATCGGGAACCCAGAGTCGCTGATCCAGAATAAATACCCGGTAAGCCTTTCCCCGCAATGCTGCTTTTAGGATAGCTACAAGGTTGCTGGCAATATCATTATGGTCTGGGGTTCCACCAGTCATAGGAATGATTTCTCCATCACAATATTCGTTGCGCGTTTCTGAGGCGATTTCCAGTTCTAAATACTCATCAATGGTGTAACGTTTAGTTTCAGGTTGAGCAATCATGATCGGTTGACCTCCAAGGCTTTTAGTTGCTGGTTTCTCCAAATTATTGCTGTTGCTGTATCAGTCTCAATTGCCCGTTATACTCCTGTTTTAGCAATTTCTACTATGGCTCAAATTCAACACTTTCATAGATATCTGCTAAACGAATTTCAAAGGGAATCGATGAGAGTGAAATATACGATTCTGGATCGTCATATTCAGTAAAGATCCATTTGTGAGAGTCTGTTTTAGAGTATTGCTCAACATGAGCAGTATATTGATCAATTAATAAATATTCTTGAAATGTGAAAATGGTACGATACGCTGAAAATTTTTCATCCCTATCGTAGCTTTTGGTTGATTTTGAAAGCACTTCGGCAATCATCACTGGGTTAGTAATCGTATCAGTTCGTCCCTGTTGTCGTTCAAGTGGACGGGGAACAACCATAACATCCGGGTAGGTATAAAGCTTGCGTTCAGGAATCCAAAGCCGTTGATCCGCTACAAAAATACTGTAGGGTTTACCTTTCAAACTGACTCTTAAGGCGGCATTGAGAATACTGGCAATTTCATTATGTTCGGGAGTACCGCCAGTCATAGGGATTATTTCTCCATCACAATATTCGTTGCGCGTTTCTGAGGTGATTTCCAGTTCTAAATACTCATCAAGGGTGTAACGTTTGGTTTCAGGTTGAGCAATCATGATTGGTTGACCTCCAAGGCTTTTAGTTGCTGGTTTATCTTTTTTAGCCTTCCCAAAGTTGAGCCACTGGGATAGTTTGCCCAGTCATAGCCTCATACCAAGCTTGCCGGAAATCTGCTAAAACTTCTGCTTGAGATTGATCATCCAGAACTTCTTCTTCAGGGATTAGCACAATGACTTCTACTCGGCTATTTTTATCAGTTAAAAGCGGATGATCTAAAGTTAGTTGTCCCTGATCGTTAATCGTTGCCATGACTTTAAGTGCTTTCATGATTACTCCCAGATGGTTTAAGTGGTGGCAGTTAGGGTGATGCCTAATGCTTTAAGTTGCTGGTTTATCCAAGTTGTGGCTGTTGCTTTATCAGTCTCAACTGCCTGTTTTACTCCTGGTTTTGCCATTTCTAGCAATTGTTGGGATTTATTTTTTAGTTTAAAGCTCTCATTTAGCCCTTTTACCCATTCTTCATAGACAATCTTTGTGCATAAGCCCTGGATGTGTAGCAAACATCTGCAAAAATAAATTATGCTGCGATCGCCTCTCTGATTTCTTCCCTAACTCTGAGCTACATAAAACAGCGAGAAAGAGATAATAAAGAATGAGAATTTTTTGAGCATAGACTCTAAGTGTCAAATTCTGCTCAAAACTCCCTCTCAAACACTGAAAATTACACATTTGAGTATTAGACTGAGCATGACAGAGAATTTAAAGGCTAAAAGTAATGATATTGCGTTAAATAAATATTCTCCTGCCGCCATTGAAGAAAAATGGCAAAAAACCTGGGCGGAACTGAATTTAGATCATACCCCGACAAACAACAACAAGCCAAAATTCTACGCTCTATCCATGTTTCCCTATCCATCGGGTAGCTTACACATGGGTCACGTCCGTAATTACACAATTACAGATGTGATTGCTCGTCTCAAGCGAATGCAAGGTTATCGAGTCTTGCACCCAATGGGTTGGGATGCTTTTGGCTTACCCGCAGAAAACGCGGCCATCGACCGTGGAGTTCCCCCCGCCAAGTGGACTTATCAAAATATTGCTCAAATGCGCCAACAGTTACAGCGTTTGGGTTTATCTATCGACTGGGAAAGTGAAGTTGCTACCTGTTCACCAGATTATTACAAGTGGACACAATGGATTTTCTTGCAGTTTTTGCAAGCAGGGTTAGCTTACCAAAAAGAAGCGGCGGTGAACTGGGACCCGATTGACCAAACTGTATTAGCCAACGAACAAGTTGATAGCGAAGGTCGTTCTTGGCGCAGTGGTGCAAAGGTCGAGCGTAAATTATTGCGCCAATGGTTTTTCAAAATTACCGACTACGCCGAAGAATTGCTCAACGATTTGGATAAATTGACAGGTTGGCCGGAACGTGTCAAGTTAATGCAGGCTAACTGGATTGGTAAATCTGTCGGTGCTTATTTAGAATTTCCGATTGTCGGGATGGAGGAAAAAATTGGTGTGTACACCACTCGCCCTGATACTGTGTTTGGTGTTAGCTATGTAGTTTTAGCCCCAGAACATCCCTTAACTAAGCGCGTCACCACTAAAGACCAACAAGCCGCAGTGGAAGCTTTTATTACTGAAGTTTCCAATCAAAGTGAGTTGGAACGCACCGCCGAAGACAAACCCAAGCGCGGTATCCCCACAGGTGGTAAAGCCGTTAACCCCTTCACTGGGGAAGAAGTGCAAATCTTAATTGCTGATTATGTCTTGTATGAATACGGTACTGGGGCGGTGATGGGTGTACCAGCCCATGATGTGCGCGACTTTAAGTTTGCCCAGGCTTATGATTTACCAATTGAGTTTGTGATTGCAGCACCAGCAGATGTGGACGGGTTTGACTTAACTCCCGCATCCGAAACTGAGGAAGTGACTCAACTCATACAAATTGAATATAACGAAGCATATACTGAGCCAGGAATTTTAATTAATTCTGGGCAGTTTACGGGGATGAATTCAGTAGATGCGAAAGCTGCGATTGTTAAATATGCCGAAGAACAAGGTTTTGGTAAAGAACGAGTACAATACCGCTTGCGAGATTGGTTGATTTCTCGACAACGTTATTGGGGCGCACCCATCCCAGTTATTCACTGTCCGAACTGCGGAATTGTGCCAGTCCCAGACAAGGATTTACCAGTACAGTTACCGGAAGAAGTGGAATTTACGGGGCGGGGTGGTTCACCATTGGCGCAGTTGGAAAGTTGGGTAAATGTACCTTGTCCAACTTGCGGTACTCCAGCCAAGCGAGAAACTGACACGATGGATACTTTCATTGATTCTTCGTGGTATTTCTTGCGGTTTACCGATGCAAAGAATGAACAGCAGGTGTTTGACTCAGCCAAAACTAACAACTGGATGCCTGTAGATCAGTATGTAGGCGGTATTGAACACGCGATTCTGCACTTGTTATATTCACGGTTCTTTACTAAAGTATTGCGCGATCGCGGCTTGTTGAATTTTGATGAACCTTTTGCCCGGTTGTTAACTCAAGGGATGGTGCAGGGTTTAACTTACATGAATCCCAACAAGGGCGGCAAAGATAAATGGGTTCCCTCCCATTTGGTTAACCCTGTCGACCCCCGCGACCCCCAAACCGGAGAACCATTACAACGTCTGTACGCTACCATGTCCAAATCTAAGGGTAATGGTGTTGCGCCAGAAGATGTCATTGCTAAGTATGGTGTAGACACAGCGCGGATGTTTATTTTATTCAAAGCGCCACCAGAAAAAGACTTGGAATGGGATGAAGCTGATGTGGAAGGGCAATTCCGCTTTTTAAATCGGGTGTGGCGGTTGGTAACAGATTATGTGGCGGCTGGGGTATCTCGTAAAAAAGCGCAACTCGCTGATTTAAGTAAATCAGAAAAAGATTTACGTCGAGCAATTCACACAGCCATTAAATCAGTCACCGAAGATTTGGAAGATGAATATCAATTCAACACTGCTGTTTCGGAATTGATGAAGTTGAGTAATTCCTTAACTGATAGTGATTGTAAAAATTCGCCAATTTATGCCGAAGGTATTCACAGTTTAATTATATTGTTGGCTCCTTTTGCACCACACATTGCTGATGAATTGTGGCATTTATTGGGTAATAAAAATTCAGTGCATACCCAAACTTGGCCATCTTATGATGCTGCTGCTTTAATTGCTGATGAAATTACTTTGGTAATTCAAATTAATGGCAAAAAGCGGGCTGATATTCAAGTTCCGTCACAAGCAGACAAAGCTGAGTTGGAAAAATACGCCCGTGAATCAGAAGTTGTGCAGCGTCACTTAGAAGGGAAGGAGATTAAAAAGGTGATTGTCGTACCTGGTAAGTTGGTGAATTTTGTTGTTGGTTAAAGACCAATACGGTTCAGTTAAGCAAGTTTCCCTTGTATTAGCTTAAAAACAACAATGGTTCTAAAATATAGCGATCGCATTTGTTATTTATGCGATCGCTAATTTTGTAACTTGTTTTATAGCAACGCCATTAACCTGTACTTTGCTTTTTCTGTTTATCCAGTTTCTCCTGAATTGCTTCACTACAAATTATTCAGGATAAAATCAGCAAACATTTGGCAAATTTTATTTCCCTGAATCAGAATTTTCTCTTTTTTCCTTGACATCACGTAACTTTTGAATTAGTTCAGGATTAGGTTCTTGAGAAGAAGATAATTGATTCCGATTAGTTATAGATGTTGATGATTTAGGTTGCAGGTTATCACCAGCAGGTGTAGTCAATGGTTGAGATGTCACCACTGGATTAGGCTTGAGTTTGCTACTATTACCTGCGGGAAGAATGATTGGCTGGCTATCTGTTGCTGGTTGATTAGTCGCTGATGGTGTCTGTTGTGAACCATCTCCCGCAGTGTTGCTACCATCTTGAAAACGCAGGTTAAATGGGTAACGGCTAATTGTTTTCTCACCCTTCAAAGACTTAGCATTAAAATATTGTCTTGTTTTTAATAACAGTGCTGGAGAAAGCAATTTATCTTGGAATTTGATATCTAATACTTTGCCATCAGGATCTACTACTAAAACCCCTAGTACTGTGCCTTCTACACCTGTTTTACTCACAGGAACTGTATCCCGAATCACGGGTTTTTCTTCTGAATTAGGGTATTTCTGTTGTAATTCTTTTCGCAGTTCTTCGTAAGATTGAACTTGGGCTATTAGCGTTTGGTTAGGAGCTTTTGTCGGTAAGTTCGGTGTATTGATTGGCTTTAAAGCAGGGAGATTTGTGGTTGATGTTGTATTATCCCCTGTCTTGGGTGTTTGATTGATGACGGTTCCCGAATTTGGGTTGGGATTAGTCGCCACATTATTCTCAGGCTCAGGCTGTACAGATTGGGGAGTAACTTTGCTATTTGCAGTTGTCACACTTGAGCTATATGCTGGATTGGGAGTTGGACTATTGAGGATGTCCGGTGGTATTTGTGCTGGGGGTAAATCTGGTAATTGCGGTTGCGAATTTTCGGGAATGACTGGCTTGTTATCAAAATTCGGAATTGCAGCAGTAAATTTTTGGTTCCCAACTTTAAAACGGGAGTCAAAGCCATAACTTTGTCTGGGAAATTGTATAGACTGCCTACCAGGCATTGAGGAGATCCGGTAGTTATTAGAAGTAGTCGGTATGGATGGTATTACTGACTGTGTATAACCAGATGGTGGTAAGGGAGGAATGACAGTTGTTTGTCCACCAAAGTTAGGCGGAAGTGCTTGTGGTTGTAGTGCTAGTTGCTGTTGCGACAATGTTGGTAATTGTGGTTGCACAGCAAATTGAGATGTACCAGGAGTTTGGGGTAAACGATTTTGATCAGCTTGGCTTAACTCCAAAATACCCACTGATTTTGATGACGCTGCATCTTTTGGTTTACTGGGATCTACTGGCATTAATGGCACAATCAGTGCAATAGCGCCATGAATCCCAACTGAAGCTAAAGCAGCGATTCCCGTTGGCTGGCTTAAAATTTCAGGTATATTTTTTAGTAGGGAGACGTAAGACATAGCTGTTATCGTTCACTCGGCTCAGTTAAAGTTTTTTCGCAAATCAATATTATCTTGATGGTACAAAATGCGCCCTTCTAAAGAGAATAACTTCTTGGGTAAAATTCAAAACGACAAAATTTAGATTTTTTGTCAGGTTTCAATTTTTTAATGACGCAATTTTATCTCTTTTGGTTGCAGATGCAAATCAAAATGTGAATTAAATAGTTAACGCTTCAATAATTTCTATCTTGTGTATAGATTTACGCAGTCCCAACTGACACTTACAGTAGTTGGCAGTGAAAATCCACGCATCAGTCTAGAGGTATATCAATCTAAAATTTACCCGACTCAAATAGCAGTATAAATGTTATTTAGTCAGTTGAGTTGTGGCAGTAGGCACTTAGTCAATTGTATGCCAGAAATTGCATCCAGATGACATGGTATCACATCAGCTAGTTTTTAATTGTGGCTAAGTTAGCGGTTTCGCTAATAAGTAGGGCTTGCTAATTACTGATATTTTAATGACATCATAATCTAACTATAAAATTCGGATTTTCATCACAAAATGCCGTTACCTACAGTTATTGTCCCTGGCTATTTAGAAAGTGCGATCGCCTACCTCAACTTAGAAACCTCCCTCACACAGTTGGGGTTTCCCACAGTTACAGTACCACTAAGACGGCGCGATTGGCTCCCCACCATTGGCGGTAGACCTGTCACACCCATTTTGCAAAAGCTTGACCTGACTGTTCAACAAATATTGCAGAAATATCAGTCCCAGCAAATCAACCTAATTGGACATTCAGCAGGCGGTTGGATTTCCCGGATTTATTTAGGAGAAAAACCTTACACTCCCCGCAATCAAACTCATCCATCAATTTGGAATGCTCATCCTTTAGTCGCCTCCCTCATCACTTTAGGCACACCTCATATCAGCCAAGAACGCTGGACACGTTGGAATTTAGACTTTGTAACTAACAACTATCCCGGCGCATTTTACAAAAATGTCCGTTATGTCTGTGTGGCTGGCAAAACTATTCTGGGCGCAAGACGGCCTGGTAATTGGTTGGCTTACAGTAGTTACCAATTAACCTGCGGCCAAGGTAATACCTGGGGAGATGGTATCACTCCCATTGCTGCCGCCCATCTAGCAGGAGCCGAAAATCTAATCATTGAAGGCGTGAGACACTCACCCAGAAGTCCGGGAATTTGGTACGGTTCCCCAGAAGCACTCCAGGTTTGGGTAAAATATTTGCTTTGAAAATACATATATCTTTAATAAAGACAAGAAATATTTAAATTAATTATGTAGAATGTAATAAAAATATATATTTTTTAAAAATCAGGAGGGGTGAACCATGCAAAGCACCCAGTTCGAGAGAATTTTGCGACGACTCGCAACGGTATTATCAGTCGTAATTCTGACCCTGTGCTTGATTTACACTACCACTGGCGTTTTGCTGTCTTTTTATTACGAACCGACAGCAGGTGGCGCTTACAATTCTTTGAAAATGATTAACACTCAAGTGCCTTATGGCTGGCTGTTTTACCGAACCCACGAAATCGCAGGTAACGGTTTAATTGCGATCGCCTTGGTGCAGATTGTCGTGATGTTTTTAGGGCGACAATTTAGCCAGAGTTGGCTAGTTGCTTGGGTAAGCGGAATTTTATTAACCTTAAGTGCGATCGGGCTAGATTGGACAGCCATGCTCCTCGACTGGACACAAGAAGGATACTGGCGGTTCAGCATCGAATTGGGAACCATCGAAGCCATTCCCTTGATTGGCGGGCAATTGCGAAATATCTTAACTGGTGGTGGCGCGATTAACACCCTCACAGTTGAACATCTTTACACTATCCACAGTTACATAGTGGCGGTGGCTACCTTAATTTTGGCTGTGGTACATTTACTGGCGCTTGTCTGGCAAGAACAGCAAACTTATACAGCAGAAGTTTTAAATCAACTTCCTGAAACTTCGCTAGTAGAAAGTTGAGCCAAAGTTGGTACAGCAACTTCTTCTAATTCTGGTAACTTTTCGATAACTAACGGTGTGGATTGACTTGCACCAGACAAGCGTTTTAACAAATTTGGTCTGGGGTCGTGCAGTAAATAGATAATGCGATCGCCTACTTCCCAGTCATAATTAGCTGGCATAACTTGGAGACGCTCTTCTCGTTCTAAGAGTAGCGGTAGCAACGCCCCAGTCCGAATTTTTTCTTGGATGCGTTCTTGTTGACTGTCAACATCTGCTGCATCCAAAGTAATTGTCCCTAACTTCACACGCCCGTCATTCAGGTACTCATTCCAAGTCTTAATTGTTAATTCACTGACAAAAGCTTGACTCACCGTCTTTTGATTTCCGCCATTACTAGCTTGAGGATCACGCGGAAACACAGCTAACACCCGTGGAGGATTAAATTCTTCCGCCGCCCGTTGCGCCAGCACAAAATTTACTTCCCCGTTACTCGTCATTGCTAAAAAAGTCCCCATCGAAGCCAGTTCAGCTTCTTCCAAAACTCCCGTATCTAGGGCGCTACTAGCAATCACACGAATATTCTGCTCGGCGGCTTTTTCACAGCGTTCCGGGTCAGTGTCAATCATCACCACAGACTCTTCCCGTTCTTGAAAGAAGCGAGCAATTAACAAACTCAAAGGATTACAACCAACAATCACCACTCCAGTCGCATCTTTGGAGGTGATTTGTAATAACTGGGCAATGCCGCCAGCTGTTAACCCTTGGCAAACCACAGTCATAATAATAGTTAAAAATACTAAAGCCTTAATCGCATCTCCACCATTGATGCCATGCTGCGTTAGTAAAATGGCGAATAACGAAGCTACAGAAGCCGATACAATGCCTCTCGGAGCTACCCAGCTTAAAAATAATTTTTGTCGCCAGTTGAGGTTACTGTTCCAAGTACAAGCCAGGATATTAATCGGCCGTACCACAAACATCAGTACTAAAACCGTTAAAACACTACCCCAACCCAGAGCAAACACACTAGCGATTGATAAATCAGCCGCTAACAAAATAAACAATACAGACACGCTGAGAATTGTTAACTGACCTTTAAAGCTGCGTAACAGTCGTTCTTCTGGTACTGAAGAATTGGCAAACACCGCACCTGCAACGACCGTTGTCATCACACCCGATTCACTGCGAATTGTCTGGGCGAGGGAAAATAGACCCCACAGGATTGCCAAAACTACCAGATTTTTCAACTCAAACGACAGCAAACTAGCACGTTTGAAAACCAAACTCATCAGGTAGCCACCAACTGCGCCAATTGCTGCACCCACTCCCAAGCGCATCACTAAACCTACAATGGCATTCACTGGGTCAGCATCACCATTCACAATCGTATCTAAGACAACGAATGCCAAAATCGCGCCTACAGGGTCAATTAAAACCCCTTCCCCTTCTAATAGCGTTGCGACTTGTCGATCTACATTAATTTGTTTGAGCAACGGCCCAACCACAGTCGGCCCCGTAACCACGACTATAGAAGCATAAAGAAAAGCGATATTCCAAGGAAATTCACCCAGCCAATGGGCTGCCATACTACCGCCCAGGAGGGTAATTAGTGTTCCTAGGGTAACAAGCAATTGCAGGCTGACTGAAACCCTGCCTAACTCTCGTAAATCTAAATTCAGTCCACCTTCAAAGAGAATGATTGCCGTCGCTAGAGAAACAATTACTTCTAATCCTGTACCCAGCAAATGGGGGTGCAGCAGTCCCAGACCATCGGAACCGAGGATAATACCCAAGAAGAGCAATAGCACAATACTGGGTACACGCAAGTATGCAGCTATCACTTGGGCGCTAATACCTGCGACAACAGCGATCACCATTTGTAGGGTGATTTCAAGAGATGCTTCCATGTTGTGGATTTTGAGCGATTGATTTCAAAATCTCTTGTAAAGAAGTGTAAAAACTACTTCTCCAGAGTACCGCATTAGATCCTTTGTACCTGATTAACTTGCGATTTTGTTTCATACTTGGTTGTGTACAATACTCCATTGTCCACTAGTTCCCAGAAAAGTGGTAGTTCATACTCAAGGGTCAATAGTCATTTGTGATTTGTCCTTTGTTAATTCTCCTTTGCACCCCGGCTGCCTTACAACTTCTGTCTGCATCCTCTCTCCGCATCTGAGTTTGTTTGCAACAAAAATTGTTTTTTTGCAAAAGCCGTTGACATCATTGAAAAAATTAGTTAACTTATAAAAGGTTTGATTGCGATGCCCCCATCGTCTAGAGGCCTAGGACACCTCCCTTTCACGGAGGCGACGGGGATTCGAATTCCCCTGGGGGTACTTTACCAGCAAGGCAGCATCAAACTAAAGCACAGTCGAAAGTCTTATGCCCCCATCGTCTAGAGGCCTAGGACACCTCCCTTTCACGGAGGCGACGGGGATTCGAATTCCCCTGGGGGTATTTTAAACAAAATTACTAGCAATAATAAAGGTCAAGTTTACCTGTTTAGGAATAGTTAAATCAGGGAAACTTGACGAAATATTAGGGTAATTGTTCTACGCGCTGATAGATGGCTAAAAGATTTAGTTGCAAATCCTTGCTCAGACGACGTTCAATAATCGTCACTGGCATAGTTAATTTGGGCCAGACTTGGATAGTGTAACAAAGGTTAGTTCCCATAGTGCCATCAACAGAAATGGGTTCTAGGCTCCAACTACCAGAAAAGCCTTTGAAATCTCCCTCAACCATCGAAAAACTAATTTCTTTGGGAAAATGTTCTTCCAAGTCCAAAACGACACGGGCGCAAAAGTTGAAATTCAATAAACGCTGAGAGCCTACTTGCTCAAGTCGAATACCACCGTTAGGATGTTCCAGTAAACGACTTTTAGCAAGATTAGGGATGAAGTCAACTAAGGCTTCGTAATCTGTCAATACTTGCCATATACGTTCCACAGGATGAGGAATGTGGATTGTGGCAGAAATTTGTCGTTTGCGCTCCGCTATTTTCTCGATTTGGACAACTACTGGGGGCAAATTAGCTGTATCAACAGCCAAATTGTCTTCTAGGCTAGTGTCGTCAATAGGGGCGGTGAAATCCAGGTTAGCTGTGAGGTTGTGTTGTTCAGTCACGGTCTGAAGTTATAATTCGCTTTCGTCGGAAAATTGTGGCAGTGTGAGAGTAAAACAAACTTGGCTTTGTTCAGAATCTGGGATGGGAGTACTTTCAACGGCGATCGCTCCATTCAAATGCTGTACTAAAGATTTAACTAAAGCAAGCCCTAAACCCGTTCCCGGAGTCCATCTTCCACCTTTACCACGACGGAACCGATCAAAGATGTAGGTTGCTTCTTCTTCAGAAATTCCCCGTCCTGTATTAGTCACTTTAATAATAACTTGATCAATTAATTGTTCAACTTGGTGATATGCTCGCACATTAATCACCGTTTCCGGCTCCGAGTATGTACAGGCATTCGTGAATAATTCTTGCAAGATCCGGTTAAAACTTTCTAATTCAGTCTGTATTTTTAAAGAATCTTGGGGTAAATCGAGATTTATAGTTAAAGCTTTAGCTGATAGTTTTGAGTTCAGATTAGTTGTCAAGGTTTGAACTCTGGTATTTAAATCTATGGTTTCAAACTGGGGACGTTCTTGCTTAGACTCTAATTTCTGGAGTGTCAACAAATCGTTAATTAAGTTAATTTCTTTCGTACATTCTTGCTCTAGAATATCCATGTATCTGGCTTGACGCTCTGGTTGAATTCCCGGTAAGCGCAAATTTTTGATGGACATTTGCATGTTTGTCAGTGGATACCGCAAGCGATCGCTCATGTTACTCAAAAATTCATCTTTGAGATGATTGAGTTCCCGTAGCTGCTCAACATATTGCCGTGTTTTTTCATGCAACTTTGCTTGCAGTTCTAGGCTACTTTGGAGTTTAGCTGTGCGCTCATCTACCAAAGTCTGTACTTGCCGCAATGTTTGTGATTGAATAATAGCATTGCTCATTTGAGCGCAGACCATTTCCACCAAATTTAATTCAGAAGCTTGCCAACTACGGGCTGTTTTTTGTTGCAGGACAATAAATCCTAGAACTTTGCCTTGATTTTCTAATGGCACTAACAGCAAAGACGGTAAAAGTCCCACTGAAAACAATGAAGCAACCGTCACCATATCTTGCAGGTCTGTGTAGTCCTCAATTACTACGGCTTTGCCGGAGTCTGTAAACACACGTTGGCACAAACTACACTCAGAAACCAAAAATGACTGCGGCTCAACATCTGATTTACTAGTTGTGCCACTGGGTACGTTCCGATTCCACTCCGCCGCTACAGTGGCCTTGGCTTTGGGAACTTGTTTTTTGGTTTGAGCTCTAAATAAAGGATCTTTATATTTCAGTAAGATCAACAATCCTCGGTCTGCCTGTAAAGATTCGGCCGTTGAGGAAATTGCTAACTGGAGCATTTGATTTAGCTCCAAGTTGCTCCGACTTAAGATTGTTAATTGTTTGATTAAGCTTTGATGCTGTTCGCTTTTTTGCAAATGCTCTTGCTGTGAAGCGATTAAATTGATTTGACCGACTTGAGAAAAAGCGATCGCACAAGCTGACTCAACAAAATTTAACAGTTGCTTTTCTGACTCACTCCAATCGTATTGCTGGAATTTAATCAGGCTAATAACACCATTGATTTGTCCGGCAAACCTAGTAGGAATCGCCAAAACTGATCTAATAGGTACTTGGAGGTGTTGTCCTCCCACTACCAGACTATCTTGGATAGTCGAAATATCCTCAATAGTGAAGGGTTCCGCCGCACATTGAACTACAGGCGAGTCCATTAACAAATGTTCTGTGGAAAATAATTGACCGGGATACGGCATTGCCAAATACTCATCAGAACACCAATGGGCAGCAATTGATTCACTGGCTGCTGTACTGGCAGATACTGTGACTAAACAACAGCAATCGACTTTGAAGGCATTGCCCAGTAATCTGGCAATTTCTTGCAGCATCAATGTCGTTGCTGAGTTATTGGCGATGATGTGATTAATTTTTTGTACCAACTGAAGAGTTGGTTCGTTCTGATGCTGCATCAGCTTGAGTGGGTATGATTGTAGTCTGTCTAGGTCATCTGGACACTGTGGCGGCAATGATAAACTTTTTTTCATTCCTGGCACGCTTTTGAATAATGACCTCATATCGTATGCACCCAATGTCTTGGCATATTATTTTCATTTAGTTATGTCGCTGCACCCTAGTTAGTGGCAAGTCTTTTATCAAGAGTTTCTCTCACCTGTTATAGCCCCTTTCTTTGGCAGATGAATAAGTAACTGGTATATTAAACTAATTTATACATGGGTATATAAAAATCTCTAAAATATATTAAGGTACTGCTTACAGAGGGTTTGGGGCTTGGATGCAGACCTAAAGTACTAGACTTTGGCCTAGGATAGCTTGTCCGTAACTATACATAAACCGTAATTTCTCTGGAATTAAGATAAAAACTCTCAAAAGTATTCCCGCATTAATACTGGCTAATATATTAATTTTAGTAATATTTGTTGCCAAATCTTTTTCTTGTGCTAAGTACATCTCTGTGGCTTTGCAAAAAATTAAATTCTATTATGACAGAACCTCGGAAAAACGTTGTGAGTGTGTTTGTCCCTCTCTACAAGGTTTGTAGATTGTAATATAAAATTCTTGTTTATTATTGATGATGTGGTAATCAAACTTGTCATTTCCTGTATCAAGTGTCATCACATACCTGTGACTAAAACTCCAGTTTGCTTTTGAGTTTGACTTCTGTGTTGATGGCTTAACAAATATATATAAATATTTTAAATAAAAAATATTGATTGAGTGTAACCCCTAAAGATGGAAAGCAGCTTAGTGACCGGAATGAATAACCAAGCTGCTTTCCCAGGAATAAACAACTATCCAGCTAAACTTTCGACACTGAGAGGAACCATATCCCCATTCCGAGTGAGTCCCAATAACATAGGCTGTTGAGGTTGAATTAATTGACCCGTGAGTACACAACGTTCTTCCTGCTGGGCGGTGGCGGCTATACTAGCTCGAATGTCGGCTCGTGAAAATCGCGGCTTCCACTCACCGGATTTTTGCTGGACATAATTCCAGAGAATATCGCGGATTAAGGCTTGATAGCCTTGATTGCCAGCTATTTCTTTAAGTTTGTCTTTGAGTTCTCGTTCTAGGCGAATGCTAGTAACTTCCATGTCGGTTGTTGGGGTGCGAGTAATTGTGTGCATGACTTTTTCTCCTTAAAGGTATGGACAGGATAGTAATACAAGTGTAGTATGTTTAAAGGAATGTTCAATAGGTGAAATTTTCTGTGAAATCCATTTACCCCATCTCTACTTTCTTGTGTGCTACCAACTGCCGATTGCGTTGGGAATCAGCCGCTATGGAAGTGGAGTATTTATTTATGGGCGATGGTAGCCATATTCATTGGCTAGTCACAGAGGGGAATTATGATTTTAGATATCTCGGCATAGGCGTGCTGAATGCAAAACCACAACTGAAAAAAATAAGCGGGAGGTACAGACAAGAGAATGCTGTACCGATATAACACCAGAGAAGTTTTTGGTAAATTTCTAACCCCCGCTTCACTTAGACCAGAAGCGGGGGTTTTTTAATAAGGAGTGAAGCTGTGACGAGCGTAATGCAAGTGTTAGAGCAATCCGTAGTGGTATTTTCGCAAAATTACTTGCCTCTGTGTCGCGTAAATATCAAACGAGCGATTGTGCTGTTAGTAACAAACAAAGCAGAACCACTGGATTTTGCTACTGAAGGCGGATGGCGAGTTCATTCACCCAGTTTAGTAATTGACGTACCAAAACACATTCGTTTGAAAATAGGCTCTAATGAACGGACATGGAAAGTACCACCAGTAAATCGGCGAGAAGTTTTGCGGCGAGACCATCACACTTGTCAATATTGCGGTAGCAGCAAACGTCTGACCTTAGATCACGTCATCCCCCGATCCAAAGGTGGCTTACATACTTGGGATAACGTAGTCACAGCTTGTGAAAGATGTAACTCCCATAAAGGCGATCGCACCTTGTCTGAGACTGGAATGCGGCTACGGAAAATACCAAAAGCACCCATTCACCCCGCGATCGCTTTTGCAGAACAATTTTGGACAAATGTGCAAGCAAACCTGGAATAGCAGGAGAGCATAAGGAATGCTGAAATTAACTTACACCGAAAGGAGCTTTTGTTTAGAGTGTATTCCTCAGTCACTAGAGGAGTGGGTAGCACAGCGCGTAATTTTCGCTATGCGAGTTGGACAAAATTTGTGTGTTGAACCCAGTACTGCTTCCTTTTTGCTACCTGTTGATCTACCAGGGGTAGAAGCACTTAAGGCGGAGGTGAAACGAGATGATCGGGAAGTCATCGCCTTGTGTGTCTGCGATAGCGAATATGTGGAAGTGACTCTGCGCGGTTCTTGGCTATCGAATGGTGCTGAAGATTCTGTGGGTGTGTTCATCACCACAATGAGCGATCGCACTGAGTTCTTTCTGCAAAAACTGTGGCAAGAAGCTCAAGCTTGTGAATCGGTGAAGTATGAAGTATGAAGTGTGAAATTTCATACTTCTACTTTCCACTTTTTTCTAGCAGTTCTGGTATTGTCACGAATCGGTAGCCTTGCTGTTTCAGCCCTCTGATGATTTGTGGCAATGCTTCTACTGTTCTGTGGCGATCGCCACCACCATCGTGCATTAAAACAATAGCTCCTGGTTTCGCACCTTTCAAAACATTTTTAACAAATGCTTGGGGTTTAGCACGGGGGTCTGTGTCGGCAGAAGTCAAAGACCACATAACTACAGAATATTTCTGGCTTTTGGCGTAAGCTGCTAATCCATTATTTAGAAAGCCCCCAGGAGGTCGAAACAAAGTTGTTTTGACTCCTGTTGTTTTGTAAATCAATTCAGAGGTGCGGTCAATTTCCTTTTTGGCTGTGGCTGCATCCATATTCTTATACCTGTGATGCCAAGTATGGTTGCCGATGGCGTGTCCCTCAGCTACAACTCGCTTGGCAATTTCAGGATTTGCTTGTAAAGCACTTCCTACCCAAAAGAATGTCACCTTGACGTTATTTGCTTTGAAGATATCCAGCATTTGTAAGGTTGTTTTTGGCCAGGGGCCATCATCAACCGTCAAGGCAATAACTTTCTCTTGATTACTAGGTTCTATTTTATATAAGGTTTTTCCTTGAAATTTCGCCGGAACCTCGAAATTAAGGTTTTCTAGGTTAGTTGATGGCTGTGATTTAGCATCTATTGAGTTGGTTACTGGTTGATCTGGCACTGGTGCTGCATGAACTTTGTTAATTGGTTGGGTATTTTCCAATTTTGCAGACGTGCTACAGCTTGTTACACAAAAAGCGATCGCTACACAACCAAATATTCTGTATAACTTCAGGTCTTTTTCTTTCACATTAGGCTCCTAAAAATATTCAGCCCATCATAAGCTTGTAGTTTTACTTTTTAGAGAGGTTAATAAATCAAAAGCCAAGCAATATAAGGGTTTTCAGCAATTTTAAAAAATTTTTCCTCAACCCCTTGACATCTTTTGTAGTATTTATGTAGTATATATGTAGTGAGGCGAAAGACAAAGCCTCCAAACGGTAAAAGTCATGTTCTACACAAACATACAGAACAGGCACTGGAATCAACGAAAGTTGCCAGTCAACCAAGCCTCTCTCACTTCTAAACAACCAGAAGTAGAGGATATCAAAGCCAAAAATTCTCAATTGGCTCAAGTGAAAATCGCCGAATATATCAGTAATACACAAAAGATTTATTACTTAGAGCGTCGGTTATTTGGTTAAAAGTTTTCTCAAGCAAAGTAATTTTTCCGAACCTTGAAAACTGAATAAGGAATGGGCAAGTTCATCAAAAATTATCTGTACCTTGAAAAATTAAAAAGATAAAAGTAAAAAACCTTTCTTTTGCCTTTTTACTTTTTCCTTCTAAGCATTAGGCACAGATACCAATCATGGGGGTATAGCTCAAATGGTGAGAGCGATCGCCTGTCGAGCGATAGGTTGCGAGTTCGAGTCTCGTTACTCCCGTGTAGCCTTGTGGACGACTAGATAAGTCGCTGTGCCTCTCAAGCACAGAGAAGCGGGTGCAACTCCCGTCAAGGCTCCCAAACGGCTGAGTAGCCAAGTGGTTAAAGGCATTGGTCTGCAAAACCGACATCGTGAGTTCAAATCTCACCTCAGCCTTTGGTACGTTGCAGTGTAACTTAACGGCAAAGTTCTCGGCTCATAACCGAGTAGATGCGGGTACCCTTCGGGAAGCCGCTATCGCGTCTACAACTCCCGCCACTGCTACCAATGCAGGGATGGTGTAACGGCAACACCTCGTGACTCCAAATCCGATGTTCTAGGTTCAAATCCTAGTCCCTGCGTCACACAATTTTGGATTTTGGATTGCCGATAGCGTAGCGTTAGCGAGTCCGCGAGCGTCTTTTAGATTGAGTTTTTAATCTAAAATCCAAAATTTAAAATCTAAAATTCTTTTGCCCCCGTGGACGAACGGTTAAGTCGCTGCTCTTTCAAAGCGGAGATTGCGGGTTCAAATCCCGTCGGGGGAATATGGGTCGATGGCCGAGTCTGGTTAAAGGCGACAGTCTGTAAAACTGTTCTATTTTGTTCGCAGGTTCAAATCCTGCTCGACCCACTGTGGAGAGGTGGCTGAGTGGCTAAAAGCATCCTCCTGCTAAGAGGAAACGGGTAGTTAATACCCGTCGAGGGTTCAAATCCCTCTCTCTCCGCCTGAAAAGTGCTGAGTGCTGAGTTCAAAGTGCTGAGAAAAACACTAGCCCTAGCCCCTAGTCTCTAGCCTCTAGCCCCTAATCCCTATTGAGAGCGTGGTGTAACTGGATAACATCTCAGTCTACGAAACTGAAGACTTGAGGGTTCAAATCCCTCCGTTCTCGTTACATAGGAGAGGTGGTGGAGTGGCTGATTCAAGTTGAATTAAACCAGTCCACGGGGTAATTACCCATCTCTCCTTCTTATCCCCTGGTAGCTCAGTTGGTAGTAGCGCCTGTCTGTTCGCGAAGCGTGTCCGGTAAGGACAAGAACAGGAGGTCGTCGGTTCGATTCCGACCTGGGGGGCTGCGTTGCCTCGTAGCTCAGTGGTAGTAGCGATCGCCTGTTAAGCGAAAGGTCGCAGGTACCCTGCGGGAAGCCGCTTCGCGTCTACGATACCTGCCGAGGCAGCCATTCATTGCCGGGTGGACGAATTGGAAAGTCGCATCGCTCTGAACGATGAGGTTGCAGGTACCCTTCGGGAAGCCGCTACCGCGTCTACAAACCCTGCCCTGGCAACCATTTATTGCCTTGTGGTGTAATGGCAACATTTCTGAATTTGGATCAGAAGTTCTAGGTTCGAGTCCTAGCGAGGCAGCCAATTTCTTTATACTCTTGTAGCCCAATTGGAAGAGGCTGCCGTCTCAAAAACGGTATGTTGTGGGTTCAATTCCCACCAAGAGTACCAAAACTAGCTCCTGTAGCCCAACTGGAAGAGGCGGCAGACTTAAAATCTGTTAATTGTGTGGGTTCAACTCCCACCAGGAGTACCAACGGGATGTGGCGCAACTTGGTAGCGCGGCAGCTTTGGGAGCTGAAGGTTGCAGGTTCAAATCCTGCCATCCCGATATGCCCCTGTGACGGAACTGGCATACGTGCTGGAATCAGAGTCCAGATTTTGCAGCTACCCTTCGGGAAGCCGCTTCGCGTCTACAAATCCTGTCAGGGGTACTAATACCATTTCACGAAAAATCTGAGAAATATGTAAACCCTAAAATCCTTGCTACATCTAAGTTTTTTAGTTGCGAATTGCGAATTGGTATAAGCTCCCGTGGCGGAACGGAAGACGCACTAGACCGAGGATCTAGTTTTTTGCAGGTTCGACTCCTGTCGGGAGTACCAAAATCAAAGTATGCCCTTGTAGCCCAACCGGAAGAGGCGCTTCGCTTAGAACGAAGAGGTTGCTGGTTCAAATCCAGTCAGGGGCATTGGTGAAATGCGGGGATGGAGCAAGAGTGGCTCAGAGGTCTCATAAGCCTCATATCAGCAGGTGCAACTCCTGCCCCCGTCACCAAATAAGGCAAAAGTAAAAAGTGAGCCAGTGCGGTGGACGGGTTCCCCGGCATAAAGCAACTGGCGAACTCGCAAGAGTTAAAAGGCAAAAGAAGGAAAAAGAAAATTTTTTACTTTTTCACAAGTGCTGGTGTAGCTCAATTGGCAGAGCAACTGACTTGTAATCAGTAGGTTGCAGGTACCCTACCCTTCGGGAACGGCTTTGCCGAACGGGAAGCCGCTACCGCGTCTACAATTCCTGTCACCAGCTCCAGAATGAAGTGCGATCGTGGTGTAACGGCAGCATCAGAGTCTTCCAAACTCACGGTACGAGTTCGAGTCTCGTCGATCGCTTGCGTAGTCCTGTAGTTCAATGGTAGAGCAATTGCCTTACAAGCAATAAGTTGCAGGTTCAAATCCTGCCAGGACTACCAATTAATGGGAGTGTAGCTCAATCGAAGAGAGCATCGAGCTTCTAACTCGAAGGTTGTAGGTTTGAGTCCTACCACTCTCGCCTGAACAAGTCAAAAGTTAAAAGTTAAAAGGCAAAAGTATCAGGACTTACGCAAAAGTATGAAAAAACGAACCGCAAAGGACACAAAGGACACGAAGTTATAAGAGTTTTAGAGAGTTATTGCGTAAGTCCTAAGTATTTCTTTTTACTTTTTACTTGACACTTTTTACTTTCTTTATGGGGTCATAGCTCAAATGGCTAGAGCGCCTGCCTTGCAAGCAGGAGGTTATGGGTTCAATTCCCATTGATTCCACTGATGGTGTCTGAAGCCAAAGAGATCGCGGCACTGGTTTGTGGAACCAGTCATAGCGGGTTTAAGCCCCGTCAGACACCCTTGAATGGAAGATGCCGCTAAATGGTTGGCAACCGGTCTTGAAAACCGGGGTGGGGTAACACCCAGGGGTTCGATTCCTCCATCTTCCGCCTTCCACCTGAAGCCGAAAAGTGAGGCGCTGTGCTGATAACACAGTTATAGGAGGGGCAGTACCTCCCTGGTGGATTTTGATTTGGGGAATAGGGAGTAGGGAGTACGTCTCCTTTTCCCCCTACCCCTTGTCTTCCTTGTCTCCCTTGTCTTTTCTTTATGGGTGGTTGGCATAGCGGCTGTGCAACGGGCTTTTAATCCGTCATAGAGAGGTTCGACTCCTCTACCACCCATTTTCAAAACTAACTTCTATAAAAGAGAGTCTATGTGCTGCTGTACTTTCTGTAAAAGTGGCTGAGACTCGATTTGCTGAGATAATTCATGGGCATTTTGGTAGCAAGATAGGGCTTTTCTTTTGCGTTTTGTTGAGGCGTACAAGCTGCCCATATTTAGTAAAGTCGAAATTTCTCCCAAGCGATCGCCTAATTGTTGATAAATTGCGATCGCTTGTTTATAAAATTTCATCGCCTGCCAGTTATTACCTAAGATGCTGTAGGTATAACCAATATTATTCAAGGTTGTGGCTTCACCAGAAATGTCTTTGAGGGCGCGACGAGATAAAAGTACTTGATAGTAAATTAGCAGTGCTTGTTTAGGTTGACCTAAATCACTGTAAACAGAAGCAATATTATTCATCGTGGTTGCTTCACCCACCAAATTTTTCACGGCTCTTTGAATAGAAAGTGCTTCCTGTAAATATTCTAGGGCTTGCCCATGTTTGCCTAAAAGACTGTAAGCAAACCCAAGACCATTTAATGTTGCTGCTTCACCAGAAAAATCGCCTAAAAATCGTCGCATTGAGAGAATTTGGTTTTGTAGCAACAGTGAGCGTTTGGGTTCTCCCAATTTGGTGTAAATTAGTGCCACATCATTGAGAGTGGAAACTTCACCTTGAGTATCGTGCAATCTTCTAAAAATATCTAAGGCTTGATCTAAATATTTCAATGCTTGCGAAAACTTTCCCAGACGGCTGTAAGTAGAACCAAGATTACTCAAGGCGGTTGCTTCGGCGCTGGCGTTACCTATCTCTTGAGCAACCAAAAGCGCCTGCTCAAAACACTCTAATGCTTTTTGAGGTTGCCAGCAACCAAGGTGCGCTAAACCGAGGTCGTTTAATGTATAACCCTCTTTGGCTCGATCAGAAATTGCTCTAGCTAATTCTAGATTTTTTGTTGCCAGGGCGAGTGATTCTTGAAGTTTTCCTTCCTGGTAGTAGCGGGTTGCTTGATCTCGACGTTTTTCCCACTCTTGGACTGCATTAAATGATTGCGTCATTTGACCTCAGTTGCACCAAAGAAAAATTAGGCAGGCTAATTTTGAGCCAACATCCCTAAGACATAAATTTGCTTAGATTGCCCAAAACAATGTTAAACATTATTCTCTACCTTGAGATATAGGATGTAAATAGTAAAATATGGTATATTTTTCAACCAAGCTGAAGAATTGCTATCAATTTGAAAGATAATAGATTGATTCCAGTAGATTTTTTTTATAAAGTCATAAATTACATAACTCAACAAGTTTTTTGACGTAAATTTGCGAAATTTTAGTTCATTAAGGCAAGTCTCTTCAAAGATTTTGGGTAATTGGTAAATTTGTATTTTTGTTAAGAAATGTAAAAATTGCCAAATCAAGAGATGGATAACACACAGCAGAAATACTTAACAGAGCATATTAAACTGTAGATGTGCTGTATTGCAGTGTATTTACAGAGTTTATGGGTAAGCCAACTGAGCTAATAATGTATGTGGTTGTGTAGGTAAGATAGTGAAAGAATGTTGTGATTGATGTTAAGTTTTATTTACCTTTGCGTAAATTCCAGATTGCTTATGTAGCAGTTGATTGGAAAAATCGGTTTGGTTACAGAGAGTATGACTGGTATACGCAATAACTTTCGCCATAACTTTAATTTTCAGCATTTTCCCTACGGTGTTTATTTCATTGGTGGCATAATTTTATTGATAATAGCGTCACTTTTTCGCCCTTTTGCCATTATTAATGCTGGTGAGAGGGGTGTTGTGATGAAATTTGGCCAAGTTCAAGACAAGGTATTAGATGAAGGAATTCATCTGATTACGCCAATTGCTACCACTGTCAGAAGTCTCAATGTGCGCGTGCAGCAAAACACTTTTCAATCGGATGCTGCTTCTAAAGACCTACAAAAAATCACAACTGAACTCGCTGTCAATTGGCACATTGATCCGACAAAAGCAAACAAAGTTTTCCAAAAAGTTGGTGATCAAACCCAAATTGTGCCAGCAATTATTACTCCTGCTGTATCGGAAGTTTTGAAAGCGGCAACTGCCAAAAAAACAGCAGAAGAGATTATTACTAAGCGCACTGAATTAAAAGAGGAAATTGATGAAAATCTCAAACGTCGGCTGATGGCTTATGATTTAGTATTAGATGATGTTTCACTTGTAAATTTTGATTTTTCTCCAGAGTTTAGCAAAGCAATTGAAGCAAAACAAATAGCAGAGCAAGATGCAAAACAGGCAGAATTTATTGCTAAAAAAGCTACTCAAGAAGCTCTGGCAGAAGTTAACCGTGCTAAAGGCCAAGCTGAAGCACAGAAATTACAACGACAAACTTTAACACCAGAGTTACTCCAAAAGCAAGCAATCGAAAAATGGGATGGTCGTTTTCCTACAGTGCTTGGTGGTAATGGAGCTTTACCATTAATTAATGTGAATCCTAATAGTTTCAATAATGGAGAGAAACAATAAAATTTAAACCCTTAAATAAAGCTGTGTTGCTTGAGAGATTTTCAACTGTAAGAGAGTTTCATCCCCTAATTGTTGAGTAAAATTCGGCTTTACAGGGATAAATTTTAAACTGCGAATAATCTCTTTTGCTACAGCTTTTGCTAATAGCGGCGGTACAGAATTTCCAACTTGGCGAAAACCATGCCATTTAGTGACGTGAAATCGAAACCAGTCTGGATAAGAATGAAGCCGTGCAGCTTCTCTGACTGTGATGCAACGGGGTGTCATGGGATGAATTGGTCGGGGAGAAGTGAAAGAACCCCTGTGTCTATCTGTTCCGGCGCGTAAGGTATTGCAGACACCAGCCGGATGCAATTTATGAAAACGGCTGATGGGTTCTCTTTCGCCTTGGGGAGTTTCTTGAAAACGTTGAATGGTTGTGGGTGTGTGTTGAGTGCGGAAACTAGAAGAGAGAATGCGGGCATCGAATTGGCGATCGCAGCTATAATCATCTGCTAAATTACTAATACCGCGCAGTATCAAGGCATAATCACTAGGTTTGCCATAATCAGCAAATACCCAATCTTTTTCTAATAACTCTGCATAATTTTCTACTTCTGGGAGATCACCAATTGCATCCCACACTGTCGGACTCAGTGGTAAAGCATTTTGTGATGTTGAGTGATTTGGCTTGGCTATTTGGGTAATTGGTTGGGGATACTTGGGTAAGTTGACATCTCCTCTCGCGCCTAACAGAAATAATCGCTCACGGGATTGTGGTACACCATAATGAGCAGCATTCAGAATTTGATAATTTTCTTCTACCTGATAGCCGTGAGTTTGAAACTCGCTAATTAAGCTTTTCAGAATTTGTTTGTGTTCGCCAACAGTTATACCGCGAACATTTTCCATCACAAAATATTTTGGTTGTAGTTCTAACACCAACCGATGAAAGTGAAATACTAAAGAGTTACGCGGGTCATCAAAAACCCGTTTACCCATCAGGGAAAAGCCTTGACAGGGACTACCACAAATAACCGCATCAATTTCACGACTGCCAATTTTGGAACGTTTGCGAATTTCTTTGCCTGTGGTGTCTTCTACGCTTTTACAAAAAACTGTACACCCTGGAAAGTTAAATTCGTGAGTAGCGCAGTGGATAGGATCAATTTCGACGGCGGCCAATACATCAAAGCCAGCTTGTTCAAAGCCAAGGGTCATACCACCTGCGCCTGCGAACAAATCAACTGCGATTGGTCGTCGTTTTCTCATTGAGTAATAAGTGCTGAGTGCTGAGTGCTGAGTAAAAAATAGTTTGCTCGAAAATTTGCTGTATGAAACCGCATCAAGCCTGGAACTTTAGTTCCAGGCTCATAGCCAAAATCCACAAAGCGTGGACTGAAATGAACTTGTGGTTGAGTCCTCCCAAGAGGACTTGCGCTATGAGACTCGGAATTGATTCCGAGGCGGGATAGATGCACTCAACCCGGATTTGTGTGTACACCGTAGCGCGTTTTAGGAGAGGGAGAGGTCTGTCGAATTCATGTCTTCAAACTTCACACTTCAGACTTCACACTTCATAATTTATACTTCATACTTCACACTTCAGTTAGCATTTGCAAAATTTCTTGAGCCGCGCGATCGCATACGCCAATATCTCCTAAACATTGTCGCATTTGGGCATAATCTGTCAATGTCTGCCGTCTGCGTTCAGGATTCAGTAGTATTTCCATTGCGGCTTGGGTAATATTCTCTGGTGTGGCTTGTTCTTGTAACAACTCTGGTACAATTTCCCGCATTACCACTAAGTTGACTGGAGAAGCAAAGGGAATGGAACCTTTGAGGATTTTCCGCGCAATCCAAACGGTAACGGCATTGAGGCGATAAACTACAACTTGCGGCACGTTAAACAGCGCCAGTTCTAAATTGACTGTGCCAGATTTAGTAATGGCGAAATCAGCCGCAGCAAACACTTCTTGTTGTTGACCAGAGACAATTGTGGCTCGTAAACCATAACTTTGAATTGCTGACTCTATTGGTTGTTTAAAGCTTTCCAAAGATAAAGGAATCCAAAAGTGAGCTTCTGGTAACTTGGCTTGAATTGTCTGCGCTGCTTGAAAAATGACTGGTAAAAGATATTTTAGTTCTTGCTGACGAGAAGCGGGGAGAAGTGCGATCGCAATTTGTTCTGGTGCAATTCCTAATTCAGCACGCGCCGCCTGACGATTAGGTACATCCTGCATCCGATCAATTAACGGATGTCCCACCCAACTGACATTTCCGCCATTTTCTTGATAATATCTGGCTTCTTCGGGGAATATTGCTAAGAGTTTGTCTGTAAAACCAACGATGCGAGAGGTATTTCGCAGACTCATTGACCAAACCCACTCTTGTGGGGCAATGTAATAAACCACAGGCACATCTGGCAGATTTTGTCGCATATAAGTGCCGATGCCGAGGTTTGGCCCCATATAATCAATCAGCACCACTAAGTCTGGCGGGTTTTGCTTGAGATAGGCGATCGCTTTTCGTTGTACTAATAAAGTGGGTACAACATAAGGCAAAGATTCTAAAAGACCCATTGAGCCAATCCCACTGGTATTGCCCAAAATATTTGCCCCTACCTTTGCCATTTTTTCGCCACCGAGGGCGACAATTTCTAACGCCAACCCAGCAGCAGCAGCTTGGCGTTGCATTGCTGCAATCAACAGCGAACCTTGCAAATCGCCAGACACTTCGCCAGTGCTGATAAATATCCGCATTTTAATTAAAAATTACTAAAAATTTGCCTTGAGAAATTAGAAGTTATGGCTTTATTTCAGACGGATGAGGGTATTTTGGCAGGGTGAATTTTAGGGACATCCTAACTCCTGCCTCTGGTTGGTGAGCGAAGTCGAACCACTGCCTCCTGCCTTCTGTCATACATTCACCCTAATTTCTCAGATATAACTTAAGAATCCTCACTTGTGCCTGCTTTACCTTTTCCTGGAATCAAGCCACGTCTTCCTGGCATTTGAGACAAGAGTATAAAACGACGCAAATGTTGTAGTTCTTCTGTATCTCCTAGCTGTTCTAACTGTTCTAATGCTTCTTTGAAACTCAAGTTAGAACGGTAGAGAATGCGGAAGGCTTTTTTGAGGGTTTGCAGGTCACTGGCGGACATTCCAGAACGCTTCAGCCCCACCAAATTCAGGGTTCTGACCCGTACTGGATTACCTTCTACTAGCATATATGGCGGCACATCCCGATCAATGCGAGACATCCCACCTACCATTGAGTGTCTACCAATATGGACAAATTGATGAACTCCTAAAACGCCGCCTAATCTGGCGCGAGACTCGATATGGACATGACCTGCTAAAGCTACCGAGTTGGGAATAATTACATGATCTTCAATGATGCAATTATGCGCCACATGCACATAAGCCATCAGCAAATTATTACTGCCGATGATTGTGGCTTCTCCCTCACCTGTGGCACGGTTAACGGTGACATACTCTCGAATTACATTGTCGTCACCGATTTTTACCCAGGTTGGCTCTCCTACAAATTTGAGATCCTGGGGTTCCATACCAATAGCTGCACCTGGAAAAATCTGATTTCGCGCCCCAATTTCGCAAGGCCCTTCCAGCACTACATGAGCGCCAATAATTGTTTCTGGGCCAACTTTGACATGCGCTCCAATCACAGCATAGGCACCAACTTGCACTGTAGGGTGGAGTTCCGCTTTAGGATGAACTACCGCCGTTGGATGAATAAGAGTCTTCAAGGGTGAATCTCCAGAACTGTCGTGAGAAACCAGTGCGTTAATCGCAACTGGTGTTGCTGAGTTGTGATAACTTCAACAATCGAAAGTGTCGGGCAAAGCAAGTTAAGTGTGAGGGCAGCGAAAATTCAGAAATTTTCAAATACTGTGTGGACAGTTGTTAATCTGTGATGCTTGTTTAGATTTGAGCCTCAGTATATAACAATAGCCAAGCCAGTTATGACATTGTAATAACTGGTTTTATACTCAGCACGTTGCCATATCACGGTTGTACCAAGACACTCAAACAAGTTGTTAACCAACTAAAGAAAACATCAATTCGCCTTCAGCAGCGAGTTGTCCGTCAACTTCGGCCCGAGCTTGCATCTTCCCAAACCGACGTTGTTTGATACATAACAGTTCCACTGTCATAATCAGTTGATCTCCAGGGACAACTTGACGACGAAAGCGGGCTTTATCAATGCCAGCAAAGACAAACAGTCCACCTGCATTGTATTCTGGTAGTTGTGTTAACACAATTCCACCGACTTGTGCCATTGCTTCGACAATTAGCACACCTGGCATGAGTGGTCTACCGGGGAAATGTCCTTGAAATTGAGGTTCGTTAATAGTAACATTTTTAACGCCTACAGCCACTTTTCCTGGTACATAGTCAATAATTTTGTCTACCAGTAGAAATGGATAGCGATGAGGGAGCAACTGCTGAATTTCTTCGGATGTGAAGGTTTTTTTCACTTCCGGTGCAGTGGGAGTTTGGGTGGTATCAGATGAGGATGCGATCGCATCGCTACTATTTACTTCTGCAAGAATTGACGACATTGGCAGTTTGTGTGACTTTGACTGTGGAAATTAAAAGTGGAATGGCGTTGAAACCCCTCAGATTTTGTCAGTGGGATTTTGCTGTGCCGCTAAAATCCTTTCGGCGAGTTGAATATGTAAATTGTGGCTGGCTTTATACGCTAAGAAATGAGCTTGGGGGAAATTTCCCAATAAACTCAAATCTCCTACTAAGTCCAACATCTTATGACGGACTGGCTCATTTGCAAATCTTAATGGCGGATTTAACCATCCTTCAGAGCCGCAAACCAGTGCATTGTCTAAGCTGCCGCCTTTAATTAATCCAGCCTGTTGTAAGTATTCTATTTGATGTAATAAACCAAAGGTACGCGCAGGGGCAATTTCCGCCGCAAAGCTAACAGCCGCCTCACCGACATCAGCCGCTAATAACCAACTGTGCCATTGATTGCCAATTGCAGGTAAATCAAAATCAATCCCATAGCTAAAGCGGGTTTCTGCGGCTGGGATAGCACAAACAAAGGCATCATTGTGATAAATCCAGATTGGTTCTGCAAGAACCCATTGCTCTGAGTTATCGTCTGCTGTTTGCGGTTGTAAGCCAACTTGAGCCACACTAGCAGCCCAAATTTGGGCTGAACCATCCAACAACGGCACTTCTGGCCCATCAATTTCAATGCGGGCATTATTCACACCCATACTTGACAAGGTTGCCAATAAATGCTCGACTGTACGGACAGATGCTGCACCTTTACCCAATTGAGTAGACAGTACAGTTTCATTGACTGCGGCAATTTGGGCGGGAATGATTGGCAAATCTGGTAAATCTACCCGCACAAAATAACGCCCGCTATTGGCTGGGGCTGGTAATATCCGCACATTGGTAGCAATACCGCTATGCAGTCCGACTCCTGTTTGGCAGATTTCCCCGGCGATGGTGTGCTGTTGCATCGGCGAAAATTTAATACACCTTAATAAATAGTCAAGGGTCGAGGGTCAAAGAGTCAAGAGAAAGTATGAAGTATGAAGTGTGAAAAAGCTAATTTCATACTTCATACTACCCTTCGGGAAGCCGCGCAGAGCGCGTCTACACACTTCATACTTTTTAAAATCTTTCCCCAATGCCGAAGTTGATGCGGCTATCACCATCATCGTTGATACCGTAGTCGATACGAATTGGCCCCAGAGGTGATTGGACGCGCACACCCAAACCATAACCATAGCCAGTACCGTTTTTGTTGAGAACATCCGCCGCCCTAGTATTGGTGCCTAAGTCAGTACCAAAATCGACAAAGGCTGCGCCACTCACGATGGAAAATACAGGGAAGCGATACTCTAAAGTTGCTTGCACGTAACTACGGCTGCTGGCTAATGTTCCTTCTTCATAACCACGCACGGAGTTACTACCGCCTAAAGTAAAGGCTTCGTAGGGAGGTAAATCGCCGAGGATAGTACCGCCTTGAATGTTAAAGGCGAGAGTTTGTGCGCCTTTGGAAAAATTCAGGAGCTTCACGGGGATGTATTGGCTATAGCTCCCCCGTAGTCTAGTGAGTAAAATATTACCTTCGCCTATTGGTAATGACTGGTCAACTCCGAAGCGCAGGAACGAACCACTGGTAGGCTGTAGGGCATTGTTACGGCGATCGCGCTGCGTACCTAGTTGTAATAATACTAAGTCGTCTTGACCTGTACCAGAGAAGCTTAAGGGAATTAATTCTCCAGCTTGGCCATTGTTGTAAACTGTACCAAATCTTCTGAGATTACCATCAGCGTCGCGGGTGGAAACGCGCTGATATTGCAACCCGGCTGAGGCTGTCCATTCGGAACGTTCGTAGGGATTTTTGGACAACGGACGAGTAAAGGTAACGCCACCACCTAAACGTAACACACGGGGGCGATCGCCATCGTCATCTCCGGCTCTGAAGGTTTCCACGTTGTTCTCATCTCCTTCAAATACCAAGGAAATCGAACTGCGGCGGAAAATATTGGCTGTGTAAGAGGTGCGGTAAGGATCACCCGCAATCCAGGGGTCGGTGTAGCGTAAATCAAATAGTAATTCCCTGGTTCCTACCTGGACTTCTGCACCTAATTTTTGGTTTCTGCCGTTGAGGTTCTGCTGTTGATAGCTGACTGTACCAAATAATCCACTGGCAGAACTAATACCAGCACCAGCCGCGATCGAACCGCTACTGCGTTCGGCAACATTAATTACTACATCTACTTTGCTGGGGTCAGTACCAGGGTCTAGAGAAACATTCACATCTTCAAATAAACCTAGTCCAAACACCCGTTGTAGGTCTTTTTGGACTGTATTTCTATTAAATATTTGTCCTGGTTTTAATTCTACTTCCCGTGTAATAATATACTCTTGTGTCCGTCCGCGAATTGGTCTACCTTGGTCGTCTGTTTCTTGACCTTCTTTGTTGCGGAACCGGACTTTAATATTTTCCACTACACCTTCGGCTACTTGCAGCGTCACCACCCCATTTTCCGAAACTTGGGGCGCACCAATCACATTGGCTAACACATAACCTTGGTCTTGATAGCGTTTGCTTAAGGTCTTGATTCCTTCTTGCAAGTCGCGTAGGTTGAGGATTTTACCATACTGATCTTTAAAAACTTCATCCGCCGTACTTGCTGGCAGAACCGAAGCAACACCAGTTCCAGGATTAGCTTCGACTTGCACTTTTGTAAGTACGGGGTTGGGCTGGACAATAAAGCTGACTCGCACGCCCAAAGGTGTATCTTCTGGTACAGCTTGGACGTTAGAAAAGAAACCTGTACCAAAAATCGAATTAATATCTTCTTGTAGTTGGGTGCGGGTGGTTGTCCGCCCTGGTTGAGTCCGAATGACTTGATAAACTCGATCTTCTAATTCTGGGGGTAATTGTCCTGCTTGGGGTTTGACGACTACTTCTGATACCAATACCCTTGGTTCTGTTGATTCGGTAGCGCCATTCGGTTGGGTATTCCCTGGAGATGTGGGAAACGCAGGTTCGATGGTGGGGGGGGTGGTATTTTCTGGCTGGGGATTTTGGGGAAATGCCGGTTCGATGGTTGGGGGGGTGGTATTTTCCGGCTGAGGGTTTTGGGGAAATGCCGGTTCGATGGTGGGGGGGGTAGTATTTTCCGGCTGGGGATTTTGGGGAGATGCCGGTTCAATGGTAGTGGGGGGGGTAGTATTTTCTGGAGATGCAGGTTCTGTGGCTGGAGTGGAACTGTCAGGAATGGTGTTGGGCTGTTGAGTATCAGAGTTGGGGATTGTTTCTGGCGTTTGGGCAATTGTTGGGACTATCACCTGTGATTTTGCATCTGATGGTGTTGGCAAAATGGTCACAGATTTTGCTTGAGTATCTTTAAGTACCTTAGCTTCTGGGGAGGCGATCGCAGTTGGTAAACTTTCCCTCGCTGAACTTTGCCCTGCGTCCTTCTCTTGTGGCTGCTTTGTAGCGGGTTTTAAAATTTTCGCTGTGGGTTGTAAATCTTCAGCAGTTTGGGCATTCGCTCTAAAAGAGCCACTTAATGGCGCTGCAATTGCTACAGCTGCTACTAATATAGGAGATAAACGCATTATATATTCCTCTTCACTTCCGCACACAATCACACACTAGTTATTAGTCATTAGTCGTTGGTCATTTGTCCTTTGTCAAGACCAATGACCAATGACAAGGTACATCAGTTTAATTTTTACTGTCTACTGTTTGCAGCACTCGCTGTAAAACCTCTTGGTACGCATCTTCTACATTGCCTAAATCTCGGCGGAAGCGGTCTTTATCCAGGACGCGACGGTTGGGGTCAGTTTCTGTAGTGTCCCACAAACGACAGGTGTCTGGACTAATCTCATCTGCCAGGAGTATTTGCTGTTGTGAATCTAAGCCGAATTCTAGTTTGAAGTCTACTAAGGTAATGCCACATTGCTGCCAAAAGCTCCGCAGAAACTCGTTGATTTGCAATGCTAGATTCTTAATTAGGTCTACTTGTTCCTCTGTAGCTAATTCCATTAAGAGTAGGCGATCGCGTGTCAACAACGGGTCTCCTAATTGATCATTCTTGTAATAAAACTCTACCAAGGGCTGTGGCAAAACTGTACCCACTGGTAAACCTGTTTGTTGACTCAGGCTACCCGCCGCAATATTTCTCACGACTACTTCTAAGGGTAAAATTTTCACCGCTTTCACCCGCATTTGATTAGGGGACGGGCTGTCAATAAAGTGGGTTTTAACCCCTTGGGCTTCCAACTGTTTAAATAACTGGCTAGAAATACTACAGTTAATTTTTCCCTTGCCAATGATACTGCCACGCTTTTGGGCGTTAAACGCAGTCGCATCATCTTTAAAATCAGCCAGCAAGATTTCTGGATTATCTGTTGTATAGAGTATTTTTGCTTTGCCTTCGTAGACTTTAGAATGAACAGACATGGTAGGAGGTCAACTTTTCAGCAATGGGAGACTTGTGTCCTTTCGGGCTTCACCATTTTATCTTTAGTTAACAAAGATTCGCTAATTAATCGCCAGTGCATAATCAAAAAATGCTAAGAATTCAGGAGTCAGAAGCCTGAATTCTGCATAAGAATAGGCTCTCTACTAGCTGTGAGAACTAAATTCTGTATTTTATTGACTGACACTCTGCTGTAAATTCATCAATTTTGAAATGAGATTTCAGGGTTTTCAACAGTAGTCTGATATCAAATTTGCTGAGTATTACCCGTAAATCTTGTGACTGTAATACACCCGTATAAAATTGGTTTATACCTTTGATGGAGTGGGACAAAAGCTGCCCTTAGAGAATTAAATTTTACTGGTCAGCACCAGTAAGTTATAGTAAAGATTAATTACCTGATGCTGAAACTCAGATATATAATATATAACCTCTAGTAGAGGTAAATTTCCCAGGAAACTATTACACTCTGACTGTAGATTTTTTTACTCAAAAACTGATTTTTTTATAGAAAATAAAGTATAAATCATGACTAAGTAAATAGCTATTGAAAATTTTGATTGGTGTTTAATACCAGAGAATGTCAATTAGTAATTGGCAGAAGGATACACTATTAGGAATTACTGCACAACGATCAATACTAATCAAGCTTTTTTGCTTTTAGCAGCAAAATATAGAAATCCTACTCGATTTCTCAAATACCTGTTGAGGTAGAAACAAGAGAGTCGATTTGTTGGTAATTCATAAAATACTTGCTAGAAGTGCATAAATCATGGCTTGAGTTCAGATATTAAAACAATAATGGAGTTTAATAAGTGGAGCAGAAGATGGTGGACAAAGATGATTTTATTTATCCCAAAGGTCGCTATTATGGGCAAGTTAAACCCGAAAACTTAGTATTTAATGCTAATCTTCAGGAATTTGCGAATAAAGTTAGTTATGTTTGTAGCTTAGAAACGGGTGGAAAAATCCCGCCAGAAGATGCTTACGAACAAATCAAAGCTTTGTGGAAACAGCTAAAACAAAGTAAAAAACAGCTAAAAATTGGCGAAAATCCTTTTAGAAATGAAGGCGGAGAAGCTGAGGAATGAGATAAAAATTGTGCAGGTAAGGAGTAGGGAGTAGTAAAAAGCCTTTTCTAAGTTCAATGATTTTTTTCAAAATCAAATATTAGTCATTACTTTATCTTGTCGTGACTGCTTGCCAGCATCTCACTGATTCAGGAATATCAAAAAGCTTTTGTAATCAGAAATTAAAAAATTTGGGTATTTATTTGCTGACAATTGTCCAAACACCATCCCAGGAATCTGGCGGTGGTGTTTGGTGATAATTTTGGGCGCGTTCTAGATGAATTTCTACGGCTTGGTCTTTGGGGCGGAGGTGTTTTGCGGCGGTAAAACTAGCGATCGCCCCGGCAAAATCCTTTGCTAAATAAGCAGCCCGGCCGTTATGATAGTGAAACAAAAACTCTTGGGTATCAGCATCTAAAGGCGTATTGCGATCGCTAATTAACTCATAAATATTCACAGCTTGGTTTTTACCCTTAACGCGAATTTTATCTAACTCCCGCACCCAAATGCGATCGCTGCAAAGTTGATAAGTAAATTCGCTCAAAATAATATCACAGCCATATTCTTTCGTGACGGCTTCTAGACGGGCGCTTAAGTTTACACTATCGCCAATCACGGTGTAATCCATACGTTTGTGAGAGCCAATATTACCAGAAACAACTTCCCCAGAACTAATCCCAATCCCGATACGAATTTGGGGTTGTTCCTGAATAATTCGCCGTTGGTTAAATTCTTGCAGACGTTGGCGCATATCTAAGGCTGATTGTACCGCCTGCCAAGCATGGTTTTCTGTAATTGGTAAAGGCGCACCAAACACAGCCATTAAAGCATCGCCAATAAATTTATCTAAAGTGCCTTCATAATTAAAAACCGCTTCCACCATTGTTTCAAAATATTGGTTCAACAGCGATACAACCTCTGCTGCGCCCAAATTTTCCGTCAAAGTGGTGTAGCCACGAATATCAGAAAATAAGACAGTCACATCCTTACGTTCACCCACCATCAAAGCATCTTCACCCAAAGCCATGACTTGTTCTGCAACATGGGGAGTCAGGTAACGATACATTGTGGTTTTCAGGCGTTTTTCTTGGCTAATGTCTTCTAAAACTACTAAACCGCCTCTCACTCCCCCTTCTGGGTTGGTGAGGGGATTTACAGTTAAATTAATACTGCGTTCTAACTGTTCTACTTGATTAGCGGGGATTAATTGGGATGGAGGAGTTAACAGTAAATTCCAAGGAATGAAAAGGTCAGGGTTATTGCGATCGCGGACTGTTAAAATCAACTGATGAGTTGTGCCAGTTTGCAAAGCTGAGTCTTGATTGTCACTATTCACTCGCCCGTCTAAAGTCAGTGCTTGATATAGCCCCACTATCAAACTTTGTTCTGGAACATAATGTCTAGCGCCCGATGTCAAACTGTCTTCTAAGCGCATTTGCAAATTTTCAATGGGTACTACTTCCCACACAAAGCGCCCGATTAAATTTTGCTCCCACAATAATTTATTGCTTTTGTTATTAGTATCAGCCAAAGGACAACCCAATAACTCTAAAGCCGCATCATTAATTGTCACAATTCGACCAATCATATCAGTCGAAATTACAGCATCAGATAGACTTTGCAAAATGTCTTTTTGATACTGTTTTTCTAACAGGACATTTTCAAACAGCCGCGCATTTTCTAATGCTATGCCTGCTTGAATATTAAAAGCCCGCATAAACTCTTCATCAGAGGCGCTAAAACTGCCTTTTTGCTTATTAATTAGCTGAGTTACCCCAATTAATTCATTAGCAGAATTAAACACTGGCAAACATAAAATATTCCGCGTTACATAGCCAGTTTTTCTATCTGTACTGGGGTCAAAACGCGGGTCTTTATAAGCATCAGGAATATTTAATGCGTCTCCTGTTGATGCTACATAACCAGCAATTCCCCGATTTGCCGGCATCCGAATTTCAAGAAAGTCTGTGGGCGATGCTGCGGCTGCAACTTTTGTCCAAAGTTCACCCATTTCTTTGCGATACAAAAACAGCGTACTCCGGTCTGCTTGCATCAAAATTCGGGCTTGTTCCATGACTATTTGCAAAGTTGCTTCTAAGTCTAAACTCTGCCCTAATGTTTGAGTCGCCCTTAATAATGCTGTTGCGCCTCGTTGATTGCGGGCTGCTACATAAAAAGATTGACAAGTTTCTAAAATAATCCCAATAGAAGCAGCAAAATCTCGAAATGATTCTTCATCTTCATGATTAAAAGGCACATTACCTTCTTTATTTGCCAGTTGCACAACAGCAACAGTTTGACTCTTACTACTAACAACAGGCATACATAAAATATTGCGAATTTTATAGCCCATTTGTTTTTCTAAATCTGGACTAAATAAAGGATGTGTTGCAGTTTCCGCAATGTTCAAATATTGGGCTGTACTCGCTACATGGCCAGGAATGCCAACATTAATTGGCGTTCTAATTTCTAAAAATTTTTGACTATTATCTTGGGGAACTTTTGACCAGAGTTGACCTTTATCATAGTCAACTAAAAAAATTGCTGTGTGTTCAGCTTGGAGAATTTGACCAATTTTTAAGGTAATGGCTTCTAGTACCTTTTCCAACATTGTTTCTAGAGCTTCATTATTAATTAACTCAATGGCTCTGAGAAATTGTTGGAACTCAGCCGTTATAAAATCAAGTAGACAGACAAATTCGTTAACAGAAAGGTCTTTGACACGACGTAGTAAGGCGTGGGTGCGATTAACTTGTGTGAGTTCAGTTAATGTAGCCAAGACGCTACCAGGGTTGGGAAGAGTCATGGAATTTTAGATTTTAGATTTGAGATTTTAGATTTAAAGCTGAGATTGTGCTTTTATCTATCGTTAATCGTTCCGAAAATCGTGGAGCAGAAATGCCCCACAATTCCTATCCTGCATTTAAACTGCTGCTGTTGGCTGTTTTACTGAGACTATTTTGTGATAGTAATCTTGCAGCTGGCGTGTGGCCGCTGCCCATCCCCATTTTTCTGCTTCTTTACGAGCATTTTGACGAATGATATCTCGTTCTTGCTGATTTTCCAAGAGGCGAATTGTAGCAGAAATCGCATCTTGAATGTCTGCTTTGGGGTTAAAAAGATATCCATTCACACCATCTGTAACAATATCAGGGATGCCACCAGAACGGGCAGCCACGACGGGACAACCAGCGGCCATTGCTTCTAATAAGACTAACCCCAGAGTTTCTGTGCGGGAAGGGAAAATAAAAGCATCAGCACTCGCAAAAGCAGAACCTAACTCACGTCCCATGAGATAGCCAACAAAATGGGTGTTGCTTCCAGCAAAGTGTTTTTCTAAGGCTTGGCGATGGGGGCCATCTCCCACTAAAGCCAATCGCGCTTGGGGAATTGCTTCTAAAATTGGTTTAATGCGTTCAATTTCTTTTTCGGCAGATAAGCGACCAACATACAATAATAAGGGACTTTCGGGATGGTTTTGGGACAGGTGCGATCGCATCTCTAAACTGGCTAAATTAGGATGAAATAATTCTGTATCTACGCCCCTCTGCCACAAGTCTACTCTTTCAATGCCATGTGATGACAATTCCTCCATCATGGCTGTCGAGGTACAAAGATTTAACAATGCTTGATTATGAGCGCCTTTGAGCAATTCCCACAACAAGCCTTCTAACATTCCTAAGCCGTAATGCTGGAGATATTGCGGTAAATGGGTATGGTAAGAAGCTACTAAGGGAATTTTCAAAACTTTGCTATAAAAAATGCCTGATAATCCTAAAACAGCAGGGTTTACAACATGAATAATATCAGGCTGGAATTCTTCTAAAGCATAACCAATGGCTGGGCGGGGTAGTGCCATTTTTAACTCTGGATACAGAGGCAAAGGAAAGCCACTAATGCCGTAAACTTTCGCTCCTTTATGTTCCGTGATTCCACCCTCTGGGGCAATCACTAAAACTTGATTTCCATCACGCTGTAGATGGTCAACTGTATGGCGTAGACGTGTAACTATGCCATCTACTTTCGGCAAAAAGGTTTCGGTGAATAGGGCTATTCTCATACAAAAATTCTTCAGTCCACGCAGGTAATCTCAACTGCTGTTGAATTTCAGGTTCTACAACAGAGTAAACTGTTTCTCGTAGCGGAATCAATTGTGTACGGTGAGAAATATATAGGACTTACCCATAAAAACGAAGAATCAAGGGTTTTGGCGAGGGTGTAGGGGTACAGGGGTGTATGTATCTAAAAACCTTACGTCACACACCCTTATACCCAATACCCTAATTACATCAATGCTGATGTTCAAATACTCGATAATCTTGGTTTTGAAGTATCCACCGCATCTTCTCAGCCTTTGGTGATACTACCTGATGATCTGCTTGTGCTTCCTCTAAGCAAAACCGCAATTTTTCAGCTAACATCTGCACACCTGGTTCTCCCAACATACCTAAATGTGTACCAGGAACTTCATGAATTTCTACCCCTTGTTTAGCCATTGCACTCCAGCCTCTACAGGGTTTGAACTGACACCATCGCAAAACTTCTTTGGTGGTAAATAAAGTTACCTTGCCAGGGTAGGATTTGACTACATAATCTGCCATTGTTGCTTGTTTGAGTGCTTCTATTAGTGCCATATTGTAAGGGTTGGCATCGTCAGTGAAAGAATGTTCGTTCCACAAGTCAAATTTGCTACTGTGTTTCCCTAATAACATGGATTTAAACCAATCCACTTTGGCGAGAACATAGTTTCTTCTATCTACAGATGGCAGACGTAATAGGGTGAGCCAGTAGACATACAATGTCCGCAAGAGGGAGGGATTATTGATATATAGACTGGGGCTATAGGTATCAAACATTGCCAGTAATTCGACGCGATCGCCTTGAGCAACTAACTGACGCGCCATTTCATAAGCAATTGTCCCACCACTAGAGAAACCGCCCAAAAGATAAGGGCCATGCGGTTGAACGGTGCGAATTTCTTTGATGTAGTGAGAGGCCATGTCTTCAACTCTGGTGTGGGGAGCTTGTTTGCCATCAAGTCCTTGTGCTTGTAAGCCATACACGGGTTGCTCTGTACCCAGATAACGTACTAGAGTTTGATAGCCAATCACATTGCCACCAAGGGCGTGAATCAAGAATAAAGGACGTTTCGCACTACTACCAGGCTGAATTGTCACCAAGGAAGACCAAGAAGTTTTTGTATTTGATTGGCTGAGAATGTCAGCTAATTGTTCTATGGTTGGTGATTGTAATAAGGTAGCGAGGGGGAGTTTTTGACCAAATGCCTTTTCAATTTGTGTAAATAATTTCACCGCCAGTAGGGAATTTCCCCCCAATTCAAAGAAATTATCTCTAATTCCAACTGATTGAATACCTAAAACCTCTGACCAAATTCGCGCTAACTCAATTTCTATGGTGTTTCTCGGCGCAATCAAGGCTTTTTCTAATTCTGGTCTTTGGTCGGGGATGGGCAGAGCGCGGCGATCTACCTTACCATTGGGAGTCAGAGGAATTTTGGCGATCGCGACAAAGGCAGATGGAATCATATACTCTGGTAGTTTCTCTCGCAAAAACCGCCTTAATTCATTCATATTAGGTTTAGATTCATCATTTACCACCACATAAGCCACTAACCGCTTATTTCCTGGCTCATCCTCTCTGGCTATAACTACAGTTTCCTCGACAGATTCGTGTTGTGTGAGTACACTCTCAATTTCTCCCAACTCGATACGGAAACCGCGAATCTTAACTTGATGGTCAATTCGACCGAGGAATTCAATATTCCCATCGCTGAAATAACGGGCTAAATCCCCAGTTTTGTATAGTTTGGAATTGCCAAAGGGACTGGGAATAAATTTTTGGGCTGTAAGTTCTGGTTGATTTAAATAGCCAGAGGCTAAACATTCTCCACCAATATATAACTCTCCAGTCACACCAATAGGACAGGGATTGAGGTAATCATCGAGAATGTAATATTGAGCGTTTTGGATGGGTTTGCCATAGGGAATACTCTTCCAATGCGGCTCGACTTTGCCGATGGGATAATAATTAGACCAAACAGTTGCTTCCGTTGCTCCACCCAAACTAATCACCTCAACCCCTGGGAAGGTGGTTTTCAGTAAATCGGGCAGTGTGACTGGTATCCAATCACCACTCATAAATACTAACCGCAGTTGGGGATGACAATTAGTTGCTTGAACTTTGGGGAAAAAGCCAGCCAGTTGTTGCAGTGCAGGCGGCGCAGAATCCCAAAAGGTAATCGGCTCATGACAGAGAATGTGTAGTAAAGCTTCTGGATCTCGGACATCATGGCTAGATACAACCCGAATTGAACCACCTGCGGCTAATAGTCCAAAAATGTCATAAACTGACAGGTCAAAACACAAGGATGTGATAAATAAAACTCTGTCGTTAGCATTAACATTGAAGGTTTTGTTCACCCACTCAATCAAGTTGATTACTGGTTGATGACGAACTACAACCCCTTTGGGTGTACCTGTAGAGCCAGAGGTAAAAATTACATAGGCGATGTCATCAGAACTTGCAGATGTTGGTAAATTTTCTGTGGGCAGTAAATCTAGATAGGAACGATGCCAAATAGAGGGTGTAGGGGTATGAGGGTGTAGGGGTGTAGGGGAAAAGATTTCTTGGTGATTTTCTGGTTTTTTACCTGCTGTACTATATGACGCTGTGTGCGACTTTCTCTCAGACCTAACCCCCAACCCCTTCCCTACAAGGGAAGGGGAGCAAGAATCAAAGCCTCTCTCCGTTTCGGGGAGAGGTACTCTACGAGAAGAGCTTTGCTCTATGGAGAGTGGTTCTAAGAATAAGTTGCTCATCGCGTTATGTGCAGATTTATCTAAACAGATTAAATGTTGCAGTGCGCTCAGTTCTAGATCATGAATACTAGGTAACAAGCAAGTTTGGGTGACTAGACAGTTAATTTGCAGAGAAGACAGCAATAATTGAATGCGTGCTTTAGGAAAACTGGGTTCTAGTGGAACATAAGCGCCGCCAGCTTTCAAAATCCCCAGGACAGCCGGAATCATTTCTAGCGAACGCTCTAAATATACACCCACTAACACCCCTGGTTTGACACCCAGTTGCTTGAGGTGATGGGCTAACTGATTAGCTCTCCAGTTTAACTCTTTGTAGGTGAGTTGTTCTTGTCCACAAACAACGGCGATCGCGTCTGGTGTCTGCTCTACCTGCGCCTCAAACAGTTGATGAATACAAAGTTGTTCTGCAAAATCTGTTTGTGTATTATTCCACTCCATCAACATTTGCTGTCTTTCATCTGTCGTCAAGAGTGGTAATTCTCCTAAACACTGCCAAGGATTAGTCGCCATACTGGACAATAAAGTTTGAAGATGTCCCAGCATTCGACCAATTTTGGCATCATCAAACTTGTTTTGGTCGTATTTGAGTTTCAATAACAGTTCTGACTCTGCATAGCCAACCAATGTCAAGGGAAAGTTAGTTTGTTCTTCTTGTTTTATCTCCAGGTTTTGCCATCTATCACCTTGAGAACGTAAAACCGAATTCAATTCATAGTTTTCAAATACCAGAATGCTATCAAACAGAGGTGTACCGCCAGGAACATCACTCCATCTTTGAATATTAGTTAAGGGGGTGTGTTCATAGTCTCGTAACGCTACCCACTGCGATCGCAATTCTTTTAGCCAAGTCAAAAGCGGTTTTTCCCCTGACACCTTGACTCGCACTGGTAAAGTATTGATGAGCAATCCTACCATCGAATCTGCCCCAGTTACAGAGGAATGACGACAGGCTCTTGTCGCCCCAAACACAACATCAGACTCGCCACTATAACGACTGAGCAATAAAGCCCAAGCACCTTGTACTAAAGTATTTAGCGTAATTTGATGTTGTTTTGCTAAAGACTGCAACATCACTGTAGTTTTTGCTGAGAGTCGGATTGCTTGTTCGCCAAAACCCTTTTTCTCACTAGGGTTTGAGTCTACTAATAAAGGCGTGGGTGCGGTAAAACCTTTGAGCAAGTCCCGCCAAAAACTTTCTGATTTAGACCAATCCTGCTGCTGTAACCATGCAATGTGGTCTTGATAAGGACGAGGTTGGGGTAGTTGTAAGTCTTTTCCCTGACAGAAAGCATCGTAAAAGGTGAACACTTCTTTAATAATGATGGACAAAGAGCGACCATCTAACAAAACATGGTGAAAAGTCCAAACAAATTGGTAGACCGATTCTCTCAACTGAAATAATGCCAGACGCATCAATGGGGCAACATTTAACTGAAAGCCAAGAGTGCGATCGCTTTGTAGATAAACTTGCAATTTAGTTGATTGTTCTGTGTCAGACAAGCCACACCAATCTTGCTGTTCTAAGGAAATTTTTACCTGCTGCTGCACACATTGTATCGCTTCTTGTCCAGTTTCCCAATCAAAACTAGTTCTCAAAACTGCATGTCTTTCTACAACTTTCTGCCATGCTTTTTGAAATGCCAAAACATCAATTTTTTCATGTATTAAACAGATCATCTGCTCAATATCCACTCCTGAGTTTTGAGCAACTAGACTGTTGAATAGCATTCCTTGTTGTATAGATGAAAGCTGGTATGATTTGTTTACAGTTACTACTTTCATTTTGTTTATCTAACTAGTTTCTAGGGAACAAAGATTTTTAAAGTGTCATTCTCAAATTGAGAATCAGATGATTTAAATCCTCTGCTTTCTCTACCAATTAATGAATGATTACCATAAGATATCTAGATGCCTCCTAAATACAACAGACCCAATGTTTATGAGCTACAGCAACTGATTGAAAAAAGTAATTAGTAATGAGTCAGAAATTTACTTATTACTCACTGCTTATTACTCATTACTTAATACGCATGGTGTACCTCACTTACTTCAACAGTGCTGTCAATACCCTAAGCAAAGGCTGATAACTTATGCAAATCAGAAATTGGTAAATTCAATAACTTTCACTAGAATTTACTAAGTAGTATTTTCTGATCTGTCTAAAAATAATGAAGAATAATCAAAATCTTAAGAAGAAAATATAAAGATAAAATTAATCTTACGTAATTTTGAATAATAAGGTTGATATTTTTGACCGTTGATTGGTCGCCAATATGGTATTAATACGAAATACGGATACCGTTGGCGAAATATTGCCTAACATAAAAACGCCGTATTCACGGCGTACACACAATTACTATTTACAAGGGTTTCAGACTTGATATACCCTTTAAATTGTCATTACGAGCGTAGCGATAGAGGAGCTTAGTAAGGGGCTTCCAATTAAAAAAATATACTATCATTGTGTAGGCAGGGGGCAGGGGAAAAAGAAAAATACCCTCGCTCGAAAATTGGATAATTTATTTTCTGCAAGCCCCTAATTACATAATTGTTATTGCAATTGCTACTGTTCGAGAAGGCTTTCACCTTTTCTAGACGATATAGGACTCATAATTTTTTGATTTGGAAAAAAATCAGTACAACCAGATCAGGCTTCTTTCCTACTCCCTACTCCCCATTCCCTACTCCCTGCCTATCATGCTTGCGCTGCGCTTCGCTGATAAACTACAACTGTCTGGTCGTCATACTGCGCTAGTATATGACGACCAGTTTGAGGCCAGCGAGAGATTTGATTGAGATAAGATTCTGTCACCAACCTCATACAGTTTTCACCTAATTTCTATGCCAAGAAACTTTCGGCAAAATTTGTTTTTTATCAACTCGTTGCTGATACTTAACTGCAAAGTTTAACAGTGAATCAAGTAACGAGTCTGAGAGGTAGTGAGGTTGTAAGCCGAGGTCAAGCAGTTTGGTATTTTTGGCGTTGAAATAATGTTCTTCTTTTTCAACTCTGGGGTTATCTATGTTGTTGATATCAACATTTAATCCCAAGGCGTTACCTGCTTTTTTGACCATCAATGCCAAGTCACCCACACTAAATAGTTCGGTAAATTGGTTGAAGACGCGGAATTCTCCAGGTTCAGCAGGATTAGCGATCGCTAATTCCATACAGCGCACTGTATCCCGAATATCTAAGAATCCGCGAGTTTGCCCACCTTTACCATACACCGTTAAAGGATGACCAATGGCAGCTTGAATACAGAAGCGGTTTAATGCTGTCCCAAATACACCATCGTAATCTAGGCGATTAATCAACAGTTCGTCCATTCCCGTTTCTTCGGTTAAGACACCATAAACCACGCCTTGATTTAAGTCGGTGGCACGCAATCCCCAAATCCGACAAGCAAAGTGAATATTATGACTATCATGCACTTTGCTGAGGTGATACATTGAACCGGGTTGTTTGGGATACGGTAAGGTATCTTTGCGCCCATTATGTTCAATGGTGATATACCCTTCTTCAATATCGATGTTAGGTGTACCATATTCACCCATTGTTCCCAACTTGACTAAGTGGCAGTCGGGGAAGTCTTCGCGCATGGCATACAGCAAGTTGAGTGTGCCAACTACGTTATTGACTTGGGTGAGAACTGCGTGTTCGCGGTCAATCATGGAGAATGGCGCGGAACGCTGTTCGCCAAAATGCACGATCGCATTTGGTTCAAATTGATGTAAAGTTTTTTGCAGAAATTCGTAATTAGTGATATCGCCTACGAATAGGTCGATAGATTTGCCGGTCAAATCTTGCCAGCGCTGGATACGTTGCTGAATCGGTGCGATCGGAGTCAGAGTTGCGATCCCAAGTTCGTTATCCCAGTGCCGACGCACCAAACTATCTAAAATTCCAACTTCGTAACCTCGATTGGAGAGGTAAAGTGCGGTTGCCCAACCGCAATACCCATCGCCACCAATAACCAGGACTTTCATTTTCACCAGTTTTTACTCGCTGATAGCTAAATCTATCAGGTTTCTGTACCCCCTCAACCATCAAAAGTAGTGATTAGTGATGAGTTATTAGTCATTAGTCATTGGTCATCTGTCAAAAGACATAAGCTGAAAGCATTAAATTCCATACTTCACTCTTTTTATCCTTCTTCCCCTATTCCCGACTCCCGACTCCCGACTCCCTATAAATGCGATATTGCTGGGCTATGTAATAAAACAACGGGTAATAGTTGGAAAACTCTTGGCTGGGGCTTTTTCCCTGCCAGTAATAGGTAACTTTACCTTGAGTTAAGGTCAATTTCATCGAACCTTCTTGCTGACCAACTTCTACTAACAAAACCCCAGATACTCCTTGTGTAGTCTGAAAGTTAGGCGGGATGGCATTTTTGGGTTCTGGTGAGAGATTGCTTGCCCAGCCTCTAATTTCCACATTTTGACTGCGTGGTGAAACTAAGACAACACCATCATCGTTGTCGGGAGTTGCTAACACAGTCCAATTGCGGGGATAGGGAAATTCAAAGTCATAACGGGAATTTTTATAAGTCTGCCATTGAGTGTCAGCAACCCTAAAAGGTTGGCTGCATCCTGATAACAGCAACGATAAAGCGATCGCATTCGCCACAGCTTGCCAATTTGTATAAAAACTTTTATATTTACTACCAGTTTTCACTGAAAAAATAAACATAATAATATATTTTCTTCCATATCACTGAGTTTATACAAGTCTTGCAATTATTTAGTTTTATCGAGATTATTCCAGCTTTTATCTAATATTTGACTGCTATTTAAGCTAATTTTAGCTTTGTTCTAAATATAACTTAGCTTACCTTAACAGGCATAAAACAATGTAAATAAATGTAACGAAATTGCCGTCAAAACGTTTTACCAGCTTGACAAGCAATCAAGGAGCCGATAACGTGATATACATACCCGGGTAAGACCGCCAAAGAGTTATATGCAAACGCAAACTAAGCAAAAGGTTACTTTTTATATATCGCCAGAACTGCACAAAAGGTTGAAGATCCGTTCAGCAATTGATTCTGAGCCAATGTCGGAGCTTGCCGAACGCGCCCTCTACTTCTACTTGGCGAATTCAGAATTAGTAGAAGAATTAGAAGCTTCTGCTTACGGGAGAACTCACAGAGTTTATTCCTGTCCGACTTGCGAAAGTTCACTTGCGTTACGTGATGGGGAATTAGTTGCTTTAGGTCATCAGCCTGGATTGATTGGTCAAGAGCCTATATCCATTGATGAAATCGAAGAAGTGCCAACCCATCCCAAGAGTGAAGAAGAGTTAGTCCCTTGCTAGATAAGAATTATGAGTAATTGATTCATAATTCAGTCATCGTTACAATTCTGTTCTTTACAGTATTAGGTCTCAAGTAGGTCGATTGTATGAAAGAAGAGCTCAACATCTTAATTCAAGCTCAATACCCTCTAATCTACCTTGTGACCTCCGAGGAAGAGCGAGCAGAGCAATCAATTTCCACAATCGCTCAAGTGTTAAAGCCCCAACGCCGAGTTTATGTATGGACAGTAACTCATGGCATCGTGGAATATGGTCAACCCCGGACTGGAAGCCAACACAACACAGGCCAACACAACACAGTTTCCCCAGAGGCGGCAATTGATTGGATAATTCGGCAAAAAGAGCCTGGTATATTTATTCTTAAAGATTTACACCCATTTATTGATGCACCTGCAACAACACGATCGTTGCGAGATGCGATCGCTAGTTTTAAAGGGCAACAAAAAAATATTATTTTAATGTCGCCGATGCACCAAGTCCCCATAGAATTGGAGAAGGAAGTAGTAGTATTAGACTTCCAGCTTCCAGATATGGCGGAGTTGAATAAAGTTTTAACTTCCCATTTAGATCACCATCGTGGGCGACGGTTGACAACAGAAGCACGCGAAAAACTGCTCAGAGCCGCTTTAGGTTTAACCAAAGATGAATCTGAAAAAGTATATCGCAAAGCCCAAGTCACCACCGGACGACTAACCGAAGAAGAAGTTGATATAGTTTTATCAGAGAAAAAGCAACTAATCCGGCGCAATGGCATCTTAGAATATATCGAAGAAGATGAAACCATTGATGGTGTAGGTGGCTTAGAAGAATTAAAGAAATGGCTGAAGCAACGCTCGAATGCTTTTACCGAAAGAGCAAGAGAGTATGGTTTACCCCAACCCAAAGGGATGCTAATTTTAGGTGTACCCGGTTGCGGTAAGTCATTGATAGCCAAAACAACATCCCGGCTTTGGGGTTTACCGTTATTACGCTTGGATATGGGGCGTGTGTATGACGGCTCAATGGTGGGACGAAGTGAGGCAAATCTGCGTAACGCCCTCAAAACAGCAGAATCTATCTCTCCAGCGATTCTGTTTATTGACGAGTTAGACAAATCCTTTGCTGGTAGTGCTGGTTCTGGTGACTCTGATGGTGGCACATCAAGCAGGATATTTGGGTCTTTCCTCACATGGATGCAAGAGAAAAAATCTCCAGTGTTTGTCATGGCTACCGCCAACCGAGTCGAACGCTTACCTGGAGAATTCTTGAGGAAAGGTCGATTTGATGAGATTTTCTTTGTGGATCTGCCTACACCAGAAGAACGGCGTGATATCTTCAATATTCACCTAAGCAAGCGCCGTCGTGAAGACATCTCCCGCTTTGATTTAGAGCAACTAGCCAAGATGTCGGATGGCTTTTCTGGGGCAGAAATTGAACAAGCGATTATTGCGGCAATGTATGAAGCCTTTGCCCAAGACCGTGAGTTCACCCAACTAGATATTATTGCGGCACTGAAAGCAACCTTGCCACTGTCTCGCACGATGCAAGAACAGGTAACAGCCCTCAGAGACTGGGCTAGACAGCGAGCAAGACCAGCCGCATCCTCCGTTGCTGAATATCAGCGAATGGAGTTCTAAAAGCTTTCCCTGCTAACCCAGGGGAAAGGCTAGTTGAATAAACTAGCAGTTGAGAGAAAAAGCCGCGTCTTGTTCAGTGCGGCTTGCCGATGATAAACCGTTGTTCTTTTCTCAATCTTCTCATTGGAGGAAACCCAAATGTCTCACTTTAGCACTCTTCGCACCAAAATCACCGATGCAGAAATCCTCAAAGCTTCTTTACGCGACTTGGGTATTACCGTAAAGACAGAAGCTGATGTACGCGGTTATAACGGTCAGCGTGTACGTTCCGACATCGTTGCTGTTTTGGAAGGCGAATATGATCTAGGTTGGTCTCGCAATAGCGATGGTTCCTTCGACCTCATCGCTGACCTGTGGGGCGTTGCTAAAAAGCACAACCAAACCGAGTTAATCAACTCTATTAATCAAAAATATGCAGTCAACAAAACTTTGGCTGAAGTAAAACAGCGCGGTTTGCAAAACGCTAACGTTAAGTTGGTATTGCAATAGTAATTTCTCTGCGCGTTCCCAAAGCTGCACGGGTTAACCATATAGCGGTTAGCCCGCTTTTTTTTGGCTTATTTCGGGGCTGGGTTGATTCCTAGTCCTGATTTTTCTATAGAAATCATATTTAATTTGGAGAAAAAACATCTAGGTATGAATCTGAATTTATATTTTGTTAGTTGTAGTAACCTGAACGTGGTGTGCATGACGACGAAGTTTATTTTGAATAAACTTAAGAAGTTCTGTTTTATGTTGAAGCAACCATTCAGGATTATTACCAGGATATAAATATATGTGGTAAGTGTAAGTTAATACTTCCCAATCAACTTTTTTAACTGCTTTACAATGATAAAACAAGTTAACGATTCTTGTTATAGTCCTTGTAGCTGTGTGACCTTGGTATGGGAATGATAAATCAAATTTTTTAGGAACACTTAGTTGTGTCATATTAATACGAAAATCGATTTCATTTTGTTTTTTACATCTATTGCAAATTTCACATAATGTTTGTGAATTTACTACAGATGTTATACCACCCATAGAGAATGGTTTAATATGATCGATTTGTAACTTAGCTAATTTGCTATTAACTCCACAACATAGGCAAGTATAACCGTCTCGTTTTTTAATACTTTCTTTTTCTTCTTCGCTTAGTTCTCTTTCTACTGGAGTAGGCACAGGTGGAGTGATGGCAGTTGGAGTATTAGAATGATAAATAATATTTATAATTGCTGAGTCAACTGCTGTTTCAAACCTACGCAATGTTTTGTAAAAAGTTTTTAGCAAACTATCGGGTTTTGAAAATTCTGTACTTAAATACTGATGTTTTGCCTGTACATCTAACTTCAACTTTATTACTGTTTCTGCGATTTTATCTAAATCATAAATGTCTCTTTCTTCAAATGAATAATATGGAGGTGCATATTGATTCGGCTCTTGGGAGATGTGACGTACAATTTTAATTAAATCTGACTTAAGCTTGTGTCCAATATCATCTGATTCTCGGTTAAAGTATTTAACTATCCATTGTTCAGCTTGAGATTGCATCCAATTATCATCTAAATATTCTTTAGCCCATTCATCTAATATGTTTGTGTAAAGGATGAAGTTGATAAAAGATTCAAACTTAGCTTTTGTATGCTCATATACCATAACAAATTCTGTAAATGCTTCCATTGAGTCATAGTTATTCTCAGAGTCAGCATATACAATTTCGGTTTTATACCATCCAACAGGGCATATTTTTTTGTACTCTAGTTGATATTCTCCTCCACTTTCAATTGACTTTGATAGTTCTTCAATTAGACGGATTGATATATATTCCAATGGATAAAAACCTTTTACGTAAGATTTTCCTCCATCTGTAAAATCACCTTCTGGACGAGTAACCCAATCAACTAAACGTTCCCACTCATCAAAGAATAAAACAACATTTGCCTCTCTACTTCCTCCTACTTTTTCACCCCGTAATGCTCTACCTATCATTTGAGTCATTAAGATAGAGCTTGTTGTCTGGCGAGTCAGAAATACGGTTTTAACATTAGGAACATCAGCACCCTCTGTTAACATTCGTACATTAATTAAAACATCTAGTTTACCCTCTGTAAATTCTTTCATAATCCTTTCATTATCCTTTTGCGTTCTTTTATTCCTTGCCTCCGCAGAACCAGGATCAGCATCTATACGTGAATAAATTGCATCTGCTTTAATACCTTTTTCTAAAAGCTTTTCTTTTATGTAAACGCATTGAAACCAACGATCAGCAAAGATAATAGTTTTGCCATAAGCTTCTTTATTAGTTAAATAAGTTTTGACTATAATGTTATTTCTGTCTTGATTAGTTGCTAACTCATCAATAATATATTCTGGTAGGTCTTGATGTTGCTTAACTAATCGGTTATATAGTTCATCATTAACTGCTCTTTTGTGACCAGTGGATACTTCAATATACTTAGGTTTAGCTAAAATACCTTGTAAAATTAGGGCTTCTTTTTGAGCTTGATAAATGATTTTATTCTCAAATATTTTCCATAGCCAACCACTTATAGATTTATCATTATGAGTTGGTGTAGCGGTTAGTCCGAGCAGACTTAATTCTGGAACTAAACCGCGAAGCCCTAAAGCAGAATCTTTTTCACCAATTAATAAGTTTCTGCAACCATAGGCTGGTGCATGATGGGCTTCATCAACTACTACAAAAAGTCCTGTACCTTTAGAGAAGTCAATAAATTTTCTAAAAGCTGTCTTATATTTATTACCATTAATGTCTAAAGCATCAGTATGTAAATTACTGATAGCTGTTTGTATCGTCATAATGACAATATCATCTGTCAGTTCTATGGATGAGGCTTTAGCATGAGAAGGACTGCTAGAAACGCACCGAATATTTAATGTTTTTTTAGATTCTGGAATATCTACAGAATTATTATGAAAGGTATCGAATGCTTGCCTCAATAGATAAAATGAAGGAGCTAACCACAGAATTTTAATATTTTTAGGAATTACATATTCAGATAACCACTTCACAGCAGTAAGCGTTTTACCTGCACCCGTAGGTAGTACTAAAATTCCACTACCCGGTTTTTCACCAGCAAATTTAAAGGTTTTACTAAGGGCTGTAAATGCCTCGATTTGGTGTTGAAAAGGTGTTTTGGAAGTAATGTTATTATTTCTTTGTTCATCAAGATTGATAGATGCGTACATTGTGGTGTTCTCCAGTGAAATTTTCCCTAGTAATGCAGATAAAATTTGACGACTAGGTTAGTTTGCCCACAATGTATGTTCTTAATCACACCTTAAAAATTAATTTTTTACCGAACTTGGCGCAAATCTCAGGACTTACGCACAGGCTACGGAAAATCGAACCACAGAGACGCAGAGTTCACGGAGGAATGAGACTTTGAGAGTTTTTTTGCGTAAGTCCTAAATCTAAAACTACCCCAGATAGTCAGGGTTGCTGTGATTTCTCAAATGACTGTCCTGAAAATATATCTTCTCAATCTTTTTGCTGAGAAAATTTGTAACTACCCCACAAGGATAAAGCGATCGCCACTACTAATAAAATCGGTATACTGTACCAGGGAAACTCGGATAAAGGTGAGTAAACAACTGCCCGTAAACCAGTGCTGGCGTAAGTTAAAGGTAATAGGTAAACTACACATTTCAATGCGACTGGTAAGGTGCTGGGGTCAAAAAAGGTTGCACCGAGGAAAGACATCGGCACAATTACGAAGTTGTTATATAGTCCCACAGATTCGAGCGATCGCACGCTTAACCCAACAATTACCCCCAACCCTGCAAATACAGCACAATTCAACACTAGCAACAACAAAAATAACGGATTTAGAAAATTCCAATTTCCGGTAAACAGTAGTGCTATTAAAATTACCGAACCCGATGTCATCAAACCCCGCAAAATTCCCGCCAGCATTTTACCAATATGCAGAGCTAAAGGATTTATGGGAACCAGTAACATCTCTTCAAAGGTTTTGCTAAATAGCCTTTCGCCGCAAATGGAAAATGTCGTACCACCAAAACTAATCGTCATTGATGATAAAGCTACCATCCCCGGCAGAATAAATTCTAAATAATTATCATAATTCCCCGTCACACTTGAGCCTGGCCTAATTGAGCTACCCAATCCTAAACCAAAAGCCAAAATATATATTAGTGGTGAGATTAAACCAGTTGCGGCAACTTGAGTGATTCTGGCTCGTAATTTTAACCACTCTCCCCAAAAAATTGTCAGACTATCCGCCACTAAAAGTTGAAATTGTGTAGTTTTAACTTGTTTTCCCCAGAGAAATACTTTTTGAGTTGTCACTTGCTTGCAGTCACTGATCAAAGTTTTTGTAATAATACTTTACACTTTTCAGTGATGCAATTAATACTTATCATCAAAAATGCTTATTTTACAATTTATACCAATTTAAGAAAAAAATGCGACAGATAGAAATTAGGAAAGTCTTACTGGAGCTAGATTTCTTAATTGCGTTAGCGAGCCTGCGTTAGCGAGGAACGAGCGTCGCGTCATTGCGAATTGGTATAACTTGAGGTAATTAACTAGGCAAATTTCGTAACCGAAAGCGCACTGGCATTTTATCAGCCGGATGAATTAACAGGTTTTGCTGTAATTCTTCTACAGAAGAACGACCGTTGACTAATTCCCAATCGAAGTAGCGGAGTAACAATGCTAACATCATCGTTCCTTCCAGCATTGATAGATGCTCACCCAAGCAACGATGCAGCCCTGAACCAAAATTTATCATAGGTAGAGAACTAGTTTCTTTACTGGTGTCTAACCAACGTTCTGGCAGAAATTCTTCTGGATGAGGATAAAATTCTGGATCTCTGCCAGCAGCTAATATTGACCAAGATATTCTAGTACCGCGCGGAATTACTTGACCTTCAATGACAGTATCCCGATGAGCTTCTAATGATGTTGAGCCAGAGGCGATAGTATAAAGACGCAAAGTTTCTTTGAGAATGGCGCGAATATAAGTTAATTCTTTGAAGGTTTCTAAATTAACACCACCAAATTTTTGCCAAACTTGATCAACTATGTTTCGTGCTTGCTGAAACACCTGGGGATTTAAACTTAACTCAGCGACTGCAAAAGATAAAGTATGGGCTGTTGTATCTGTTCCAGCTATTAAAAATTCTACCGATTCTGCTATTAATGTTTCACGATTATATTTCGGTTCTTTGGCGGCGATTTTGACTAACATTGATTCCCGAAACAAAGGACTGACATTTAGTAAATCTGTTTGGTTTGCTTCTCGCATCTGCAAAGCTAAGTCTACACGGGGAGTAAGAAATTCCTCTAAATATCGTCTTGCATTCCAATAATCACGGGAATTTTGAGTTGGCAAATATTTCATCCAGATTTTCTCGCCTGTTGCTTGTCTCACGAAGCGATAGCCGACCACAGACATCGCGTCGTATACTTTGGCAACATCGAGGGGTAGTCCTTCTTGACTCGTACTGTTTCTATCTACAGGAATGCCCAGTACTAGACAAGAAATCACTCTCATTGTGAGTTCGACAAATAAAGGATCTACTTGGATTTCTTTTGGTGGTGCGGCTTCTTTAATTGTTGTAATTACTTGTTCACAAGCTTGGCTGATAATTTCTACATATTTCGAGAGATTACTAGAACTGAATTCTGGGTTCCAAGCTTTGCGTCGCCATTGCCACTCAGCCCCAGTTTCACCAATCATAATGGGGCTTGTAATATCATTCCAAGCTTGGCGCGATCGCGTCGACCTAATTAAGCTACCATCTTTCATCCCATTGATAATGGTATCTTCAATAACTTTCGGTTTACTTAATATAACAACAGGGTTACTACCATTCCACACCACATACATGGGGCCTAGCTGTTGACTCCAAACAAAAAATTGCCAAAATAATTTCTTTTGTTTGACTGCTGCTAACACTTGGGGAATATTTGCTAACAACCAATGTTTAGGCGGCGAAGGAAGTGATTCTAGCGGTTTATATGTGTTTTTTTGTTTCCATCTGCGCCACCCCATTGTTCCCAACACACTAGTAAAACCCAGTGCTGTAGCGAGATAGGGAAAAGTTTCAGAATAAGCAGTCTGGGCAATAATATCTAGAAACATGAGTCCGCCTTTGTCTACCAAAAAATTCACTTTAGCCACCTTCCTCAGATTTTAAAATTCCTTCTTTTAGTTTAGGGGTTCAGCATTAGGTGTTCATGGTGAGGACTTACGTACCAGAATTGTGGAGATGAGGTGTGGGAGGTGTGGAAGGAGTGGGAGGATGGTGAAGAAATCTTTCCCCCCACACTTCCCACACTTCCCACACTCCCCACCCATGCGTAAGAAATCCGGGATACATCCTTACACCCTACTCTAAAACCTGAGTTTTTCGTTTTTTTGCGTAATACCAAATTAAAAAATGATTGCGACAAATGGATGGCTCAAAAGCTTACCAATCAACCCTTACCCAATCCAAAATCTAAAATCTAAAATCCAAAATGGTATAAGTTCTAGCAGACTTATACAGGTTGTAATTTTTCCTGCACAAGAGTTGCCCACTAGCCTAAACTGTAATTTATGGCATCTACTATTCAAGCTTTACCAACCGAAGTCGTATATCTCATTACAGCTGGTGAGGTGATAGACTCCTTGGCATCTGCTGTGAGGGAATTGGTGGAAAATTCTCTAGATGCAGGTGCAACGAGGATTGTGGTTTATTTATGGCCGCAACAATGGCGCATCCGTGTGGCTGACAATGGCTGTGGGATGAACCTGGAAGATTTGCAACAAGCTGCCACAGCCCATAGTACGAGTAAAATTCGCTCTAGCGATGATTTATGGAAAATTCACAGCTTGGGGTTTCGGGGTGAAGCGTTGCACAGCTTGACGACTTTGGCAGAGTTAGAAATTTTGAGTCGTCCTGCTGATGGTAATTTGGGGTGGCGAGTTGTTTATGGTGATGATGGCAAAGCACAAACAGTAGAAGCAACAGCGATCGCACCTGGTACAGTAGTTACAGTCTCTCATCTTTTTGGTAATTGCCCATCTCGTCGCCAAGGTTTACCCAGTGCAGCACAGCAAATCAAAGCTGTGCAAGCCACAATTCATCAAATCGCTTTGTGTCATCCGCAAGTAACATGGCAACTGTGGCACAATGACCGCATCTGGTTCACCATTTCTCCCGCCACTACCACCGGACAACTACTACCGCAAATTCTACCTCAAGTCCGCCAAGGTGATTTACAAGAACTGAAACTCGAAATTCCTCCCAACTCCTCACTCCCCACTCCCCACTCCCAACTCTCCCTAGTAGTCGGACTTCCAGACAGGTGTCATCGCCATCGCCCAGACTGGGTAAGAATCGCTGTTAATGGCAGAATGGTAAAATCGCCAGAACTTGAGCAGACAATTTTATCAGCGTTTCATCGGACTTTACCACGCGATCGCTATCCTATTTGTTTATTACATCTAGAAATTTCTCCCGACCAAATTAACTGGAATCGCAACCCGGCCAAAACGGAAATCTATCTAAATGAATTAAACTATTGGCAAGAGCAAATCACCCAAGCAATTGACCAAGCACTCCGCATTGATGATGCGAACTTTAAAGAAGCTGTCCAAACAACTAGAGTCAGCAAATTACTCAAAGCCGCAGAAGAAAAAGGCGGTTATCAATTTAATCCCAGCAAAACCGAAAGTACTCAGCACTCACGCTTCGACTCCGCTCAGTGTACAGCCCTCGGCACTCAGCACTTAAAAGCAGTAGCCCAGGTAAGCAACACTTACATTGTGGCTGAACATCCTGGTGGAATGTGGCTAGTAGAACAACATATTGCCCACGAGCGAGTTTTGTATGAACAAATTTGTGATAATTGGCAACTTGTTCCTGTGGAACCCCCAATTATTCTTTATCAATTGTCACCCGCGCAAGTTTCACAACTACAACGCATTGGTTTAGATATAGAAACCTTTGGCGAACAACTTTGGGCAGTTCGGAATATACCCGCCCTTTTGCAACAACGAGAAGACTGTGCAGCAGCCATTTTAGAACTTAGTTGGGGCGGAGACTTACAAGCGGCTCAAGTTGCAGTTGCTTGTCGTACTGCTATTCGTAACGGTACACCACTGAGTCTACCAGAAATGCAAACATTGTTAGACCAATGGCAACGCACCCGTAACCCCCGCACCTGTCCCCACGGTAGACCTATCTATTTATCCCTAGAAGAATCAGCCTTAGCCCGATTTTTCCGCAGACATTGGGTAATTGGGAAAAGCCACGGAATTTAAGAATTAGGGGTGTAAGGATTTTAGATTTTTATCGACCGAAAGTGATCAAAGTGAGCTAATATGTCATTTGCTTGATTTTTAAGTAATTTAAGTATTATTTATAACAAAAACTTTTATGGCGATCGCTCATTCATATTCATAATTTAAGTACAAATTGGTATTTTTAATCAGATTTTAAAAAACATGATATTCCTCGTCAATTTGCGGCTGACATACTGCGAATAATTACGATATATTACCTATTTTTTTATGACAATTTCCCAGTTAATTTGAACTGGATATGAGTTCTTAAATAATAGTTTACTGAAAAATTTATATAAGTAGCGTTATTCTCTACTCATTTGTGGGAACTCTGAAAATAGCTGAATTTTCCGGTTTGCACAGATTTAAATGTGCATTGATTTATCCAACTGTTATCGAGGTAATAATATTTTGATTTAAGTTTTTTCTGCATTTGCTTTATGACTGAAGTAAATACATTTTTAATTAATTGGGAGGATGAAATGTTAAAGGTGATTCTTGGTCATAGTGATGACCCCGATACTCAAGAGGCGACGCAAGAGGTAATAGATAGATGTGTGAGTCAATTACGTAATTTACCGGAACTGCCAATTAAAGCTGGTATTATATTTGCAGCGATAGACTTTGACCATGCACTGATTCTCAAAGAAATTCGGCAAGTATTTCCAGATATTGACTTGATTGGTTGTACTACAGATGGTGAAATATCTTCAATATTAGGGTTTCAGCAAGATTCTTTGACGCTGATGTTGTTCTGTTCTGACACTGTAGATATTCATGCAGGGGTAGGGTACAAAGCCAAAGAAAATCCCTTGGCGGCAGCGCAGCAAGCTGTACAACAGGCTACGCAGAAGTGCAGCACCCCAGCAAAATTATGTGTCACCTTACCTGCTAGTTATTTAGCAGATGGTTCCACTACCAATGGCGAGTTAATTTTGGCAAGTTTGAAATCAGCTTTAGGTTCTGAGGTGCCAATTTTAGGCGGTGCAGCAGGAGATCAATTTAGGTTTAAAACGGCTTATCAATTTTTTGGGAATGAAGTTTTTACCGATGCACTGCCAATTCTGATTTTTTCTGGAGATATCTTGTTTTCTTATGGAACTGGCTGCGGTTGGACACCCATTGGACGCAAGAGTATTGTGACAAAATCTCACGGAACGGTGGTTGAGGAAATTGATGGAGTCTCAGCACTGACATTTTATCAGCGATATTTGGGCGATCGCCAACCAACAGCAGAAAATCCTTTAGCAGTATACGAAGGAAATAGCGATCGCTACTATATGCGAGTTCCCAATACTTGCACATCAACTAGTAGCATTAATTTTTTAGGCAGTGTACCAGAAAAAGCCACAGTTCAGATGACCGACTTTAACCGCGATGATGTTCTTCACGCTGTCAAAACATCACTGCAAACAGCCTTAGAAAATTATCCTGGTATAGAACCAGATGCTATATTACTATTTTCTTGTTGCTGTCGGCGTTGGTTATTAGGCACAAGAGCCAAAGAAGAGTATCAAATTATCAAAACAGAACTTGGTAAAGAAATTCCGATTTGTGGGTTCTATACTTATGGTGAATTTGCTCCCATACAACCACAAGGTTCTACATATTATCATCAAGAGACATTTGTGACTTTGCTATTAGGCACAAAATAAAGGGTTATGCAAGATATAGATTACGATGGCAGACTCAAAGAATTAGAAAAAACTGTGCGTGTTTTGCAAAGAAAATTAGATCGTTCTGAAGCAGACCGCCAACAATTAGAAAATGCTAGTGAAGTTAGAGAAGCTGTTCTCAAAAATGTGATTCGAGAATTGGAAGCATCACAAATTGCTTTAGAAAATCGCGGTCAAGAATTAGAAACCATTTTGGGGAATCTCAAAGCTTTACAAATCAAACTAGTAGAATCTGAAAAAATGTCGGCTATAGGAGTTTTGGTGGCGGGAATTGCCCACGAAATTAATAATCCCGTGAGTTTTATTTACGGCAACTTAAATTATGCTCATAAATACTTTCAAGATGTCCTAGATTTATTGGAAATTTACCAAAAACATTATCCCAACCCCGCAATTGATATCCAGCAAAAAATCAAAGCCATTGAACTTGAGTTTATCCAAGAAGATGCACACAAGCTATTTCAATCAATGATGTGTGGTGCAGAGCGTATTTGCGAAATAGTCAAATCACTACGGACATTTTCTCGCCTGGATGAAGCCGAGTTTAAAACTGTTAATATTCATGATGGGATTGATAGTACTTTAGTAATTTTAAATAATCGTTTTAAGGCATCATCTAATAAGTTAAGCGACATTCAAATTATCCGTAATTATGAAAAGTTACCATTAGTTGAATGTTATGCAGGGCAACTTAATCAAGTATTCATGAATATCTTAGCTAATGCGACCGATGCTTTAGAAGAAGCAGTCATCAAAAAAAGATGCACTCAAGAGAATTTCCATCCCACAATTGAGATTGAAACTAAAGTTATCAATCATGATTGGGTAGAAATTAGTATTGCTGATAATGGGTTAGGAATTGCCGAGCCGGTGCAAACAAAATTATTCGATCCCTTTTTTACCACCAAAGATATTGGTAAAGGTACAGGCTTGGGTTTATCTATTAGCTATAAAATTATTGTAGAATTGCATCGAGGACAATTGGAATGTTATTCAACACCAGGAACAGGTGCAAAATTTATTATTCAAATTCCAATTCGACAATCTCAAAATTCAGCATTAAATAACTGAATGTTTCAATTCTGGACTCGAATAAGTGTCACACCACTAATGGCTGCATATACTGGTGAATAGGCTGCAAAAAAAACTGGAACACCAAAAATTCCACCTGCACCTCGTACCCACAAAATGATAATTACCGCAGCGATAAAAAATACCAAAATATTCATAACTATCCACAATACTGCTTGTGGAGGTTTAAATCTGAGTGCTAAAGCTTGGAGGATTCCTATTATCAAAGCCGCTATGAGTACGCCAGTAACAGAACTAGCGATCGCTCCTCTATTATCCCAAAGAGTTGTTTCTAAGAAAGTCCCATCAGGTTGACCAACTGGCCCGGCAACATGAGTATACGTCAAAATAGACATAGTGAAGGCAATTCCAGCCCAGCCAAAAGCACTGGCAAATATCCACCACAGCCTCTGGGTAAACCATCTCTGCAAAACAAACCATTGAGATATACCAATTATTACACCAGCCACCACTGCCGCCGCGATCGCACTACCATATAGTAGATAACCAATAGCTCCTTGACCTTGCGCTCCTGGTAAAGGCAAGAAAGCTAACAATATACCCACTACAGGAATAGCTATAAATCCTACGCCAGTGCCAACAACTCCACCAACAATAAAGCCGATTACTGTTAACAGCATCCAGCGTCCCCATACTCCTACACTCAAAGAATTTTGGTCACTCATGGTTTAACTCCAGTTTTTAATTACAAGCCATTGCCAATTACTATAAAAACTGACCCATGATAAGCGAGATTTGAGCTAAAGCAAGTGTTTTCTGATATCTGCTGGTATGAGTATCAATTTCAGACAGCGATAGTCATAGTGATTATTTTACTGTGATTGAATTCTGGACTCGAATAAGTGTCACACCACTAACGGCTGCATAAATGGGTGAATAAGCTACAAGAAAAACTGGAAGACTATAAATGCCAGCTAAATTCCGTACCGCAAAAATTATAATTATCGCAGCGATTAAAAACACCACAATATTCATAACTATCCACAATGCTGCTTGTGGAGGTGTAAATCTGAGTGCTAAAGATTGGAGAATTCCCATTACCAACGCCGCGATGATTAAGCCAGTAACAGAACTAGCGATCGCTCCTCTATTATCCCAAAGAGAAAGAGTTTGACCAACTCCCCAGCTAGTAGACATCACAAAAGCAATAGTGAAGGCAATTCCCAGCCAGCCAAAAGCACTGGCAAGTATCCACCAAAGACAATTGGTAAACCATCTCTGCAAAACAAACCATTGAAATATCCCAATCACTACACCAGCCACCGCCGCCGCCGCAACCATACCACCATACGCTACATACGGTAAAGCTGAGGAAGGTAACAACATACTCACTATACTAATAGCTAACAATCCTACGCCAGTGCCAAAAAATCCACCAAGAGTAAAGCCGATTACTGTTAACAGCATCCAGCGTCCCCACACTCCTAAACGCAAAGAATTTTTGTCACTCACTGTTTAACTCCAATTTTGATGACAACCCATTACAAATTAAAATAAAACCCTCAGACTGAAGTCTGGGGCTACATAAGCCAAGTCTGCACTTCGCAGGCAATTATATGCTTGTGCATAGCGATTTGGTATAAATGGAACTTGCAATTGATTTTGAGGCGGGATTTGAGCTAGATTAAGTTTTTTCTGATATCTGCTGGCATGAGTATTAATTTCAGAAAGCGATCGCTCACAGATGGCAATCGGGCGTTACAGTTATTTACAGACCGTCATGAATTGACTCGCGTGTTTGCGGCATATATAAATGACGAGCCAGCAGCAGAAACAATATTATCTTTTTATGGTGATGGTGGTAACGGCAAGTCTTTACTGCTGAAGTTTTTACGCACCAAGTGTTGTAAGCGATTCCGTGCGGATATTTGGCAGGAATTAAAGACGAAAAGTGCGGCGGAAGTGGCGGAATATATCGAGTCTGCCCAAACTTGGGAGTTTCAACCAGTACCCGCAATTTTACAAGACTTTGGACTAGCACCGAATGGCGATGATCAACCCCAAGACCCATTTTATGGCTTGTTGATGCTCAGGCGATCGCTGGCACGGGCGGCGACAGAATTAAACTATCGGCTGCGGTTTCCCTTGTATGATTTTGCCTGTGTTTGGTATCTCAAGCAAAAAAATCGCCTCACGCGCGAGAAGTTAGCAGAATTGTTTCCTGCCGAAGAAATGGACTTGTTAATTGAAATCGTTAATGCAGTTAGCGAGACATCTTGGGGAGCTATTGGGAAAACTGTCTTGGGAATTTTTGATAAGCATTTAGGGGAAAACTTTCGATTATATTTACAGCGACGGGGACTGCAAGAAGCAGATGTGAAGGAAATTCGGCGGATGGATGCAGAAACGGAATTAATCAACGAACTCCCCCGCTATCTGGCGCAAGATTTGAATGTGGCGATGTTGCAACAGAAAGCACCACCCAGAATTGTGTTATTTTTCGATACTCATGAAGCTTTTTGGGGAAGTCAACGGCAACAAACAGGCATACTATATTTTCAGCGAGATGAATGGCTGCGGTATTTTTTAGCCGAGTTGGAATTATCAAGGGGGATAGTCGCCGTCATTGCTGGGAGAGAAGCACCGCGTTGGGAGGAAGCTGATAATTTTTCGATTCCGCAACAATATATTGATACTCAGTTAGTCAGTCATCTTTCCCCAACTGATGCAGATGTGTATTTACTCCGTGCTGAGATTAGGAATGAAGAATTACGACAAAGTGCGATCGCCTACTCTAGTGTGAGAGAAAATCAAGTACATCCCTTACTGTTGGGTTTGTCTGCGGATGTGATTTTACAAGCGCAAGCACAACAAGTCACCCTTACCGCAGCAGATTTCCCCAAAACAGCAGAGACAGTAGATAAAGCCAAAATCTTGATTAACCGACTGCTGAAATATGCAGATAGAGAAATTAGTTATGCGGTTCATGCTTTAAGTGCTTGTCGCTCATTTAACTTTGAAATTTACCGCCTGCTGGGTGCAGAATTACATTTCACATCTAGCAAACCAGCCTTCGACATCCTCACAGAATTTTCCTTTGTTTGGGATGCGGAACAGTTGGGTGAAGACTGGTATCGCATCCACAACTTACTGCGGCGGTTAAACTATGAAACCAATAATGAAATTACTCAACAGGCTCATGTTGTTTTAGAAAAATACTACCGCCAACAGGGACAAGTCGCAGAAGCAATATATCACGCTAACCGTTTAGATTGGCGACGGGGTGTGAATGAGTGGGTAGAAGTGTTTGATAAAGCATTACGGCTGAGTCGTTATGAACAATGTCGCTCACTGTTGGAAGTTAGGAGTGGGTTAATCATTAACAGCGATTTTCAACTGGGTAGAATGTCGCAGTTTGAAGGTGATTACTATGCTCAATTAGCGAGATATTCTGAAGCACAAACAGAATATTTAGAAGCTGTGGCTGCATACAACCAGAAATTAACCATCACCCCCAATGATACCGCCACCCTCAACAATAAAGGGTTAGCGTTACAAAGTTTCGGGGATTTGCAAACACAACTAGCCGAGTATCTCCAAGCCTTGCAAGCTTACAATGAAGCGATCGCTGCCTACGACCAAGCCCTCCACCTCGCTCCCGATGACAACGAAGTTCTAAACAACAAAGGGATAGCGTTACGAAGTTTAGGAAATTTGCAAACACAACTAGCCCAGCATCCCCAAGCCATCCAATCTTACACCGATGCGATCGCCACCTACAACCAAGCCCTCACCCTTGTTCCTGACGACAACTACGCTCTCAACAACAAAGGGGTAGCTTTAGAAAGTTTAGGGGATTTGCAAACCCAACTAGCCCAGCATTCCCAAGCCATCCAATCTTACACCGATGCAATCACCGCCTATGAGCAAGCCCTCAATCTTGCTCCTGACAACAATTATGCTCTCAACAACAAAGGGATAGCGTTACAAAATTTAGGGAATTTGCAAACCCAACTAGCCCAGTATCCCCAAGCCATCCAATCCTACACTGATGCGATCTTTGTCTACGACCAAGCCCTTCGTCTCGCTCCTGACTATATCAATGGTCTCAACAACAAAGGGGTAGCGTTACAAAATTTAGGGGATTTGCAGACCCGACTAGCCCAGCATCCCCAAGCTATCCAATCTTACACTGATGCGATTTTTGCCTACGACCAAGCCCTTCGTCTCGCTCCTGACGACATCCAAATTATCAACAACAAAGGAAATGCGTTACAAAATTTAGGAAATTTGCAAACCCAACTAGCCCAGTATCTCCAAGCCATCCAATCTTACACCGATGCAATCGCCGCCTGCGACCAAGCCCTCCGTCTCGCTCCTAACTACACCCAAATTATCAACAACAAAGGGTTAGCGTTACAAAATTTAGGAAATTTGCAAACCCAACTAGCCCATCATCCCCAAGCCATCCAATTTTACACGTATGCGATCTTTGCCTACGACCAAGCCCTCACTCTTACCCCTGACGACATCCAAATTATCAACAACAAAGGAAATGCGTTACAAAATTTAGGAAATTTGCAAACCCAACTAGCCCAGTATTCCCAAGCCATCCAATCTTACACCGATGCGATTGCCACCTACGACCAAGCCCTCAATCTTGCTCCTGACTACACCCAAATTCTCAACAACAAAGGGTATGCGTTAGAAAGTTGGGGTAAATTACTTTTACAATTATCCCAACAACCAGAAGCCGTCAATCATTTACAAGCAGCATTAGCCGCCTTTAATCGTTCCTTAGCCATAGTTCCCGGTAATGAGCGCGTCCACAATGTGCGAGATGAAGTACAAGAATTGCTGGATAATTTAGTCAGTTAAAAGTGAGTTCGACAAATTCAAGAAACCCCTCTGCAAACCTCTCCCCGAAACAGAGCTACGGTATATACACAAATGTTCGTGAGGTGCATCTGTCCCGCCTCGGAATCAATTCCGAGTCTCATAGCGCAAGTCCTCTTAAGAGGACTCAAAGACCAATTTATTCCAGTCTACTTCAGTAGACTTTAGCTATGAGCCTGGAACTTTAGTTCTAGGCGGGATACGTTTCATACTGCCAATTTTCGACTTGTGTATACACCCTAATTCTCTGCGCCTTTGCGCCTTTGCGCGAAACATAAAATTCTTGTTTTCCCACATTCATCATCTACAACCCATTACCAATTAAAATAAAAGCCGACCAATAATAAGGATGATTAAACTCACTATTCTTCCCCGTCAATAAAGCAATTTGCGCCTTTTGTAACGCCTCAGATTTAGTAACTTTCCCCACTTTCAAAGCTGCATAAAACTCATTCATTAAAGCTTGTGTCCCACCATCAGATACAGCCCATAATGAAGCCATTGTGGCTTTCGCACCTGCTAACTGTATCTGATATCCTAACCCTAGAATTTCTTGTCCATTTGCTGATTTTTCACCTAAACCAGTTTGACAAGCACTCAATACTACTAAATCAACATTCGATAAAGACCAATTTTCGATATCTCTTAAAGTCGCGTGTTCGCCATCACCAAACACAATAAATGAATCTTCTGGAGAACCATTCACCAACTTACCATGCGTTGCCAAATGTACAATTTTGTAATCATTCATTTGGGGAATTGTTGCATTAGGATTAAAATCTTTATCTAAGATAACCTTACTACCAGGAAGAATTTTAGCTAAGTTTTCGACTTCGGCTTTAGCAAATTCTAAACCACTAAACATTTCTTGTCTCTGACCAACTGCTACTGTATATTCGCCTTTAGTAAAAGCCGCAGCTAAAGCATTGCTTGGTGTTGGTGGTTGATTTACTAATTTGGTCAAACTAGCAGAGGTAATATTATTAATGACAAACTTCTGCACTAACCAATTCTGCCCATCATATAATGCGGCTAACGGCACATATCTCAATTTACCATCAGGGGCATAAATTATAGTTTTAGCTTCGGCTTGTTTCAAATCATTTTCTATAGGTTTAATCAACCAGTTATATAATTTATTGGCTGGGGTTTTACTATTTTTGTAAGGAACAAGAATTGCTTCTCGAAATTCATTAATTGTTTGGTTTAATTCTGCGGCTTTGACTGGTACAGTACGATGAATTGGTGGCGCATCAGCCGAGACAATAACTAACTCTAACCTGTCATCTAAAACTAAAGGATATAACAAAACAGCTTTTTGATTTAACTGGCGTAAGTTATCTCTTAAAGAATTGAGTTGACGTAAGTTTAAATTTTCCTGTCCCGATGTGGCTGATAATTGTTGTACCAACGCCACAACCGAAGGACTTTTAATAAACTTGTTAAACTCGGCGTTGGTGGTTTGTTCTAGTTTCACCAATTCAGCAAGGCGTTTTTCTTGCGTCGCGGTTCGGGTTTGCGGGGGAATTTTTCGCAGGGTGGTGAGTTCTTTACCAAGTGCGATCGCTTGCTCTTGAATGGCGCTATACTTCTGAGATATTTGCTCTTCCTGTGGTTTCAACGGTAATTTTTCGGGTTCTTTAGCTGCTACGGTTGCAGTACTTCCCCGTTGAGTATTGCGATTTGTGACTTTTGGTGTACTAGTGCCGCGATTGCCAATATAATCACTGACTTCCTGAATTTTCAGCAAATCTAAAACTTGTTGCGCTTCGGCTGGACGATTTTGCTGCAATAATAAATCAGCTAGACGGCGATATCTTTCTGAGACGGTTTCGGTGTAAAATTTCTGCACATCTGTCGGCACACCTCGCAAACTTTGGCGAATCGTTTCGGTTAAATTAACCGATTGCTTGTAAAATGCGATCGCTAGTGGTGGTTGATTTTGGGCTGCTAAAACGTCCCCTAAAAACTTCAGTGTCGCAGCTTCACTAATTTTGTCTTCCACCTCTCGATGAATAGCAACAGCTTGCTGATATAACCCCAAAGCTTGATCGTATTGATTTTGTTTTTGATAAACTTGCCCTAAGTTACTAATTGTTACGCCTTCGCCAGTGCGATCGCCAACTTCCCGATAATTAGCTAAAGCCTGCTGATTATATTCCAAGGCTTGGTTATAGCTACCTAAATTTTGGTAAACTCGTCCAATATTATTTAGTGCTACCGCTATCCCTAATTTATAGTTATTTTGCTTGTATATCTCTAAAGCTTGCTGATATAACTTGAGTGCTTCGTCATACTTACCCAAGCTAAAATAAATCTGCCCAATGTTATTCAGATTTAACGCTGCACCTTGAAATTGAAATGAATCTTTGCCAAACGCATCACCAACATTAGCACGATTGGTAACTTGTTGCAGAGCTTGAGCATTCTGACCAAGGGCATTATACAATAACTTGATTGCTTGCTCGTCTGTACTTTTATATTCTCCAGTGCCAAGTTTTTTATAAATATTTGTAGACTTTTCCGCAAACTCCAAGGACTTTTGATACTGACCTAAGCTAAAATATGCACCGGAAATATTATTGAAAATCGCTGCTTGCGTTCCATAAAAAGTAGAACAGCATTCTTGTAAATCTTTTAATCCTTGCTGATAAGAATCTAAGGCTTGAGCATAGTTTCCCAAGTTGAGATAAACAACACCGATGTTGTTTAAAGTTTGAGCAGTACCACTTTTATCACCCTTGGCTTTTTGAATTGTCAAACTTTGTTGATAAAACTCTAAAGCTGGAGAATATTTGCCAGTACGGAAGTAAACTGAGCCTATATCTGCTAATAAAATAGTTTCGCTAGTTGTGTAATTATAACCTTGAGGATTTGCCGCTTTTAGTTCTTGGAGAACTTTTAAAGCTGGTTGATAAAAATCGAGGGCTTTTTGATAATCTCCGAGATTCAGATAGACTTCAGCGATATAAGATAATGGTATCCATTCGTTCTCTTTATCGCGGAGTTTGCGGCGAATATCTAAGGCTGACTGCAAAAAATTCAGTGCTTTATGGTACTCTCCTTTACGTAAATAAACGTAGCCAATATTTACCAAGCTATTGGCTTCTCCAGCCTTTGCGCCATACTGTTTAAATATTGCTAAGGACTGTTGAAAGAGTTCTAACCCGGCTTGTAAATCAGCTAAACCCACTAAATCCTTATAAACTATTCCCTCACCTTGATTATTTAACATGATGGCTTCGGTGAGGCGTTCTTCCGCAGTGGGAGTTGGCGCTTGAGCAAGGATAAGTTGTGAATGATACAATACTAAAGCTGGTGATGTGACAGCCAGTAGGAGAGTAGCAAGTATTGGGGAAAATTGCATAAGTACAGTTTTTTATGCAGTTAAATAGTTATAGTTTATTGTTCCCATAAACGAAACTAAAGTTATAATTAAAAACTTAATATTTGATAAAGCTATCTTTTCTTTAAAGCAGGCGATCGCTCCCAGAAACAATGGTATAATTGCCCTAATTTTCTCAGACTTCTTTGCAATACTTAACTTGCTTCTAATGAATAAAAGTTAATATAGATTAAAAATAATAAATAACATCATATTTTATAAAGTTAACTGAGCTAATATTAAGAGTAAGCTTAATTATTGAAGCCTAGTAAAAAGACTAGGTAAGAGGTAGCAATAAAACTAAATGTTTCTAGTTGATTTCATGTATTTTATCTGCAATATACTAGTGATTTCAACTTGACTTGCTCTCAAATACTCAGTCCGATAGTTAGGCAGAAATAATTAACATTTCAAACAACAGGTAATCCTGCGTAAAAAAGTTAGGTTATTGAGCCAAAAGTTGGTAAATCAACTGAGCCAATTCCTGAATAGCAAACACTAAAGCAACATTTACAAGTCAGAATTAAGCAATGATAGAAAAAATTTTGTTAGCGGTTTCGGGCTTAGGTCATGCAGAAGAAATGCTCAAAACCTTGAAAGAAGTACCATCAATTCAACGTGCTAAAGTAACAGTTCTGCACGTTGTACCTCCCCAAAGTACTGCTTCTGCAATGACAAATAAATGGGAAGAAGGGGGTAAAATTCTTGCCAACGCCATTCAGTCTTTAAACTTAGATCCTAGCCAAGTTTCTTCGATTTTACGGCAAGGTGAACCCAAAGACGTAGTTTGTCAAGTAGCCGATGAAATTGATGCTGACTTAATCATCATGGGTTCACGCGGACTCAAGCGTTTGCAGTCAATTTTGGCAAACTCTGTCAGTCAGTATGTTTTTCAATTGTCTTCTCGCCCCATGTTGCTGGTTAAAGATGACATTTATGTCAAAAGAATTAAACGCATCATGGTAGCGTTAGACAATTCTGATCCAGCCAAACATTGTTTAAGTTTAGCTTTATTCTTGCTGCGAGGTGTTCCTGGTAGCCAATTAATTCTGACTCATATTAATACTGATTTGCGCGGTAAAACCTCAGAAGTTGCTGAAGTTATCCCCGAAAAAAATCCCATTTTTGGCGCAGCTTACGCCGAAGCTCAAAAATATGGTGTCCAAACTCGCTGCTACACCAGTAGCGGTAAACCCGGTGAAGAAATTTGTCGTCTCGCCGAAGAGTTGAGTGTAGACTTACTTCTACTCGGTTCTCCAGATCGTCGTCCATCAGTAGCCAAGAGCTTTGTCGATATAGACAGACTCATCGGTGCTTCTTTGTCTGATTATGTTCGAGTTAACGCTACTTGTCCAGTATTGTTGGCAAGAACTAGTGCATAAAACTACGAGGAGCTAGAGGCTAGTACCGCTACCCGGAAGTCAAAAGTCAAAAGTCAAAAGTCAAACAGCTTATATCACAAGCTTTTCACTAACTTGAAATGGTATCTTTACTTCCGCCACGTTGTACTAGGATAAAACCGTGTGCAACTTTCTCTCAAACCTAACCCCCAACCCCTTCCCTCGCAGGGAAGGGGAGCAAGACTCAAAGCCTCTCCCCGAAGCGGAGAGGTTTGGAGAGGGGTTTTAAAAATAAGTTGCACATCGCGTTAGGATAAGTATTTTTTAACTAGCCTCTAGTCTCTAACCTCTCTCTACTCCAAATTTAGCGGTTGATAAATAAAAACCCCCGCACCAGTGGTGTAGGGGTTTTTTATCTTATGCACAAACTATTAACTATCTTTTTTACCTTCGCGGCTGGCTGTTTGGATGTACAGAATTAATAAAAACACAGAGGGAACTAGTACGAACAGAATGCTCGCTACGAACCCTAAGTCATTAACTTGCATGGCAAAGAAGCCTCTCTATATTTTCCAGTCAACAACTTTAGAATAGCATCATCGATGCCCGTGTTAGCCTTATTTTTTTTACTTCTTATGTCACCAATGCTGCTGGCAGGTAAGCTTTAAGGGTTAAGGTTTTGTTACTACACTCACAGGGCCATGTACTAAAGCTTGACAGGCGAGGCGGTAATTATCGGGTTTTTTCTTAAATTTGCGCTTTTCTACATCGGTGCGCGGCGAAAGATTTTCTAAACCTTCTACTACCTCTACAACACAAGTACCACACTGTCCGTAACCACCGCAGTTGGTCATTTTGCCAAATAGTGTGTACAAATCAATCCCGTTTTCTACCGCTTTTAGCCGCAAGTTAGCGCCATTAGCAGCTATGACTTCTTTGTCTTCTTTAACAAATTTAATGTTACCCATAAATATTTAATTCCTTGTTGACTGTAAAACCCTTGGCTAAAAAGATTAATACCATTTTGGATTAAGAATTGCAGTCTATGTCTAGGTTCTGTCAATCCATGCGATCGCAATCTTTTTTCCAATTGGCATAAGTTTAAATTAGTCTGTATCAACTATATTACTTAACTTTTTGCTAGTTGTTACAAATAATTAAGAAATATCAAGTTTTAGCAAAAACATATTGTCAAAAAAAATAGGACAGGTATTATACCTGTCCTATTGATGAAAAATTTACTTAACTTACCTAAATCCCACAGCTGCTTGCCATACGAAAGCAAGTAACAAGAAGAAAACAGGAATTACTGGAAGAACGTCTACCAGAGGATCGAAAATTTGGTAAGCTTCGGGCAGTTTAGCTAATAATAGTGCTGCTTCCATGTTCGTTTTTATCCAATCTATCCAACACAGCTTTCATAATTGAGATGTATCTTAACATGGTTTCGCCACTGAGAATTAGTTATTCGCTGCTTTGAAAGAAAGTGAGTAGAGACTAAGGACTAGTACAGGTCGGCGGAAATAAAGATATCATTTCAAGTTAGTGAAAAGCTTGTAATATAAGCTTTTTGACTTTTAACTTTTGACTTTTGACTTCCGCGTAGCGGTACTAACCTCTAACCTCTGAAATATCAGACACCGAGTAATTTGTAGATTAAGCTGTTGATGAAGGTGAGAGCTAACGCGCCTAACACAGCACTCCAGATACCGAAACGTAACCGGAAGCCCTCTACTAACCAAGCAGCAATACTAAAACAAACAACGGCAATCATAAAAGTGAAGATGCCGGATAATAAATCAAATGTAAGGAAATTCGGTACTGCAAAGATTAGGCGTAAAATCGGTCTGATGATCGCCGTAACAATACCGAGAACTGCTGCTGAAATAAAGGCTTTTTTAGGTGAGTCAACTTCAACTCCGAGGGGAAGTTTACTAATAATCAGCAGGCTGATAGATGTTACTACCCACACAATAAAAAGCGTTACAATTGCATTCATTGCCACAACCCTTGAAACGCGAATGGCGATTGGCGATCGCTTGTTTAAGCAACCGATTTCAGATTTTTTGAAGCTTTGCCAATTACTTGTAAATTACCAGATATTTTTCTCTATCAATAATTTATTTTTTATATCTTTAGGTTTGGGTAAGAAATTATCAGGAGGCAGGAGGTTCACTTCGACTACGCTCAGTGACCAAAAGTCAGAAGTCAGGAGTCATAATCCAAAATCCACAATGGAAGATGAAGAAGGATTTTTGCTGCATCTTCCATCACTGCATTTTGAGTGGGAAAATTCTGCTCAAATTTATCAGTTTGGAGCAGAATTATTCGGATTTCCTGGTGCTACTGGTATTTGTGTTGCTGGTGCATTTGGTACACCAGGAATTACGCCTTCCCCAGTGGGGGGCTGTCCATAATTGGGAGGTATTTGGTTAGGGTTAATAGGGATATTGGGATTAAAATTTCCCTGGGGATTGGGTTCGGGAACTGGTGCAGGTGGCACGCCAGGATTATTTGGAAAATAGGATTCTGGCAGTTGATTAGGTTGAGTGGTGGAAGTTTGACTCGGCCCAGGGATAATGCCTAAAGAAACGCGATCGCCTCCGACTTGGCGTAACAAATCTAGGGTTTCCACCACATCATTATAAGTTGCAGTTCGGGAAGCATTTAATACCAAAATCCCATTCGGGTTTTGTGCGAGATATTGCCTGAGTATCTCTGCTAATTCCTCACGTTTTACAGGCTGTTTTTCAATGTAAATATTACCCACAGCATCAATGGTCACAATTTGACTACCAGATTGTCCTGCGATCGCAGATGTCCCGGTAGAAGCTTTAGGCAAGTCAACATTAATGGCTTGTTGGCGAGTAAATTGTAATGCTGCTAACAAAAAAAACGTCAAAATACAAAAAACAACATCAATTAAAGGAATGATTTGAATTTGTACTTCTTCAACTGGAGTATGCAGATTAACTTTCATCGTCTGTAAAATTTTAGTTATAGCAAAGTGCTGAGTGCTGAGTAATAAATTGTCTTCTGCCTCCTGGTCACTGAGCGTAGTCGAAGTGAGCCTCCTGCCTCTGGTTGGTGAGCGACTTGCCTTGAGCGCAGTCGAAAGGAGCCGAACCACTGCCTTCTTATGACTCAGGATCTAATGAATCAGTCACATCTGGTTCTTCTGGAGGTTGGGGAAATAGATTTTTAGCTTTTTTGCGGGGTGGAGTGACAGTTTCACGAGAAGCTTCATGCACAATTGCTGTATTGTTGCTAAATTCTGGTGGAGATTGACGATAAAGTAATTCCAAATCATTCCCCGCCTTGCGAAAAATTTTGACTTGGTTAACTAAAAAACCTTGGAATAGCCGATAAAATACCAAACTAATAATTGCAACGATTAACCCTGCGGCAGTACTAATCAAAGATTCACCAATCCCAGTAGTTACGCCAGCAGCTGATTCTGTACCTAAATCACCAATGCGAATTGAGCGCAAGGACTGTATCAAACCCAAAACTGTACCCAATAGTCCCAACAGTGGGGAAAGTGCAATCACCGCCTCTAAGAGTTTTTCACCACGACGCATCCCGGCTAATTCGTCTTCGGCTGTGGCTTCTAGTGCTAAACGAAAAGTTTCCAAATCCACTTTTAACAGGCGTAAAGGCGCGTAGAGAAATCGCCCAATGGGCTGATCTGTAGATCGTTTAGCGATATCTGCGGCTATATCCCAATCTTCTTGGGCTGCATCTAGTACACGGTTCACTACTTCCTTTTCTTGATTTAAAATCCGCAGCCAAAACCACAAACGCTCTAAAATCACACTCAAAGCCAGAATTGACAAAACTGCCAAAGGCCACATCGCTGGCCCACCCTTTTGAAACAGGTCTAAAATATCCACTGCTTAACTTTCCTCCCTCCGTACTTAGAGCAATTATCCCAAAGCATTTTAATTCTAAAGATTAATGTGCAGTTAGAAACTCAGATAATATAAATTTCCTGAAGCAAAGAAAGATTAGAGGTTAGGGGCTACCTGGATTTCTCACCACACCTTTCAAAGCCTGTGCAGGGGAGCAGGGGAGCAGGGGAGCAGGGGAGAATGAAGGTACTCTCTCCCCTGCCCCTCCGCACCTCTGCCCCTCTGCCCCATCAAACGCCTGAAGCTTGTGAGAAATGCGGGGGAAGTGTGGGAGGATGGTGAAGAAATCTTTCCCCACACTCCCCTCTCTCCCCACACTCCCCTCTCTTCCCACACTCCCCACACTCCCCACACCCTATTCCCCACCTCCAACTCAGTTACGGAACTTAACTATTGCTAGACTGGCTTGCAGGAATTATGTCATAAGTAAAAAAGGCTGTTCAATGCAAATCAACTTATGACTGCTGCTGTACAAAACTCTCCCAACTGGGCTGTTAACTTGGTAAACGGCATTTTAGCAATTAAGCCTTTAGCGAACCTAGCCAAGCACCAAGCCCGGCAAATGATGATTAAACGCGCTGAAAAAATTGGTGTGCCTTGGACAAAGGAAGTAGAGAGACTAAAAGCGCGTAATTGGTCAACAGATTTAGCGCAAGTCCAAAATCCGCAGCTTTCCTATCCAGATTATTATGTCACTTCATTTCATGCCTACGAACAGGGCAATCTGAGTTGGCAAGCGGCGTTTGAAGTCGAACCTGCGGCCCATGCTGTTCACGCGAAAATTTGGACTGGTGCTGAAGTTGAAGGCGATCGCCAACTCCGGCAGAGTTATCATAATATTCTCAAACCTTTTTTGGCTGAGGAACCACGCGACATTCTGGATATGGGATGTAGTGTGGGATTAAGTACTTTTGCTTTGCAGCAGGTTTATCCCGAAGCGAAAATGACAGGCTTAGATTTGTCTCCCTACTTTCTGGCTGTTGCTAACTACCGCGCCCAGCAACGTCAAGCTAATATCAATTGGCTTCATGCCGCAGCCGAATCAACAGGGCTACCAGATGCGTCTTTTGATTTGGTTTCGCTGTTTCTGATTTGTCATGAATTACCCCAAGCACCCACGCGCCAAATTTTTGCGGAAGCGCGGCGGTTGTTGCGTCCTGGTGGTCATTTGGCAATTATGGACATGAATCCCAAATCGGAAATTTACAAAAAAATGCCTCCCTACATTTTGACTTTGCTCAAGAGTACTGAACCATATTTAGATGAGTACTTTTCTTTGGATATTGAGCAAGCTTTGATGGATGCAGGTTTTCAACGTCCTACAATTAGCAGCAATAGCCCCCGCCACCGGACTGTAATTGCTAAGGTGCGTGACTAATTTAGCTGTAATACTATGGGCGGCAATTCCCCCACTGTTACTTTTAGGTTATTACTATTACCGTGTTGTCTTTGCTCCGGCTTTACTGCGTTTGCTGTGGTTTTTTATAGCCGGGGCAATTTCTGGTGGTGCTGCCCTGGGTTTACAATGGTTGGCGGAACTGGGATTTAATTCCATTGTAAACTGGCAACAAATTCAGCGATCGCTTTTTGGCGCAGCCTTACGTCAACTCATAGAAATCGGCCCCATTGAAGAAGGTTGCAAGTTCATCGCCGTTATTCTCCCCATTATCTATCTCCAACGCAGATATCGATTCCGCAGCAGTAGCATTTTGCTATTTACCATTGCTGTGGCTTTGGGGTTTACCGCCGAAGAAAACTGGATTTACCTTTACCACGGTACCGCCTCAATTCTTGACCGGAGTATTGGTACACCAGTTCATGCAATGTTTTCTGCACCTTGGGGTTATGCTTTAGGAGTTTATTTTGCCTCAAATCTCAAATTACATCACCACAAGAAGTTAATTTTGTCAGCTTTGATCAATTCTGTGGTTTGTCATGCACTGGTGAATTTTTTATCAATTGCTTGGCGCTATGCTGTACCAATTAACTTTCTCAGTTATGGTTTATTTCCATTTTTATTGTGGATGTTTTGGCGGTTAGAAAAATTATTAAGAAGGGTACAGAAGCAACCACCCATCATCTTAATTTCTCGCTCATGGCACAGAGGTTTAGTGTTATTTGCACTGATGTTGGGAGGAAATGCTATTTTTGGGTTGTTTTTGTTAGCTAGAGTTCTTGAACCTTTACGTTGGCGACAGTTTTTTTACCCAGAAATTGGGCGTTTTATTCTGAGTCGTTTTTCATGGAATTTATTTTTGGCAATTTTGGCATTGTTGATTTATTTGTATTTACGTCATGGGGGATAGGTTATAGAGTGAGGTTTAAATTTGCAGCCAGATACTAAAAAATAATTAACCGCAGATGGACGCGGATGCACGCAGATGATTTTGGATTTTATCTAAGATGAAAATGACTTAATAATAATATACTGAAGGTTCATTTTCCCTTGATTTTAATTTCGCTAATCTTACGATTGTCATTATCGCTAAATTTATAGATATTAGAAACATAGAATTTAATGTTGAAGACAATGAAAAGATTTTTAGTCATACCGATTGCTTTAGCCAGTTTGACTGTTGCTTTATTACCTGCTCGTGCTGAATTTACAGAATTAGTAATAAACAATATGCGCTTTTTTATTACTAATGATAACTTATTGATTGCTGCCAACATCAAGAGTGGTTCTGCTTGCTCTTTAAACAAAGGTACTTCTATTACCAAAATGGCTGGGTTTAAAGCAATCTATCAAGACAAGACTAATGTCAGGGTTTCAGGGAGAGTTGAAAGTTTTTTGGCGCTGAAAAATAATGAAATTTATCCAGTTGGAGGTAAGTTTCAAAGCAATGCTAAAGTTAGAACTGCCGACTGGTTAATTAGAAATACAGAATATTATCCTGAATTTCTCAGTGAAATGGCAGATTGTACAACTGAAGGCGGATTAAGAAGAATGCAGTTCGACTCTTCTTCACCTTGAAGCTTTTACGAAGTTTATATTGACTGAGATTTTCACTATCTTACACAAGTTTGAACAATGATGATGACAAACGGATTACTGAAAATCTCAGCAGTAAAATATTCTCTAACTTACAATCAAAAATTTCAAATCCAAAATAGTATTATGCTATAATGCTTTACTCAGACGTTTAGAACAGTATTTACATAATCTTATGGAGGAAACAAAACTAAAATTTGTTGATTTATTTGCTGGCATTGGAGGTTTTAGATTATCTTTTGAAAAAGCTGGATATGAGTGTGTTTTCTCCTGTGAGATTAATGAGGCTTGTAGACAAGTTTACTTTAATAACTTTGGAGATATACCTGCGGATGATATTAGAAATATAGATATACAAAGTTTACCTGATTTTGATGTTTTGACAGCAGGCTTTCCTTGCCAACCTTTTAGTATTTGTGGCAGAAGAAAAGGGTTTCAGGATACTAGAGGTACTCTATTTTTCCATATTTGCGAAATTATTGAACATATTAAGCCATCTGTTGTTGTACTTGAAAACGTTAAGCATATATTACATCATGATCAAGGAAGAACATTAGAAACTATATTATATTCCTTAGAAGATATAGGTTATGTGGTAAATTACGAAATACTCAACTCTAAAGATTTTGGTTTGCCACAAAATAGAGAAAGAGTAGTATTTGTTGCTACGAGAAATAGAAAATTTGATTTTAAGCTGCTCAAGAAAACTTATCCGTTTCCTACTCTCAAAGAATTTTTGTGTAATTCAGGAGATTTTGAGTACTTAAATCCTCAAGATTACACAATGATAGAGAACCCAAAACAACAAGCTTCTGGGTTAATTTTTGTAGGTTATCGTAATAAAAATATTTGGAAAACAGGTGTTAGGCCAAATACAGAACATTTATCTAGGGTGCATCATCAACCCAATAGAATATATTCTATTAAAGGTGTACATCCAACAATACCATCTCAAGAGACTTCAGGTAGATTTTTTATTTATATACCTGAAGAAAAAGCTGTGCGGAAATTAACTATTAGAGAGTGCTATAGAATTATGGGGTTCCCTAATAGTTTTAAAATTCATAGTAATTTAGGAGAGTGTTATAAGCAAATAGGTAATTCTGTTGCTATACCAGTCATGTATGAATTGGCGAATCAAATTAAGAAACAGTTTTTTCATGATTCAGAAACAAACGATAAAAATATTAGTCATAATAAAAGTTTTCATATTGAGCGACCTATTCAACTAGAATTACCTCTTTAATATTAAGAATGAATCATCGAGAAAAACTTTTAAAAGTTTATCAAGATATAGCTAAGGTTGAAATTAATCAAATTATTTTACCTGAAGAATATCAACATTATGTGACAGAAGTTGCGAGAAATTGCTTTAAACGAAAAGCTGCTCACACAGTATTAATAACTCTTTTGGTACATAAAATTTTACATCCATCTCAAGACATTCGCTATCATCAAGCTGAAATGATGGATGGTTTTTCTGGAAGAAGTATAGATACAAAATACATTACTCCGACATTAACCGAGTTAGGCTTACCTGCAATGGCTGAAAGTGGTTGGTTAACTCGTTCTTTTGAACAACCTTACCCTTACACATTAAGCTATAACGGAAACATAAGCCCTAAATCTTTAAAAATAGCCTTTCTAAATATTATCGATTTTGTGCAGACGCATCCTGAAAAAGCAGAAGATGTATTGAAATTGCTGCTGAAACTTATCAAATCAGCTAAGGATGATAACTTGGTTGAGATTGTTAAATTAACAAATCCAGAGAAGTTGTCAATACAAAATGTTATTAATGCTTTAGAGGAACATTTTAACCATAATTATACAACTGTAGGTGGTTCCAAACTACCAGTGATTGCTTTCTATGCTATTTATCAGATTCTAATTAAGGAAATATCTAGATATAGCTTCTGTAAGCTGGGCAAATTAGGTAGTCATACAGCTTCCGATAGAACTTCTAGGACTGCGGGAGACATTGAAATATTTAATCAAAATAATCATCTGGTTGAAGCGATAGAAGTAAAACATGGTCAAGAAATAACTTTACAAATTGTGTATCGTGCTAGGGAGAAGATAGTTAAATATAATCCTAGAAGATATTATATTTTTGCTGCAAAAGATGTTAAGCAATCAGAACAAGAAGAAATTAATAAATTGATTACACAAATTTCATCTGAACATGGTTGTCAGGTAATTTTGAATGGAATTATCCCGACAATAAAATATTATTTAAGATTAATCGAGTCAATCAGTGATTTTATTGAGGGCTACTCTCAGTTGATAGAGTCGGATAATGAACTACAAAAAATGCACAAAGAAAAGTGGAATGAAATTTTAGGCAGATTAATGAATGAAGAATAACAGAAATTCAGCTTGTTTACGCGGGATGAAAGTAATCGTAGATTTCCTGTGCTAGTCGTGGGCCGATTCCCGGAACTTCGGCGAGTTGAGCGGGTGTAGCTTGGCGGATATAATCGACTGAGCGAAAATGACCTAATAGTTGCTTTTGGCGATGATGTCCTAAGCCGGGGATTTCATCTAAACGCGATCGCTTTAGTTTATCACTGCGTTGTTGCCGATGGAAACTCACGGCAAACCGATGGGCTTCATCCCGTAACCTTCTAAGTAATTGGACTCCTGGTTGTTCTGCTTCGGTGGGTAAGGGTTGCGACTCTCCCGGTAAAAAAATCTCTTCGCGCTGTTTTGCCAAACTCACAACCCGCAAGTCTTCTAGTAAGTTCATTTCTTGCAACACGCCAACGACAGATGATAGCTGACCTTTACCGCCATCAATCATAATTAAATCAGGCCAGTCAGGATTACCAGCGCGTGGTAGTTGGGAATCTTCGCTATATTTCCGAAACCGCCGTTGAATGACTTCTGCTAAACTGGCAAAATCATCGGAATGTCCAATTGTGACGGTGGGATTTTTGATTTTGTAATGGCGATAATTTTGCTTGGCGGGTAAACCATCAATAAATACCACCTGAGAAGCAACCGCATTGGAACCTTGGATGTGGGAAATGTCGTAACCTTCAATGCGGTGGGGTAATTCTGGTAAGTCGAGAATATCAGCTAAATCTTGCATGGCTTGTGTATTGCGATCGCCCAATTTTTGCATTCTTTGTAATTCGTATTGGGCATTACGCTCGACCATCTCAATTAATTCTGCCTTGGTTTGGCGTTGAGGCGCAACAATTGTGACTTTTCTACCCTTCCTCTGAGTTAAAACATCCGCTAATATTTCTGTGTCGGGTAACTCATGCTGTACCAAAATCTCCGTCGGAATTTCCACCGCGTCAGCAGTTTGGTAATGTTCTTCTAAAACTCGTTGTAAAATTGCACCTGATTCAGCTTGTGCATCAGCCACAAACGCCAAGCGTCCGACTAATTGTCCAGCGCGAATTTGAAATAATTGAATGCAGGCGTGTTGTGTATCTGCGGCTAACGCTATGGCATCCCGCGAAACTGTATCATCTGGTAAGGATACTTTTTGATCTGCCGTCAGAGATTTTAACCCAGAAATTTGATCACGTATCCGTGCCGCCGATTCAAAGTTTAAAGCTTCGGCGGCTTTGTGCATTTGTTCGCTCAAAATATCAATTAATTCCTGAGTTCTACCTTGGAATACCATTGCTACTTTCTGCACAGTTTTGCGATATTCGGACGGGGAAATCAATTGTTGACAGACACCGGGACAACGCCCCATGTCATAATTCAAACAGGGACGGTCTTTAAATAAAGGTTGTGGTCGTTGTCGCAGAGAAAAGATGCGCTTACTAATGCGGAGGATTTCTCTTAATAAACCTGTATCTGTATAAGGGCCGTAGAACTTATCTTTTTCTTTACCTAGTTGACGTTTGCGTGTAATGAAGATGCGGGGATAGTCTTCTGACCAAGTGATGCAAACGTAAGGATATTTTTTATCATCTTTGAGCAGCACATTAAAGTATGGCTGGTGCTGCTTAATTAAGTTGGCTTCCAACGCCAAAGCTTCGGCTTCAGTGTCGGTGACAATAAACTCAATTTCTGTGACTTGTCTCGCCATTGTGGCGATGCGTTCGCTTTTTGTATAACCTTCACGAAAATAAGAACGCACACGCGATCGCAATTTCCGTGACTTACCTATATATATAATGCGATCGCTGCCATCCCGCATAAAATAAACACCGGGTTCCGGCGGGATTTCAGCTAATCGGTTTTCTAGACGCTCTGGATCTTTGACTAGTGGTAGGATTTGAGCAGATGTTGTCACAATTAAATTTTTGGTAATCTGACGCTTTTACCTACCTCTATTTTAGAGAATAAATTGGGCGTTGCGGAAAGTAGTGATGGTCAGCCCTCAGAGACAATACTATATTTTAGTATAAATACATACAACTAACCAAATCATTTATCAAACAGAATATGAATCAATAAGAGCTTGATCCTAAAAATCGCAATTAATAAAAGCTCTTATTTAATTTTTAGTCAAAAAAAATACTGATTCATAATATGAATCTAAAGAGCGAGGACGGGCATTTTTGTTTTTTTTATCAAGCTCTATATCAAATTTCTCCTGTATGGTAAAACCAACACTTTGAGCTAACTTATAAAATATTTCATCGCATTTTACCTTATAAATAACTTCTCTCGTACTGTATTTATAAAATATACTTTCCTTACCAATTACATATATAGCTACTCCCTTTGGCATCAAAACTCTATAAGTTTCTTCCAAAGCTTTTTTAAGACTCTGATAATATATAACTGTTGGAGTTGCCTTTATGTATCTAAGCTCATCTGATTTGAGCCAATTGTATAGTTCCACAACTTCACTTGGAACTGCATCTAACATCAGTTCATATCTATTCTTCATAGAACCAACACTCTTAACTTCAGCAGCCTCTATTTCATCATCTGACATTAAGTTAAGAGCTTTTATTGAGATGGCTTTACTTACTAAATAATTTTCCCTGCCTGATGAAGCTGGAAGATAAGGAGGAGATGTTAAAATAACGGAAACACTCGATGGTTGTAGGGGAATATTGGTTGCACTGTCACATATAATTTCTACATTCCCTAATGATAAATTGTAAGCCTTAATTAATGTCTGAGAAACAGAAATAGTTTTTATAAGAGACTTAAGATTAGCTGTAACCATTGAGGATATATCAGATTTGCCAATTTCTAGAGCAAAGCGGCCTACACCTGTTCCCATCATTCTAATATTAAATTTTCTGCTTAGTGCATCACTTAAGCAGATACTGACCACTAGCTTAGTATTTTCATCTTCGATATCTTGGATAATTCCTATCCAGTATGCAATTTCTTGTTCATATTTATTCTTCTCTTCAAGATTTCCTTTTTTCTCAAATTTTAGAGCAATCTTTTGAGGAAACGAGTAAATATTATCTGTTATATTTTTATCAAATAACGGATATTTATTTTTTTCTACTGTATCAATAATCTTCTTAATTTGTTCTATTTTAATATGTTGTACAAGCGTTGTTAATTTAGATTGAGATATTAAGCAAGAGAGCTTATCTATGTCTATGCCAATTGAGTCAAAATTGAGTAGAGAAGCCTCGACCAAAGCTGTTCCACTGCCAACAAAAGGATCAATGATTTTTACTTTACCATCTTTTGTTCGAGGGGCTTGTTTAGCAATAGACACAAGAAATGACCGAATCATTCGAGGAAAAAACTTAGCTTTATACTTATGCAAATTATGTACATAAGGAGTTGATGTGTTCCTCCGAATGAGAGATTTATACCAATTTGATTTAGTATTTTTTTCACAAGACGCTATTGTTTTAACTAATTCATTAATGTCATTTTCTGATACTAGTTTTGTCGGAGAGTTAGTCAAAATTTCGCCTGCTGCCATAAGAGGAAGCATAACTATCATTTCGGTGTTCGATTGCTTGCATTTAATCCACCAAGAGGCAGGAGGAAGCTGTATCAAATCCATACAATCATAAGGACACCAAATTTCCTGGATAAAACTTAATTGCTTTACTATTTCAACAATCGGAGTATCCATTTCCCTGACAACATAACCAATAATTCCATCTTCACGAATATAGATTTGAGCGCAGGATGGAGGAAGGTTAATGTGTTTAGGTAACTCTTGTGAATTATAAATTGGAATTGAAACTTTAAAGAATGATTTAAGTTCCCTTTCTGCCAAAAAAATATCAGATTCAACGAAAATATTGTTTCTAAGTTTACAAAATAGAATTGTCATATAAAAATATATTTATTTCATAATAGGAGCGAACAAGCTTTCAATCCATTCATCACGTGCTACCAAATCCGTAAGAGATATAATTCCATCGAACAAATTATACAGTTCTTGGTCTTCTGGTAGATCACCAATTTTTTTTGCTTTTTTAGTTGTATCAAGAGTCCAAACAATATCTTTTAGAGGTTCAAGATACTCACCAAAATGTCGATAGGCATGAATGTTAGAAATCAGTCCTATTTTGTAATTCCACTCTTTAATATTTGGTTTTCCTTCTGCGCCCAATTTGATTACTTGATAAATGCCTTTTTTGATATCATCTGTTCTATCCATCCCTACACTTGTTTTTGAGTCGGATATTGACTCAGGACTCTGACCCTCACCTTTTTTCCCAGTAGGCCATTGTGATGGTCTCGGAGAAGGAACTCCACAAGCATTAGTAAGCCAAAAAATACTCTTACGATCTTTAGGATAATACGCATTAAAAGCACTAATCCAGAAATTAACGTAACATAAAAAGAAGTCTGGTGAATTATTAAGCAATGAGATAAGACCTCGAAACCCCCAATTTTTATCTTGTATATCGTGCCTTTTCCCAATTGGGTAATAATTTTCCGACCATTCACCATCACTTTCTTGTTTAGGTATAAATATTTCTAAAGGCAGATCAAAAAAACTAGTGTTATCTACAGTACCAAAACCTCTCTCAACAGCTTCTCCCTCCTCTTCATCAGTAAGAATTTGAGAAATCACGGAAATAGGAGGTGTCAGCAATGGAGATGCTTTAACTTCAGCAAAAAGTATTGATTTTATACTCCTATTAACAATTATTATATCTACTGGCTCCCGTCCCCTACGAACCTCTTCATCGTAATTTAAATATCTAAAAATAGTTTGAATAAATATCACAAGTAATTTAGCGGTAGCTGTGCCAATTTTTCCTGATAGTGGTTTTTGAGAAGGATGAAAGTGAAATTCATTTTTTAAAGCTGAACGTGGGCAACAGTTAGTGTAATGGAAGAAAATACGAGGCTGCCTACCTGGACTGTAAAGCCATTTACTATGCGTAACAGCACAATAATATTCTGCTGCTATGAGTAGATCAAAAGCAGCAGCTAATAAAAGTCCTTTTCTGATAGCTAAGTTTGTAGAATGTTCAAAGCAGCGTTGAATAAGAAGGTCGCATAATTCTTGCTGAACTGGAGCATCTGGAGAAGGACGCTCACTTTTTTGTAAACTATTTTCTATCCATTCATCTGAAAGAATTGCCAAATTATACCTCTCATTTAAGCTTTAGATAGCCCCTAATAATGACAAAGTTAGTCAAATCATTTCTTAATAACAGCTAAACTAGTTTAGCGCCAATTGTGCATTTCGGATTAAATTTACTCAAAGTAGAAGTTATTGGATATTAGTTTAAATTTGCTCAATAACGCAAGATGTATTTTCACAATTTAATCTCTTCCGTGAAAATAGTTGATAATCGCAACTCTGACTGACAAAGATTGAGATAAATTCGCGCGACTTGATCTAAGGGATTTTGTTGTAAACAATCTTGAAAATGTTGGGCGGCTAAGGTAAATTGTTGGGTTTGGTAAAGCTTAAGGGCAGTGTTAAATAATTCGGTGGTTGCTAGTTTACCTTGGCGGATTTCAGGAACATCGGCGGTAAATACTTCATGGACGGTGACGGCTGTGATTTTACCTTTGACTTTTACTTGTCCAACTATGCGAATATCAGAGCGATCGCAATTTTTCAACCGTTGAAATGTTTGGTCTGTAATTAATAGTGGTGTGTTAAAGGTTTTGGTTAAGCCTTCTATTCTTGAGGCTAAATTTACCGCATCACTAATGACTGTGCCATCCATGCGATTAAAGCCGCCGACTGTGCCTAAAATCAGGGAACCAGTGTTAATCCCAATACCAATTTGAATTGGGGTTTGACCTTGAGTTTGCCGTTCTTGATTGTAAGTGACTAAAGCTTGTAACATCGCAATGCCGGCTTGCACTGCATCATCAGCATTACCAGCAAATAAAGCCATAATCGCATCGCCAATATATTTATCAATAAAACCATTATGTTGAATAATTATTGGTTCCATACAACTCAAATATGAGTTGATAAATTGAAAGTTTTCGGCGGGGGTTAACGTTTCTGATAAAGTGGTGAATGAGCGAATATCGGTAAATAAAACTGACATTTCCTGTTGGACTTGATCACCCAACTGCACATCAACAATGCTTTGTTTGTTCAGGAATTGCAGAAATTGACGGGGAACAAAGCGTTCGTAGGCTTGGTTTAAGGCGGCTAAGTCGGTGTATAAACGGGCGTTTTCCAGAGAAATTGCTGCTTGCGTTGAAAGTAAGTTAAGTAACTCTAAACGATCAGGGGTGAATGCGCCTGTGGTCAAGTTATTTTCTAAATAGATGATACCAGTGAGTTTGCCTTGATTAATTAAAGGCGCACATAAAAGCGATCGCGGTTGAAATTGGCGAATATAAGGATCACGGATAAACTCACCTTTGCGCGTGGCATCATTCAACACTACACTTGTTTTAGTGCGGATGACATAATTGACAATTGCCACAGACAGCATTGAACTATTTTCTATCGGCAATGATTTTAAGACTTGAATGTTATTTTTTTCAACTGTACCTTGGGCTTCAATTAAAAACTTGCCTTTAGTTTCTAATAGTAAACATCCCTGTTGCGCTCCGGCATTTTCCATTAAAATTTGCATTAAATTAGTCAGCAGTTTATCTAGCTGAATTTCTCCTGATAAAGCTTGGGAAGCTTTCATCACTGTGACTAAATCCAGGGAAGCAGAACCACTGGTACTTGTAACACTACTAGCGTTGGTACTTTTAGTAGAAAGATGAGGACTAGTAATTCTTTCTAACTTGCGGCTTAATAATTGGGGATATTGATTTTCTAGATGTTTAACTTTTGCAGTTGCGCCCCATTGTAAATAAAGATAAGCAGCATCCTGCATATATCCTTGGGCAACTTTCTGTTTATTTTGGGCGAGATAAAACTTGGCTGCAAGTTCATTGGCTAACGCCGCTTCGTTAGGATAGTTGTTTTCTTGAGCTAAATTAATGGCACGATCATAACAAGCGATCGCTTCTGCTGTTTCATCATGGACTCGATGCCATTCTGCTTCGACTAAGGCTAATTTATGGCTGTAATTACTCGGTGCAGACTGCGCCCAAGTTTTTAGCTTTTTGATATTGGCTGTAACTTGTTTGAGGAATGTTTGCCGTTCTGTTAAGTTGCTATTTGTTACTAAGGCTAACCGCACTAAAGAATCATAAAAATAAAACCAACCAATGATAAATAACGCCACTACAGCATCTATATAAGGAATTGCTAGTTCGGCATTTTGCCAAGCAGTTTGGTAATCTTCAAACCAATAATTCAATGTCAATAAATGAGTGTAGACAGTAAAAGTTGCTGTGCGGTAATTTGTCTCAATGTGTAGGTGTAAGCTGGTTGTGATATTGTAAAATTCCCCTACCAACTCACAGGGATTGGCATTTTTACCCTGCAAATTAGCGATCGCCTGCCGATAAATTTTAATTAAATCTAAAACTGGCTTTTTCTTAAACTTCTGAATTACTTCTAAATAATTAGCTAAACTTTGATCTACTTCTTTTAAATCTTGACCACAAAAATAACTATGACTGGTGCCAACATTTGCCGAAAAAGACGCATACTCTGTATCCCCGGTATCTCGGCCTACTTGAAAAGCAATTTGCAATGCAGGTAAGGTATTAGCAATTGGTTCTCGCCAGTGACGCACAAAACTATTCACCACAAACAATACTCTAGCTTGCATATTTTTGGCATTGAAGCGTTCTATTAGTTTTAATGCCAACTCACCAAACTCATATCCTCCTGTTAAATCTCCGACAACGCCACACAAAATCAAGCCGTAAGTAGCGTAAGCAAAAGCTGACTCTGGCGTATTGCCATGTATGGCGGAAAGTTCCACTTGTTTAAACACAGTTAAAGGAAATAAGTTTGGCGCTGCTAAATAAGTTGAAGAAGCAATACTAGATAAAATATGAATTGCAGCTAACTTAGTCGGATTAGTTAGTTGAGGTAAATCAGCTAAATTTTGTACTTGTCTACCAGCTAAGGCGAGTTTTGTTTTTAATAGTCCCAACAAAATTTGCAATTGTCCAGGATTAGCTGCTAAAGGGATTCCCAAAAGTTTGAGAACTTGCAAACCTAATTTTACGGCTGTTAATAATTCATCTCTGGCGACAAGAGATTGAATTTTAATGGCATAAACTTGGACTTGATCAATTGTGGTTTGAGTGTGACGTAACACCACCTCAATTAATTCATCCATATATTCAAACGCCCCAGCCAAATAAGCAGCTTCTACAGTCGCTTCGTGCAGAGATAAAGTCAGAGAATATTGCTGTTGCCAACTTGTTGCTGTTAAACAATTAATTCCTGTTTTTAAATATTGCAAAGCAGGTTCGTAGGCGGCGGAAGCTTTTGCTTTGTTTCCGGCTGTTAAGTTTAACTGGGCTAATTGTTGTCGCTGTTGTGCATCTGTAATTAATTCCCAACCGAAATTTAATTGGTTAACAATGTCAAAAATCTTTTCTTCTTGTTCTGCAATAGTAATATTCTGCAATAACAATTGCCCAATTTGCAGATGCACTGCTTGTTTTTCTCTGGGAGGAATGAGTGAATAGGCTGCTTGTTGGACGCGATCGTGTAAGAATTTATAGACGATATCTAAATTTGTTAAGTTGGCGGCAACTTCGCGATCGCCTACTTGTAATAATTGATAGTCGTTACCTTGGGGAAAAATTAGCCCCATTTCTACCGCTTCCCATAACTCGGCGGCTGTTTCTGGTAGAGATTTTTCTTGGACAATGGCTAATGTTTTTAAATCAAATTGATTGCCAATACAAGATGCTAACTGTAAAACTTGCTGAGAATTAATTGGCAGTTTTTGAATTTTACCTGCCATTAATTCCACAACATTATCGGTAATTTGCGCCGCCTGAATTTGGCTGAGTTGCCAATCCCATTCCCGGCGCAGCACATCAAATTGCAGCAATCCTTCTGTATACAGCGACTTGAGAAACTCATTCATAAAGAAAGGATTGCCGTTGGTTTTTTGCTGTAATAATTGTGCCAGGGGAGTTAATTTATCCCAATCATGACTATTGAATGTATCACTCAGCAGTGCATGAATTTGCGGCAATTCTAAGGGTGTTAAGGCAATTTCATTAATTGTGACCCCGGCTGTTGTTAAAGTAGCGATCGCACTCCGCAAAGGATGAGTTGCATCTACTTCATGATCTCGATACGCCCCGATCAGCAATAAGTATTTACTATCTAACTGACTCATCAATAATTCAATTAACTGTAAAGATGCAACATCCGCCCACTGCAAATCATCCAAAAAAATGACTATAGGATGTTCTTTTTGAGTAAAAACAGTAATAAAGTTTTGTAATACTAAATTAAAGCGGTTCTCAGCTTCTTGGGGTAGTAATTCTACTACAGGCGGTTGCTTACCAATAATCAGTTCTACTTCGGAAATGACATCAATAATAACTTGACCATTGTCACCCAAAGCAGTTAATAATTTTTCCCGCCAAATATTGATTTCTGTTTCTGTTGCCGTTAATAGTTGACGAATTAAAGCTGTGAAGGCTTGAATTAAGGAACTGTAGGGAATATTACGTTGAAATTGGTCAAACTTTCCTGAGATGAAATATCCCCGTTTTTGCGTAATTGGTTTGTAAATCTCCTGCACTAAAGCTGATTTACCAATTCCAGAGTAACCGGCAATCAACATCACTTCGCTTTGTCCACGACTAGCCCGTTCAAAAGCTATTAATAAGTCGGTAACTTCTTGTTCCCTACCGTAAAGTTTTTGGGAAATTTGAAATCTATCAGAACTATCTTTTTTTCCTAGTTCAAAGGGTGAAATTGCTCCTGTTGTTGTCAATAAATCTAAGCATTGTTGTAAATCTGCTTGTAAACCAAAGGCGCTTTGATATCTTTCTTCCGCAGTCTTTTCGAGTAATTTCATCACTAATTGCGAAATAACTACCGGAATTGCCGAATTAATTTTATGGGGCGGAATCGCTTGTTTGGCAATATGACTGTGGACAAGTTCTACAGGATCTTCGCTAATAAAGGGTAATTGTTGCGTCAGCAGTTCGTAAAACGTCACCCCCAAAGAATAAAAATCACTGCGATAATCAATCGCCCGATTCATTCTTCCTGTTTGTTCTGGCGAAATATAAGCCAAGGTTCCTTCTAAAATATTTAGGTTCAGTACAGTCGGATTTTCTTTCGACAACAGCGTTGCAATCCCAAAATCAATAATTTTGGTTTGGCGCGTTTGGGGATTTAGCAAAATATTGCCAGGATTAATATCTTTATGAATAATTTGTTGCTGGTGAATTGCACCTAAAGCTGCTGCTACTTGAATTGCAATGTGCAGAAAATTTTCCAGCGCCAAGGGATTTTGAGTTAGCCAACTCCGCAGAGGTTGTCCACCAAAATCTTCTAAAACTAAGACTAAGGTATTTTGATATTTTTCGATGCTGTAAGCTTGGATAATTCCCGGAACCTGAAAGCGGCGTGTCAGTTCGTATTCGAGTTTAAACCGAGCGATCGCTTCTGGGGTAGGATATTCCTCCCGCAATAATTTCAGCACGACTGGTTGGCGATCGGACTCTCGGTATCCCTGATACACCTGAGAACGAGGGCTATCATACAGTTCTCTTAAAATTTTGTACCCTTCCAGTGCGATCATAAATTGCTCAAGCATCAGAGCTATGTTTGTCAGCCTCACCAGTATAGTTTGGACGCTTTTAAAAGTGGTAAGATTACGTAATAGTTTTTTGTTAACAATGTAAAAAACTCAGTGTAGCGATCGCACTGAGCTAAAATAACAATCTTTAAGTTTTGGGTAATTACCCTAAGTTAAGCTTAACTTTCAGTATTCATTAATCATCCTTCTCGCCGCTTTCATTGCCGTAAACCGGACGACAAATGTAGGTAGGATAGTTATACCCACTTGATGGATATCTTGATTGACCGCCTGAAGGTTGTCCACCGTATGTTGGCTGACTATCTGATGTTGTTCCAGTACCTTGTCCACCAGATAATAACTGCTGTTCTGCTGTTGATAAGTCAACAACTAAATTAGATGTAATGAATTTATTTGACATAATTTTTTACCTCACTTAAGTTTATAGGTATATAAAACCTATGCCTTTATTATTAGTTGTTTTGTCTTTTAATAAATTATTCTTTAGTCGTAGCTTTTTATTTGCTAACTCATTCTTTAGGATTAAAAATATTTAAAAAGCCAGTAAAAGCTCATAAATTAAATTACCATACTCCCGACCCCTTAAAGAAGTTATAAATATGAAAATGTTGATGATTTTTAGGATATGGTTTACGCCACAATTGATAATTAACACGACTTCCATTTATCGGAGCTAAGTCAATAAGGTTCGGTTAAGATCCCCCGCCTACGGCGCTTTCAAGGGCAGGCTTTTTTTATTAGACAAATTTTTGGGCTTTTAAAACCAAAATTATTGTCTGAACAGTTAAAACTACGTTTCATAATTGAGAATATTCTCAACTATTTATCGAAGGTTTAAAAACCTGCCCTTGAAAGCGCCTACGGCGACCCCCTTTTTAAGGCAGGACTGTTTCATTCTCAAAAGAAAAATGGTTGAATCAGGATGATAACAGTATTAAATCAGGGTGCTAATGACTACCAGCTTAATCACAGAACTCAAAAAAGTACCAGATTTTCGGACTCAACAGGGGCAAAGATATGCTCTGTGGCTGGTGTTGTTGTTTGTCATCATGGGAACAATGAGTGGATGTAAAGGATATCGAAGTTTAGGAGATTTTGTCAAACGTCATAAAAACTGTCTAGCAGAAGTACTGTCGATACCTCTATCAAGAGTTCCCTCATATTCAACGATTCGACGTGTAATGATGCGGGTGAATTTTGAGGCGTTGACACAAATATTTAACAATTGGGCAAATCAATACGTACAACTAGATGAATCGGAATGGTTAGCAATAGATGGAAAAAGTATCAAATCGACAGTGACAGATTATAGTCAGGCTTACCAATCATTTATTAGTATAGTTTCGTTATTTAGTAGTAAAAAAGGACTGAGTGTTGGGTTGCAACCAATGAATAATAAGCAAACCAGCGAAATCACCACAGTACAAAATTTGATTGCAGCATTAGATTTAAACGGTGTCGTTTTTAGTTTTGATGCACTTCACTGTCAAAAAAAACTGTGAAACAAATCATAGATAGTGGCAATGATTATGTCATCGCCGTCAAAGCAAACCAGCCTCATCTCTACAATCAGATCCGAAAAAATATCAAACTGTCCCCACCAACCAGTACCAATACAACTATAGAGCGAGTTAGCGATCGCCTGACTCAACGTCGAGTTAGTGTGTTTGACAACTTGGAAAATATTTCAACTGACTGGGTTGGGTTAAAATCTCTTGTTCGAGTTGAACGATTTGGGACTCGTGCTGGCAAACCTTATCAGGAAACCGCCTACTATATTAGTTCGCTGGCTCTTCCCGCATCGGATTTTGCCCAAGGTATTCGTGGTCATTGGGGTATTGAAAATCGATTGCATTGGATTAAGGATGTTGTTTTTGATGAAGACTCTTCCCAAATGATTGATGGCTATGCTGCTGCTAACTTCTCAATTGTCCGCAGTTTTGTGATTAACCTCTTGCGTCACAATGGTTTTGATTCCCTCACCAGAGCAATACGGCATTGCGCCCATGATATTAAATTACTTTTTTCCTTTTTAGAATGAAACAGTCCTGCCTTGGAAAGGGGGTAAAAGATGATTTTCAGCCCCCCTTTTTTAAGGGGGGTTTGGGGGGATATCAAAATACTAAAACGTTAACCAAACTGTATTGGAAGCTAAGTACAAAATATGTAAATTACAAATTACAAATTAGTCAATTATCTTAAAAAGATAAAAACTTCAAATGTTCTCCTTGTTGAGAGAGAAATGTTTCAAGCGTTCCTTGTAACTGCACTTGACCTTTATCTAACATCACAATCCAGTCAGCACGATGAACAACACTAGGGCGATGAGTAATCAAAATTGTGGTTTTACCTTTGCGGGATGCTAACAACTGATCTAACACTTGTGCTTCGCTTACAGGGTCAAGTCCGGCTGTAGCTTCGTCTAAGATTAGTATAGGTGGATTGGTGAGAATACCTCTAGCGATCGCTAATCTTTGGCGTTGTCCCCCAGAAAGATTTGCACCAAATTCTCCTAATACAGTTTGATAATTATTCGGTAATTGACTAATAAAATTATCTGCATCCGCAATCTGGCAAGCTTTGACAATTTCCTCAAAGGAAATATAGGGAGTCCCTAAGCGAAAATTATCCACAATTGAACGACTCCAAAAATGTGGTTCTTGCGGTACATAAACTACTTGTTGGCGTAAACAATCCAGCGCAATATCTTGAATGTTATAAAAACCAATGCGGATATTTCCTGAATTTAACTCATACAAACCCGCAATGAGTTTTGCTAAAGAACTTTTTCCACAACCTGATTTACCAATTAAAGCAATCACATTACCACCAGGAAGTTTTAACGAAAATTCTTCTAATAAATCAACTCTCCCCGCATGATGAAAAGTGACTTGAGAAAACCGAATATCAGCATCAGCCGGGATTTGCACAGTTGGTTTTTGACTTCCACCAATGACTTCTGGTGTTGCTTCAATTACTTCTAAAAGCCGAGACACGGCAGTTTGCGATCGGAAATATTCATCTCCAAATCCAACCAAAGAGTTAATTAAATTAAAAACATTGACTTGTAAAACATTAAAAGCCAAGATTTGACCAATGCTTAACTGTCCTTGAATCACTAAAATACTACCCAAACCTAATAAAACTACTCCACCAATAGTAGAAATTAATCTTGCAACAGTTCCGTTAATAATCCCAATTTGAATAGTGCTAAAAGTTAAATGTGCCAACCGACCAAAACGGCTTTGAAATTCATCCCAAAATTGAGGAGCAGCATTCGTCGTTTTAATTACCTGTGCGCCTTTAAACGTTTCTACTAACACACCTTGATTTTCTGCCCCCAAAACCAACAAACTGCGAGTTTTTTGCTGAAGAATTGGCAAAAAAGGTAAAGTAGATACAGTCATTAATAAAGCAACTACGATAACTGCCAATGTGAGAGTCCAACTATAAAACAGCATGATGCTGAAAGAAATTACTGCAATAAAAAACTGACTGGGTAATAAAATGACGATTTGCGATACTAACTGATTAATTTCATCAATATCGCGCAATCGACTAGAAATTTCCCCACTGCGGCGCGATTCATAATAACTCAAAGGTAACTGAAGAATTTTTCGAGCAAATTCCATTACCAATCCTAATTGCAAGCGTTGACCAAAATGAGCAATCATCATTGACTGTACAGCCTGCAAACTACTACTAAATAAGCTGGTAATCACAACGGCTGAGATAATTACAACTAGTAATTGAGTATCTCCTCTCACTAAAACATCATCTGTTAAAAGTTGTAGTAAAACCGGACTACCAAGCGCCAACACACCTAAAACAATATTAATGAGTAATACCTGACTTAATAAATTTCGATAAGGCAATACACGCTGAAAAAACCTACCAAAACCCTGCTTTGGTTCTTCTTGAAACTGCACAAAAAACCGCGTTAAATCAGGCTCTAGTAAGAGCATCACCCCATTCCAAGCAATAGCTAATTCTTCGCGGCTAATATAACGTAAGCCTGTAGCCGGATCACCAATTACATACTTTTTCCCCCGCTTACCGTACAGCACAACCCAGTGATAACCATGCCAATGGATAATGGCGGGTAAGTGGATTTCTGTAATTCTATCCATAATTGCCGGTGCAGCTTTAACGGCTCTAGCATTAAATCCCAACGTCTCAGAACCGCGTTTTAATCCGAGTAAAGTTGTGCCTAACTGTCCAGTTCCTACCGCTTCTCGGCTTTTACTCATACTCAAGAAGCGTCCGTAATGTTTGCAAATTGAAACTAAACAAGCAGCGCCACAATCTTCTTCACTGGATTGTAAAACACACTCGTATTTTTTTTGGTGTTTAAATTTGAATAGACCAAACATGATTGTTAAAAATGGGGAGTTGGGAGTGGAGAGTGGGGAGTAGTATTTTTCTTTCCTTTCAGACTTCAGACTTCACACTTCAGACTTCTCTCAAATATCTGCAATTAATCTGGCTTTTCGCAGAATGAATTGCATAACAGTTTCTTGGCGAGAAATAATATCAGCGCGTCCTTCCATTCCCGGTTTGAGATGACACTGGCGATCGCCCCTCCCAACAGATAAAGTTTGCGGTACAATTGTCACTTCATAAGCTGGTGGTGTTTGCACAGTCGGTAATGTAGCGTTTTTCTCCACAGCTAAAGCGTCGGGTGCAACTGTGGTCACAGTACCCTTGAGTGTGCCGTAATCTGGATAAGGACAAGCAGAAACCTGCATCTGTACTTGTTGATTTGGTTTTACCTTATCGATATCTTGCGCGGGAACTCTGGCTTTGATTTGTAATGTTGCATCTAAAGGTGCAATCTGCGCGATCGCTTCACTGGGTTGGACAACTTGTCCAGGGTTGCGTAAATTAAATTGCAACAAAATTCCATCACTCGGTGCGCGAATCACCGTTTTATTTAAATCATTTTCGGTTTGTTGCAGTTCTTTTTGCGTTCTATCTACTTGCTTTTGAAATTCTAGGCGCTGCTGGAGTAAAGTTTCTCTTTCTTTTTTCAACGCCGCTAAATCTGCTTGTTTCTTCGCCTGTTCTTGCTGAATGCGTGCAAGTGCAACAGCTACAGGCGAATCCGTCGGATTAATAGCAGTTTTCGCCTTGATTAAGTTTGTTTGGGCAACTGTGAGGGCTTGGGCTTTTTCTTCTAAACTATTTTTAGCATTGGCTTTGGCTTGTTCTAACTTCGTTTCGGCTGCTTTGACTGCCAATTGTTTTTCTTCTAGGCTATTTTTCGCGTTTTCTTGAGCTTGTGCGAGTTTCGCTTTTGCCGAAATCACCGCTTGTTCTTTTTCTTCCACAAGATTTTTCGTATTGGCTTTGGCTTCTGCTAACCTAGCTTCCGCAGATTTGACGGCTTGAATTTTTTCCTCAAATAAATTGAGTGAAACGGCTCCTAGTGCGACTATTGGTTGTAGGCGATCGCGTTGTAACTTGGCCATTTGCAAAGCGGCTTCGGCTTCTTGCACAGTAATTGTTAAAAGTTGCTCTTGTAATAATCTATCTTTTTGTTTTTGCGCTATATTCAAGGCGGTTTCTGCTTCCTGCACCGTTGATTGGAATAATTTTTCGCGCTGCAAGCGATCGCGTTGGACTCTGGCTAATGTCAAGGCGGCTTCGGTTTCTTGTACAGTCGTAGTTAGGAGTTTTTCGCGCCGTAATCTGTCTTTTTGTAATTTTGCGATCGTTAACGCCGATTCTGCTTGTGTCATTTCCGCTAAAGCTTTAATTCGCTGGTCTTGATAGTTGCGTTCAGTCCCACTTAAATCTGCTTGCGCCGCTAAAATCGTCTGGTTCATTAATTCAGTTTGCGCCGCCAGTTGCATATTAATTTGACTTAGTTGTGCATCAATTTGACTCAGTTGTAATTTACTTTTTTGAATTGTATTTTGTAGCTGACTTTTTTGATTCTGAAGCCGTCCATCATCCAGGTAGGCGATCGCTTGTCCTTGTTTGATTATTTGATTATCTGTCGCCTCAATTTTCTCCACAGTTCCAGTAATCGCCGACTCCACAACTTTAAGTTCCCCTAAAGGTCGAATTGTTGCCGGAACTTTAACTGTGACATTGTATTTGAGAATCGCAGATAAAGTTACTCCCAGCACAAAAATACTAATCATTACACTCCCAGCAACACCAATCCATTTACCAATGCTGGGAAGAAATTCATTGACATCAAATACAGGGAGTTGTTCTGGATTCAGGTCATTAAAACTATTATCAGCATAGTTTTCCTGAGCGCGTAAGAAATTCACTGTACTGCACCTTATTTGAGAAATTTATATGTAGAACTATCAAAAGTTAGACAAAATAACGGGGATTTTGCCTGACAAAACTAGCGAAATACCAAGCAAATTGTAGAGTTTGCCTCTGAGGCGATCGCTTTGAGCCATTATTTTATTAATTACCTTTCTCAAAGACAGAAAACATCATCCCCAATAATCTTTTATAATTAGTTATGGGGGACGAGAAAAGTGTGTGACAAGCAAGCACAACCATAACTTTTCTCATATCTCTAACGTCGGCAACGCAGAGAGAAAACAGAGGAGAAGACTCGACTCCCTCAAAGACCTCACTTACGTTGAGCGAGTAATAACTATCTCCTCTCCCCTCTTCTTAATTTGGTCAAAATCATTGACAAAAGTAAGGAGTAATGAATAAGAAGTAATGAGTAAGGAATTTACTTATTACTCACTACTTATTACTCATTACTTAATATTTATGGTGTACCTCACTTACTTCAAAAGTGCTGTAACTACAGTTAAGAGAATAGTAGGTTGGGTGTAGCGATAGCGTAACCCAACATTCTCAAGACTCTGTTGGGTTCCGTTCCTCCACCCAACCTACACCAGAATTGCTTTTTAGTCTTAACTGAACTGTATTGTGCTATAACCACAGCATCGCTGCTAATGGCTGTGTCATATTCAACCTTTGAGCAAGTTAGATTCTGCAATACTATGTGAATTATTCAAAAAATTGCAAATCAGTAGAAGTTGATGGTTTTATTATTTCTACATCCTACTTCTAGCCAATATTGCAGTTGGCAAAACCACTACCAGCCAACTCAAATTCTATACTACTAGCAACTAATTCCTGTCGTTGATTTGATAACTCAATCAACAACTTTGATAAAAATATTGGATGTGACATGATTGTTAGCCTCACTTAAGTCTGGTGGATTGACCACCTAAGTACCCAACTATAAGCACTGTTTTTCAGGAAATCATAAATCTACAGATAGAAATCACAACTTTAGTTTTACTACTAGCAGCAGATATAAAAAAATCTTTTATGTGTTCCAGATATCCTAGTATTCTCCGAGTAACAATAGTGAATCTTGCGGAATAATTCTATTTTTTTAGCTAATAAAGTTTAGTTAGCTAATAATAGTTGCACTAATACAAAAGCTAGACCAGCACTACCTAAAGGGACGGTTAAATTATCAACACCCAAAAAGGAAATAGCTTCTAAACCAGTAGCGGCGATCGCCACAGCCAATGATACCACCCAAATCTGCCAGATATTTCCCTGCACACCCAGCAAAATCAAACTACTCACGATGTAGCTGACTAAGGTCATTGTTAAAGAGCCTTCCCAGCTTTTACTTGCCCCAAAAACTTTATACTTATGTTGACCAAAACGTTGACCAACTAACGCTGCTAAACCATCTCCCCAAGTCATTACCATAATGCCAATTGCAGCGTATTGGGGTTGTTGCAAATACCAGAAGCACCCAACTAAAATGCCAAAACTCACAGCATAAAAAAACGTTCCTAAACTTTGGCGACCCACACTGTTAATCCCCGGCAGAATTGGCAATCGATAAGATAACAAGGTCACAATACTCGCTACAATCGAAGCTGTAATGCCTACACTCGCCGGAATATCTAGCCACCAAGCCAGTAAAATCACATTACCAGTGCCAATATGCACGATTTTTCTAACTATTTCTGAATCATCAGTAAAGCGACTTACCACCCATGAAACTAGGAGGATAAGCAACACCCAAACTGCAACTATGGTAATTTGCAGCCACAAAGTTGGAATTGACGTTAAAGCAGGAATCAGAGTTAACAAGGATCTTACACACTAGACAGTTTTTACCCTTGTTTCTAATTTATAAGATTTGGGCAGCAGGAATGAAAATATTATTTATTTGGTTAATTCGGGGTTACAGAATGTTTATCTCGCCGTTGTTTCCCCCTACTTGTCGCTTTCAGCCAACTTGTTCTATGTATGCCATTCAAGCAATTGAGAGGTTTGGAGTAGTGCGCGGTGGTTGGATGGCTACTCGCCGCATCTTGCGTTGTCATCCATTTCATCCTGGCGGTTACGACCCAGTACCAGAAATTGCACCATCCGACATAAAACAGCAAGATTGTTGTGGTCACACTCAATTGAAGTCTGAAAATGAAACTCAACCAGAACCGCGAAATCACTAAAAAACCTTTTGCTTTCATCCGCAATCTCTACAGCTTTCCCACTAAAGTAGTAAATTGCCTGGTGAGGAAAAAAGTAGAAACTAGCTTGATTTATCAATGCTTGCGGATGAATAAACATTGCATTTGCGTACTTTTACTTTCGTATTTGTTCAGTAATTATTCCTTTAAAAATCACTTGCAATAATTAAGGTTGATGATTGGATTTCCAGTGTATATACATAAGTTTTGTAATGAGTTTTTATTAAATGCTTTCAATATAAAAAATCGAACAAGTTACTAAAATAAACTGGACGCATTCATAGCCAATCTTTTACAAATGGATTCATGATTCTAAAAAGGCAAGCTATGAAAAGTTCATTGTTCACTAAATTACTCGCTGCAACAACTTTAGTAACTGGTTTGTGGGTATCTGCTACACCAGCAAATGCGGTTAACATCCAAAGCAGAAATGAAGCCCCGGCTGATTTTAAAGATAATATCCAAGACTTTAAAGATTTCGTGGGTAAAGAATCTCGTTACTTAGCACCTGAGACAATTGGAGCGCATAAAGTTGATTTATCTCAACTGACACTGAAATATGCTCACGACACTAAAGTATTCTTTATTGGTGAAACTGCTGGTGGTTATCGCAACCGTTTAGATTTTAAAGCCACTTCTGGTAATACTGTCACCACAGGCAAAATCTTCGGCGATACATCTTGTAGCACCAAAGATAGTGCTTTTCAAAATTTTAACGAGTTTTGTGCAAATCCTAACAATGCTTTAGCTAATAAAACCCAACAAGACAGCCCATTAAATATTGGTGACTGGGTTAGCTTAGGTAAATTCCAAGCTGGTACTACACTTGATTTCTTATTGCATTCTAATGATATCAATGGTGGTATCTCCGGCAAAAACCAACAAGGGCAAACTGTTAAAGGCGTATTTGGCTTAAATGAAGCTACTAACCCAGATGGTTTGCAGCACGTAATGACTTATGTGTACAAAAACTTCTTGGTTTTAGGTTATGAAGATTTATGGGGTGGCGGCGATAAAGATTATAATGATGTCGTTTTTGCCGTAGATATTGGTTCTAAAAATGCTTCTGCATTAACAGGTGTGAGTGTTCCAGAACCTTCCGCAACCTTAGCCTTAGTTGGTATCGGTGCAATTGGTGTACTCAACACTCGTCGCCGTTCTTTGAAAAAAGCTAACAGCTAGTACCGCTACGCGAAAGTCGAAAAGAGCTTCAATTCTTCACAATCATTTTTCCAATCGGTATAAGCCAATAACTTGATGCCCATATCAAGGGCGCATCTATCAATATCGATTTACAAGTTGACAATTTCACTACCGTTTCAGGGTCAGTCAATAACCTTTTTGTTCTAAGCTATCAAAAGATACTGAATTTTTTGCGTACTTTTTCAAATATTTTCGTATCTGCCAGTATACAATCCAAGCGATCGCTTCACCAAGTCAGAGAAAGCGATCGCTTATTTTCATTAAGCTTGTCCGCACCATCAAACCCCAGTTTCTTTCTTGATATCAACTGACATTTCAGCAGTCATTGACTAGCCAGCACTTCACATAAATCAACTTTTTTCAAGTTAACTTGTGACAAGTCAACATCACTGAGATTAGCTTTGTACAAGATGGTTTTATGAAGCTCGGCATAACTCAAGTCGGCTTGGCTCAAGTTAGCTCCTGTGAGGTTTGCGCCTTTAAGATTGGCTCCTGCTAAGTTAGCACCACAGAGGTTGGCGTAACTCAAATCTGCACCACTTAAATCTGCGCCACTGAGGTCAGCATTGTGTAAATTAGCTAAACGTAGGTCTGATTTTTGTAGAGATGCTTTGTGTAAGTCTACGTTACTCAAGTTGGCGCGAATTAAGTTAGCTGCTTTGAGGTTTGTCCAAATTAGTCTGGCACCACTGAAGTTAGTTCGCCAAAGACAAGATAATGCCAAGTTTGCTTCTATGAGGTTGGCACCACTTAAATTGGAATGAGATAAAGTGACATTTACTAAGCTGGCGCTACCTAAGTTAATCCCAGCTAAACATACTTCACTCAGATTAACTGAATGCAGGCAAACCTGTGTGAAATTTCTCTCTCCTGTCTGATAGCGCCTGAGAAGTTCATCAGTGTCCATACAGCCTGCCTTCCAAATGATCATTTACTTAACTCGATTTAGTGGAATTAATTGGTTAACAAATGTACGCATGAACTGACTTTGCAGTGAAAGTCTGAGGGCAAATGCTTGACTGGATGTGAATTGCTTTGTACAACCATCTGTAAAGAAATATAACAAAATCGTTACAAAAGTACAACAAATTCTCAGTTATGCGTTGATAGTTCCTGTTTATAGGAGGGATATAGCAGTCCGATTTGATTTTTGAACAAATACATGTAGGGACGAACTTACGTCCGTCCCTAGTGGAAATTTTTGAGATTTCTGGCAAATTTCGTTAACGCAAACAGCGAATCGCCACTAATAGGCCTCTGGCTTTATTTAGCGTCTCTTCATATTCTTTTTCTGGTTCAGAGTCGGCGACCAAACCTGCACCAGCTTGCACACTGACAATGTTATCTTTGACTACCATTGTGCGAATTGCGATCGCACTATTTAATTGTCCTTCAAAATCATAATAGCCATACACACCCGAATAAACACCCCGGCGACTTGGTTCTAGTTCGTTAATAATTTCCATCGCCCGAATTTTGGGTGCGCCGCTAACTGTCCCCGCCGGGAAGCAAGCTTTCATTAAATCCCAAGCGTTTTTATGGCTGGCTAATTTACCTACCACATTACTCACAATGTGCATCACATGAGAGTAACGCTCAACAACCATCAATTCATCGACTTTCACGCTACCGCTTTGGCAAACTCGCCCTAAATCATTCCGCCCCAAGTCAACCAACATAACGTGTTCGGCAATTTCCTTGGGGTCTTGTAGTAAATCTTCTGCAAAGGCGATGTCTTCTTTGGTGGTTTTCCCCCTTGGCCTTGTACCCGCAATGGGACGGACTGTGGCGATAATTCCCTCATCTGGGTCACGTTCAGCTTTCACCATGACTTCGGGGCTGGAACCAATAATTTGCCAGTCCTGAAAGTGAAAATAAGCCATGTAAGGCGAAGGATTAATTTGGCGCAGCGAACGGTAAAGGGCAAAGGGGTCGCCTGTGTATTCTGTGGCGAGTCGCTGGGAAATGACAACTTGGAAGATATCGCCTGCTTTGATATATTCTTTTGCCTTTTGGACGTTGGCGCAGAATTCGGTTTTTGTGAAGTTGCTGGTGTATGCTAATTCTTTATTTTCTACTGGCTGATTACCTGGGGGTGTCCATTCCAGGATAGTTTTTTGCGGTGACAGTGGTAGAGATAACTTACTGACCAAATTAGTCACGCGATCGCCTGCTTTTTGATAAGCTGCTTGTAAATCTACATTCGGGTCGCGTAAATCAGCATAGGCGATCGCCCAAATTTTTCGCTTTACCTGGTCAAAAATTAACAGTTGGTCTACCTGCATCCATAACCCATCGGGAATGTTGCGTTCATCTGGGGGATGGACGGGAACACGCGGTTCAATCCAACGAATCAATTCATAACCCCAAAACCCAAATAATCCCCCAATTCCTGGTGGTAATTGGGGTAGTTTTACTGGCTGATAAGGCTCAAGACATTGGGCTAAAGCTGTAAAAGGATCACCTGTAAACACAGCTTGTGAACCATCACGGTGTGTTTGGGTGGTTGTCTCTCCTCTCGCTTCTAGCACCCACAAAGGATCACAACCTACAAAACTATAGCGTCCGATTTTTTCACCGCCTTCCACCGATTCCAACAAAAAGCTGTAAGGTTGTCCAGCACAAACTTTGTACCATGCAGAGACAGGTGTATCTAAATCAGCCACCCATTCTTGATACACCGGGACAAAGTTACCTTGTGAAGCTAATTGAGAAAAATCAGAGAAATCGGGAAAAATCATAGGTTACTACAGAGATTGAGTATCAGGGATGAGGGACTGAGGAGGTAAAAGCATCAAGGCTAAAGGATGAAAAAACTTATTTCACACTTTACACTACATACTTCATACTTCCTCTGTCCCTGCTAGTCCCTAGGCATCGTAGGTAGCTGTACCACTAAATTTCAGTTTTGATGGCTCAGGATTTTCGCCAATCCTACGAGCTACGTGGCGTACTTTTTCGCGGCCTTGGTTAACTTTTTCAGGGAAGACACCATCTGCTGGGTGAATGAAGGTGGTTTCTCCGCTAGGCAAAATCCGATAAATTTTGTAGTCGGTGATTTTGAACTTACGGAGTTGACCGCCCAAAGCAATGCCGTACTCTTTACGAGCTAAGTAAAGCAAGTTTTCGCCTTGGTGCATGGTAGCTGCGCCACCTGTAGGTAATTCAAACACCTGAGCCTTGGGGCTTGTCCAAGTGATAGCGTACTTTTCTTCCTCTTTTGCTTTGGTGAGCAAACCGCCAGTACTACCGGCGAACAGTGGGGTTTTTCCAGAAAGTGTTTCTGCCATAAAGCATTCTCTCAAGGTTTTTAGGGCATCGTAACACCGCCATCACGATCATATTGCGATCGCGTCATAGTCTGTAACAGTTTTTAGTTTAAAGCCAAAAGTCCATAATCTATAGTCCTGCAATTTGTCAAATTCACTTTTTACCAAAAAACCGTGAATGATCATCAACAAAAAATGAAAATAGCCCAAAAACTGAAATTTGGACTATACAAAACTTTACATGATTGATTGAATTTTGTTGATAGTGTTTCCTTGACTAATTCTAGAACTGCGATCGCCTGTTAAAGCTGAGTAACTTCGTTGAGAGCTTCTTGAAGCAACCCATTGTGCCGCAACAGCGAAACTGTACTTGGTTCCCTTCCCCGGAAGGCTTTGAAGATTTCCATTGGATGCTGACTACCGCCAAGTGCCAACACAGTATTACGGTAGCGTCTACCAGTGGCTTGAACGGCGGTTTCATCGTCTAAACCAGCTTCTTCAAAAGCGGCGAAAGCATCTGCACTCAGGACTTCAGCCCACTTATAGCTGTAGTAACCGGCGGCATAACCACCTTCAAAGATATGCCCAAAGGCACACAAGAAAGAATCTTCAGCTAGGGGTGGTAAAACTGTGGTAGTTTTGGCTATGCGCTGGCGCACTTGGGCGGGAGTTTCATCACCACCAGGAAGATAGCGATCGTGTAATTCTATATCCACAGTGCTGAAGTGAATTTGCCGCAGTGTCGCACTCCCACTCATATAGTTACGTGCGGCTAAAAGTTTTTGGTAATAATGCTCTGGTAATGGTTCGCCAGTTTCATAATGCTTCGCCATACCAAACAAAGTCGGGCGTTCATAACACCAGTTTTCCATGAATTGGCTTGGTAGTTCCACAGCATCCCACTCGACATTATTCACCCCGGCGGCGCTGCTGTAATCAACTTTGGTCAGCATGTGATGTAAGCCATGACCAAATTCGTGGAATAATGTCTCTACTTCATAAAAGGTCATCAAACTCGGCTTACCATCAACTGGCGGAGTTTGGTTACACACCAAATAAGCTACAGGCAAGCGCACAGATGTAGCTCCATTATCGTTAATCTTGCCTCGGTTAATGCAGACATCCATCCAAGCACCACCGCGTTTTTCGGCGGGACGGCTGTAAGGATCTAAGTAAAAGTAGGCGACGGGTTTACCTGTTTCGTCAGCAATTTGGAAATATCTCACATCTTGATGCCAAACGGGTGCTTGTCCATCAGCAGGGGTGACGTTAACACCAAACAGCCGCTTCACCAGTCCAAACAAACCGTCTAAAACTTGCGGTAAGGGGAAATAGGGGCGTAATTCTTCCGTGGTAAAGGAGAATTTTGCTTCCCGTTGACGTTCTGCCCAAAAGCTAATATCCCAGTGTTGTAAATCTTGGGCTTCTGGTGCGCCTGTGGTGGCGGCAAAAGCTTTGAGTTCGGCTAACTCTTTAACAGCAGCATCATAGCTGGCACTCCGCAGTTCTTCTAACAGTGCTTCGACTGCTGCCACATTGGGAGCCATTTTACTAGCAAGGCTTAACTCAGCAAAATTTTTGTAGCCTAATAAATTGGCTAGTTCTTGGCGTAACTCTAAAATCCGCACAATTAAAGGGTTATTATCTAACTCGCCCGAAGCCGCGCGGGTGATATATGCTTTATACAATTTTTCCCGTAAGTCTCGGCGGGTGCTGTGCTGCATGAACGGGCTGTAGCTGGGGAAATCTAAAGTAATGCGCCAAGGGCCATTTTCGGGGGTGGCGTTTTCTTCGCCAGCCGCACGAGCAGCTTGGGCAGCTAAACTGAGGGAACTTTGGGGTAAACCCTCAACTTCTGCTTTGGTTGTCAGGTTTAAGCTAAAACCTTTGGTGGCATCTAATACATGGTTAGAGAATTTCGTGGATAATTCTGCTAACTCCATTTGAATGGCATTAAACCGATCTCTGGCTTCGCCTGACAAGCCCACACCAGACAATTCCGCATCTCTGATGGCAGTTTCGATAATACGTTGCTGGGCTGCTTCTAAGGTTGCCCAAGTATCACTCGCCCGGAGTTGTTTAAAGGCGTTGTATATAACTTGACTTTGACCAAGTTTATTGCTGAACTGTACCACTTGGGGTTGGACAGTTTCATAAGCTTCACGCAGCTGGGGACTATTCTTGACTCCCATTAAATGACTGACTATACCCCAACTCCATGTCAGCCGTTCGGTGAGTTTTTCTAAGGGTTCAACTAAACCACTCCAAGTCGGCTGGGCGTTAGCTTCTAAGGTAGCCAGTTCCTCATCCAGTTCTTTTAATAACTGCTGGAAGGCTGGAATTACTTGTTCTGCTTGAATCTCAGTAAATGGCGGTAAGCCAGTTCCTTTTAACAAGGGATTTTGGGGAATAGTGGCTGCACTCATAGCGTTGTATCAATGCTGATAAATATCTCAATATACTTCTAATGTAGCGATCGCTGCGATTTTTAGCCTTGCCAGAATGCCGCAATAACCGAATTAGGGGGTAGGGAATGGCTGAAAGGTGTAGGTTGTTACAGAGTGACTAAAACGCTGATGATTACTTGCTCAATATGTAGGATTATTAATCTCCATTTGTCTGGATTGTGTATGAATACATAATTTTTCACCTAATTCTGAAACGATGACTCAAGTGTTTCAGCCATTTGACAAATAAAAAGTGAAGTTTTGAGCAGGTTCAAAAGGCTGATTTTCGAGTATGGACTCATACCCACTACAAAAACCTACACCTATGAGGGCGTATCATTGAGGGCTTTCTGTTTTGGGCTAATTTTTCTCAACATCAGTGAGGATATTAATGGTATTTTTTACTCATAGCGCCATTAACCTGGAAATATGCAATCTTGGCAAGCAAATCAACCAATACAAAACGGAAGATTCATTATTCAAAAAGTTATTGGATCTGGAGGTTTTGGGATCACATATAGTGCCATTGAACAATTTACCGGTAAATTATTTGTGATCAAAACCTTAAACCAGCAACAACAACATCAAGCAGATTTTGAAGAACGACAGGTAAAGTTCGTCAATGAAGCTTTGATTCTAAAAAGTTGCAAACATTCCCATATCGTTCAAGTCTACGAACTTATCAAAGAAAATAGACTCTGGGGGATGGTAATGGAATATATTGATGGGAAAGATTTAGGAGTTTATGTCGATGAGCATGGGCCGTTGCCAGAGGATGAGGCATTATGCTACATAGACCAGATTGGACAGGCCTTGGAATATATCCACCAACAAAAATTTTTACATCGGGATGTCAAGCCTAATAATATTTTGCTGCGTGCTGATCAACAAGAAACTGTACTCATTGATTTCGGTTTAGCACGCGAATTTACCATTGGCCAAATAGGAAGCATGACAAATGCTAAGACCGAAGGTTATGCACCGATTGAACAGTATGAAAGACAAGGCAAATTTGGTGATTATACTGATGTTTATGCTTTAGCTGCAACGCTCTATACTTTACTTACTAATGTTGTTCCTTTTCCAGCTAATTACAGGCAATATGCACAATTATCGCCACCAAAGCAGTATAATTCCCGAATTAGCTACAAGGTAAATAATGCTATCGTTCAGGGAATGGCATTAGAACCTCAAGATAGACCGCCAACAGTACGCAAATTTAGAGAATTGCTTGGCCTTGCAACAACGCTACCTATGCAACCATCTCTTGTAGATCAACCTTCCCCATCAGTATCAAATCTGAATTACCCCAAACTAGAGGAATTTTTGAGAGCTAATAAGTGGAAAGAAGCAGATGATGAAACTTACCTAGTCATGCTTCAAGCCGTTGACCGCCAGAATGAGGGTTGGATGAGAGCAGAGGAATTATGTAACTTTCCCTGTGCTGTTCTTTGCAAAATTGACCAACTCTGGGTAGAGTATAGTGACGGTAAATTTGGGTTGAGTGTTCAACAGCGAATCTGGGGTAGTGTTAGCGATTCTCCTAATAGTTTTGATATCTCAACTTTTTATAAGTTTGGTGGCTACGTTGGCTGGCTAAATAATAATGAGTGGTTAAGCTATAATAACTTTATTTTTAGCTTAGAGGCTCAAGAAGGACACCTTCCATCATTTGGATATGGTGTTCAATCATTTCATGAATGGCAACTCAGTTATCAATATTTACTTCCTCGCATTAACTCTTGTCTTTTGAATAAAATTTAATGTGAAATATATTAGAATAATTATTCTTTAACGATATTTAAATAATTTTAAATATCCGCAATTTTCTTTAATGAAAAAAATTAAGATTTTTGTCAATTCTGTATCAAATTTAGAAACGGATAAAGTACTCAGAACTCTGGAATTGTAAATTTAGAAGATGTAGTTAGCATCACTCATCACTTCATTTTATCAGTCAAAATAGCATCACCATGAAAAACAACTGCTTGCTAAAGATGTTGGTGAAGAATTCAATAGCTCTGGGTAGCATTGCTATCATGAGCCAATCTCTTGATTCGGTGAATCCTCGATTAAAAACTTTAGCGGTAGAACCCACTCCAAATCTATCGTCTATTCAAAGTCGCCCTTATCTAATGAATCCAACTTCTCAGTCCATAATAGTTGCACAAGCATCATCGGGACAGTCTGTGGATACTTTCTTAGTATTATTCATATTATTCATATTAGTACCTGGAGGGGTGATTGGGTTTGTAATTATTGCCAGACAAGGAATTGTTGTAATTGGTGATAGTGAAGTTGGGATTGTAATTAAAAAATTTAATTTGAACCCCTTTCATCCTAAACTACCTGTTGATCAACTCATAGGCTTAAACGGAGAGGCAGGCCCTCAAGCGAAAATACTTGCCCCCGGTTTGCATTGGGGTTATTTTCCTCAGCTATATATTATTCGCAAAGAGAAATTCATCGAAATTCATCCAAACGAAATTGGATTAGTCGTGGCCAAAGATGGTGCTAATATTCCCCCAGAACAACTGGGACAGCTATTTGGTAAACCTGTTGAATGTAACAATTTCCAGGATGCGTGTGCATTTCTTACAAATGGCGGTCAAAAGGGTAAACAGTTAGATATCCTAAAACCTGGTACTTACCGGATTAACACTGAACTATTTGAAGTTAAGAAAAAACCAGCGATAAATATTTCCTCAGATACAATTGGGTTACTTGTGGCAAAAGATGGTACTAGTATGCCACCCGGAAGACAGTTGGGTAAAGTTGTAGAATGCAATAACTTTCAGGATGCCCATGCCTTTATTGCAAATGGTGGACAAAAGGGCAAACAGTTAGAAATTCTTACAGCTGGCACTTACCAGATTAACACTGATTTGTTTAGCATTTACACTGAACCAGTCATTAATATTCCTCAAGGAGAAATTGGCTTAGTTGTAGCGAAAGATGGTGCTAGTATGCCACCTGAACAACAGTTAGGCAAAACTGTAGAGTGCAATAACTTTCAGGAGGCTCATACCTTTATTGCAAATGGCGGACAGAAGGGTAAACAGTTAGCAATTTTAACTGCTGGCATTTACCAGATCAACATCGATTTGTTCACTGTAATTACTTCTGCTAATGCCAAGCAGTATGACATGAAACCAGAAGATTTACAGGTGTACAAAATAGAAGCTGGCAAAATTGGTATTGTCACTACTTACGATGGTCTACCACTTCAAAAAGATGAAATAGCTGGTGTGTCAGTAGCGGGGCATGATAACTTTCAAAATGGGCAGAAGTTTATTGACGGAGGTGGTCGCAGGGGGCTACAAGAAGAAATTTTGCCCCCTGGTTCATGGAATCTAAATCCTTGGTTTGTCAAAGTTGAGCAAGTAGAATTAACAGACGTTCCTGTTGGGACAGTTGGCGTTGTTATCTCTCATGTTGGTAAATCTTGTGAAAATAAAGATGGTGTTGTTGAACGTGGATGTAAAGGAGTTTGGCACACACCTTTGTATCCTGGTAAGCACGTAATTAACACAAAAGTTATGAATGTTGAGATAGTTCCAACTCTTCCTATCACACTGGACTGGTCAAACAAAGAAAAACTACCTACAAACTATGATGCTAATCTTCATCCTTTAGAATTACGCTCTAAAGACGCATTTACTTTTGATATAGAAGTGACACAAGTTATTCGCATAGCAGAGGAAAAAGCTCCTACAATGATCTATCGTGTTGGTAACACGATTAGTGGCTCTAGTACTAATTCTATAAAAGCTCTCATTGTCAAGGTACTAGAGCCAGCAATTAGTGCTTACTTCCGCAATTCTGCCCAAAATTCTAAAGCTCTAGACTTTTTAGACAAACGTAGTTATTTAGAAAGACAAGCAAAAGAATACATTAAATCCGCACTCAGAGAAAATGCTGTTGAAGGAGCTGTTGAAGCACTTGAAACTTTAATTGGTAAGATAGAATTACCTGATGATCTAGAAAAAATTGTCACAGATCGGGAACGTGCTATACAAGAAGCTGAAACTTTGAAAGCACAACGAAAGACTGAAGAAGAACGTCAAAAACTTGAGCGAGAAAAAGCACTGACCAATATTCAAATAAATGTAGTTAAGGCTGAACAAGATGTCAAAATTTCTGAACTCATAGCCATAGCCAACAAATACAGAATTGATCTTGAAATAGAACAAGCCCGACGACTACGTGAAATAGAAGTAGAAATTTTACGAACAACTATTGATATCATTGGTCATGAAGGCTGGCAGGATATTGAAAAACTGAAAGAGTTAGTTAAACTTAAACTCCCAGAAGTCTGGGTTAATAATTCTCATGATGGCGGTTCGGGATTAATTGATGTGGTAATGCCTCAAGTATTGAGGACTTTGAGAAATAGTACCAATGGTTCTAATAAAACATTAGAGACTTCATCTGATTCAAGTAATGGGTTATCAGCAGCAAACCAGACTCATAAAACATTAGAAGCTTCATCAACAGTATTTCCTCCAGATTATGTTACCTGTACTAATTGCGATTCTGTGAATCAATTGAATAATCATTTCTGCTCAAGTTGTGGTCAACCACTAACTGATTCTTAAAATCCACGATTCCCTTAATAAGTGGATATTGAGACATCAAAAGGATTAACAAGGAAAAACATATTTTTTCCTTGTTACTTGTGATTTTATCTGGACTTCAGGCAAGGTAGGAGGCAGAAAAATTTTAAGGTAAGCCTTTTGCTGTGCATCAAATTTTCCTTAAGACCTCCACTGGGGGTCTTAAACCTAGTTATTCATCCGCCACTCGCACAGAATTCAATTATGAATTCTGGCTCCTAACTCCTGAATTCTATTTTGATAATATAAGAGGCCATGATTTGAGTATGCCAGACAAAATTACTCTTACTGTTATCCAAGGTAAACTCAAAGGACGACAATTTATATTTGACTGCCGTAATACCTGTATTATTGGTAGAAATGCAGATTGCAATCCTCAATTACCGGATGATGAAGACCATCGTACTATCTCCCGTTATCATTGTTTATTAGATATCAATCCTCCTGCTATTAGAGTGCGGGATTTTGGCAGTAAAAATGGAACTTACATTAATAATGAAAAAATTGGGCAACGCCAAGCTGACCAAAATCCAGAAGAAGGCGCAAATGTGCAATTTCCAGAGTACGATTTACAGGATGGAGATGAAATAAAACTGGGACATACTGTTTTTAAAGTTACTATAGAATTTGATAAACAGAAAATAAATATTCCTAATTTTATTCCTAGTACTATTTATGTAGATTATGATCCAACACAACCACCAACACAGCCACAAAATTTATTTGAAAAACTGAAACGGTTATTGCGGTTAGCTGAAGCTGGCGATAATAATCTAAATACAATTTGTGGCTATCAAATTGTTAAGCTTTTGGGGGAAGGTGGATTTGGAGAAGTTTATTTAGCACAACATAATAAATCCGGAAAATTTGTAGCTCTGAAAGTGATGTCACCAGCCGTAAATGCTAATCAATTGGCTATACAAATGTTTCTCAGAGAAACAGAAAATACCAAAGCTTTGCGGCATCCCAATGTAGTGCAGTTAATAGATTATGGATACTTTAAAAACATTTTTTTCTTTACAATGGAGTATTGTCAGGGTGGTAGTCTATCTGATTTAGTACGTCAGCAGGGTGGGTTGTTATCTATTGATATAGCGGTGCCGATTACTCTACAAATTCTAGATGGTTTGGAATATACGCACAATGCCGAAATTCCTTACGTCAAAATGGGTGATGGCGGATTTCTTAAAGGTAGGGGTTTAGTTCACCGTGACCTCAAACCCAGTAATATATTTCTTGCCTGTGTTGATGAGCAAGTGATTGCAAAAATTGGTGATTATGGCTTATCTAAAGCATTTGATATAGCTGGGTTAAGCGGACAAACTCTCTCTGGTACTAAAGCAGGTACTCCAATTTTTATTCCCCGACAGCAGGTACTTAATTTCAAATATGTCCAACCAGATGTGGATATTTGGGCTACTGCTGCTTGTCTCTACTATATGCTGACTGGAACTTTACCGCGCAACTTTACAGGCGGCGATCCGTTCTTAGCAGTGTTGCAAAATGACCCTGTACCAATTCGTCAGAAAAACCCACTAATTCCGCAAAAATTGGCGGATGTAATTGATTTGGCCTTGGTAGAGAAGCCAGAAATTTACTTTAAGAGTGCAACTGCATTCAAACAGGCATTGTTAGGTGTGTTATGAAGATGAAGCTGATCACCGCTTTTGCTTTGCCTTAGATCCTAGCTTTCCTGATTTACAAGCTGCGCCTTTATTAATTGATTAAAAAACAAATATTTTCTGTTAACAATGGGTATAGGGGTGTATGTATCCAAAACCCTTACACCCCATACCCTTGTACCCCTACACCCAATCTCCACAGACAATCTTTGTGCGTAATTCCTAAAATTTACCAAATAAAAAGGCTCAAGCTTTTGGCTTAAGCCTTGACCTCACTCATATCTAAATATTTCATCTTCTACCAAACATCACTCATACCTTTTTTATAAGGTTCCCCCGTAAAAGGTTGTACCCCAGTATTAGGATATTGATCATCTGTAGGGCCAAAAATTCGCATTGCAGCTTCAGAGATATACTCGGTAATCCTAGCAATGATTTGGGAAATAGCCATACTCTTAGACTCCTTATTTTTGAGTCAGTTAGATAGTTATCTTTCTACTTTAATTCGATATTTTCTTATGGCTCAGACTCTCAATATATTGAGAATTTATGCAATAGTTTTTCAGATTGCTTTGCAATACTTTAGGTTGCCAAAAAAGTTTAAAGTTTCTCTGCAATTCCAATTATAACAAAACTCCCAATTAAGCTCTTTTGTATGAGAAATATGAGTGTTTTATAAAAGTTAGTTTACGAAGAATAAACTATTAAAAAAGATTAAATATTTGTATAAAATATAATTATTTTGTGGTGAGTATGTTGATTTAATGAAGTCAATAGCCTCTTTGTCACGGAGGAGTTGACATTATTTATGGTAAAATCTACCATAATAAAAAGCAGCATTCTTGTAAGGACGCTCTTACATGGCAACTATCCCAGACTTGGGCAGCTACCAGCACCAAGACTTGACAATCTCTGCGGCTGATTACAGCTTGTTCACCGACCTTTATCAGCTAACAATGGCGGCTTGTTATGTTGGCGAAGGATTAGAACAAAAACAAGCTAGTTTTGAGTTATTTGTGAGGCGATCGCCAGAAAATTTTGGCTATCTCATTGCAATGGGTTTAGAGCAAGTTCTGGCATATTTAGAAAAGTTAAGTTTTACTCATTCGCAAATTGCCGCACTCCAGGCTACGGGAATTTTCGCCCAAGCCAGCGAGAGCTTTTGGTCGTTATTGGCTGAAGCTAAATTTACTGGTGATGTGTGGGCAGTTCCCGAAGGCACAGCCGTATTTCCCAACGAACCATTTTTGCGAATTGAAGCGCCACTTTGGCAAGCCCAACTAATAGAAACTTACCTCTTAAATACCATCAATTATCAAACTTTGATTGCCACCAGAGCCGCCCGTCTGCGTGATGTGGCCGGGGAACAAGCCAAACTTTTAGAGTTCGGCACAAGGCGGGCATTCAGTCCCCAAGGAGCGTTATGGGCAGCGCGGGCAGCCTTAGCGGGAGGATTAGATGCTACCTCGAATGTGTTAGCAGCATTACAACTAGGTCAGCAGCCAAGTGGTACGATGGCTCACGCCTTGGTCATGGCGTTGTCAGCGATGGAAGGCAGTGAAGCAGAAGCTTTTACGGCATTTCATCGCTATTTTCCCGGTGCGCCCTTGTTAATTGATACTTACGACACCATCGCGGCGGCGGAAAATTTGGCAGCCAAAGTCAATGCAGGGGAAATGGAATTATCAGGAGTCAGACTGGATTCTGGAGATTTGGTAAGCTTGTCAAAACAAGTGCGATCGCTACTACCAAATGTGCCAATTGTTGCCAGTGGTGATTTAGATGAATGGGAAATCACCAGACTCAAAGCGGCTGGGGCAGTCATTGATGGTTATGGTTTGGGAACACGACTGGTAACAGGTACGCCTGTCAACGGGGTTTATAAACTCGTGGAAATTGATGGCGTTCCCGTCATGAAGCAGTCCAGTGGTAAGGGGACTTATCCCGGACGCAAGCAGATTTTTCGGTCATTTGTTGGCGGTAAGGTAAAAGCTGATAGGTTGGGGTTAATCACAGAAACACCGCAATCAGAAACACCTTTATTGCAATTATTCATGAAGCAAGGCGAACGAGTGCAACTGCCAGAAACTTTAGCAGACATTCGCCAACGAACCGCCATAACAGTCGCTAGTTTGCCAGAACAAACAAGGCAGATATCAAACCCTGTGGCTTTGCCGGTGGATATTTCTGAAGAGTTGCAGGAATTGACTGAGAAGACTAAGGAACGAACCGCCAAGACGCAGAGGACACAGAGGTAAATGATGAGAATAGCTTTATTTGGTACAAGTGCTGATCCGCCAACGGCTGGGCATCAAGAGATTTTAAGGTGGTTGTCAGAACGTTATGATTGGGTGGCAGTTTGGGCGGCAGATAATCCCTTTAAGTCCCATCAAACACAATTAGAACATCGGGCGGCGATGCTGCGGTTATTAATTGCCGACATGGATGCGCCAAGAGATAACGTAGCAGTGACGCAAGATTTAAGTAGTTGGCGCACCCTAGAAACAGTGGAAAAAGCCAAACAGCACTGGGGTGAAGAAGCAGAATACACCTTAGTTATTGGTTCAGATTTGATCAACCAACTACCACGCTGGTATAGAATTGAAGATTTATTACAGCAAGTGCAACTAATGGTTGTGCCACGACCAGGATATGCAATAGAAGAATCTAGCTTAGAGGCAATCCAAAAGCTGGGAGGAAAAATTGCGATCGCTACCCTCACAGGTTTAAATGTATCCTCAACAGCTTATCGTGAGCATGGAGATACTCAAGCCCTGATAGCTCCCATTGTTGCCTATATTCATCAACAGCATTTGTACAAATGCCAGGACGCAACCACAAAAAGATTCCAACTCCGCTAAATCAACAACCTTTGGCTGATTTTAAGGTAGGTGTGGATAATGTAATTTTTTCTGTAGACACTGTTCAAAATCGACTTTTGGTTCTCTTAGTCATGCGACAGCAAGAACCATTTTTAAATTCTTGGAGTCTTCCTGGGACGTTAGTACGTCAAGGCGAATCTTTAGAAGATGCGGCCTATCGCATCATGGCAGAAAAAATCCGAGTCAACAATCTTTATTTAGAACAGTTGTATACCTTTGGCGGGCCAAACCGCGACCCCAGAGAAGCAACCGATAGTTATGGTGTGCGTTATTTATCAGTAAGTTATTTTGCCCTTGTCAGGTTTGAAGAAGCCGAATTAATTGCTGATAAAGTCGCGGGAATTGCTTGGTATCCCGTCAAACAAGTGCCACAATTAGCCTTTGACCATAATCAACTGCTAACTTATGGTCACAGACGACTGCGAAATAAATTAGAGTACAGCCCAGTCGCCTTTGAAGTGTTACCAGAAATGTTTACTTTAAACGATTTGTATCAGCTATATACAACAGTTTTAGGGGAAAACTTTTCTGATTACTCTAATTTTCGGGCGCGACTACTCAAGTTAGGTTTTTTGTGCGATACCGGAGTAAAGGTATCACGCGGTGCAGGTCGACCAGCTAGTTTATATAAATTCGACGCTGAGGCTTTTGCACCTTTTAAAGATAAACCTTTGGTGTTTATTTAAAGTGTGAAGTGTGAAGTCTGAAGTCTGAAAAAAGTTTGCCGGATGAAAGTCCAAAAACTGAACATAAAAAACTAAAGCATAAAATTGCTACTTCACACTACCCTTCTCCCCAAGGGAGAGGCGTTCTGCGCGTCTAAATACTTCACACTTCACACTTCACACTTCATACTTCATACTTCATACTTCATACTTCATACTTCTTACTTCTTATGAAAATTGCGATCGCTCAACTTAATCCAACCATTGGTGATATACCAGGAAACGTCCAAAAGATTCTAGAAGCCGCCCAAGATGCAGTAAAATCAGGCGCACGTTTATTATTAACTCCAGAACTTTCTTTGTGTGGCTATCCACCCAGAGATTTATTATTAAATCCTAGTTTTGTCTCGGCTATGAGTACGGCATTACAACAATTAGCCAGAGATTTACCACCAGAATTAGCTGTTTTAGTCGGCACTGTTGAACCAAATACCAAATCTCATATCACTGGCGGTAAAAGTTTATTTAATAGTATTGCTTTATTAGAATCGGGGAAAGTCAAGCAAATTTTTTATAAGCGGCTGTTGCCTACTTATGATGTATTTGATGAAGACCGTTATTTTGAACCAGGGTTACAACCAAATCATTTCACTTTAGATGATATTCATATTGGGGTAACTATTTGCGAAGATTTATGGAATGATGAAGAATTTTGGGGCAAACGTAGTTATGCTGTTAATCCCATTGCAGACTTAGCAATTTTGGGTGTAGATTTAATTGTTAACTTATCTGCTTCACCTTACAGCGTCGGCAAACCGCAGTTTCGAGAATCGATGTTGAAACATAGTGCAGTGCGCTTTCAACAGCCGATGATTTATGTCAATCAAGTCGGTAGTAATGATGATTTAATATTCGATGGTTATAGTTTTGCGTTAAATGGTCAAGGCGAAATTATGTGTCGCGCCCGTGGTTTTGCCACTGATTTAGTAAATGTGGAATTTAACAAAAAAACACGAGATTTAGAGTTAAGTTCTTTAACACCAGAGAGCGAATCAGAAGAAGAGGAAGTCTGGCAAGCTTTGGTTTTGGGTGTGCAAGACTATGCCTTGAAATGTCGCTTTTCTAAAGTAGTATTAGGTTTAAGTGGTGGCGTAGATTCTGCATTAGTCGCTGCGATCGCAACAGCAGCATTAGGTAAAGAAAATGTCCTCGGTGTCCTGATGCCATCACCTTACAGTTCAGAACATTCTGTAAGTGATGCGTTGGCATTAGGTAAAAATTTAGGCATTCAAACCACTATTTTACCGATAGGCGAATTAATGCAAGGTTTTGATCATAGCCTTGCTGACTTGTTTGCTGGTACAGAATTTGGCATAGCTGAGGAAAATATTCAGTCCCGGATTCGCGGTAACTTATTAATGGCGATCGCTAACAAATTTGGCTATCTCTTATTATCCACTGGCAACAAATCAGAAATGGCCGTTGGTTACTGTACCCTCTACGGTGACATGAACGGTGGTTTAGCAGTCATCGCCGATGTTCCCAAAACCCGCGTTTATAAAATTTGCCACTGGTTAAACTCCCATCCCTCAGCACTCAAAACTCACACTTCGACTTCTCCTGACGGAGACGCTGCGCGAACGCTCAGTGAACAGCACTCAGCACTCAGCACTCAGCACTCAGCACTCATAAGTGAAATTATCCCGCACAATATCCTCACCAAAGCCCCCAGTGCTGAACTCAAACCCGGCCAAGTTGACCAAGATTCCCTCCCAGCTTATGAAGTTTTAGACGACATCTTGCAACGCTTCATTCATGATCATGAATCAGCCGCCCAAATAGTTGAAGCAGGTCACGACCCCATAATTGTAGACCGAGTAATTCAAATGGTTGCCCGTGCCGAATTTAAGCGCCGCCAAGCACCCCCCGGCTTGAAAATTACCGACCGCGCCTTTGGTACAGGCTGGCGAATGCCCATCGCTAGTAGCTGGGTAGCCATCAAAAATGCTTATCAAGCCATACCTGTTTCTACACCTAGTTAACCTACGTGTTACATCAGTCAAAAATGTTCAACTACATCCCGCCTAGAACTAAAGTTCCAGGCTTATAGCCAAAGTCCACTTAAGTGGACTGGAATACATTTCTCGTTGAGTCATCTTGAGATGACTTACGCTATGAGACTCGGAATTCATTCTGAGGCGGGATAGTTAATTATGACAGCACTGTAGCGCCTACCTAACACAAGCTGGGCATTGCTATGATTTTTGCAGCATATTCCCAGATTTTACAGAGGCAATGCCCAGCCTACAAATTAGATTTTATCAAAAATACCGAATTACTTTTGCGTAAATTACTGAAGTTGCCTTGAATAGTAAAGTAATACTAAAATTCACGGCTGAAATTTTGAGCCGCGAGTATAGTTTCCAACAACATTCCCAATTATGGAAATGATGTTTATACCTAGTTAGAACTAAACGAAGATAGGTGCAATATGAAACTACAAGATTTCTTAGGTAAAGAAGAAAAGTGGGGATTTGAGGCTGTTGCTAAAGATGAGGATTTGACTCGCCAGATTCAGATACTATTAATTGGCTTAGATTTATTAGAACCACCTGCGGATGCGAAATTCGGCCCTGTAACTGCGGCTGCTATCAAAAAATTTCAAGAATTAAAGAAAATTGATGAGCCAGATTATATAGGTGCGGTTACTGCTAAGGAATTGATTGAAACCAAACGCGACGAATTACCCAAACCTGAATTAAAACTAGGTAACGACATTGCCAGCAGAATTGTGAAGTATATGCTGGCACAAAATTATCAAGTCTTTACTGCCCCTAAAGAATACAATATTGTTTATGTTGAAGGTATAGATGGTGACTGGAATCTCAACAGTGACACACCCAATGCTTTTAACGATCGCCGCATTGTCATCGAAGTCGTCAATGGTACTCCCAAAATCGTCGATCACTGGCAAGCAACCACCGAACCCGGCAGATATTACACAGTAAATCCCATGAATTCTGCTGGTGCAGCCAGAATTAAGTTTGGACAATACAAAGCTTGGGCTGTAGGTTTGCATGGGAATGCAGAACGTCACGAAGCATTAGTACAAGTTGCACCATTGACTGTTCACCGTGATTTCAACAAGGATTTTAAACGGTCTGGTGATAAAACAGACACTGGTCTTTTCTACATCAATCAACACTGGGGCTATGATGCGCCTAGTAATGATATTAAAAATGCCAGTGCTGGTTGTCTTGTAGGGCGGATGCGTCAAGGACATAGAGAGTTTATGTCAATTATTAAACAAGACCGTCGCTATGTTGCTAATAATGATTATGTATTCTATACAACAGTAATTCCTGGCGATGATTTATTGAAGAAGTTTCCTGGGTAAAATCTAAACTCTAGATACTTCCTTCAATATGGGTGTGTCTAATTTGCACAAGGCACACCCATCAACACTCAACACTCACACTTCGACTACTTCGGCTGCGCTCAGTACAAGTTCGCTCAGTGTACAGCACTCAACGAATGATAGTCTATGTGATGAACTGAATGTTAAGAAAGTTATCCATGACTGCTGCTGTTCTGTTAGAGAATGTCTTCAAGTTTTACAAAAATATTCCTGTAGTTAATGATTTATCATTTGCGATCGCACCTGGAGAAATTTTTGCCCTGCTAGGCCCGAACGGTGCGGGGAAATCAACCACAATTCGGATGTTGACTACATTAACCCAACCATCCCAAGGACATATAGAAGTGGCTGGTTATGATGTTGTCAAACAACCAATACAAGCAAAACAGAGCATTGGTGTTGTTTTGCAGCAAACTAGTATAGATGGTGATTTAACTGTTTGGGAAAATATGGAATTGCATGGGCGGCTACATCGTATAGCCAACCCACAGCGACAACGACTAATTAATCAGTGGCTAGAGTATGTGGAACTAGCAGACAGAAGAGATGATTTAGTCAAAACTTTGTCTGGCGGAATGAAACGACGATTACAAATAGCCAGGGCGTTACTTCACCAACCACAAATTTTATTTTTGGATGAACCAACTGTCGGACTAGACCCCCAAACTCGTCGGCGACTTTGGGAAATTATTCGAGATTTAAACAAGCAAGGAATGACAATGTTACTGACGACTCATTACATGGATGAAGTCGAGTACTTGTGTGGAGCTTTTGAAGCAACCGGGCCGGGACGCATCGGGATTATGGATAGTGGCAAACTTATATCTTTAGGAACGCTCCAACAGTTGCGTTCTGCTCACGGTGAAGGTTTGGTCATGAAACAATTGGGAATCACCGAGGCGGGTAATGATAGCGCCCGACGCTGGGAATATTTATTTTTCCCTTCTTTAGAAGCAGCAAACAATTATCTGAATCAACAATCAGATAAAACCGGAATGATGGTGCGTCCCTCTAATTTAGAAGATATTTTTGTGGAATTAACCGGGAGACAGTTAGATTAACCTCAACCGCCCAACTCCCGCAACATTGCTTCTACTCTGTCAACGCCATCGGGGTTATTTTGGCGTTGGTATAAACTCCGAGCTTTTTGTAGTAAGCTATTTGCTTGTTTTGTCTGGCGACGTTGTTTAAACATCGCCGCCATAAATTCATATATCTGAGGATTGTTGCGATCTATACCAATAGCTTGTTCATAAGCCCAATTAGCGGCTTCATAATCTCCTAAACGAGCTTGGGTAACGCCCAATCCCAGATAAGCATTCAAATTGTTACGGTTTAGCTGAATGGCGCGACGGTAAGCATCTCTAGAGCCTTTGGTATCACCCAAGTTACCTTTGATGTAACCTACAGCATAAAAGAAATCACTATTATCAGGGTCAAGACCCAATGCCCGACGATAAGCAACTAAAGCAGCTTGATAATTGCCTTGTTGGGCATACAAATAACCCATGCCAGAGTATACTTTAGCATTCTTGGGGTCTAGGGCTGCGGCTCTTTGATATGTGGCGATCGCTCCGTTATAGTCACCCGCATCAACTTGTCTGCGACCTTCTTCAAACAATTCCTTTAATTCTGGGTTTTTTGCTTGGGCGACTAAGACCTGCGCCTGAACCTTCACAGGAATCGTAACCACACTACATCCTAATAACAAAGCACTAACTATAAGTGATATGCGTTTGTACACAGTAAATTTCCTGAACTTCTAGCAACTTTTTTCTTGTACATTAAAACAAAAATATGGATTTTTGAAAACTGTATTTATTCTGTTTTACGAAATATTAATATTTTATAAACTCCCAAGCTGCAAACGACACCACTTTATTCGAGTTTCTACTGAACCATCTCATCAATAGCAGATTGACAAACATCTCTCCCTTTTCTACCTTGTCCTCCTTGTCTCCCTAATCTCTCTTGTTTACATATCCAACAAGACTACTATACAAGTATGAAATATTCAGTATACTCCCTATCTGAAGCTGAAAATCAGCAATAACAGACTTCTGTCTTGATTTTGCTAACGATTTTATTATCGTTGGCTAATATTACTACAACGATGCTAATTTTAAAGCCTAAAATATTTAATTTCTGTATCAATTTTTATCTTGCTTTGCAACACTAAGTTTAATTTTGCGTCAGCAGTGACCCCAATAATAACAATCTCAGACGTACAATATTCCTTGACCTGTTACCTGTGAGATGATTTTATGATTTTAACTACAACCGATGTAATTCAAGGTGCTGTAATTGATTCATATTTAGGTATTGTAACTGCGGAAGTTGTTTACGGTAGCAATTTTTTACGAGATTTTTTTGCCAGCATTCGAGATGTGATTGGTGGTCGCACCGGTAGCTACGAACGTTTATTTGAAGAAGGTCAAAGAAAAGCACTCTTAGAATTAGAACAACGCGCACAGCGATTAGGTGCAAACGCCGTTGTTGGGATTGAAATCGATACCGGAACAATCAATGTTGACCAGTCTGGAGTTTTGATGTTGATTACTGCCACAGGTACAGCCGTCAGAATGCGTTAGTCACTGACAAGATTTTTCATCATCTGTTGATAATCGCTAATAGGTAATGTTAGTGCCAAATTACTTATTAGCGAATAAATCTAAAAATTTTTATGGTCATAATAACAGGACTTACGCACAGGCTACGGAAAATCGTAGACGCACAAGCGGCTTCCCGCAGGGTACCACAAAGGCACAGAGTTCACAGAGAAATGAGAGTTTGAGAGGTGTTTTGCGTAAGTCCTAAATAATTAAAAAGATAATCAATTATGACTTCTAAATTTCCTCTCTTGAAGTTTTACATCTTTTTAAATTTATTCTTACCCTAGATAGATAAAACAAGTCTTTCTGTTGATAGATATGAAAAAGTGAAAAGAGCAATTTAATTTTAAACGTAAGCATGAATATAGCGAAAAAAATTTACTAAAAAATAGTCAAGGAGCTAATAAACTATGTCATACGTAAATCGCACAGGTGACGAGATTGTAACTGATCCGGCGGTAGTTAGTAGAGTAGCCGATTATCATGACCGTGTGCGCTGGGGGCCGATAATTTCCGGGGTGTTAATTGCTTTAGCTACACAGTTAATTTTAAGTGCATTTTTTGCCGCGATCGGTGCAGGTAGAGTGGCTGATTCTGGCGCACCTCGAACAATAGCTCCTGATGTGGCTGGTAATGTCGGAATTTGGTCAACTGTGGCTTTATTACTGTCACTATTTGCTGGGGGATGGATAACTAGTCGTGCTTGTGGCCCGATGAGCCGGAATACAGCTTTGCTCAATGGTGCAATTCTTTGGGCTACTACTTTGGCGTTGAGTTCTTGGCTATTAGCTAGTGGGGTATCTGGTGCTTTTGGAATTGCTGCTTCTAATGCTGGTGACGTTATCAACCAAGTACAACAACCTGGTGGTTTAGCAGTACCTCAAAATGTACCGAACATAACTGCTCAACAAACTCGTGAAGCTGCTGCGGCTACTTCTAGAGCTTTATGGTGGTTTGTGCTGGGTTCATTATTAAGTTTAGCGGCTTCATTAATAGGTGCTATTGCTGGCGTTCGTAGCCCTCGGACTAATACTTATCGTCCTTAGAAAAGATTTTATTTCACATATAAGTCCTGCATCATTTATGAACACAAAGATACCCGACTTCTTGAAGAAATCGGGTATCTAAAACTTTCAATTGACATCACAGTTTTTACTTTTTTGAAAGTAGGAAATATATGTAGGACTTACGCATAAAAACGAAAAATTAAGGGTTTTGGCAAGGGTGTAATTATTCAAAATCCTTACACCCCAAACCCTTTCACCCTTACACCCAATCTCCACAGATAATCTTTGTGCGTAAGTCCTGATATGAATACTTCTTTCAGGGCTTTAATAAAAGGCTCGTTGTACAAACCAAATTAATCCCAACCCCACAACAACAGCAGATAAGCAACGACGTACTATTAATTCCCCAGGATATTTTTTAATGGTACGGAAAATCACAAAGGCAATAGTGACAATCGCTATTTGTCCAATTTCTACACCCACATTGAAACTAGCTAAGGATAAAGCCAAATTAGATTGACTCAGATGAATTTCTTTGAGAACCCCAGCAAAACCTAGCCCGTGAATTAATCCAAAAATGAAAGTGAGTAACCAACGCCAGCGTAAACTTGTACGCCAGAAATTTTCCGCCGCTACATAAACAATAGTTAAGGCGATCGCACTTTCGACAAACCTGACTGGTAAAGTCACAATATCCAATACAGCCAAAGTCAAAGTCACAGAATGAGAAATAGTAAAAGCTGTAACTACTTTAGTTAAATAACCAAAACCACCACCCAGCATTAATAAACTAATTAAAAATAAAACATGGTCATAACCTGTCAAAATATGTTCAATTCCTAGCCAGACAAAGCTACTAATTTGTTGCCATACTGGAGGGTTAATTAAAGTAAATTCTCGTTGTTCGGGAGTGAAGACTAAATTACGAATTTGTCCCCCTTGCAGCACGGTGGCGAGACATCGAGAAGTGGCGACATTGGGGAGAAATAAATTGTAGTTAATTACTAGTCCGGTGACTGGTTGCGCCCAAGTATAAGTTAGCTCTAATGTGCTGTGAGTCTTACTGTTACTCGCCATATTCCCAGGTAAGTTATTTGTTGCAGCCACCGCTAGTTTTCCAGGTTCTCCTTGTGCATCCATCAGACGGATGCGATCGCCAAAAAATTTTTCTAACTCTGATTGATTGGTGGTAACTTCATCAATGGAGAGTTGTCCATCACGGTTATCATCAACCCCAGGTACTAAAGCTGTAGGAAAGGTCAAAATCATTGCTGTTTTTGTCTGTTCTACCGTCACCTCCGCCACCGCCAAATCAGCCCAATGTGCTTGACTAGGACTAGCCCAACCAATTACTACTAAAAATGCTGCAATCAAACAGATGAAAGCCACTCGGTATCTGCGCCACATAGTTATCATCACCCCTAAATTCCCAAATTATCTAAACCAAGTCCTGATATCAGCCGCGCCTTGGCGTTAAAAGTCGGATCAACACTTTGGGCTAACTGCTGGTAATTCAAAGCCTGCTGTTGATTTCCCAAGGCTTTGGCAATTATCCCCGCACGGTAAAACATACCTGCATCTCGCGTACCTAATTGCAAGGCTGCTTGTATTTGCTGTTGCGCTTCCCGGAAACGTCCAACGCGAAACAAAGCCCAAGCCAAGGTATCTAGTGTTTGAGCATCACGGCGAATCTTAATTTCCGCCTGCATTAGCGATAAAGCCTCAGCCGTATCTTGAGGGCGATTCTTTTCTAATAACAACCTGGCTAACTCTCGCCGATGTCCAAAGGAACCGTTAGTATGTCCGGCGTTTTCTTGTCGCAGTAAGCTTTCTGCTTGAGTTAACAGTGTTTGTGCGGCTGTGGCTTTACCTTGTAATTGCAGAACTTTCGCCCTACCTCGAAACACAGCATGGTCAAAAATGGTGGATGATGTTTGCGAATTAGGTAAAACTTGGGCGTACAAACTTTCAGCCTGCTGATAATTACCTTGACGCATTGCCAATTCTGCTAGATGCAACAATGCTAAAGGATACCTCGGTATAATGCGTAAAGCCTCTTTATAGAGACTTGAGGCTAAATCGGGCTGTCCGCGTTTGTCATAAAATTGCCCAAATACAACCCTTGTCCAAGCGGAAGTACCGAGTTCTCCCGGTTCTTCAGTTGCTAAAGCATTTTTAAAAGTGGCGATCGCAGCTTGATCTTGGCCTTGGGCAACTAATACCAAAGCTTGTAAAGTTAAGTTACCTTGGGTGGGAATTTTGTTCACCAAAGCATCGGCGGCGGTTCTAGCGGCGGTTAAATTGCCCGTCGCCAGATTTGATGTGACTAAGATAGCCAGAGCATGATCATTAGTGGGTTGAGATTGTAAGACTTGCTGAGATAGGCGAATCGCGGCGGCAAAGTCATGTCTAGCTTGGGCAACACGAGCCAGAACCAGAATTGCACCTTGATTATGGAATGGTAAATGAGACAGAGAGCGATTAGCTGCCTGTTCTGCTAATAAATACCAGTTACTTTCGCCCGTAGCTTTGGCCATTTTTAAGTATGCTTGCGCTAATGCTGTTAAATTCAAACCACTATCAGGGCTTTGTCGTAGTTTAGTTTGGTAAAAGGCGATTTCTTGTTGTAATGTGGCTCGGCTATTTTCAGTCCCAGGTAAGGAGAGAGAAAAGTTATAGCGGTAGGGCGAATTTGGTTGCGAGTTGAGGTAAAGAGGAATGATAAATAATATAGGGGCGGTAATCAACACCCAAAGGATTTTGCCGGGGAATTTGTAGTGAAAAAGCTGTATTTGCATTGTTTTACGCAGACATACGCTAAGACAAGGGCGTTGCATAAATGTGGAATGAAATCAAAAAATTCAACTTTGAAAACTCTTGTTCTTTCCGCCTTTGCGCCTTTGCGTGAGACAAAAACCATCCCACTAATCAGCAACGCCATAATTCACCAACCGAAAATTAATATGTAGACATAGCAGAGCAGCAGGGCTGGAAGATACCTTAATTTGGTAATGCTAGGTAAGGAAATTGCGAGACTAAAGGTTGATGTCCTTGGGATGGGTTGCCGGGAGTCCCTGCATAAGATACGTTATCGCTAGTCACAGCACCGTTAGTCAAAACGCTAAGTGTAGTATCAATGACATCATCTGTCAGCTTACGTCCAGCGACAGGACTGCCTTTAGCATTGAGAGCATTAGCATAACCACTGGAGACATTAGTATCTATTCGCATCACGTCAGGAAGAAATGCTGCCAGCAGTGCATCAGCACGTTGGTCACTATTACCCAAGGCTTTAAGTGTCTTTTTGGCTTCTGCTCCTACAGGTGCTGCGGCTTGGCTTAAATCGGCTGTTGGGGGAATGCTATTAAAGGCGTTAAGAAAATCGTTAGTGACTACTAAACCTTCATTAATTCCAGGTCTTCCTAGACGCTCAACTTGTTGGAATTTACCATACGCATAGTTTTTAAATGAGATGGTTTGCCAAACATCAAATACTGTGGCGTTGGTATTTCCGGCGATTAGAGAACGGGGTATTCTGACGACGATGGAGTTGACGTTATAGCCTTTGGCAAAGTCAATGGCTTGATCAGCCGGACGAAAACCCACAGCCGGGCCGATACCTAAAGCACCTGCACGCACTCGGAAGAACTGTTCAACATCAAAGAAAAAGGGGTCTTCACGCAGTCCGGCAAAAACAGTGACTGAGGGTTTTACGCAAATATAAGTTGTTAATAGTAGGGTTGTTGGGATTAACACTTAGAGGAGTAGTGATGCCGCGATCGCTACTTCTATAACGATCAGCAATTACAGTCAATTTAAATGGTTGTTCGCCTCTGCTGTTGGGTTCATCAAATTGAAAGCGCAGAATCACATCTTCTCGACCTGTAGGGGTTGCATCTCGATCAGTCACCCGGCTAATTTTGAATTCGTATAGAGCATTCGTACTAAAATAATACTGTTGCCGAGCCAGCGATCGCGGATTTGTATTCATCACTAAAATCAAATCATCTTTACGCGCTGCTGGGTTCTGGTCTTGCTCACGGAAGACATATAAATCAGTCAAATTTAAATTGCGTCCTTTTGTATCGACTTCCCCATCATCGTGGTCAGAAGCGGTTACAGATTTTGGTGTTAAAGTTGTCCAACCTACTGTTATACCTAAAGCCAATAAACTGACACCTATAAGAACTTTGATATTAGCAAAACTAAAGTTTCGCCAATTTTTTTGATTGGTCGTTGTTGGACTTTTCATATTAGTAAATACTCCACGTTACTATGTATTCTGTTGATGTAGAATACTTGTTTTGTTGGTTTTCAAGATTAAATACGTCAAGAACAGCAACTTGGATCTATAAATTTAAAAAATAAATTTAACGTGAGTTCAATGACCTCTCCCCAAACCCCTCTCCGCGTCGGAGAGGGGCTTAAATATCCTTGAGTCTAATTCAGAATTTAAAACCTCTGTGTTGCTGGCACTACAGAGGTATACGTCAAATATTTGCTGTTGGATCTATAGTTGGGAAAATTAGTTATGGCATTAGCCAAGTCGGTTAAGACATCGATAAGACAGAACCCTATAACAGTCCCAGACTTCCAGTCTGAGCTATTTATTCTCTAAACTATAGGACTTACGCAAAAACCCTCTCGAATCCTCTTAACTTCGTGTCCTACCCTGCGGGAAGCCGCTACCGCGTCTATGCGCCCTTTGTGGTTCGTTTTTTCATGATTCTGCGTAAGTCCTGAACTAAAAAAATTTAAGGGGTGATTTGGTAATCACCCCCATATTCCCCTCATATTAGAATTTACTTTCAGCACCCTTGTTGTGAATCTACTTTTACTTTGAAATATTAACTAAACTTTCCACTTGAGCATTAGCTAAAGTTGGCGCAGTAAAAATTTGAGAGTAAAGGCTTGCTGGTTGTTGACGAGCTACAACTGGTAGAACTTGACGAGCGTGAGTTGCAATTTCTACTGTTTTCACATCATAAGTCTGCGTTACTAGTTTGGGATACAAACCAATACCGATGATGGGAAGTAACAGAGAAGCAGTGATAAACAACTCACGAGGTTTAACATCAGGAACTACAGCATCTAGATGTAACTCTTCACTTTGCTTACCGTAGAACACTTGACGCAGCATAGACAGCAAGTAGATTGGTGTCAAAATCACACCGACTGCGGACAGAAGTACAACTACAATCTTGAAACTGGAACTGTAAACATCACTGGTAGCAATACCGAGGAATACCATCAATTCGCCGACGAAACCACTCATTCCGGGCAAAGCCAGAGAAGCCATTGCACCAGCAGTATACAAAGCGAAGGTTCTCGGCATTACCTTACCAATGCCACCCATTTTATCCATCATTAAGGTGTGGGTGCGTTCGTAAGTTACACCAGATAAGAAGAATAAACTAGCAGCAATCAAACCGTGGGAAACCATTTGTAACACGGCTCCACTGATACCCACTTCTGTGTAGGAAGCTAAACCAATCAGCACAAACCCCATGTGGGCAATTGAAGAGTAAGCCAAGCGGCGTTTGAGGTTGGTTTGAGCAAAGGCGCAGCAAGCACCGTAAACAATATTGACTACACCTAAGATTGCTAAAACTGGAGCAAAGTAAACATGAGCGTTAGGTAACATTTCGATGTTGAAGCGAATTAAGGCATAACCACCCATCTTCAACAACACACCAGCCAAAATCATGGAACCAGGTGCGGATGCTTCACCATGAGCATCGGGTAGCCAGGTGTGTAAGGGGAAGATAGGCAACTTCACACCAAAGGCAATTAATAAAGCAGCGTAAACTAATAATTCAAAAGCTTTAGGATATTGTTTCATTCCCAGAGATGCGATGTCAAAGGTGAAGTTGTCACCAGAGAAAGCCATCGCAAAACCGGCTACAAGAATAAATATGGAAGCAGCAGCAGTATAGAGAATAAATTTGGTAGCAGCGTAACGGCGTTTAGCACCACCCCAAATTGAAATCAGCAGGTATACAGGAACTAGCTCGATTTCCCACATCAGGAAGAACAAGAGCAAGTCTTGGGCAAGAAACACACCCAACTGGGCGCTGTACATCACCAACATCAACCCATAAAACAATCGCGGCTTGTTGGTTACTTTCCAAGCCGCGAAGATTGCTAGGGTATTGATTAAGCCTGTTAACAAGATGAGGGGCATCGATAAGCCATCAACTGCTAAAGACCAATTTAAACCGATTTGGGGAACCCAGGAGTATTTTTCGACGAATTGGTAAGTTGAACTTTGGAAGTCGTAGCTACTCCAAAAGGCATAAATCATTAAGGCAAAGTCCGCGATCGCTACACCTAAACCATACCAACGGACTGTTTTTCCTTCTTTGTCTGGAATTATGGGGATGGCTAGGGCAGCCACCAAGGGCAAGGCAATTATGGCAGTTAGCCAGGGAAAATCCATAGCATTCATCACTTCTGACAATCGTTTTTTGTTTTCGCTTTTAATTACATTATATTAAGGAATCGTTACTTTTGTAAACGTTATTTATCTCTAGAAACATTAAATTTTGGTTTTTGCTGAGAATATATACTCATCACTTCTCCTATTCTGCCCATAATCAGGAATAAATACTCATCCAATTAGATGGCAAGTCCATTCTAGATATAAAGTTTTGTAACGTCAACAAAAACGGTGGCTTATACCACCGTTACATTTCTTTATAAATTATATGTCTCAAGGGAAAGTTTACCCTAAAGATGTTGGGTTGTGCGCTAAACAATACGGTTGACAATCGTCCAAACTTCCCCATCAGAACGAACATAAGGAACGGAGATTGTCTTGAATCCGGTAATGAAAGGTTTGTAGTAAACCTGCCAATATAAAGGACTGAGATAATCAGCAGTGGCTTTTAACTGACGGATTTCGTCGGCTAATTCTGCTGCTAGTTCGTTAACGCGATCGGCGTGAACCTGTGCCACTTTTTTCGCTTCTTCTAGTTGTTGCTCGATGGTAAGTTGTTTGGATTCAACTTGCCAACGTGCAAATTGGGCTTGTTTTTTTTGTAGCTGGGTTGTCAAAGCAGCGATCGCATCATCGATACCTTTGAGTTCCACTGATAACTGGGGATTTTCTCTGGCTTGACGACGGTACGCCTCAACAATTGCCGAAGGTGAATGATCATCGCCAGATATCCCATGATTTTGATTAAGTGCAGCCCGTTCTTGCTGAAGAACTTGAATTTCCGATTTGAGTGCTGCTATCTCGACTTGAATCTGCTCCATAGTTAAAAGTGGGGAGTAGGGAGTAGGGAGTGGGGAGTGGGGAAAATTTTTCATCTTCCTCCTGGCTGCTTCATAAAATTGTTGCGCCTTGGGTGTCTAAAGCAAGCGATCGCACTTCGGCTTCAATACCTGCGTCTTTCCAGGCTGAAGCCATTGCCAATTCTACAGCTTGAGAATGTGCCGCATCCGCCAAAGCCAACAATGTCGGCCCTGCGCCACTAATCACCATACCGAATGCACCAGCCGCCACCGCCGCCGCATTCACCGCATCGTAACCAGGAATCAAAGCTTTACGGTAAGGCTGATGCAACTTATCTTGTAAAGCCGCCCTTAACCATTCTCCTTTGCCAGTTTCCAAGCCGCGTAACAATAATCCTAAATGGGCAGTATTGAAAATTGCATCTGCCCGACTAAATTCAGTAGGTAAAACCCGCCGCGCTTCTGAGGTGGAGAGTTCAAAATTGGGAATCGCCACGACTGGCACAATATTTTCATCCCAAGGTACATCGCAAATTTCCCAACCAGTTTCACTAGTAGCCGCCAGACGACATCCGCCGATTAATGCTGGAACTACATTATCAGGATGTCCTTCCATTGCGATCGCAATCTCCATCACCTGCACCTGAGACAAAGGCTCACCCGCCAATTGATTCGCCGCCACCAAACCACCAACAATTGCCGTCGCTGAACTACCCAAACCCCGCGCTAGAGGTACACCTAAACCAATCTCAATTTTCACAGGCGGTGGAGTCTGATCTATATATTGATATAACTTCAAAAACGCCTGATAAAGTAAATTACTCTCATCAGTTTGCACTCGTTCGGCTTCTGCACCTGTGACATGAATAGTTAAACCACCTTCATCTAGGCGTGTAAACTTAAACTGGTTACACAGCGTCAAAGCTGCACCGATGCAATCAAAACCCGGCCCCAAATTAGCAGTTGTAGCGGGGACATTAACCGTAACAGAAGAAATAACAGACATCTGCAAATACTCACCTAACCAATCAACCAGCATCCCATGTAACTGGTTGATTTGTTCAATTTCAATACTTATGGCACTCAACCGAGCATTTTAAGCTTGGCTAGAGGTATAGAATTGTTCGTAGCCCTTCATCCACTTCTTCTTGCAAGTAGTCTGGTAATGCTCCAACTCGTTCAACTAAAAAGCTTTTATCAATAGTCAAAAGTTGAGATACGTTAACAACAGAATCTCTAGGTAAGGCTGATGCTTCACACGGTAACAATACATTACTTGGGGCTTGTGCCAATTGAAGATTGGAGGTAATAACAGCAACTATAACTGTACTGATGCGGCTTTGATTAAACGTATCATCTTGAATTATCAAAACAGGACGACGATACCCAGGCTCAGAACCTACTGGCTCAGGTAGGTTTGCCCACCAAATTTCACCCCGATACATTACCAATCCTCATGTGGTAGGGACAGATATTGCATCTTTGCCAACAGTGGATCTAGTTCTGAAGATTCTTGAGAATAAACTTGGTTCAGCTTGCTCAGAATTTGATTACGGTTATACTTTTGCAGATACGCTTGCAATGCTTTCGTATAAAGTTCACTGCGTGATATGCCTAACTGTGTAGCAAGTGCTTCTGCTTCTTCAAAAACTGAATCTGGTAGCGAAATAGCAGTTTTCATAGGGGTTTTGACAGTAATCGCCGATATTTATAGTTATACCTTAGTTATACTAAGCTTGCAATATGCCTCAAGCAACTCAAACACCCTCTGTTTAACTATTTTTCAAAAACTGCTTGTAAATGCGTTCTTAAATTTTCTATGTTTCCCCAGCGAGACATGAGTTTTTCGCCAGTTAGTAATTTTGCTTTCGTATCGAACAAACCCCAATTCGCTTGCATTACCTCTTTATCCATGGGAATTTTACTAGGGTTATTGAAATCAGCGACCCAGTGAACCTTCACCCATCTAAAAATACCCCACTGTTCTGATTCGTCCCATTGGAGTTTATCTTCGCTTCCTTCATTAACCAGTTCAACTACGTGGGTCAGATATCGCTCTTGCTCGAATGGGTTTTGAGACAGGATTATTAATGCCCCTTTCGGTAAGTGTAAAGCATGATTCTCTACTCCTTTACCCTGTTTAAAGTTTAAGTGGTAGTATCCGCTAACTTTGTAGTACTCATAAGCCCATTTTTTCCCATCATCACTTATATTCTTAATGTATTCCAGACGAGAAAAATCCATTATTTTGCCTACCAAAGATTTGCAATCACCACTGTAACTTTATTTACTATCAACGTCAATTTTTATACTCTAAAATACTAATTAATCTTTCTCGGTGTTGCGTATTAATTTACCTAAGAGTCGCAAGTAAGCATTTTAAGCAATGGCAAATCCTGTATATTGCCTAACATCAGGCTCATGAAATCCTAAAACAATATCTTCTTTAGGGATACCAGCTTGCACAAGTTCGTTTGCAATACCATCTTCGGTATTATCGCACTGAATCCAAACTTTACCGTTAATAATTTCAATATGAATTAAACAACTGTGGAGGTGTTGTTTATCGTTCCAACCTTCAGAAATAATCAAATACTCGTCATTTTCTGAATCAAATGCTGCTCGATTACGAATATCAGCATTGGCATAAGAAATGTTCAGATATGATTTGAGTATGTTGCGGATTATATTTTGGTAAGTTTCTAGTCTATCCATGTGGTAATTGCCTCCGCTTGTGAGTCGAATACAATCAGTTTTACGGTATTGTCTTCCAATAAAATTTTGCCAATTTCTTCTGCAAAAATTTTGTTAAATACTGTGTCACGAATAGCTAAATAAAGAATTCTCTCTGATTCAAGACGTTGCAAAATTTTTTCATACAAAATGTATTGACCGAGAGCATTTTTGAGGTCTTCTACTTCCGACATACCAACAAAACTTTTTATCTCTACAGCTATCTTTTTTCCCTGTTTTTCTGCTGCCAAAAGTTTTTCTGCTGCTAAGTCAATAAAAATATCTTTCTTGCCAATTTTCAGGCTAAGTGGGTCATGAGTAATCTGCCACCCATCTTTAATAAGGGCGTTTTTTACACAATCATGATAAATGTCTTTGGCTGGCATTACGTAATTGATTTTTACCTTCCAATTGAGTGGCTACTTCTAATCCTCGCATAACTTTCTCTATGACATACAAATGGTATTGAATATCTTCAATTGAGCAATCATCTGGTATTTGCTGCAAAAGAGATTGAACTTTATCTTTTGTGGTACTCATAGACTGAATATTTAATATTAGTTTTTCGGCTGGGTAATACCCAGCCTAGTTTGTACTAGAAGTTATCGAAATTAGCGATCGCATCTTTTAATTTCTGTATCACTTCATCTACAGAAATTGCGCCTAATTCCCCAGAAGCGCGGGTGCGGATGCTTAAGGAGTTGGTTTCAACTTCTTTTGCACCTACCACTGCCATTACTGGTATTTTATCTTTCTCGGCATTGCGGATTAATTTACCCAAGCGATCGCATAAAGCCAAAGACTGCTCTAACCTGCACAAATACTTTAAGCTTGAGGAGAGAAGTTTTCAGTTTTTGTCGATTGCAATGATTTTGCCAAGCGTCGCTTAATTGGAAGTTTTATCACTTTATCTCCGTGAGCGATCTGTTTCTTACGTAGATCATTAAAGATTGCATTCAAATTATAGTTCAATGATTTAGCGTATTCTTCTCTGTGCTGGTGAATTTCTTCTAGAATTTCATCTTTATACATAGTTTATTCTCCTACAATGTCATATCCCATCAACTCATAAGGTGTACAAATGATGGGTAACTCATATCCAAGTTCAGAGCTAATTTGTGATAATTTTTTCTGGATTTGGGCGTTTGCCATGTGCTTACAGTTCCATGTTAACAAGTAGTCCAAACCATAAACTGTTGCTAATGCTATATGTAAAGCATCATTAGAGGCTTTGGGTGGTAAGTTACTCTGCTGTAAAAACTCTTGTGCAAGTTCTCTAGTTTCTTCTGTGAGATCGAGAAACGGGAGAGATTGTAACAGATTTAACCTTTGAGCAGCGATCGCTGCATCTCCTCTGGCTGCTTCATCCTCTACAATCTCAGAAGCATACAGCACAAAAGAATTACGACGAATATTCCACCAATCTTGGGTAATTTTCATGTTTGCTGCCAGAATCAAATTGTCTGTTGATCTGGCAGTTAAGTATCCTAAAATACTAGTCTCAATATAAACAGTTTCGCTCACAAAAATCTCTAAAATTACTTATCCATAACATACCGTACTGAGTGCTGAGTGCTGAGTGCTGAGTGCTGAGTAAGAAAAAGAGTACTCAGCACTTTCGTACTCGGTAAATGCCCTGCCCCTTGCGATGCACTGAGCTTGTCGAAGTGTGGGCGGTCTTTTAACTCAGCACTCAGCACTTTCAACTCAGCACTCTTCATTAGAAGTTATCGAAATTAGCGATCGCATCTTTCAATTTCTGCACCACTTCATCTACAGAAATTGCGCCTAATTCCCCAGAAGCACGGGTACGGATGCTTAAGGAGTTGGTTTCAACTTCTTTTGCACCTACCACTGCCATTACTGGTATTTTATCTTTCTCGGCGTTGCGGATTAATTTACCCAAGCGATCGCCACTGGTGTCAACTTCGGCACGGATACCCAAGGTCAGCATTTTCGCTACTACAGATTTCGCAAACTCTAGCTGTGCATCACTGACAGATAGCAATCGGATTTGCACAGGTGCTAACCACAAGGGGAAATCACCTGCATACTCTTCAATTAATATCCCAATCAGCCGTTCTAAGGAACCGAAAGGTGCGCGGTGAATCATCACCGGACGTTTGCGCGAACCATCTTCAGCAACGTACTCTAAATCAAAGCGTTCTGGTAAGTTATAGTCAACTTGCACAGTCCCTAATTGCCATTCTCTTTCCAACGCATCTTTAAAGATAAAGTCAAGCTTCGGCCCATAAAATGCGGCTTCCCCAATACCTTCAAAATGTTCCATTCCTAGCTGTTGAACAGCGCGGCGAATTGCACCTTCGGCTTTATCCCAAACCTCATCGCCACCAATGTATTTATCACTAGCAGGATCACGGAAACTCAGTCTAGCTTTGAAGTTCTTTAATTGCAGTTTATTGAACACCGACAAAATCAAATCCACCACGTTCAGGAATTCGCTATCGAGTTGTTCTGGGGTGACAAACAAGTGCGAGTCATCCACAGTAAAACCGCGCACTCTGGTTAAACCGCCTAATTCCCCTGACTGTTCGTAGCGGTAGACCGTGCCAAATTCTGCCAAGCGCATCGGTAGTTCCCGATAAGAGCGTAATTCACTCTTATATATTTGGATGTGGAAGGGACAGTTCATTGGCTTCATGACAAAGCCTTGCTCAAGTGCGGCGGCGGCTTCATCCTCAGCCATTAAGGGAAACATATCTTCTTTATACTTTTGCCAGTGACCGGAAGTTTTAAATAAATCCACCCTCGCAATGTGGGGAGTCACCACAGGTAAATATCCACGCTTGAGTTGTTCTTGCTTGAGGAAGTCTTCTAAGATACTCCGCAATAAAGTGCCTTTGGGAGTCCATAAAGGTAAACCCGGCCCCACTAAGTCGGAGAAGATAAATAAACCCAATTCTTTACCGAGTTTGCGATGGTCACGGCGCTGTGCTTCTTCTTTGCGGCGCTTGTATTCAGCTAGTTGTTCGGGAGTTTCCCAAGCAGTACCGTAAATGCGCTGTAGTTGCGCTTTGGTTTCATCCCCACGCCAATATGCACCCGCAACGCTTTCTAAATCAATGGCTTTGGGGTTTAATTCTTGAGTATTTTCAACGTGAGGCCCGGCGCACAAATCCCACCATTGATCACCCAAGTGATAAATAGTAATCGGTTCTTTTAAATCTGCCAGAATTTCTAATTTATAAGGCTCGTTGATTGCCTTAATCCGGCGTTCAGCTTCTTCCCGACTGACTTCTTCTCTAATTACTGGCAATTTGCGATTAATAATCTTCGCCATCTCTTTTTGGATGGCTTTGAGGTCTTTGTCAGTAAATGGCTCTGGACTGTCAAAATCGTAATAAAATCCATTTTCAATCCAGGGGCCAATTGTCACTTGCGCCTTGGGAAACAGCTTCTGCACTGCCATTGCCATCACATGAGAAGTTGTGTGGCGAATCTTTTTTAAAGTCTCTGATTCGCTGGTACGGGGTAAAGAAATTTTTTCTGGTTGTTCTGCTTGATGCAGATTTTGATTAGGCGACATTGGCTGCTGAACCATTGGCGAAGTAATTGCAAAAAGTAATTTATTAGTTAAAATGCTGAAAAGCTTACCCAAATATAACATAGGGTTATATTTCAGCTTGACGGACTTTTAGCTGTCCTGGATGCACTCTAGCATTGTATGAAGTATGAAGTGTAAAGTCTGAAGTATGAAACTTAATCTTAGCTTGCCGACTGTGTTTTCTTCTGTCTACAGTCTTTAGCCTGAATTTTCTTAGGTTAAATTACTGTGTTCTTGATGAAGATTTGCTTTTCGTAATCATTATGACAGATTTTTTTTACTATCTTTCTGAGGACATAGCATATAATAATGTTAAGTTTTGTAAAAAACGTTAATATTAATAAGAAAAATAGAAGTATCCTTCATAGCTATGCAAGACTCAAATTTACCAGGGACTGAGTTGCTGAAAACGGTCTTAGAGCCTTTGTTAGAAGACTTTGACTATTGGTTTGGGCGATCGCGCCACCTTTTAGAAACTGAGCAACTCTCATTTATGAGTCATCAAGAACAATCTAACCTGCTGTTACGAGTCAAGCAAGCACAAACAGAACTAAACACAGCAAAAATGCTATTTGCAGCCACTGATAAACAAGTCGGATTGGATATGACAACCTTAGCGCCTTGGCATCAATTGGTTACAGAATGTTGGAATGTAGGGATGCGCTTTCATCAAGAAAAAGAAAAGTCATAGCTCTAGCTGGAGTTAGTGACACATCACACACTTCGCATAGATACTATAAAATACTTAATAAATTTTTTATTAACAAATAATGTATCCTATGCTACCGTTAATTGAATAAGCCTTGACAAATTTTTCATATTAATCATATAAGCGCATCAAAAGTGCGTTAAAAATCTACACTCGCTGCGAGTCCCAACCTCAGCGAAGCTTTTCAGTATAAGGTTTTTAAACTTGCTGCCCTGGAGGAAACCCGCATTATGTTGCACCTACTTTATATTCTTGCTTTTACGATTTTGGCTTGTATTGCAGTGGCGAACTTAATTCGCAACTTAGTTATGTTTAGTTTTATTGACAGAGAGCGAAATTATCAAGCCACACCTTCAGCAAATCGAAATTATCGTTCAGGGAGACAATCAGTACCCCATCCAGAATTATTAGATAGCAATGGCAACATCATTAAAGAACCATTATTAGTTATGCGTTCCATTAATGTTGAAGATGCTAGACAACAACTAGATGCAATTTATGAAGCTTCTCCAGGACAAAAGAGTGAAAATCATGAAAAGTAGGGAGTAGGGAGTAGGGAGTAGGGAGTAGGGAGTAGGGAGTAGGGGCTAGATATTTATATCTAAAGCCACACAAAAGTCTGAAATTTGAACTTCTAACCCCTAGCCTCTAGCCCCTAGTACAGATTGGCGTAAATAAACAGACCATAAGAAATTGCTAAAAGGCTTGTGGTATGAATATTCTTTCTTTTTCCTTTTGCCCTTCGGGTTCACCATTTGCTTTTGCCGGGAAACCCGTCCACCGCAATGGCTCACCTTTTTACTTTTGCCTTGTTGTACTAGCCTCCAGCCTCATTGATACTTCATATTGTTTGATTAAGCTTCGATAACTACGCGGAGATTACCGCGTTTTTTTGCTACGCGGCAGGCAGTAGTATTACCAGAACGCTCAAACTCCAAATCAAGAATTGTTGTACCAACTCGTAAATTGTGAAATGACAGTTGATTAATCGACTCTGGTAAAGCGGGGTCGATTATTCGTAGGCAGTTATTTTGCGCGTCTGGGACTAAATTGACAATCATTTGTAGCATTTGAAACACGCTACCTGTAGCCCAAGCTTGTGGTGTACAAGCCACAGGATATTGTACAGGGGCGTTATCACCATTGCGTTCGTAGCCGCAAAACAGTTCTGGAGGACGTTGATAAGGCTGGTGATTAGTCATGTCGAGTATACCTTGAAAAAGTTCCAAGGCTTGATCGATTAAACCGAGCGATCGCAAACCCGTTGCAATTAAAGAGTTATCATGAGGCCACACTGAACCAGTGTGATAACCCATTGGATTGTATGCTGGCGATAAACTGCTTAAAGTCCGAATCCCCCAACCATTAAACATATCGGGGGCGCGTAACCTTTCCGCCACACTATAGGCTTTTTCTGGGGTAAAGATGCCCAACTGTAAACAATGACCAGGGTTAGATGTCACACTATCTACCTGTTTACCTTCGCCATCCAAAGCTAAAGCACAAAAATCTTGGTCTTCTATCCAAAAGTCTTGATTAAACCGCAACTTCAAATTTTTGGCTTCTTCTTGCCAACGGTCTGCTAAATCTAACCGCTTCTTCATTCGGGCAATTTCAGCCAAACGGATTTTAGCGGAATAAACATAAGCTTGGACTTCACACAAAGCAATAGTCCCGTTAGCCAAATCTCCTTTACGGTCAACAATACAGTCGCCAGAGTCTTTCCAACCTTGATTAGCTAAACCGCGTTTTGATTTGCGATAGTAACTCAAATAGCCAGTTGCTTGCAAGTTGCGGTCAATCCATTCCATTGCGGCTAAAGCATTTGGCCAAAGCTGTTCTAAGGTTTCGTGGTCATTAGTCCAAATGTAGTATTCACCATACAGCATCAACCACAAAGGCGTAGCATCAACTGTACCGTAATAAGGTGTGTGGGGAATTTCTTGACAACGCGCCATTTCACCCAAGCGTAACTCGTGCAGAATTTTACCTGGTTCTTCTTCGCGCCATTCGTCCTCGGTTTTACCTTGGTAAGCGGCTAATAGTTGCAAAGTTTCTTTGGCGATTTGCGAGTTTAAGATTAAGGTTTGGGAAGCCGTAATAATCGAATCTCGGCCGAACAACGCCGAAAACCAAGGTACGCCCGCAGAAACTGTCTTGTACTTGCCGAAGGACTGGCGTAACAAGTACATATCTTGTTCAGCGCGGTTAATGATGTGATTGAGTGTACTTTTATCGGAACTAATGCGGGTAATTTGTTGTACCCAATTTTGTTCTTCCATCATTTCTGCGGCTTTAGCTTGTCCTAGAGTAAAAGCAGCACTGACGGTAGAACTGGAAGTATTGTTAGTGAACAAATTAATCCGATAGCCAATTTTTTGAGTTTCATGAGAGGCTAACTCTAAACGCCAAACGGCTGTGTAACCTTTAAAGTGATCTGGTAGGTAATGCTGGAAATGAATACGCGATTCCATGATTAAGCCATCCAGACCTTGATAAGCTAAGGTTAAGAATTCGGCTTTCTGGGCTTCTGGGTGAGGTGATACAGGTACAGCACCATCACCATTAAATTGGGCTGCGTCTTCGTGTATTGGTTCTACTAGACGTAGAAGTTTACCTCGTTGGGGTCGTTCATAACCCCGCACTTCAAACAAATCAACAAAATCAGCATCAAAGCTGATGCTGAGTTCAAAGCTGACAGTAGTGGTGCTGTAGTTAGATATTTCGATTTCTTCAAATAGTGCGCCATTGAGGACGATTTCGCGGCGGATGCCTATACTATCAGCTTTGAGGCGATCGTCAATTCTGGGATTAGTACACAAAATCGAAAGAGAAAATCCCTTTTCTGCTGTGCTGCTTAGGAGTGTAGGCGATCGCCCTTCAATTTGCAATTCTAAACGGTTGAGAAATCGCGTATCACAACAAAACAATCCCATACTGGGGTTGCCATCATTCAGAGAACAGCCTGAAATGTTCCCTATTGTATCTGTAACTAAGAATAAATCATCATCTTTTACCGTCAGCGTGGGTTGTGGTCGTTCACTTACCACACAAGGCCACTCTGACATAGGTAATTGTTCTGCGGGGATAAAAGTCTTGCCGTCCAATGAAATTTTATCTTGGGTGATTAGCAAATCCGGTGTCATCAGCCAATGTTCCGTGTATAAGTCTATGTTTTCGTAGTCGGAGTAACTTTGAGCAGTTCAACAGCAGTAAAATCCAAGCAAAAAATTCTGTTCAGAACTGTGAAAAATAAGTTCTGAGAAACTTATGGGAGAAAATTTACATAACAAATCTTTATAAATTTATATTGTCTGGGGTGAAAGTCAAGGCTGATATTACAGGATTTTCACAGATATTAAATCAACCCTGGTATATACTCCCACCTGACTTGCTTTATCTTGTATTTTGGGACTAAAGCTCCACAATCAAAGCAAAATCCAGAATTCCACGTTCATCAGGCTGCAAAAAGATGCAAAGCTATCGAAAAACCAGTAAATTGGAGATTTATGGGGCTGATTGCAGAAGGCAGTCCCGATGAAACTTGTTTCATAGCCAAGCATGAAAGTGGGACTAGCATTTTTACTCAGCACTCAGCACTTTCAAGCCTAGATTTCCCACACCCCCCAAACTTCCCACACTCCCCACACTCCCCACACCCCCTACCCATACCTGAGAAATTCGGGTCAAGTCAGGAGGTACTCTAGCAACGTCGGAGAAGTCAAAAGTATTCTTCATTTTTGCCTTTTGACTTACCGCTAGGCGGTTGAGGTAAGAGGCAGTACCGAGGGGCAGTTAACAGAGAAGTCAATTCAGACTTCAGATTTGATCAACTTTTGGTTAACGAAAGGGCAGTTCTGACCGAAAATGTATATTGAGCGTAGTAGCTTAGGACTTAAATCATCCCAATGGGCAAAATCTAGATCAACAAACACAATTTCTATCCAGACCATAGCATCTTGAGAGAATGGCAATACCACGTCTATGCCTGACTAAACAAAGATGCTGACGGAATTGATCTCCGTTATTGGGTTTGAACTTGACTAGAGACTGGGATATTTGTCAAGAAACCTCTAGGCACTTCCTCCTTGTGCAGTCAAGCAAAATAACTTGCCATCTGATGACTAAAAGCTGAACAATGTACCAAAAGCCTGTTTTGACTTTTAGCAACCTAGATTGGCAGTTAATTGCTGATACTGCCTTTTGCAGGTGCTGTTTAGGATTCTTTACATAATCTAACGGTCTATCTAGTTTGAGAGTTGATTGTAATTTGTACAATGCAGCTGTGACGTGGATTTTTTCTGTGAAAGTGGCTCCTTAAATAATATTCATGAGCATTTCGACTTCTGTGCTGAGTGATCTGCTACAGTCCATTCCTTACCTGCGACCCCAGCTATATTTCAAAGCTTCACTAACCGCCCTCTCCCATGCGATGGAAGATCAGGTTTTGGCGGCGACTTTAGACAGACCTTTGGTAATTGCCAGCTTTCAACGCGAGCGATTTTATCGCCAAGAAGCTCATCGCTATCAAAGGCTGGCGCAGCGCAGTAATCAAATATACGTTTTAGCTGCTCCAGAAACGGACTTTGCCAATAGCTCGGAATACTATGAGAAAGTAGCCTTTGAACCAGATGATGCTTTAACGCAAGAGTGGCACTTAGTAGTGGTTGCTGATAATTATGCTACTTGCTTAGTGTGTCGAGAAAGCTTGGGTTCTATTACCAAAAATCAGCAAGTGCCAGAGTTTAGTACTGGTTTGGATATAGACACAGCCCGCAGGTTTGAGGGTATATGGACATCAGAGCGAGGAGTTAGCCTGAAAGCGGCACAATTGCTATTGGACAGGATTTTAATTTATCGCCCAGACTTGGCAAATAAAATCAAGGAAGCCCGCCAAAGGTTTGGCATTGGGGAACCAAGAATTTACTCTCAAATCGGACAACCCGAATTTGCTTGTGATATCGATACAGATCCTTTTGTGCAGCGATTGGTAACTTATTTGCAAGCTAGTCAGTATAAATTACACAAAGCTTATCGCTCAATTATTGCCCAAGCCCGTAAAGAACGTTTAATTAATTCTATTAGTACGGCAATTAGGCGATCGCTTGACCCCCATGAAGTCTTGCAAATCGCCGCCCAAGAGTTAGGACAACACTTAGGGACAAGTCGTTGTTTAATTTACCGCGCTCAAGCCACACAAGCCCAAGCCACAATTGAACATGAATTTTTGACGACTGGCGTTTTATCGGTGTGTGGGCAAACTTGGGATTTAGATAACAATGCTTTGTTTCAGGAAGTTGTACAGCTAGGGGAAGGTGTTTGTGTAGCTGATACACATAATGATTTGCGAATCAGCAGTTCTAGAAATCTGTCCTTAATTGCCAAAAAATACAGTATTCGTTCCTGGTTAATGGAACCAGTATTATCTCAGGGAAGACTGCTGGGGATTGTGGAACTACACTATTGCAGTGTACCGCCCCACCAGTGGCAAGCCGGAGAACTTGACTTGGTAAAAGCGATCGCCACCCAAATCGGGGCCGCTTTAATTCAAGCCGAAGCCTACGCCAACCTCGAAGAACTCAACCAACAACTAGAAGCCCTCGATCGCACCCGCAGCAACTTGATAGCCATTACCGGTCACGAACTGCGTACCCCCTTATCTACCATTCAAGTTTGCTTAGAAAGCCTCGCCAGCGAACCAGATATGCCTTTGGAATTACAGCAGGTAATGTTAAATACAGCCCTAGCCGATTCCGAACGGATGCGGAAACTCGTCCAGGATTTTCTCACCCTGTCTAACCTAGAAAGCGGCCGCGTAGAATGGCATCCCGAATCACTCACCTTACAAGAATGTGTGGATTTAGCCCTGAGTCGCACTCGCACCCGCCCTTCAATGGAAAATCCGCCCCAAATCACAACCCAAATCACAGAAAATTTACCTTTAGTTAAAGCCGATGGCGATTGGTTAGTGGAAGTCTTGGCAAAACTCATCGACAACGCCTGCAAATTTACGCCCTCTGACGGGGAAATTTCCATTCAAGCCTCTCAAAACGGCAATCAGATGGTAGAAGTCACCGTGGCTGATACCGGACGGGGTATTGAGCCAAATCGCTTGGAGGTGGTATTTGACCGCTTTTATCAGGAAGAAGGGGCGCTACGGCGTACCGCAGGCGGCACAGGTTTGGGTTTAGCAATTTGTCGGCAAATTGTCAATGGTTGGGGCGGAGAAATTTGGGCAGAGTCGCAAGGGAAAGACCAAGGTAGTCAGTTTCATTTCACCATTCCCATTGTTCTGGGTAGCCAGGAAGAAAAGCGAGCAAGGGTGAGGAGTAAATAACGGGATGTGTGACTTCTCCAAACCTAATAGGACTTACGCAAAAAAACGAAAAAATAAGTTTTAATAAAGGGTGCAGGGGTATGAGGGTGTAAGCAATACGGTTCGGTTAACAAATGTATCTGTTGAGGTGAGCAGGGGGGCGGAGGAGCTTCAGGTGCAGGGGAGAGCGTACCTTCGTTCCCCCTTTCACCCCTGCACCCTTGCTTGCCTACACAAGTAAGTTTCTTATCCGAACCGAACCGTATTGAGGGTGTAAGAAGTATTCAAAACCCTTACACCCCCACACCCAATCCCCACAGACAATTGTGGTGCGTAAGTCCTACCTAAGTCCTAACTATCTTGCCAACTGAAATTCATCAAACTTGATCACTTCTGAATCTGGTTTGCGCGTATCAAAAAGATAGCTACTTACTTTACCTGTGCTGGTATCAAAGATACTAAAAACAGTAATGTTATTACTAGCTATATAAGGTATTGGTTGACCATTTTCACCTAATATTGGTGCGATGTTTGGTACCACAGGTTCTAAACCATTGGGGTCGCCGAGGTCAACATATTTTTCTTGATAGTTGGTGGGAACTTCTCGTTTTCTTTCGCCCCAAGCAGCACCATAGGTATTACCCACATTTGAGGTTTCTAAAAAGTGCATTCCCCCAGAACTAATAAAGCGATTCCATAAATGAGAATGTCCATAAAAGACTAATTGCACATTAGCTGCTTCCAGTAAAGGGACAACATCACGGATAATATAGTCAGCGTTTTTGGGATATTCGTAACGCACAGAGGTAATTTTGTTTTGCTGATTGCGATCGCTGATTTGTATTGGGTCGGTGTACGCTGGAACTATATTATCGCCCAAGGTGTGGGGCGGGTGATGGAACATCACAACTTTGTATTTTGCTTGTTGAAATTCTGGGCTGTTGAGTTCTGCTGCTAACCAATTGTATTGTGTACTACCTTTGGCGATTGGCTCATAAATGATCTGCCCATAACCCCAATTTTCTTGGTTATTTAAATCTTTTTCTGCTTCTCGATATCTACCTGTAGATTTTCCGTCTAATTTGGGTGTGCGCCACATATTTGTGATGTATAAAACTATTAAACGCACATCACCAAAACTAACTGCATAATATTTTTTTCCACCTGATTTACTTTCAGGTAAGCTCAAAATTTCTTCGTAGGTAATTGTATTAAAAGAATGATCAATTAGAGATTTGCCACTATATAATTTTTGGGCAACCGCGCGGGGAAAGGTATCATCAAATTCATCATTTAAACTGTTTTTCCTACCAAAACGCCCCATGACTTCATGATTACCAATGCAACTATACATGGGTGCGTGTTGGATAATTTGCCCGCCTGTGTAAGTGACTTTCACGCCATTATGCTGCATTTCATATTTAGCATGACCTTGTAAGCCAGGAAATAAAGCATTACCCCGATTATCATCAAACCATTCCGAGGCGCGATCGCTCACATTAATTAAATCACCAGCAAACCACACTGCATCGACTCTTCCCACTGTTTCTACGACTTTTTGTAGGTTGGCGGCGGTCATTGGCTTGAGTTGATGGTCGGAAGTTAACAGGATTTTGAGTGGTGTTCCCGGTTCCGGTTTGGCTGTCAGGTTAAAAACATCACTGCTAACAGTCGCGCCATCTTCTCTTGTACTGCTAACTCGATAATTCACTCGCACTCCTGGCGTTAACCCTGTCACCTCCGCTTCATGTCGCCAAATATCCCGCATTGTTGGTTGTTGATAAACTTGTCCATCTTGGGTTTGCTTCCCAACTCTGGATTTTTGGTCTTCTCTGGTGCGACTGAGTTTAATCGTTGTGGCTTTGGCAGTTTGCTGCAAATTTTCCCCATAAGCAACTGTATGCTGATTCCCGGCAAACTCCGTAAACCACACTACTCTGACTGAGTTTGCCGTAGGTAGTTGCAAAAATGGATCTGTCAACAATTGAGGCGCTGCGGTCATAACGGTTTGCCCAAAGGAATGCACGCTTACCAAGGTAAAGCATAGGACAAACAAAAGTACAGGCTGGAGAAATTTCATGATTTGTCCTGGTGGGAAGGTTCTGCGACAAATGCAGGTGCGCGGTGATTTGCTTTGTGATTATAGATTTGGATGAGTTGGTGAATTCGCGCAATTTGATGTGATGTCAGCGAGTACAAACCAGCCTGATTCATTATCTGTTTTAATTCTGCTGCCCACTGACCATAATGAGAACCCCCGATAGTGCCTTGGGATGATTGAGTATAATTCACTAAAACTTGGCGGTTGATTTGAAATTGACTACTGCCATATTTTTTAGTGCATTGGAGTAAAAATTCATAGTCGGCAAATACTCGATAGTCAGGATTCCATTTGAGGGTATCGTCATGATAGTGGGTGAATCCATTGCTATCAAAAATCTCTTGTTGTGTAATTAATTGATCAAGTGTACAGTGAGGATTTTTGGGAGACAAAAAAACTTTACTGGTGCGGATGATTTTATCTTGACAAACCACATCTCGGCGACGCTGCTGCACTGCCATACTGTATTTCACAAAGTTATTTTCTCTAAAAAAATGCTTGGTAACAGCAACAAACTCTGGTTCTAAGCTATTGTCATCATCTAAGTATGTAATTAAATTGCCTGTAGCTAGATTTAGTCCGGTATTACGTGCGTAGCAGAGTCCAAAGCCAACAGATGAATGTTCTATTTCTTGATAAACAATAGTAAACGACACTTGCAACACCGCAATAATTTCTCTAGTTTCTTGGTTGCCGCCATCGTTAATTACAACCCACTCAAAATCATGGTCAGTTTGGTTAATTAAACTCTTCAGTGCATCTGTGTAGAGTTTTTGCGGTCTATTGTATGTAGCCGTAATAATTGATATTTTCATCTTTGACCCCAATTCCTACTGACTTTTGACGGCTGCGGTTTATTTAGATCACAAGAAAAAGTTAAATTTCTATTAAGATATGTCAATTATGAGCAGATGTAGCAAACTCTACTAAATTTTGGGAGGAAAACCGTTAACTTGATGAGAGCCGTAAATGTAATTCAGGCTACCTTCACATGCGACTAGAACAGTTGCAAGCTTTTTTGGCGATCGCAGACAGTGGCAGCTTCCAACAAGCAGCCCGACAATGTGGTGTCACTCAATCAACTATCAGCCGCCAAATTCAAGCTTTAGAGGCAGATTTGGGTGTGGAACTGTTTCACCGCAATACTCATGCTAAATTAACTTTGGGCGGGGAACGTTTATTGCCGCGTGTCCGCAAGATTTGTCAGGAGTGGCAAGTTGCTACCCAAGAATTAGTAGACTTAATGGCGGGTAAGCAACCAGAGTTGTGCATTGCTTCGATTCATTCTCTTTGTGCTTCTTACTTACCGCCAGTATTACAAAAGTTCTGCCGAGATTATCCCGAAGTCCAGTTGCGGGTAACATCTTTGGGGAGCGATCGCGCCCTGAAGGTTCTCAAAGATGGTTTAGTAGATTTAGCGATCGTCATGAATAATCGCTTTTTAACCACCGGCAGGGAAATGGTGGTGGAAGTTTTATACGAAGAACCAATCGAAGTCCTCATCGCCGCTAATCATCCTCTCGCCCAATATGAACGCATTCCTTGGTCAGAATTGGTGCGTTATCCCCAAGTGGTATTTAAAGATGGCTATGGAATGCAACGGTTAGTCCAAGATAAATTTGAGCGTTTAGAAGCAGTACTCCATGCGGCTTTAGAAGTCAATACTTTAGATGCGTTTCGGGGTGTGGTGCGTCAAGGTGAATTAATTGCCTTACTTCCGACTTCGGCGTTAGTCGAATCGCGTCACGACTCAACTTTAGCCGTGCGTCCTTTAGCTAATAATCCCTTAGATAATTCTGGGTTGACTCGCCGCGTCGTTATGGTCACAACCCAAGACCGCCTGCAAATTCCCCCGATTAAACATTTTTGGGAATTGGTGTTAGAAAATATTCCGCCGCAATCAAAAGAACAGCGATCGGCTTCCTGAAGTATGATTAGTCAACAGTCCATAGTCAATGGTCAACCAATTTTAGATTTTGGATTTTAGATTTTAGATTGTCTGCACCCATAAAGGGAGCGACCAATTTGAGACTTTGGATTTTAGATTCAATTCCACTATCCAAAATTTAAAATCTAAACTTTGGAGGGTCAATTTCTGTACCAATGACCAATGACCAATGACAAATGACCAGTGACCAAATATGAGCAATATCTTCAGGGAACTACTCAAAAAGGTAGGCAGTGGCAATCACACAGGCGAAAATTTAACTCGTGCGGAAGCTGCGATCGCTACTAAAATGATTTTGTTGGGAGAAGCCACACCAGCCCAAATCGGCGCATTCTTAATTGCCCATCGCATCAAACGACCAACGGGCGAAGAGTTGGCAGGAATGTTAGATACATACAATGAACTAGGGCCAAAACTCCAGCCGATCAACGCTACATCACCTGTGATGGTGTTGGGAATACCTTATGATGGCAGAACTCGGACTGCACCCATTAGCAACGTTACAGCTTTAATTCTCGCGGCGGCTGGACAACCTGTGGTGATGCACGGTGGCGATCGCTTGCCCACCAAATATGGTTTACCTTTAATCGAAGTTTGGCAAGGTTTAGGCGTTGATTGGACTGCTTTATCGTTACCTCAAACCCAGCAAGTCTTTGCACAAACCAAAATTGGCTTTATCTACACACCTCGTCATTTCCCCTTAACTAACAGTATTTGGGAATACCGCGACCAACTCGGTAAACGTCCACCCTTTGCCACAATGGAATTAATTTGGTGTCCTTATGCGGGTAATGCTCACTTAATTGCCGGGTTTGTTCATCCCCCCACCGAGGGAATGTTTCAATCTGCATTAGAGTTAAATGGAGTAAGAAAATATACCTTGATTAAAGGCTTAGAAGGAAGTGGTGACTTACCGCGCGATCGCACCGCAATTATCGCTTTATCCCCATCCCCAGATTTAGCCAGGTTATTTCTCTCACCCCATGATTACGGGTTTACCACCAAAAATGTCCCTTTAGGCACCACTGAAGAATTAATCACCCAAATTCAAGAGGTTCTAGCAGGCAAACCAGGGGAATTATTACAAACAGCTTTATGGAATGGGGGATTTTATCTCTGGCGCAGTGGTATGTGTTCAGATATGGCATCAGGTATCGCCACAGCCAAAGAACTATTAACTAATGGTGTAGTCGCGGCTAAATTGCAAGAGTTGAAGCAAATAGTTAATTCAACTTCCCAGAATGCCTTGCAGCATATTTAATTACTTTTACAATCCAAATATTATGATGTCTTGTTTACAGCAAGCGATCGCTTGTCCTGTTGTCCAATAAATTTCTCCAACCCTTACCCAGCATAGTGTTTCGCTTCTTCACTGCCGATGAATTGCAGCAAATTGCGATCGCCGCAGGTTTTCATCCAGACTGTGTACAGGTGGAAACTCGCGGAGTATACGGCACGCTCAAATGTATCAAGTAAATTATTCACCAATAGATAACACCAGACCTTCACAGGCTAGTAAACCTTGGGCAAAAGTTGCTTTTACATCAGTTTGCACCTGATCCAGAAAATCATCCTCATCATCGGGATGGTGATGGGAAATCACTAATTTCTTCACTGCTGCATTTTGGGCTACTTCTACAGCCGCTTGCCAGTGTACATCCGTCGATTCGTGGCTATTGGCTGTTGGTGGAACGTAAGTAGCATTTGCAACTAGCAAATCTACACCTTTTACCAGTTGTAAAATCTGCTCTTGATCAACAGGATCAGCATTTTTGGTTAAATCAGTAACGTAAGCAACACTTTTGTTCTGCCAGGAAACTCGGTAGCCAACAGAACGCTGTGTTTGATTAATCAAGGCTGTGGTAACTGTGACATCATCTAGCTGCACATCATTACCGGGAATCACATTATGGAAATGCAATTCCGACTGCATTACCTGGAGTGGATAAGGAAAGTGCGGCTGTAACATCTGATCACAAAGGCACTGTTTAATCGAAGCACTGTTAGAAGCAGCCGAACCATAAATATGAAAGCGGTTTTCTGGGACAAATGCTGGTGCAAAAAACGGAAACCCTTGAATGCGATTTGATTGAGAATTGGTAAAAAATAAATGTGCTTCTATCGGTTGTTGCAGTTGTCGCAAAGATTTACCGAGAATACGTAGACCAGTTCCACCATCAAAAATCAAGCGTTTACCTGCTACTTGTATTTCTACACAAGCAGTATTTCCGCCATAGCGATCGGCGTTACTAGCTGGGGTGGCGATTAAACCTCTGACACCCCAAAATTGCACAAAAAATTCACCCACGGAACTACTAGCGGTTGTAGTTGCGGTTTCAGTTACGGAACTTTGGAAATCCGACGGCGCAAGATTTGACATTTTTCTGACAATTTAGACCTTACTGAGCAGGTCATCGTAGTGCCGCACTTCTAATAGTCGGTTTTTTTCGTCCACAATGACTACCGTAGGAGAGTAATTTTTTAACTCTTCCAAAGAGAACTGCCCGTAAGCCATTATAATCAAGCGATCGCCCACAATGCCTAGACGTGCCGCCGCCCCATTTAGCTCAATAATTCCCGAATTGGCTGGAGCCTTGATTGTGTATGTAATAAAGCGTTCACCATTGGCAACATTGACGACTTGCACTTGCTCGTATGGTAGAATACCAGCCTTGTCTAACAACATTTCATCGATGCTGATACTACCTACGTAGTTAATATTCGCCCCAGTCAGGGTGCAATTGTGTATTTTTGCCAAAAGAACTGTACGCTGCATTATTTTTGAGGTTTTTTGATTGCCTGACTCTAGTATCACAAAAGCATCCAGCCGTTGTAAAATGACAGGGTTTTAAACTCAATTTTTCTAGGACTTACGCAACTGGCATATTTTTTCTGTAGGGTGTGTGACGCAACGAGAAGATTTGAACATAGTCATCAGATTTATCGCGTCACGCACCAACCACCAATTGTGACACTTACGTGAGTCCTGTTTTCTTTAAAGCTCTAAGCTCTCTTGTGCCGAATGCCAAAACCTAGCAATACTGATTCGTTGTTTATCTTCTTCTACACGATAAATAATTCGGTAAGGCTTAAGAATCAGCTGACGGATATGAGAATCATTAAATTCCGGTACTCTTTGACCTCGGAGAGGAAACTGGCTTAACTCTTTGGTTTTTTCCAAGAGTTGCTGACCCAATTTTCTTGCAGCTTCAGGATTACTTAAGGCAATGTACCTAACAATAGCTTCCAAATCTCCTATAGCTTTTGGAGAGAGAACTACTTGGTAGTCCATGCTGCAATCATTTGCTCAACAGCCTCAATCGACACTCCTTGACCTTGGTCAATTTCTGCTAAACCCTCTCTGACAGCAGCAATAAACTCAATTTCCCGCACTATATCACGAAGAGAGACGTGAGGAGGTAATCTTTTCACAAGTTCCAGAACTGTTTCTCTATCACTCATAGCAGTTTATTTTTTGATTCCGAGATCAAAATGATTTTAGCTCAAATGTGAAGATTGCTGAGGAGCCAGTCGTGTGGGCGGCTCTGCCGACTTGAACGAACTGGCGTTGCTGAGTATGTTGCCTATTATGTAGCACTAACATATAGATGCTGTAGGCGTTTGCTCAACTCTCAGCACTCAAAGATTATTTAGCAGCTTGGATGCACTTGTCTACCAAAGCTGAAACTGTACCAACATCTTGCCAACCGAGAATTTCAGTTACTTTCTTTTCCAAGTTTTTATAACTGCGGAAAAATTCAGCAATCTCATCTAAACGGTGTGGCGCTACGTCGTTGAGAGATTTGACATGGGTATAGCGTGGGTCTTTGTCTGGTACACAAAGAATTTTTTCATCGCGATCGCCACCATCAATCATCTCTAACATACCTATTGGGCGTGCAGCAATGATACAACCAGGAAAAGTTGGCTCATCGATGATCACCATCCCATCTAGAGGGTCGCCATCATCAGCCAAAGTATTCGGCACAAAACCATAGTCGTAGGGATATCTTACCGAAGAATAAAGCACTCGGTCTAGGGCAAAAGCTTCCAGTTCTTTGTCATACTCGTATTTATTCTTGCTTCCACCTGGGATTTCAATCAGAACGTTCAGAATACCCGGTTTTGGTTGAGCAGGAATACGGGATAAGTCCACAACAACACTCCTTGGCTAACAGTAAATTGGGGATGCACTCTGTTTAGTTCCCCGTGTAGAATTTTATGGCCAAGATGTACTTCTGCCCAAAGTATTTTCTCACACACCCAGAATCTGACAAAGTTCCACACCCAAATCATCCTGAATTTTGAGTGAAGTTGCTGCTACTACCTAAAAATTCTGGTTTTAAGAATAAAGAGAAAGTTCTCAATTTTGAGTACTTAATTATGATTTTGTAGTAATGATTCTGCCATCCGAGGGATGTGTCAATACTTAAAGAATGGCTAATCTAAAACTAACATTTAATCAATAAATAATAGAATTATGCCATCTGCAAAACCATTGTACGGCACAGAATTAGTAGATTGTGCCAGAGCAAATGCCAAACTAGGAATTGAAACTGCTGCTTATCAATGTGGCTATGGCGATGATCTCAATACTTTTGCCCAAGAACTCCGACAAGCTTGTGAACAAATGAATTTACAAGTCAAAGAATTGAGTGAATTAATTACTGATCAAGATATGATTCTCGAAATAGGTACTGGTGAAATTATTGCCCCAGATACAGCCTCAGAATTATAAACACAGCATCCTTGGAGATGTACCTGACATATAGTGAGATCGCTCTTCACCACTGTTGTTAAATCTTATACCATTTCCCAAAGTTGCTAATACAAATCACTTCCATCACCCCTCTGCTTCCGATCACCGAGCGGAGTCGAGGTGCTATTCTCGATATGATTTATGGTGCGATCGCCTTCTACCACAATTAAATCTTACGCTGCTTAATAGGTTGGGCGGGATTCCCAGCATAAATTGTCATCGCTTCTAAAGAACGTCCTGTAACTCCACCCAAAGTCAACACCGCACCCTTCCCAACAGTGACTCCAGGGCCAATTACTGATTTTGCAGCAATCCAACTACTTTCTTGAATGTGAATTGGCGCAGTCATTAATTTAAAATCGGGATGACTCCAGTCATGGTTCCCAGTGCATAGATACACCCCTTGAGATATACATACATGACTTTCAATTGTCACATTTGCTAGATTATCAATCCAAGCATCTTCTCCAATCCACACATGATCACCTACAGTTAATCGCCAGGGAAACTTCACCCGCGCTCCTGGTTTAATCCGCACATTCTCACCTATCTGCGCTCCAAAACTTCTGAGTAACCACACTTTTAACCCTGAAGCAGTTAACCACCGATTCTGCACTAACGGAGAACCGAGGAAATACCACAACACTTGTTTCCATAAAGGTGCGCCAGGAGTATAAGTACCAAGAGTGTAGCTATCTAAGCGCATATATCAATTCAGTTAATAAACTAAAAACCAATTCTGGCGTAGGTTGGGTTGAGGAACGAAACCCAACATCCATACATACTTTGTTGGGTTTCGCTATCGCTTCACCCAACCTACTTTGCTGCTTAACTGAACCGTATTATTGCGGTTCTTATTCCAGTGAGGTACATTTCCCTAGTCTCTAGCCTCTAGGGCGTGTTTTAAAACTATTAATTTTGCCTCCTAACTTTTTAGATCCCCCTAAATCCACGCCACTTGCTACAACGGAGGGAACCTCCGCAACGCAGTGGCTCCCCTTAAAAAGGGGGACTTTAAGAGTTTCTTAGCCCCCCTTTTTAAGGGGGGTTGGGGGGATCACAGAGTTTGAAAACAGTCCCTAGTCTCTAGCCTCTTTTCTCCATCTACTTGTACCGCACTCAACCGAGAAACGCTATATCTTATGGAATTGGGATAACAAAATTTTGGTATTGCTGAATTGAGGTTAAATTTTAGAAGTTTGAGTCTTAAAAATTTACTCTTTGTGCCTCTGTATGAAACAAATTTATACTTTTACTCAGCAATACCAACTTTTCTAAATTTTATAGATATGATGAACTTGCTAAGAAAACTAAACTCTAGCTTTGGTCTGAGTTGATGTATGGCTAGTGTAAAAACTCAAATCAAATTTCATCATAAAATTTGGCTTTGAATTTTTTTAACCATATTACTAGCGGAACACTCAATGAATATAAAAGCCGTTATTTGATATTGAGTTCAAAATTATTGAACTTAGGCTTTTGTGAGTTGCTTGTCTTTTTTGGCATAACGTTTTCTGAGGAAACCAGCAAAACCAGCACCCACAGCTAGACCACCCATTGTTATGGGTTCTGGTACAGCAGTTGCAGTAATTGTGTAACCACCTACGTTCCCTATGTCGTTTGCGCTAATTTGAGCTGTACCAACGATATCTTCACCAAATCGCCAGACACCTGTTGTACCCAGTAATGATACAGCTAGACCGCCATTAGGGATTGTTTGAACAAAAAATTGGGCAGGATTAAGATCAAAAGTTAATGCTGCAAATGTATTTCCTCCGTCTAGTGACCTTTGACCAAAATTCAGGAAGGATGTAACGGCTGCTGTCGCATAAGTAGTACCTGAAACCAGGTTAAGAGTTAAATCTTGGATATCAATTCCTGAACCACCTCCAATATTAATAGGAAGGACTCCTGGTACACCAGCACCAAGAGAGGGACTAAGATCAGAGAAAGTTGGCACTGATACGACCGTTTTCACATCGGTAAAATTTATGGAAACTTGACTGGGTGATAGTCTCTGGACTGCCGCAGCACCTTGAAGCTCTAACTCACCATAGAGAGTAATAGCTTGTGCCGAAGAAGGAGTAAAAGCAACTGCGGCTGCTGTTGTAGCTGCTAATGTTGCCCCAAACAACACCGATTGAAATTGTTTCATAAGGCTCCAGTTTATTTTTTTGATGTTAGTTTGCGAATACTAATACAAGTATCAATTAACTCCAATGAGTAACCACATTCGTTATGTAACTAACATGATGGTTGATGAATTAATTGAGCTATACTAGTAACCGTAAAAACAATGATTTCAGAAGTACCGTAAATTTACAATATTAACTTGCATATTTCATCAAATCTTTGCAATAAACATATATTATGTTTACTGTTTTTTATTGCTGACAAAAGTTTAATAGTTTCTTCTGAATAAAGAATAAAGAATAAAAAATCAATAAACTCTATTTAATTTATTGATGAACTTAATTATCTAACATAAGACAATGCTTAACAGCATTGAAATCTGATGATTATAAAGATATGTAGATACACAAGAGATATTTTGAGAGGTGCATTTATTGAGTAAATTCCTCAATAACATTGTAGTCTACTTATAGCGTTTCTCGGTTGAGTGCAGTACAAGTAGATGGAGAAATCCGGGTAGAGACTAGAGGCTAGAGGCTAGGGAAATGTACCTCACTGGAATAAGAACCGCTATATAGAGATCACTCACTGAAACTTAGTAGGATGTACTTAAATGTCGAGTTAGAACTTGCGTTACCACAAAAAGAATATGAATAGGTATAGAGATAATAATGAAAAATGTTATCTCTCATAGTATTATTCTCTATCCTTCTGAATGAGGCACAATACTTCCACTAATCAAGACAGAACTTACGCAGACTCTACGATTTCTTGGCGTTCTTCTCCTGACGGAGACGCTACGCGAAGGCGACTTGGCGGTACCCTGCGGGAAGCCGCTAGGACTTACGCATCGTACATAAGTACTACACACAATTTGGCTGTGTCAGCCATGTTTAGCACTTAGCGATCGCAAATATGCTAATAAATCTGGGTGATACAAAACGCTTGAAACAACCAAATACCGTTACACGTATTATGGTTGATTTGTATAGTGCGTAACTTCTAGCCGCTTCGCGTCTACGATAAATTAAGCTTTTTGAGAATTTTTGCGTAAGTCCTGCAAGAGACAAAAACAGTCTATGGCGTTTGTACATAGACTGTTTTGGCAATTAATTATTTTGCTTTTAATTAGGCGCTCTTACCCCATTCTTCCCGGCTGCTGAATAGTCTCCAGCAGGAAAAACACTAGCATTGCCATCGACCCTATACCTAAAACCCTGGACAGGAACAATTTGCTTCAAGGTAATTCCATTAGCAGGCTCAGGTGATGTTCTTTTGTTTTTCCCGTAAGCATCTGTATAAATTACAGAATTTGAAGAATTAGCAAATTCCAGTCCTGAGAAATGGGTATTTAAATGAACTGTTCCCCGGAAAGGCGAACGAGGATCATCCCATGTAACCTTGCTTCCAGAGGCTAGAACTTCTTGGCATAATAAGGTTTTAGAAAGAGGATGGTTTGAATCATAGCAAACATCTACTGTTCTCTTGATTTTAGTTGCAGACGAGGGATCATAAAAACGGGCGGGATTTGTAACCGTAAAATAAAAACTACGTCCAGCAAAACTCGTTAGCCAAAATTCAATGTTTCTTTTTAAAATCCACGAAGATTGCTCATCTTGGGTTCCCCGTACATAACATCCCGCCGTCGGAATAGCACGATGAAAACCACCATTTGGCTGATTGGTGGGATTTGGTGTGATTGCAGGTGTAACGGGGAGTGTACATAAATGCGCTTGAGGCTCAATAAACGATCCTGGCACTCCAAATAAAGCAAATTGTTTTAAGTTAAATGGTTCATGACCATCACATTTTCCAGAGACAAACATCTCATGTGCCGTGTTCACAAGAGCATCTGCTGAATGTGAACCCATGTGGACTTTGATAACAGCATCACAGGTTGTCTTTTTGCTGGCATCGCTGGCATCATACATCCGCCAGTTGTTAGCGACAAGAACCTTATGACCAAAATGATCTTCATGTCTGTGAACAGATGGGTTAGATGGATTATTAGCTGCTAACTGTTCGTTGACATAACCAAAAGCAGGCATACCTGCGATATTAAACACCTCTGAACCGCGCGGGTCATCACCATGCTCATGACCGTATGTACAATAAGTGTTCGTTTCAGGGTTAAAATCCACAGGCGAGTGCCATGTGGGGTAAACCTTACCATCTTCCCCCTTCGTCCAATAAGTATCGTGCATCCATTTAGGGCATTCCCATGTTTTGCCAGGAGACCACAGACTATATGATTTAGCTAAAATCTCAGAACTTCCTGGCAGCATATCTTTTGTCCGTACCGCACTGCCTGCTATTGGTTTAAATGGTGCAGGTTGATTGACAAACTTACTATCTTGAACTTTTTGTATCTCGTCAATTTTCTGTACTGTGTTATTTGCCCAAAAGGCAAACCAATTAAAACGCAAACTAGTGCTGATTCCCGTAAACCTGATAACTAAGTTTTGTGTCCCTTTTGCGAGGTTTTTATTTAGAGGGCAAAGAACAGTACGGTAAGCTGACGTAGAGCCAGTGCTATTGATGCTACAATTTCCTACTACAGAACCACTAGCCGAGCCGAGGCGCACTTCAACACTATTTGTACCAGAAGGCAAAGAAATACGTAACATCAGCGCCTCTACGCCACTACCTAAATCAAGGTTGTTGTACACTGCATAATTGCCATTTGCAGCGTTAGTCAACTCTTGGGTTACGGAAACGAAGTTGACGGAAAACGGTTCCTCGCTACGCTCCCAATAATCGCCCCAAATAGTCTTCAAACCAACATTGGATGAAAAATTGAGAGCGTCTATACGCTGAAGAACTGGCCAAGGTGCAATAGAGCTTGATGGAATGGTACTTGTGTTGGCAGCTACTTGAAAGCTAGATGTTGCATTAATAGGAGTTTGTGCATGAACAACACTAGACAAGCTAAATACTAACGCGATCGCAGCGTATAGTAAAAATTTACTAATTTTATTTTTTATCATCTCCTCTAAGCCGAATCAAAATAGGAAACAGGGAATTGCAGTTAACTAGCTGCTACTACGTTCACGAATTATTACGGAACGACACTTGAGATAATATATTACGAATCGACCTAACAACCTCAGCATTTCTTGGGATAAAGAACTTTTAAAATATGAAACTCTTATAAGAGGATCTACACTTTTCAAGCTAAAGTACTTAGTAAATCAAAGCTTGAGCCAAGTATGATGCTATTAAACGCTTACTATTAAGTTAAGTATGATTGATGGTACTGATAAAAAACTGAATATGATAACCAAGATGTGAAACGCTTACTAAATCAAGGTTTTCAACTTGATGCTTATGTTGTTTCTATAATGGAATTAAATAAGAAATAAAAATTAATACTAACCTGTATTCCTTACCTGAAGTAAAGTTTAGAGTTTATCTAGAAACCCTTGATTTTAATTTCACATCATAAACGCAAAGCAAAAACCTATTTTATTAATGTCAAGTATAAAAAATAACTCATCTTGCACGAATATGGATGATGTGAAAAGTAACTATTAAGTAGGGTGTGTTACGGCTAGACAAGATTTTGAGGGTTTAAAAGAGTGAAGATTATCCGTGAAAGACAGAGATATACAGGGCGTTGAGCATTGCCATAACGCACTCGACAGATTTCAGCTTTACTTTCTTGATAAAGTATCTCTGAAATTTATTTTTTGTAAGACTATAAAGATTATGAAGAATATTTTTGTCATTAGGGTCGAATCAGTTTTTAACACAACAATAGGCAATAAGCCTATCGTGCCTGCCAGGATTGGCAAAATAAGAGATGTTCTTTGATGTAGAAGGAGAACATAGCTCAGAATATACTCGGACATTAAATGAAGATTTGATGAAAAATTTTAGCTAAAGGTTGTATTATTTGTACGTTGTATGCAAATGTATTTACATAAGCTCGTATAACGACTCAATAACTTTAATTTTATTTATCAGCAAAGTGTCCCAGGAGTAAGGTGTAAAAATATTCACTTTTAATTCTATACTCCTACTATCTAGATAATTTAATATTGATATTGGATGATTTTTTGCTAATAAAAAGCAATTTCATTCTAATAAAAAAGCCAATTTATATCTAGAGATACATACTATACGTATATGCAAAACGATGAAAGTAAAATGGCTATGCAAAATACCTTGTTTAAATCACTAAAAAACATTGAATTATGGTTATTAGGAATAGGTAGTTCATTAGTAGCAATTAACTTAACACTAGTTGCAAGGAAAGACGAAACAACTAACTTCTGCATCAATGTTTTATTTTTTATTGTTATTTTTACTTTATTGAAAGAAAAGAAGCAGAAATTAAATTTTGATAGCGGATTATTGTCTAGTTCTATAGGTTTAATATTTATATCATTTATATTTATAATTAGTTTATTTCAGATAAATATCGGAATATTATCTTTATTTCCTCCGTTGTTTTCTGGTTTTGGTCTTGCTCTACTTGCTTCTGGTTATAAAGGCTTAAAACAATACTACAAAGAACTGTTACTATTGTGTTTTCTAACTATAAGAAATTTGTTGTTTTTGATAACAATAGACCTATCAATTTTAACTGCTAAACTTTCTACAGCCATTCTTTGGTATACAGGTTTTAAAGTAACTCGCTCTGGAATTATTGTTAGTTTGCCAACAGGAACTATAGAAGTATATTCTGGTTGTTCTGGGATAGATATGATCTTAGATTTAGTTAGCCTAGCAGTATTATTTATTTTTATGTTTGATTTTAAATCATATCAAAAAATTATGTTACCAATATTAGCTACAATAATAGGATTTATTGTCAATGGTTTTCGTGTTTCATTAATGGCTATTTTAGTTGCTCAGGGTGATAAACAAGCATTTGAATACTGGCATGAAGGGGATGGTTCTCTTATATTCGCTATGATTGCTAGTATATTCTTATGCTGTTTCTGCTGGTTTTTACTCAGTAGAAATGAAAACGAAAGTAAAAACAATATAAATTATGCAGAGTAATGTACTGGAAAGAAACCCGTATTAAGTTTTTAGCTTTAATATTTTGCTCAGGAATATTAGTTTTAGGAAAATCAATTTTATTTCCTAATCCAGATAAACCAAAAGTTAATACTTTTGTTTTTCCGCAAGAAGTTCCTTTAGCAGAATGGCAGCCTATATTGGCTACATCATCACAACCTTTAAATAAGGAGAGTAAAGATTTATTAGCACAAAAACATTATCAATATCTGAAAAATGATTTGCCTCTAGATATTGAAATGCACTATTTACAGAATTTTTATTATGCAGATATTGGTGTATATATTAAACGCAATATCGGCATAAAATCATCTACTACAGTGCGTCAGCAAAAGCAAATAGGATACTACGGACTGGGTGTAGACAAACAAAAAGCCTATCTCAGTGCTTGTATCAACCCACGAGGAGGTAGTACTTTTACTCATACACAGTTTAGAGATAATCGCTTTTCTCAAGATATCAGCTTTAATCGAATAGTACCAATCTTACTAGGACAAGAAGCCCTTTTAGACAAACGCTGTTTATGGGTATATTTATCAATTCCTTTAAAAAATTCTTCCCCTGAAGAAGCCTACCAAACACTGGAACAAGCTTGGTTTTCTTGGTATCAGTGGTGGCAACCTCGATTTCCTAAACCTTGAATTTTAATAACTTTACCTTTGTAATTTATTTACCTTTTAATTATGGCTGAAACAAACATTCGTGAATCTAACATTAATGAATCTAATGCTCGTGAAACAGACATCCGTGAATTTGTTGAGTTAGAATTCACTAAATTAAGTAAACTAGTAGGCAATATACAACCTCTACTAGAACTAGTTAATCTTTGGCGTTTTCTTGGCTACGGTATGCTGTTGTTGGCACTTCTAGACTTAATTGATATTTTTGTGCCACCAAGCTTTATGAATCCTACTTGGGAATTCCAAACGATGGGCAGGTTGGTAAACCAAGTGGGAATACCATTAATTGGATTACTTTTTATCTTTTCTGGTAAGTTAGCCAAACGAGCCAGATGGGAATCAGGTATTTTGGCTTTATTATCTCGTTTAAGTCTGTTAGTTGCATTGTTATACTTGCTGCTAATTCCTTTAGGTGTGCTTAACACAATAAGGTTGTATAACACTAACCTTGAGCAAATTAAGACTGGCTATGAACAAAGACTTTCTCAAGCTAATCAGGTTGAAGAGCAACTAAATAAAACTTCACCCACAGACATAGATAATTTAATTAAGCGCCAAGGTGGTTCATTAAATGGTAGAAGTCCTGAAGATGTCAAAAATCAAATTCTTTCACAACTCAACCAAACCAAGCAACAGCTCAAAACTCAAAAGCAAACAAATCAGTCTTCTGTAACTTTCAATTTACTGAAAAACTCTGTAAGATGGAATATAGGAGCTTTGATATCCGCAGTTTTGTTTATTCTGATTTGGAAGGAAACACGCTGGGCTAGAAAAAAATCAGCGTAGTTCAAGAAAAAGTAATCTTTTGATGGCTAGGTACGTCACATCTAGCCTTCGTTAAAAAAATTATTGCAAAAAGATGAAACTCATACGTGGGTTTCATTTTTTTAGTATTTATAAATATGTGCTATGAGTGCATAAACTAACGTTCAGGTTAAAATTATGCACCTGTATAACCTGTAATTATCCAAAGTAGAGAACGAAGAATATCACGAAGAATGCGAAAAATAGATTCTAGTTCTGTTGAGTGAGATGGTACAGAGACAGGAGTAAAGGCAATACCTCGACTACCAAGGATGATAGTAGCGATCGCCTTGGCTCTGGGCATATGAAATTTAGAAGTAATCAGAAACACGTGTTGTATCTGCTGTTGTTTAAAAGTATCTACTAAAGTGGTAAAGTTAGTTACTGTGTCTGTAGCTTCGTAGTCAAGGTAAACTCTATTTTTATCAATACCTGCGGCGTGAAAAATTTCTCTTGCTCTTTTGGGAGGAGAGCCAGAAGAGACCCAAATTTTCAAATCTGGATAAAAATGGGCAAATGAAGCAGTAAATTCTTCTCTATCTGAGCCACCGCCAAGGGTTAATATAGCTTGAGATTGGGGAGCTTGGTAGTAAGCGATCGCTAATCGGACAGGAATAGTGAGTAGTATAGCGAGAATAAAACCCACTAACAACAACATCCAATTTTGTTTGAGTAGGTATGGCGATAATTTCATAACTAGACTAAATGCTTGGATGATGTGAGCCACATTAGTCTATTCTTGCTGATTATGCAATTTTTCTAACTCAATTAAACGAATGGATAACAAGATTTCGGCTAGCATTCGCTGAAAAGCATAGTACCAACCAGTCCAGCCATCCCAGATTCCACCTTTGAGAATCAGGCAATACAATAAGATAATAAAGGGAGCTAGCACTTTTTGTTTACGGATGCGATCGCCTAAACTCAGTTCATTATCATGTGTTTCCAGTAGCTTTTTACTCTCAATCACCATATAACGATCCTGCGCCCATAACCAACGACTCAAGGGTTTACGATCATCGTGATGGATATGATTGGACAACATAGCAGACTTCCCAGTTAGTTGCAAAAGTTGAGTATGTCCATCATCTATATATATCGCTGTATCTTTACGAAATAAAACTTGGCGTGGGGGAAGTATTGTACCTCTCAAGGGTTTACCCTCAATACAATACTTAAATCTGGCAAAATAACCATTTACTTGCTCATCTACTTGTAAAGCGGCAATTTCAGCAGTAAGTTCATCTCTAATGATGTAGTCTGCATCTAATGAAAGCACCCATTGAGAGACAACTTGAGCTAACCCAAAGTTCCATTGTTGAGCGTGAGTATCAAATTTTCTGGGAAAAACTTTAACTTGTGGATGGGAAGATAATATTTCTAAGGTTTCATCTGTACTATAGCTATCGATAACTATGATTGTCTTAGCCCAGGTAAGATGTTGAAGTGTCCTACCAATATTTGGGGCTTCGTTATATGTGAGAATGAGAGGAGTAATTTCTTCTAGCATTGCTCAATAAATTTAAATTAATGTTTGTGATATAAATAGATTGCTAAAATACGAGATATATTTTCAATACTCGTATTAATTTTTCTGCTAATTGATATTATTCAATATCTGTACTAATTGAAAGCAGTAAAATTGGGAATTTTCTTTATTTCTGTATAAACTGAAATCAATTTCGAGGCAATACAATCCCAGGTATAGTTTTCACTGATGAATTTCCGAGCGCGATCGCCCCTTTTTTTTGCCTCTTGGGGATCATCTAAAGCCTGCTTGATAGAAGTTGCGATCGCAGTTACATCAAACTCGGCAACATAACCCAAATTTTCCTTTGTTACCATATTAGCTAAAGCAATGCCAGGTGTAATTATAGCAGGAATCCCCGCCGCTAAAGCTTCTAAAACAGCTACCCCAAAGTTTTCTGAGTGAGAAGTAAGTGCAAATAAATCAGACCCTTGCAGTAGTAAATCTTTATTTTCCCCCTTCACAAATCCTGTGAAATGAGTACGGTTTTGCAGATCATGAGCTACTACCAAGGATTTAATTTTACTTTCATAATCGTCATCTCCACTACCTGCTATAACAAAAGTAAAGCGATAATCTGATAGTTTACTCAAAGCTGGAATTAGATAATCTAGCCCTTTTTTGGCATGGAGACGAGATAAAAATAAAATAATGGGTTCATCATCTGGTAAATTTAATTGTTGCCGCAAACGCTGACGCGCATTAGGAATCACATGAGGAATGTACAACCCGTGGGGGACAACAAAAGATGGCGAACGTAGTTTTAATGGTGCGGCTTCTTGTTGTTCTTGTTCTGAAGTAAAATGAATACATTTACTGTAGTTGAGATTAGCTCTCTCTATAAGTTTCAGATATAGTTGCTTCTTTTGATAACTTTGTTGCAATGACCACTCACAAAGTTGTCCCAAAGGACGAACAATATAAGGTACTCTTTGCAGACGAGCAATAGTCATTGCTATTGTAGAAGGATAGGAAAAAATAGCATGGACGTGAAGTAAGTCATACTGAGAAACATTCTGCCACAACCATGTAGTTAAGTCTTGAGAGTAGGCAAATTCTCTGATCGAGTTAACTTTGGGGGAAAAGCGCCTAAAAAACCATACTGGCACTTGCTTATACTCAACCAGTTTACCAATAGGCACATCAAGTAAATCATCACCATTATCATTAGTAGTAGCAATTTCTACTTCTACTCCGGCATTTCTTAATGCTTTCACTGCTTCTACTACTGCTTGACTTGGCCCACCTCTAACTGATGCTACTGAAGGAATAATATGTAATACTTTCATATTAATTTGATTAAAAATAGTAGTTCAAGATAGTTTAGAGGTTGTTTGAAAAGAGGTTGGCTGTGATGTTAGAGACTGTTTATCAAAATAAATTCAGCTTAAACAAACAGAGAAAATTAATTCTCCAAAATATAATCTTTTAGGTAATAATCAATGCTTTTTTGAAAGCGTTCAAAACCAAATTTGTTGACTACCCGATGTCTCAGTTCTTCTGGTTGGTATAACAGAGGATTAGGATATGTACCATGCAGAATTTGAATTATATTGTAAGCGATCGCCTCTATATCATCTGGGTCAACAAGTGCGCCTAATTCACCTTGACAAAGGGCATCAACAGCCCCATCTTTATTACCTCCCAAGGTAGCTTTACCACAAGCCAGTGCTTCTAAGTGAACGATGCCAAATCCTTCACCTTTACTTGGCATAGCAAAAACATCACAAAGATTATAATAATCTCGCAGTTGTTCATCAGGAATGTAGCCAGCTAATGTTACACAGTCTTGGAGTTGCAATTGGGATATTAGTTGTTCAATTCTGGGTCGGTCATTTCCTTCTCCTACCAAAACGTAATGCACATTGGGAATAACTCGACGAATTTGCGGTAAAGCCTGCAAAATTTTGTCATAGCCCTTGCACCTCTGGGGCGATTGGGCAAGACGAGTGACGGTGAGAATCACTGGCTGTTGAGAATTTAAGCCATATTGTTTGAGGAGATGGTCTGGCTTGGGTGCGATTTGAAAATTATCAGCATTAAAGGTATTGGGTAAAACGACGACTTGATTTGGTTTTAAGTTTTGTTCTTGGAGGAGGCGATCGCGCGTATAGCTACTTACGGCTAAAATCAGGTCAGCATTTTCTAGGGCTTTCTTGACCGAGGGATTTTGGATATCCCAAGCATCAATCCCATGTGCTGCAACCCAGTAGGGAGTGCCTATTAACTTTTTCAACCAGTAAGCTGTCACACTAAAGTTGGGATGGGTGGAAAAAATCAAGTTGGGACGTTGCACAAGCCCAAGACCAACCATTTGTGCAGCCAGGGCAGGAGTACGTAAGGCTAGAGGCCAATGACCAGCCGTATGAAAACATAAATTAGCAGACTTTGCTGGTACATCTGTATCGTGTTTAATCACAATGTCGTAGGCACCATCAGGGTAAAGACCTTGAAATGCTGTCAGACACAAAGAGGAGTAACGTTGAATCCCGCCTGTTGAGTTGAATAGGGCAGGAAACCAGAGGTGAAAATTATATTTATTTTTAGAAAAAGTTTGTTTAATCACTTGATTTTTTTACTAGCAAAAATTCAGCTTGAGAAACTTATGTAGGAGATTTGTGTTTACCTAGCTTTAATTGAATCAATAACCTGACGCTTATTTAGTGTGATAGATGAAATTACATAGTCAAGTGCCTCTTCTAGTCCTTGAGTTGCTTGAGTATAACTGTATTGAGACACAATCTTTTTGCCTTCTTGCCCCCAACATTGCAAACGCTGGCGATCAGAAAATGCTTCTTGCAGGCTACTAGCTAAAGCTGACACATCACCAGCAGAAAATACCAGCCCATTGTGTTGGTGATGAATTAAATCTTCAGCACAACCTACATGACTGCTGGCAATAACTGGACGAGATAAACACATCGCTTCGTTAATTGCCAATCCCCAAGTTTCTGAAGCCCCGTAGCTGGGTAACACCAATAAATCAGCGATCGCGTAGGTACGAGGCATCAAGGTTTGATTTTGAAAAGGCGCAAAGTAGATATTTTTGTGTGATGTTGCTACAGCTTTTAAGTCCGCCTCTAGAGAACCTGCACCGACGAATAACAGGGAGACTTGAGACAAGTTGGCTGCCAAAAAAGCTTGTAGCAAATCTAAAGGACGCTTTTTATTTTCAAATTTCCCGGCAAATAAAATTACTGCATGATCCGATGGGATACCCAATTCTTGCTTCCAAAGCATTGCTTGTTGTTGGGCATCATCAGCTTGAGCGAAAAAGCGATAGTTATCTATAGCATGGGGAGAAAAAAATAAACGATTACTCGGTACGCCATGATATTGAAAATACTCATAATTGGCTTTTCCCACATAAAGACAAGCCGCAAAACGTCGATAAACCTGGGTAATAAATTGCCGACGCGCCCATGCTTTGATACCAGTAGGTTTTAGTAGGCGATGGGAATCACCCCGAAATAGCAACGGTATCTCACGAGAGTTCCAGTTCGCCAAAAAGTTATAGATGCTGGCGTAGTTGTAGCACATCAAAAGTACCGCATCAGGATTATAGGCTTTCATCTGGGAGACTAAAGAGGGATTTTGTAACCCTAATAAATGATGAACACCAGGATTGGTACTAACATTAGGTACAAATTCATATTCATAGCCATCTAAAAGTGGAATATCCCACTGAATGACTTGTTTGAAACCTACATCAACTTTTGGAGTAATGCCGAAGTTCCAAAGATAGAATACTCGAAGAGACAAATTCTTGTTAAGGGTAACATAGCGAAACCAGGGAGCATAATATTGAATCGGATGTGTAGAGATAATTGCTAATTTTTTCATTACATAATATATATTTTTAATTAGTAAATAAATTATTTTCTTAACCCTAAAGTGCTTAAAATTTTATTGTTGTCCTTGAGATTAAATGTAGGTTTTTCTATTAAATAGTAAGAAACCATACCTGCTAGAATACTAAATCCAATATTGTAAGGAAATATTCCTGTAATCGTAGTATTTTGATCAGTTAAAAATAATTGTTGCCATATATAAACACTATAAGAAATTTGTCCTACATAAACGAGAATAGGATTGCTTAATAATTTACTTAGATAAGAACTGGGATTATTATGGAGCCAAACAATTAATATTCCCAAACAGATTACATTTAAAGTTATACCAATAGAAATTAAGTACCCACGAATTAAGTAATCTAAAATTGGAGAAATAAATACTAGCCATGTAACCAACATAGCTATATAATAACCCTTTATCTTAGAAATGCGGTTTCTATAAATAGGTGATTGAGTCAAGATAGCCATAAAGCAGCCCATCATAATACTATCAATTGATGTATGTAGCATTATATTTAAATATCCTCTAGTGACAGGAAACAGGAAATAACTAGCTACACGCACAATTGGCATTGACAAAACTAAGAATAGGGATAGTTTATGTAGGTATTTATTGCTTATAAATAATAACATTAGAGGCCATAGTAAATAGAATTGTGCTTCTAATGCCAGAGTCCATAAATGTCCAAAAAACCAAGTTCCTCCAAATTTACCATAAGAAATAGTTTCAAAAATACCAAAGTAATTCCATGTAAACGTTGATGCGGCTATAAAATCTTTGTTCGCAATATTTAAACCAGCAATTGCATTGATTAAAAAAACTGATACAACAAAACAATAGAGGCTAGGAAACAATCTTATCGCTCGTCTTACATTGAATTTTCGCAAATTAATAACACCAGTTTCATTAACTTCTTTCAAAAGAATCCTCGTTATTAAATAACCACTTAATACAAAAAATATTCTAACTCCCAAACTAGAATTCGCTATGAATATTGATAATACGTTCCAAATATCACTATCAAACTTAATAGTGTTTTGCGAATGATATATCACTACTAATAAAATAGCTATTCCTCTGAGTCCATCAAATGAATTAATACGATTTTTCAGCATAATTTTGATAATTATTAATTTGATTTAATTTGGTTATTCAAATAATAAAAGTAGAAGCCTACTGGAAAAATGCAGTATTCTGGTCTGATTTCTGAATTGACAGTAGGGAAAAGCTAATAAGGCATAAATAAATGGCTAGTGAATCTTATGCAAAATCAAATTATATATTTTCAATAGCTAATTCTATATGTGTTTGGGTAATGATAACATGTAGTGTTTTTCATTAAGACAATTCTAATAGCAAACAAAAGCATTAAAACTTGGGACAATATACTCAAAAAAGAGCTAAGAGTTACTTCATTTTTGGCTGATAACATTATTAAAGCTAGTGAAATTAAAAAACGATAAGATGTGATGGGAACTTTCATAGCTAAACGAGTAACATAACCATATAAACTGCCTAAAAAGACTCCTAACCCAGCACAACCTATCGTGCCAAAGTTGGCGTAAGCTTCCTGTAACATACCCCAAGAAATCTGAGTAGTAAGAGTTTGTTCGTATGTTTGTCTGCCATAGTGAATGTTTAACATATTAGTTGCTTCAGCCCCACGAAGCTTATTTGGATTCAATATTCTAGGCACTAACAACTGAGGTATAATTGCATAAGTTTTTCCGTTCAAATATTCTCTTATAGTACCAGTATCAGAAATAGCTTTCATCAAAATATGTATCAGACTTGCTCTATCATTGATACTTTCTGACTTTTGTTTAGGCTTATTTAGGCTGTTTTCATGAATATTTATCTGTTTCAAGGAATTATTAATCCAGGTAACATACACAGTTGTATATTGTCCTGGCTGAATTGCTCCTTTATTCCAGTAAATCGCGCGAGTTTCTGATTTACCTAAATTGAGGAATGATATGATCAGGAAAGTGACTAATAGTAATCGCCAAGGAAGCTTACCACTGCCTAGCATCCAACCCAAACTGGTTAAGACAGTGTACACGCCTCCTATGTTTAGATAAAGGCTGACACCGGCTTGAAATACCAAACACGTTATTAGACCCAAAAATATGATCGCCTGTTGACGACTTAAACATTTAGCACCTAATTGATAGCCTAGGATCATTAATCCAAGGCTAGTAAGAGCTGGTAGTGCGGTTTTCAGTGTTGTATAAATTTGTCCCGGAATTATTTGCCATATATACCCAGTATTCTGTAAAAGATCAAATAAGATAGAACAAAAGATGATTTGCAGGAAAAAGGGAGTTATTTGTTTTGGTTTAAATACTTTAATTACAGACTTACCTTGCGGTTCATGTTGAACCAATCTCAGCCATGTTATCGTTCCTACTACCAAAAAAATCGCAACGACTACAGCTGCATTAAAATGTAATGATTCACTGTATTTAAGAACATTAGGGTTCTTGGAAACTAAAGGGAAAGCATGTGAAGCTAGGTAGGTTAACGCCATAATTGGAAATAGTGGCAGTCCTTTAGCGCGATCAGCACACCATAAATAGGCGGGTAGTAGAGACATTACGGCAATTAACAATGCACCTGCTTTACTAGGGGATGGTGCATCAGCAGTCATAATTTTAACTACCACCAAGATTAGAGCAATCCAAAAGCCTTTCAACATCCAACGCTTCTGACGTTTGCTAAATTCTATGGGGGTTTCTAACTTAAACTTGGAAGTCATAAATTACGCCTTATTTGAGTTGAATGCTGAAACAGCGTACTATCGTTAATCAGGCTAGAGCTTGAGATTTAAGCTAAGGCTGAAATCTTGGATATTGCTTGATAATTTTTAATTCACATAAGGCGCAAATTATATAAAGTTAATAGTAGCTGCAAACTCTTACCAGTTAGTATTTTAATTACAGTATGTATAATAAATTATGAATTAATACTGTTAAGAATTACTTTTATTATGAACATAATTTATAGTATTTGGCGTTGCCAGTAAAACATAGAAATCAAAAAAAAACTTTATAAAGTTTTAGTGCTTCAAGAATTAACAAGACACTGATCAAATATTTGGCACTGCTGAAGTGTCATTTCTCTCGCTGTATAGGGTTGAAATGCTAACCAGTCAGTTTTCGGTTGTAATCCTTTGGGTATGGATAGTAGACTATTGATTTGAGCAATCATTTCGGCTTGCAAATCTCCAGGCTGATTGTTGGAAGTAAAGGTTACTGCTTGACCAGCTTGACAACGGTGTAAAATATCAACTACAGAACTTTGGTGATGGAAAATTGCCAAGATTGGTTTTTTAGCTAAAATGCAGGGGTATAGTTTGGAAGCTGTATAACTTGGATCATCAGAACCAATTAGTAGAATAGCGTCGCTATCCACAAGAATTTGTATGGCTTCAAAATAGGGAATACGATGAGGATGTTCTGTTACTAAATCTGCAACCCCTAGTTCTTGGGCTATTGGCTCTATAGTTTTAACAGCTAAACTACCAGGAGCATAGCTAGTACCGACAAAGTGCAACTGCACGGACTGCCAAATTTCTGGGTTCTGGTGACGGTGTGACTGAATACCTAAAAATAGAGACCGCACCGCTAAAGCCATATCATAGCCGCCTCTGCCTACATACACCCAATGGCGTTTACCATCATTGGGGTTAAAGATTTTTTGCTGAATATTCAGGCTAGAAAGTGCTGAGAAATCAGGTTCGGGTGCACCAAAAGGTAGAACAGTAAATTGTTCTGGTTTTAAATGTGGATAGCGTTGTTGTAAGGTTTTTGGATATGCTGGTGAAACGCTAATTATATGAGCAACTTGACTTAAAGCCTTTGGTTCTAATAGTTTGGCTTGGAATTGAGCAAATCCATACTTAAAGCGTCCTCCTGGTGGCTGAGTTCCTGTTTGTCTGTAGTAATCACTCAGCCAAGGGTCTTGAAAGTCCAGGACATAAGGTATTTTAAAGCGACGATACCATATACTACCCAGCCACATAGTGAGAAATACAGTTGTGGAAAAGTAGATTAAATCAAATTTTTTTTGGCGAATTAAGCGATCGCCTGCTTGTAACATATATGGTAAACATCGTAGTCCCAAATTGCTAATACCAATACGTCGAGTTTGTTGAACAGGTAATGCCCCTGTATATGTAATGGGAATATAAGAGGGAACTGTTTTTAATAGTAAGTGGTCTTGAATTCCTTCAACACAATCTGGACGGACTGTCAGAACATGTGCTTCCCAACCGAATTGTTCCATATAGGGTAGAGACATTCGCACCCGTTGATGATCAGCCGCATTGACTGGTGGAAAATGGGGGCTGACGATTAAAACTTTATGTTTCAAATTTAAACACCTTACACCCTAAATAAAAAATCTAATTTTTCAATAACAAGCTGTATTTTACGTTGATTCACACAAATGTTACTTTATTTATAGACCGCAATTATTTCTTCCGATTCTTCTATTTTACTATTACCAATAGCTTTGATTGTGTAGCCTAATGAAGTCAAAAAATCGATACACTGTTTATGAAGTTCATGACTATGAGTTGCTAGAAAGATTGTTGGATGAGCGTTCATTAGCATAGATTTAGCACCATCGAAAACTTTCATTTCTGCTCCTTCTACATCTATTTTTATGTAGTTAGGATTAGGAATTTCGCCATTGAAGATTAAATTATCAAGGTTAACTGTTTTAACTTCCAAAGTACCTTTTGATGATAATTGTCCTTGAAAACTAGAGGAATTAAATTCAAAATAATCAATACCTGTAGTATCCGAAACAGCAGACTCTATAACAGTAACGTTAGATATACTATTTAATTGAATGTGTTGTTTTAAATACTTAATATTCGTAGGCATTGGTTCAAATGCAAATACTTTCCCCTTAGCACCAACTAATGTTGAAGCTAAAAGTGTATAAAAACCAGTATGTGCTCCTAAATCAAATACAATACTTCCCTCTCTAATAGTTTGTTCAAATAGAATTTGCTTATCGTATTCATAGCTGCCTAACCAACAACCATGTTGACTTGAACCAGTAATCCACCGCTTACCTTTTAGTCTACCCTGTAGAATAGGCAAGACTGTTGTCTGAGGAATGAGTTTCAGTGGCCAGCGCAAAATTTTTCCTATTAAAGATTTATTTGATATTCCAGATATATTCATCATCACTTGACCTGTAAATTTGATAATTTAGCGAGAAAACCTTATTAACTTAAAGTAAAAAGTATGGATAATTAAGATATACAAACAAATTATATTTTAAGTAAAAAGTTTTTGGTATATTTTCTCATAATTATCTACTATAACATCAGCAGAAAAATATTTTTCTACACGTTCACGGCAGTTATAACGTTGAATATTTGGTAATTTTTCTACTGCTACTATAGCCTCTTCAATACTATTAATCAGGTAGCCATCAACGCCTTGACGCACAATCTCTGGTAATGCTCCTCTGGGACAGGATATGACAGGCGTACCACAAGCCAGAGCTTCAGCAAAAACAATTCCAAAAGGTTCTTCCCATTCTATGGGGACAATCATGGCAGCAGCTTGTCCCAAAAGTTCATTTTTCTGCACGTCGTTGACAGCGCCAATATACTCAATGCCATCTTTTCCCAAATGAGGAACTATTTCTTCTTGCCAGTATTGACCTGCTTCCCCAGTTGTGGAATGATTACCAGCAATAATTAAGCTGCGTCCAGTTTTTTTGGCAATTGAGATCGCTGTGTGCGCTCCTTTAATCCGTTCTACTCGACTGAGGAATACCAGAGGTGCATCGGGAGCTACCTTTGGTTGAAAAGTGTATTTTTCCAGTTCTACACAATTGTGGATGGTATGCCAAACGCCGCCAGCATTGCGTCCAATCTTACAGATATAATCACTACAACCTGTAAAGGTCAAAGAACCCTGAGCAAGTTTGACACCCCAACTAGTAGTGCTATGACTGGGATATCTTTGATAAGACATCACCTTCGGAACAGATGAAGGTAACAAGGGTAATAAATAGAGGATGCGGGAAAAACTATGGACAATATCAGGCTGAAACTGCTTTACTGCTGACCATAGGGTGAATGTGTTTTGGACTGCATCCAATTTGTTTTGCGATCGCTTTCCCAACCAACTGAAAGACTGATTTGCAGGTGATGTTGAGTCAGGGTGAGCCACCAGTCCCACAGTGTGTCCACGAGCTTGCAATCCTGTGACAAGTAAATCAACAATACGTTCAATACCACCGTATAGTTTTGGTGGTACTGGTAATTCTGGATCAGCCGTTACCAATATTTTCATAGTAATATAGTTAGCAGTTACGGTCTCATAAATTGTTAAGTAAAAACTAGCTAATAATTCTAGGACTTACGCACAAGCTACGGAAGAACGAACCACAGAGGCGCAGAGTTCACGGAGAAATGAGAGTTTGGGACATGTTTTGCGTAAGTCCTAAATTCTTTTGCCGCAGCCAATAATTTTCCGAGCTATTGGGGGATGAACATAATATTCAAGTATGTAAGCAAAAATTAGAGGTATTATTACTGATAAACTTATTTTTATACTTAAATGAAGTGATAGGAAGTTGACTGCATACATAACTGGCGTATGTATAATATAAAGTGCATACGAAATTTGCCCAATGAATAAACTAAATTCTTGATTAATATGTATTGATATCAGTTTGTTTTTATGCAATGACAAGATAAAAATAATCAAAAATGGCAAGATAGCATAAATTATTTTAGATATTAATAGAGATTGGCTGTGGAAATTAAAGATTAAGATTACACTATAAACCGTTATCCATAGAAACCATTTCCATTTTATTCCTTTATTGGCTTCGGGAAACGTTTTTTCTTGATTAATCAAATAAATAAAAAGTGGAATAATTGTACAACTCACTATAAAATGTTTTGCTGCTAAAAAATATTCATCTGAAAAGTTCAATCTCGAAGTCATTGGTAGAAGTCCAATCCAAACGGAAGATTGGATTAAATTAAATTTTATGTATTTGGAGATATCTACTAAATAATATCCTAACAGCCAAATACTTGAATAGGCAAACATAATAGTCAAATGCCCAAACAGTCCTGATAATGGAAATAACCACTGAATAATAATAGTAAAAATGCTGATTATAAACCACATTAATAATAACTTCTGCTGATGCTTTCCTATTGTGATGGCGTAAATCAAATAGAAGAAAACCTCGAAAGAAAGACTCCATAAAGGCATATTCGCCCATATTGTTGGACAAATGTATCCTTGGAGGGTTTGTAAAAATAGTAAATTTCCTATGACAATTGATAAACTCGGTACATTTCTAGCAATCAGTGTAATTAGAATGGTTAAAATTATAGCCACAACATACAATGGAAGAATTCGAGCAACTCTTTTTTGGATAAATTCCAGCTTGCTTTTAGGTTTTGCATCCATTGATAGCCGAATTACTGTTCCACTGAGAAGGAAGAAAACTATCACTGCTTCAGTTCCCCAATTGACTAGCATTGTAGCTTTCCCCAAAACTTCTCTAAATCCATTGATATAAAGGGTTATATGTCCACTAAAAACTACCAGTGCTGCTATTCCCCTTATTAATTCTAAATATACATTTCTCATATAAATATGGTTATTTATTTCATTTTATGGAACATAATAATAAATGAAACCCAAACATAACTTAGTATATATTCCCAGATGTGATTGGTTTTTAAATTTTCATAATTAATTTCATTTTTCTTGTTTAGCTATTGTTTGTCGATAAAGAAGATATGCGCTCCTAACCAACCAGGAGCAGCAATAGATTTGATTATTTCTACCAATAGGTGAAGAGACTTATTAAAAGTAGTGCCAAAACCATGAAAAAGCATCGCCCATAAGGCAGTAATACCACGCCGGTGGTCTAGAACTTTATATTGTGGATTCCAATATGTCATAAGATAAGTTTCTATCTATATTTTAGCTAAGAAAGGTGTGACAAAATCGACCTTGAGGCGTGGCACTGCCAAGAAATTGGAATTACTCACTGCTGGGTAAGTTTCACGAATGGTATGAAGACTAAGATAGCCTTGCTCATCAAACTCATAAAAAACGTAATCATAGTCTTGCTTAACTTTAGATAGCAGTTCAGATGCTTTGTAACCCCAAGGCTCACAAGAAACATCAATTGCTTCTAAAATTAATAAAGGTTGGAAACGTTTTATTGTGTGGCTAGCTCCTTCGAGAAAAAGCATTTCTGCACCTTCCACATCAACCTTCATGATGTCAATTTTTTCTATTCCTTGTTTTTCTACATAGGTATCTAATCTTTTTGTCTCTACCTTAATTGCTTTGAGTTTGCCTCTACTAGATAATGAAGGTTTTAAACTGCCAACAGTCATGACTCCACTCACGGGAATATGAAACTCTGTTGTGCCGTCTGAGTTACTTAAAGCTAGTTGCTCAACTACAACATTGTCAATTTTATTTAACCAAAGATGCTGCTTGATTCGACGATAGTGAGATGGTGTTGGTTCAAATGTATAAACCTGACCTGTAGGTGATATTTGTTTACCTGCTATTACTGAATAAATTCCGTGATAAGCACCTATATCAAAGACAACCATTCCTGGTAAAAGGAACTTATTCAGGAAGCGTAGCTCACGCACATCCCAACCCCAAAGCTCAAAGTTAAATAATCCTTTTTCTGAATTGAAAAAGGGCATAACTTTAGACCAGAAAATTGGTATTGATTTTGCTTGGTCAGTAGACAAATGGTACTTCACTGGGAAGTACGGCAGTTTAGACATAGCAAAACGAACTTTACAACTATATTTTTGTACTAAATCCATAATGATTATTTACACCTTACGCTGGCTAGTAATTTTTTGGATGTCTGTTAAATTATGGAAATTATTTAACATACGTAAAATATTGCGACATACGGCTTCAAGAGTAAAAAAATCTGCATAAATTTCTGCTATGCGTTGCTGTTTTCTGGAGATATCTTCCTGAGAATAGGCTTGTACTAATTCAGGTATTTTATCGATGTCTTTAATATTTACACTAATCCCAATTTCTGACCAATCTAATATATCTTGATAGGGCAACCATTCTATATCATCCCATATATAAATGGGAATCGAACCGACACTAATTGCTTCATACAAGCGAAAACTAGTTTTTCCCAAACCGCGTGGGCATAGGGTAAATATTGATTTTTCCATGATGCTGCGCCAATTAGCACCCTGCCCAAAGTAAGCAAAATCTTTCAGAGCTTCATACATTTGCTGCCGCACATTGCCAGCATTACTTGCTCCACCTAACCTGCCCATAAAAGAAACCAATATTTCTTTAGTATCACACTTAAATGAAGGGCTTCCTTTTAACAAGGGAATAGGAATATCTCCACCACCACCAGCACTAAAGACTAATACATTTTTGGGGAATTTATGCCAGTCCCAAATGGGAAAATCGTACATCCCTAAAACGGTAAAATACATTTTATCGGGATGTATAGATTCTTTTAAAACTTGTAGTATTTGAGTATAAATATACTCAAACTGTTTAGGAGTATATTTATGTACTTGACTATGAAGGAAAAAACTATCAAACAAAATCGGTAAATAAATACAGTGGCTATGTATATTATTATTAATCCAGTATTTGTAAAAGAAGTCTTCTATCCAAGGGCCTTGGTAGCCTTGATATTTATAAGGTGGTTCTTGTAGGTAAGGGGGTACTCTAACAATTGATTTATAATTATCCTCAGACAGTAACTTATTAAGCTGCTGAAGTCGCCAATTATTGATAAAACGCTGTAAACTAAATGCGAGCAAACGTAATCTCGATTTTACTGGCTGACGTGATAATTTTTGCTTAAATTCCTCTGAGTATTTAATTAAACTTTCTTGGTTCATAACTTAATCAATATAACTAGTAAATAAATTATTTAAAAGCAAGATTAATCAATAATAAAAACTTTTGTTTCTCTATGTCCCAGTTATAAATTTCTCTTCCTGAGTTCCAAGCTTCAGCACAAGCTAGTTTCAATTTAACTGGGTTAGAAAACCACTGATCCAAAGCGATGGCTATGGCGGCTGGTTCATGAATATTTACTAATAAAGCTGTTTCTTTTAATTCTTCATAAATTTCTTCTTGGGCAGGTGTTTTGCTCATAAGTATGGGTAAACCTGCCAAAAGATATGTAAAAATTTTGTTTGTCAAACATATAGCTCGATTGAAGGGTTGATTTAATTCTAAACATAAGCCCAGGTCATGAAGGGCAGCTAGGCGCACCATTTCTGATGGGGGTGCAGGCGGAAGCAAATGGAGGCGATCGCCAATACCCACCTTTTGCGCTAATTCCTTTAGCTGTTGTGCGTATCCAGCAGCCACAAGACCACGCAGATGCAGATGTACAGGGGTCTGCATTTGCCCCATTGCCTGGATAATTGATTCCAGTCCCCTACCAGGGCCAATAGTTTGGGAAAACCAGTAAAGCGAGGGTTGTGAGGTTTGGGGTTTACAGGGTGATGTCGGTGCTTCTGACAAGGGACATACATTGAGAATTGGCTGCATATTTACCCCATAGCGTTCGGCATAAGCAGCAGCAATTCCTGGTGAAGCAGCAGTTAAGTGATGACAACGGGGTAAAAAAGTGCGTTCAATGCGATCGCGCACCGCAATTTCCGCCTGATACTCTGGTGTATCAGGTAACTCACCCACATGAAAATCCTCAGCATCAAAACCCAATCGCGCATGGTGATATTGAGCAGCTATGGCAGCTGCGGGGAGTGCTGCTAAATTATGAGCTATGTAAAGGTCGGCTGGTTCAGCCGCCGCCGCTTTAGCAAGTTGAAAACTGACCGTACTATGCGCCCAAATAGCGATCGATATGTCAGGAATCCAGCCAGTTTTTGTCACACGACGGGCTAAAGTTTGCCATAGCCTACGCGCTAAGTAACTCGGTCTAGAACCTAATCCTACCTGCACCCAAGCCCAAGGAGCTTGTGACAAAATAGTTTGGTCTAAGGGGCGAATCGCTGCCATATAATCTCCAGCAACCACCCTGACTTGAAAGCCAGCTTCATGCAAAGCATTCGCCTCTTTCACCAATCGTGGGTTAGAAGCAACGTGACCAGGACTAACTAGACATATCCGTTGCTGTTTCATAGGGTGTAGCCAGCAGCCTTGAGTCCATCCAACATCTTTTCAATCAAAGTGCGGCGATAATCAGACCACTGCCAACTAGCAGCAGTCTCTAGCGCCGCTTTTCGCATAGCTTTGAGTTCCTGTCTATGGGTTAAACACCAGTCCAAAGCCTCAGCTAAAGCATCAGCATCTCCGGCGGGAATAATCAAGCCGTTAACACCATGTTTTACCAAATCAGCCGCACCAGCCCGGTTGGTAGTAATCACTGGTAAACCCTGAGCAAATGCTTCAGTCACAACCATGCCAAAGCCGTCACATAAAGTCGGAAATACCAGCACATCAGCTTGGCGATAGAGTTCATAAAGCTCAGAACGGGGGACAGTTCCAGAAATTTTGATTTCTTTTGGTAAGTCCTGAACCAAAGAACTGGGTAATTCCAAAGCACCAAACACATCCAGACGGGCTTGAGAATTTGGTTGCAGTTTTTTCCAAGCTTTTAATAGGTAGTGAGCGCCTTTGCGAATACTGAAAGTTCCAGCCCAGAAAAATCGCAGAGGCTCTGCTGCCGAACTACCCTCAGATACCTCGGTAGTAATGGGCGGTGCGCCATAAGGTACAACTCGAACTTTTTCTACATCCAAACCAGCCGCCGCATAGGAAGCCTTAGTAAATTCGGAATTAGCAATCACAACATCAGCTAAATTCCATTCTTGCCTGCGCCATTGAGTGCGACGCTCTTGAAGGGTCAGAACATATTTCCAGTAAGAAGTATTCAGTTCTGGATAATTTTCAATTTCTTCATTGAGAAGATGAGTGACAAAATCATGTTCTGGCGCAGGTACATCATAAATACACGCTATGTTATGTTTTTTGGCAGCTTGAAAGGTTTCCACACAAGCTGTCTCGTAACTATACACAGCTTTAGCACCTGCTAAAGCAGAACGCGCCACCCATTGGTCAAAACCCTTGTTTCCCCAATGGAATACCACATCTGTGAGTCTTTTATCTTTATCTAAGCGACCTACTAACAGACGAAAGACCTCATGCCAGGGATAATCTCTGACTAGAGATAAAGGAAATTCCGTAACAGAACGGCGTGATAGCTGTTTACTTAAATCAACTTTTAATAACTTTGCTACTGAATTAAGATAATTTAACCATTGAGCATCCGGTTTATAAACAATTGTGGTGGTAAATCGGTTTAGAAGGTTTGTTTCAAACAACGCTCTACCGACCTGTTGGACAAAAGGAGTAGGAGCAGGATGTGAAAGGGTGACTGATTGAGAATATTTAGTTTTCAGCATATATTTTAGATAAAACTCATATATAATTTTTTCAAAGAAAGTATATAAAAAATTGAATTATTTATTCTAAGGATTAAAAATAATTCTCTGTTTTAATTTCGAGAGTTTCCAACCAAGACCAGCTTTGGCATAACCATATTTATAAACTTGCTGTTGCACTTTTTTTGCCAATTTCCAGCCTAAAAAACCAGACATTAATTTAAACATTGGCCCACCTGAAGGTGTTAAATCAGAACCACCCAAATGTTGAACCTTGGCTGCTGCTTTATCTTGTAGGTCTGGTACATCAGGATACACCTCATAAATAAAGCGTTGAAAAACAGTAGCACAAGCATGGCGTGTACGTGGACTGTCTTCTTTTAACAAAAGATTATTAGTCCCAAGTTCTAGAGCTAAAAAAGCAGATTCCCATGCTTTGCGAGATTTAGAACCACTTAGACTGCTTGTATTTCCCGACCGATAATAAGTTTTGGCTCCTGGACAGAACTTAACTCCTTGACTAGCTAGCAAAATGCGACTGAAATAATCAAAATCGTTGATGAGAGATAACTTTTCATTCCATAACCCTGCTTGTTCGGCAATTTTACGTGGAACTAACCAAGCAGCACCGTGCATCATGTAATGTCCTTCCCAGGCGCAAATTAGCCAGTCTACAGGTGACATATCTACCCAAAGAGGTTGAGGAATAAATAAAGCTTCTTCCGGGGATTTGTAAAACCTTGCCCATTCTCCCGATGCGACAAACTCAGAATTACTATCACCTAAAAGCTGTATTTGACGCTCAATTTTGTCAGGTGCTAGCAAGTCATCAGCATCTAAATATTCGATAAATTCTCCTTGAGCCTCTTGAAAAGCCCGATTTTCTGAGGCGCTTTGTCCGGAATTTTCTTGACTAATGACTTTGACCTTAGATGAAGCAAAACTTTTAGCCACTGCTAAGGTATTATCCTTCGAGCCATCATCTACAACAATAATTTCTATGTTTTGCCATGTCTGCTGTAAGGCAGATTCTAGAGTTTCTGCTAGCCATTTTTCAACATTGAAAGCAGGTATTAAGATTGAAACTAAAGGTTTATTTTCCATAAATAATTATAAATATTTTGCCTTGAGGCGTTCATATAAACAGTTTTTGTCATAATTAGCATTTTTATCCAACTTATTTTGCCGCCATATTTCATTCCAGAGATGAACCGCGTAACTATTTGAAGTAATCTTACCTGGGTTAGTTTCGGGATAAATAATGGGCCTAATTAAATCTTTAACTGCTTTAACTGCTTTTTTCATTGTCATTTTTTCAGTAGAGTAAACTATTTTATTGACGGCTCTCCATGTGATTGGACAAAATGCTTCGTGAGAAACCAAATGTTTTTTATAATCCAGTTCACTTACAAGTTTTTGTAATAGCAATGGGCCAATATCACCATAAGCTATGTTTCCCAAATCTTTCTGCTGACTAATTTCACAAAGACTATTAGCTAAATAATCATTTTCGGGAAGCTTTAACACACAAGTATTAGCCACAGTTCCCCATTTACCTTCATAACTAGAAGAGATTACTGAGTCTGATTCAAAATCAAATGGCTTGAGACAAATTACATCAGTATCTACCCACCAACCACCTCTTTTCCTTAAAAGGTGATATCTAAAGAGGTCAGCAAATCCCGCATAACTTCCTTTTCCCCATCCTGATTGATATGTAAAAATCATTTCAGATGGTAAAATTTCATTGCCATCCTTAATTACTGTATCTTTAGGAATATTTTGAACATCATTGTAGATATATAAGTGATATTCATGACCAGACTTTATAAAGGAGGCGATAGATAGTTGCTCCATAGTAGAAAGCTCTCCACCTATCCATAAGCCTTGGATGATTTTGTTACTTTTTTGCATGATTTATATTTCTTGATTTAGTATTGTATGTTTGGAACTACTCTTTAATGTGTTAAGAATATTTTATGGAAGCTATTCTTCCAGCCATAGCGGAAATACCAAGGCTTTGAGTCTGAAACATAGTGATGTAACACAGCTTTAGGCTCAATCACTTCCTCTCGACTAGGCATAACAATGTAATCTTCAGATGGTGCAATTGCACAAGCTTTACCAGCCATCAGCATAGCGACAAGTGCTTGTTCTTGATAGTAGTGAGTACCTTGTTGCTCAATCATTGTTTTGCACCAGTATTCCAGTTTTTCCCAATCAATATCTTCGCTTTTTAACCCACAGATTCCTACATTTAACCGCTCAGATATTTTTGCTTGTGCTAGGGAAGTCATTAAAGCGTCAGAATAACCATAGCAAGTTTCTACATCCACCATGTGGCAAGGCTGTTGAGGAGATTTGAGCCAGTTTAATAGAAAATCTGGTGTACGGAAAAATAACATATCTGAGTCAAGTACCAGTTTCCAACCTGTAGAACCCACATGAATATCTGTCACTTTCCGCATATTTGGATAATTTAGGCGGCGTTCTCTCAGATAAGGAAATTTATTTTCAGGTAGGTATTGATTGATGTATTCTTCAATTTCTGGCTTGAGAATGATTTTCGCATTGGGGAAAATCCTGATGATTTCGTCTTGATAGTTTTTTTCTAAAGAGCCATCATCATAAATAATTGGACGTAAGGTCAGGTTGGTATTTTGTGCCATAGAGTAAGCACAAAAGCAGGTTTGATACCAAAACTTTCGCCCAGTCAAAAAATAGATGTCCAGTGGCGGTTGTGAATTTTGTGTCTTAATTGGAGGTAAACCATAAGCAGCCTTTTCCATCTGTAGGCTTGACAAATGATCTACTGCCATATTCAATGCACCTCTGTGCATGGTTTTCTGCACAAATCCCTTGGGAGCATAATATAATTTATAGGCGATCGCTCCTAACCGCCATGTTTTGGCAAACTGGCGCAAGTTGTTACCGAGTCTACTATAAATTAGCATTTAATCCCCAAGTAAAATTTATCTATCAAATGATTTAATTGCTTAATACAGTCAAGAACTTTAGGTTTGATGACCTTACTGACTTGATAAAGTGCTTAAACCTTCAAAAATTCCACAAGCACCTTGCCAACTGACGTAATTAGCAGGACTTTTCCAAGGTTGATAGCTCAAAAATGCCTTTAGCTTTCTTGGTACAACAGTCCAACTGGGTATTTTCTGCCAAGGACGAATGTTATGAGCATCTAAAACCTGAACCCAAGAGCGTGATGAAGCACGGTTGAGACGCGCCAGATAATCTTTGCTTAAACGATTTGCAGATATTAAATGAGTCAGTTGCAATTGCGGAAAGTAACCAACTCCCCAACCAGCTTCTAATATAGTCAAGTTAATATCATTATCTTCGCCGGAAATTAACTGTTTACCTGTTCGTCCTAATGCCAATCTAGAACTATCTTGAGAAACATTTTGTGCATAAACTTGAGCCGCTTTTCGTCGCAATACTAACCCAGCACCAATAGGTGCAAATGGTGGATATTGAGCAGACGAGCAATCTGTTTTCTTCGCAAAATAAATCAATGGTTCATCCCCAAGATTCCGCAGTGCTAAACAAACTGAGAATTGGTTAATCCAAGATTCTGGTTCAATTTCAAACTCAGGTAATGATTTACCTCCAATTGCGCCTAAATGAGGGTTTCCCTGTACAATCTCAGATGTATTTTTCAGGTAATTGGCATCTAGAACATTGTCATCATCTACAAAAACCAAAATTTCGTTACTTGCTTCTTTAAAAGCTCTTAGTCTAGCTGCTGTTAACCCAAGATTATCTTCTCTAATGTGCCTAGCGTTTGGATGCCAAGTGATATCTATTTCTTTTGCTAAAGTGCGATCGCTAGCATTATCTATTAGTAGAAATTCCCATTCTGTCATGGGTAATGTTTGAATTTTTAAGGAGTTTATTACTCTATCAAGATAATCTTTGCGAGGATTATGGGTACAAATTATTAAACTAATTCGATTATTCATGAGATGTATACTTGATACTGACAACAATTTCTTATGCACATTAATTACCAAGTTTACTTAGAGATTTTTGAGATATAGGAGACTCCCAGTTATAATATGCTATTAAAGCCCCAAATCCTAAACCATCAAAACTAGACGTAGTAAAGGCTATTGCAGCAGTATCAGCACCTATAAGCGAAAAAAGCATACGAGATATAGGAGCAATTATTATGGTTATTAATATAATTTCTTTTAAATATTTTCTATTAGCAAATAATATAATAAAAGGCCAAATAAGATAGAATTGCATCTCCACAGCTAATGTCCAGAAATGTGAAGCATATCCAATCCAGCCATGTAGTGAAACATAAATGTTAGACAAATAGGTAAGATGCCAAAATAAATGTTGCCTAATATTATCAATATTAAAAACTGTTACAACAACAATAGTTATATAGTAAATCGGTATAATACGTAATACTCGACGCAAATAGAATTTTTTGATTATAAGCCAGTAATTTTTATTTTCTAATTCAATTTGATTTTTATAACGTAATAAAATACTAGTTACTAAAAAACCACTTAGAACCAGGAAAAGTCTAACTCCTATTCCTCCCCAGGGAAAAAGGTAATAAAAAAAGTTATTTTCTGGAACATAGTGAGCAATCATTATAAAAAAAACAGCAAATACTCTTAAAGCATCCAACTGTGGCATATATGATAATTCACTAATATGAGATGTATTAATCTTGTTGGTTTTCATAATTATAAATTTTATGTATTTGGTTTTTCAGCAACAACTACATAGTTTTTGCAATATCCAGAAGCTACATTTTTATGCTTGGTATCTAACCACGAAAATATGAATGATAAAATTTTAAATAATGGTCTAGAAAATAAGACAACGCTAGTTCCAATTAGACCAGAAAAACCACCGCCGTAAAATTTTGGATTAGTGGGAAGAGATTTAGATGCTGTTTCTAATTGATAAGCTAAGGTTCCATAATACCCTTCAAGTCGCTCTATCCTTTTTACTTTAAAACCAATTTTTTCAAATAAATATTTATGACCAAATTGGGTATATCTATAAAAATCATATGGAATAGCATGTTCTTCATAAAAGAAAGGTGCTGACAGCCATAGTTGACCATCGGGTTTTAAAACTCTATATAACTCTTTTAAAGTAGCTTCTGGTTCCGGTACATGTTCTATAACCTGATTGCAAATCACTAAATCATACTTATTGTTATCAACAGGTATAGATGTTAAATCACATACATAATCTATTGCTCCATATTCTGTATCAAGTTGACAAAAATCTGCTGCTTCATACTTAACATGAGAAAATAAATTTTTATATGGGCAGTTACCAGCACCAGCATCAAGGACTATTGCTCTACTTGGAAGAGATTCAGCTGCTTCTTTAACAAACTTTTCCAAATAAAATCTAGAAGAATTTAATTCAATGAGTTTTTTTGAAAACATAAGTAATATTATTTGTTTTAAATTTTATTAACTAATTTAACGTTCTGATAATTTTTTCTCTAACCCAAGTTACTTTTTCTTTTTTAACTTTAGCTGGTACACCTGCTGCTATACAGTTTTCAGGAATATTTTTAGTAACAATAGCTCCCGCAGCAATAATACTATTACTACCTATGTTGCTTCCCTTAAGCACCTGGGCATTAGTACCAATCCACACATGATTATTTATATTTATATTTTCAGCATAATTGATGCGCTGGTTTGATTCTAAATCTATGATTGAGTGAGAATCTCCACTTCTGATTACAATACCGTAAGCCAACATACAGTTTTCACCGATATTAATCTGAGAATTGGCTTCAGTTACACATATTTTGACTTCTTTTTCAAAACTTGTTCCACGACCGATTTTTAATAAACCATCATTATCTTCCATCCATAAATAGCTCCCTTGGATGTGGCAATAATCTTCTATAATTAATTGATGGCAACTTCCATGAATTTCAATTTTTGAATTTAACAGTTTAACTCCTTGCTTTATTATTATGTTGTTTTCATTACCATAAATTTTAATAACTACATTTTTCAGTTTGGGAAAAGTACCTTGTGTATCAATATGAATTTTGTTAGATGAACCAATAATACTTTTCTTATTCTGATTTAAAATACAAACAAAAAAAAAGAATAATTTTCTTAAGTAAGGTAGACTTTTGAGATTTTTGAAAATTTGAGGCATGGAATATCCTAGTTTTTTTACTAATTAATATTTTTTCGATAAAACTGGTTGCTACACTGCATAATCAGCAACCCTTTTTCCTAAAGCCTGTCTTCTCTCAATTGCTCGAATGTAACTAGCTTCTTGTAAAGCACCAATTCGTTCTAAGTTATACTCGCTAAGAACGCGATCGCGTGCTACTCTTCCAAGTTGCATACGTAATTTTGGATTTTTCAGCAACTCAACAACCGCCTCAGCAATTTTGTCAGGTGCATGAGGAGGAACTAGTAATCCTGCTTTGCCCGAATCCAACATATCAAACATACCACCCGCGTTACTGCCTACTACACCACGAGCTGCTACCATTGCTTCTAAACAAACATTCGGGAAATTTTCCCAACGACTAGGAAAAACACAAACATCAGTGGTAGCTAAAATTGAAGGAATAGAATCAAGAGGTATAGGCCCAGTAAATTCTAGAGAATTACTATAGCGTTTTAACTGCTTTTCTATGTATCGCCGCATATCTAAGCCTGGTTGAGGTGAAGGCCATAGTGCGCCAACAAAACGAAATTTTGCCTTTGGATACTGTTGTAATATATTTGGAATTGCTTGAGTAAGTTCAAGAACACCTTTACGAAGCTCTAATCTGCCAATAAAGGTAACTACATCGGTTTGAGTTTCAACCGGAATGTTGAGCAGTTCTTCACTAGGGATATAAGGATTAGGTATATGAAAAACCTTTTCTGAAGGTAGTTGCCACTCAGCAATTAATTTTTCACCAAGAGCTTTTGATGGAGTTGTAATCTCATCAGCCTCTAAAGTATGTAAACGTTCAATGTCGGTATTTATATTATAAAGCTCGTGAAAAAATGGTTTTGGTTTCTGTCCTCGACGCAATGCACCAAAAAATCGGCGAATTTTCATCTGTAAAGATGGCTCCACATAATTGATTTCATCAATCATAAAAGTTGGAGTATGGAGCTTAATAACAAGTGGAATATCGGGATTTATTTCTAGAGAGCCTTTTGTATGAGCGCCAGCTTCTGCTCCTTCAACAACATCAAAGTGAACTATTGTATGGCGTTCAGCAAATACTTTACCTATCCGACCAGAAAAATTGCGTCTGTTCGTACGATTCTCTTCAAGAATCCGATGAATTTTAATACCATCTTCTATATGAGTTCCACTTCTATAAGGACTACATGCGAATACTTCTACAAGATGTCCTCGTTGAGTGAGCATTTTGGCAATCTGATACATATATGTTGCAATTCCGCCATAGGCTGTATCTGGGGGATACTCATAACTAATAATCGCTATTTTCATATTCATTACTATTTAGGTGTATGTAGGTTTTAAAAGTTAGTAATTTTTAGTGAATTTAGAAAATTGAGATTTCCATTTATCGATTGCATCTTTAGGCATTTTAATTTCTACTTTTGATGCTGTTTCTATCCATTGAGTAATTCTAGGAAAATCTTCACGGTCACAGGTAGGTAGATTAGTATCCTTGGCTATTTCCTTAGCTCTGCTGTCTATTTCTATAATTAATGCTCGTTTTTTTGCTAAAAGACATTTAATCCCACCGTGTAATCTTGTACCTATATAATCAAATGAAACACCAGAATTGAGGAAGTCTTTAAATGAACTGTAGGAATGTTCTAACATGACAACTGGTATAGCCAAACTAGAAACAAGATTTGATATGTATTCTTTATCTCCTCTACCTTGAGGCCATACAAATACTTTTTCATATTTAGCGGCTATTAGTTCTAGCAGTTTTTGATCTAATTCTGGACACTGTGAATAATCAGTTAGCATTAACAGTACATTTTCCGCTTTTTTTGTGGGTATGTTTTGAAAATCCATATCTATAAACGGCCACATCGTTGGGCAGGCAGTGTTGATAACGTTATTGATACCCGCCGATTCAAGTTTCTCTTTAGTATATTTATCCCGAACAGAATGTATTAGTTGATTGGAGAGTACAGCACGTAGGGATGTTCTGGTGTATAAATTTGGTCTGACTTGATATCTTTCCCAACCAACGCCGAGCAAAATTGCCTTTCTCAATATAATTTTTTGTAGTAGAGATACCTTCCATTGCTTGTAGTAGTCCATTCTAGAACCCAACAAATTTGTCCCACCAACAAAAATTAGTGGGCAACTAGTGGCTGCGAGGATATGAGCAACTGTAGGAAATTCATGAGTTGCAATGTTTATAAATTCTCCATTTGGGAACAAGCTGTGAAGCTCTCTACTAACAGCTTCTTGAATAATTAAGTCTCCTAGATTGGCACTTGGGACACCTTGATTATTTTCTAACCCTGGATCAAATAAACAAATTTTCATATAAATCACAAAATCTTTTTATAAAATTTTTTTTACTAATTTTAAGTCTTAGTTTTTATCTTAATTTTAGACTGGTAAAATCCATCTATGATATACGCAGGTGTTGCCATATCCACTAGCAACCGCCATAGGCCGCCCTCGCATTTCTCCTGGCTCAACATCTATAACGGTTACTGCATCTATAGCATCTTGTAATTCACCATCACTGAGAATAGCGACATTCATACGATATCGTCCAGGTAATAACCCCAATTCATCAATTTCACAAATGCAAGCTTTTCCTATTTGTGAGTCTGTTAAATCTTGTGTACCGTGAATCTTACTATTAAAGTTGATAACTGGCTGTCCATACTGATCATAAAGTGTAAAAATACATGACAGTTTTGGCTTTATATCTGTTAAGTAAAAAACAAAACGAGCAGGTCTACCAGTTGATAATTTTGTTGAAGAATAATCATCACCTGTAGTGATTTGTATATGAGATAGTTTGACTAAACCTTTACCACGCCGATCTATTCTATCTAATAAATTTTCTGTAACTGATGCTTCCAAAGATTTAAGGTAGCTAGTAATCGCTACATAAGAACTATCATTTGTGTCTACAGACCCTTTTTGTAAAAAAATACCCCGATTACAAAGTGTTTGCACTACACCTATATTATGGCTAACAAATAAAATAGTTCGCCCCTCTTTACCAACCTCTTCCATTTTGCCTAAACATTTTTTCTGAAACTGCACATCTCCAACTGCTAATACTTCGTCTACAATCAAAATCTCTGGCTCTAAATGCGCTGCTACCGCAAATGCCAACCGCACATACATCCCTGAAGAGTATCGTTTGACAGGCGTATCTAAAAATTTCTCGACCTCTGCAAAGGCTACAATCTCATCAAACTTGCGTTTAATCTCTGCCTTACTCATCCCTAAAATTGCGCCATTGAGGTAGATATTTTCTCTCCCAGTCAACTCTGGATGAAAGCCTGTACCTACTTCCAATAAACTAGCAACTCTGCCTTTAATTTTGATGTTTCCTTGGGTGGGTTCAGTAATACGACTGAGAATTTTTAAAAGTGTAGATTTACCTGCACCGTTGCGTCCAATAATTCCAACTCTATCACCTTGCTTAATTTCAAATGAGACATCTTTTAAAGCCCAAAACTCTTCCTGATAATTTGCAGGTTTAAATTTTTGGTCTTGGAATGACTTAAATAAACCTTTAGCACCATTAGCTATAACATCCCTTAGTGCGGTGTATTTTTCCTGGGTTTGATGCCCAATAATATATTTTTTACCGAGATTTTCTACCTGAATTACAGTGTCAGACATAAGGTTTTTAGATATTAGTTAATATATTTGTTTGTTAATAAATAGGATTTTAATTGATTGCACACCTATCACAAAACTTATCGGTGCGAATCCTAAAATTATTCTAAAGTATCTGGGTCTACACCGAGCGATCGCAATCTTTGAGCCAATCATTCAGCCCGTTGCTGTTCTTGTTCGGCTTGTTCCTCTAAATCACATCTGCAAATGTACGTTCCATTCTGCGGAAGTACCAAATTCCACTGATAAATAATAGAAATACTAAGCCCAAAGAAAGTAAAAAGCCGGGTAAATATAAGTTCGATTCTCCCCCTAAAATTGCCCAACGAAAACCATCAATTACACCAACAATTGGGTTTAAGGAGTACAAAAACCGCCATTTTTCAGGAACTATGGTACTACTAAATCCTACTGGTGATATGTATAATCCAAACTGAACAATAAATGGGACAATATAACGAAAATCTCTATATTTAACATTTAAAGAAGCCAGCCATAATCCTGCACCCATTGAAGCTGCAAATGCAATGGCAATAAAAAATGGTAAGGTGACAATTCGCCAAGTTGGAATATAGTTATACCAAGCCATTAATCCTAGTAAAATTATCCCCGAAATCATAAAGTCTACAAAACTAACTACCACTGCGCTAGTAGGCACAATGAGGCGAGGAAAGTATACTTTTGAAATTAAATTGGCATTACCTATCAAACTATTGCTGCACTCGGAAAGGGAGTTAGCAAAGAACTGCCAAGGTAACATAGCGGAGAATACTAAAATCGGATAGGGCGCACCCTGGGAAGGCAGTTTTGCTAACTGTCCAAAGACGACTGAAAACACTACCATCGTCAGAAATGGGCGAATTAATGCCCAAGCAATACCGATCGCAGTTTGTTTATACCTGACCAAAATGTCCCGCCAAGCCAGAAAATAAAATAATTCTCTATAACGCCATATATCTTTCCAATACTGCTGTTCACTGCGTCCCGCTTCAATCACCAACTCTTGTTTGGAGCTAATATTTGTACTACTCATAAGTTATTGATTGAATATTAATATCTTGCAAAAGTTAATAGGCTTAAGTCACAAACTGGAAACCATTAAGACCTTGATAGGTAACATCCCTAGCACTGCGGCGGGTAAATTCACTTACGGAAGGATTTCCGTGAGAACTAATCACTCCTGTTGCTTGTTGCCATAGTTCTTGTGGTGCTGCTGAAATTTCATAAGCATGATCGTCACGTTTACGGACGTGATACCATTTGGTTTGTTGGCAGTGTTCACACCAAAAAGCTTCTAACCATTCTCCTTCGAGAGGAACGGCTGTTCGATTTGCTACTAAAATTAAGGCATTCCGCCGACTCATTCCCCTTTGTTGTAATTGACCTGGTTTATCGGCAAATATCTGATATTTCTGACTGACACTATCAAGATAACAGCCATGAATCGGACAGTAAATTCCGCGTCGTTTAGAACGTTTCCGATTTCGGTCACACCTTCTCTGCAATTTCACCTCCTGTATAGACAACAACTATGAGCAAGGAAGGTTGCGTTGGAGGGACTGAGATCAAAAGAAGACCATCAAAGCCCAACTCCTTGAAAATACAGCCAAAATGTTCAATTACAATGGTAATTTTGTTTGTTTTGCTACCTTTGTTGGTTAATTATTTCACAACTCTGGAAACTCTTGAAACCAGCTTTTAAACTCTAATCAATAACTTAATGTTATTGAAGTACAGTTTAATTCAATCAAGTTTTTAACTTTGTATTTACCTGATGATATTTTTATACCATGTAGTTGAACATTTGTGGCTTTATTAATTTGATAATTATTGCGAAATTACCAAACTTTAATAACCTCACTAAGCTTACTTTACATTACTCTGAGATTTGGTCATAAGTTCATCAGATGATATTGCCTGTTGCAGAACACGTAAGTATTGTTGAGATATGACTTTTGGTGTGAAGTGCGATCGCAAATACTGACGACCAGCTTTGCCCATACGTTCGCCTACTTGGAGGTCACGGCTGAGGAAACGGATAAATTGCGCTAACCCTTGACTATCTCCATTCTCAAATGTACTCCCACAGTTAGCTTCAGCCACCATTTCTCTAAGGTAAGAAGACTGGGAGCAAATTACAGCAATTGGTCTACCTGCTGCTAAAGCTGAGTAAAGTTTACTAGGTACAACTAAACCCTCTGTAATTGAATCTACACTCACTAGTGATAAATCACAGGCTGTTAAAGAATAGGGAAGTACTTGTTTATCTTGATAAGGTAGGAAGGTAAAATTTTCTAGCCCTAAACGATTTACTTCTTTGATTAATTCTTCACGTTTAGCACCGCCTCCAATGCACACAAACTGAATTGGTTCATCTTGCAATTGTTTTGCAGCCTCTAACATGGTTTCTATATCATGGCAGCGACCCATATTGCCAGAATAAAGCACAGTGAATTTGTTAACTAGATTGTATTCGTGGGCAAACTAGTTTTCCTTCTTAGGAATTGGGACAATTGCTTCCGGGTTAGCCCAACTGTGTATTACTGCAATTTTATCAGCCACTTCTGGACAATGGGCTAATATTTTTTGCTTCATCGCGGGGCTAAGTACCACAATCCCCTGAGATTTTAACCAAACTTGTTTGTTAATTTCATTCCACAAACGCACTAACCAACTATTTGGAGAAACTACACCTAGAGCGATCGCAATATCTGGGTATAGATCATAAAGTATGCAGACATAAGGTAGTCGAAATAATAAATAAGCTAAATATCCAATAATTGGTAAAAATGGTGGGGCTGTAGTAACTAATAATATGTTGTTGCGCCGCCAAGCCCGGAACAGATATAGTAATGCACGTAAAGTATATAGAACACCATTAACGGCTTTACCACGAATCCTACCAGACCAAAGTTGAGCAGTACGTGAGCGTTGAATTCTAATCCGGTCTACCCATTCAACGGCGGGAGCCGCCTGAGATTGAAACGCATAACCAGGTTGACTTGTAAATACCTCAACATTTACACCTTGCTGCCCTAGCTGTTTTACGAGTTCTTCAATCAACTGTCCTGTAGCAGCATAATCAGGGGGAAAAAACTGAGTGATTACAGATAATTTGATAGATTTCTGGCTTTTTACAGGTGCTTCGTTTTCGGATTCTATGGGAATAGAAATAGAGGGTACAAATTTGTTATTAATCCATTCATTTAATTTCATCGGCTGTGTCCTACGGGATAATTTTAAAATTTTGTTTACGACACTCCCGAACTGCCTAAGTCATTAATCCTAATAACTGAAAATATTGCTTATATTGACTGATGATTTTTTTTCCAGGTTCATAGAGGATCTTTGATTTGCAACTAGTATCCTCTGTGATTCACCTAATATTTTTTAGTTTATTTAGGCTATCTAGCTATAGTTCTGAGTTCAATACTTTTCTCAAAATTGGGAACACATAGAAGCAATAAAAAGCAAGAATAACCGTCACTATTTGCCAGATAAAGGATTTATGTTGATCGCCAGTCAAGCATTCTACTATGTGAAAGTGACTACTATTTCATTTGTTAGCTGTTTTAAGCTACATAAAAATCACCACTATTTTTCAATATACTACTACTTCTTAAAAAGTATGCAAGCTTACAATAATTAAATGGATGTCACCCTCTTTTATGATTTTTTGCTTTTTTTTGTAATTACTTATTTTTACTACTTAATAAATTTCTCTTAAGTATTGGTTTTCCTCCTAATTGAAATCAAAATATCTTTAGTTTACGTAAGTGTGATCACGAAATATAAGATACCATGTTTTAAAGGTAACTGGTATCCTTCATAGAAAGTTCATTTTCTCAGAAGATTTTTCAGATGTTTCTTCATAAAAGGCTGTTTTAGCTTTGTATTAAACTTTATATGAAGTAAATATTACAGAATCCAAAAATAGCTACCAAACCAGCTTAAGTAGCAGGTAAATAGTTGATTCTGTAGGGAGGTTGATTATACAGCCTAAACCCCTTAGTAGTATAATTAACATTGGGGTGACTAGTTGAGTGTTAGCGATTCAAACCAGACTTTAGGACTCATATTTGATTTGGGAAAAAAATCAGTACACCCAGAGCAGGCTTCTTTCCTACTCCCTACTCCCTACTCCCCATTCCCTACTCCCTACGTATCGTGCTTGCGCTTCGCTTCTCTGCGAGACGCTTTGCGAACGCGCACCACACAACTAGATTCAGGAATCAAACCGTATTCCTATATGAACTTATTTATTATTGAAATTGTGGTAGTACTTAATTTGCTTCGTCATCGTACCAGTGATGGGGAGGCAATTGATGTAAAGCTTATCCCTTCAGTACCGTCCAAATATTTTGTCTCGGAATCAGAGTAATTGATGTTGAGCTAATCTCTGAGTTACGCGCGTATCAAGGTATCTACATATAGAATAATTAAATCTTTATAATACAGATGTGTTGTATCAATTAGAATCTGTGTAGATACTCTATATGGGATTTTATCGATTACCACAATACTGATCAAAGCAAAACGTATAATACACTACTTTTTTATTTGGACAAGTATTTATCTATGATTCAATAGCTAACTACTAAATAATTAATGGTGAACACAGATTTACTTATGTGTGTTACAGAGACAGAAACAATATTATACTGGAAGGTTCATCATTATTCTTAAAAATAATTAAAACATAATTTAAGTGACGAAAATGAGTGAACAATCATATCCCAGCTTAAACGCTGAACAAAATGGCAAATATAAGCCATTATCACCGCAACCACAAGCAATGCCTGTTAACTGGGGTGAAGAAGAAGAAGAAAATTTTAGTATCAAGGACTGGCTCAACGTATTAAAACGGCGATCGCTAGTTATAGTGGGAGTATCGATGGCTGTCATGACTTTTGTGGTTGTGAATGTCATGCTCAGTAAGCAGCCAAGAGAATATGAAAGTAACTTTTTAATGTTAGTGGAACCGATTAACAATGATACTGAATCAGTAAATATTGTTCAAGATAATAATCCTAAAACTTCAACCCTTGACTACGATAGTCAAATATTAGTCCTCAAAAGTCCTGAATTGATGACTAATATTCTTGAGCAGTTGCGAGTTTCTTATCCAAATATCACTTATCAATCTTTACTACAAGCGTTGACGATTAATCGGCTAGGTGAAACCAAGATTATAGACATTCGCTATCGATCAGAAGACCCAAATCAAGTTAAAGCAGTATTAGATGTAATTTCAAAAGACTATATAGAATATAGCCAAAAAAGACGACAAACCAAATTGCGTCAAGGGCTGCAATTTATTGATAAACAGTTGCCATCGATACAAAGCCGAGTTAATCAAATTCAACAAGAACTGCAAATTTTTCGTCAAAGATACAATTTTAACAATCCAGATAATCAAGGAGATTTGCTGGATAAACAAGCTAATTCTCTAGCTGAGGCGCGACAGAATATTAATCTACAGTTAACGCAAGTCCGTAATCAGTTAAGTCTGCTCCAGTCAGATAACGGAAAAACAACAGTACTCAATACTGCTTTTTTATATCAAAAACTTTTAGATCAGGTAACGGAGTTAAACTCCCAAATTGCTACAGAGTCAACCATTTTGCAAGATGCTAACCCAAAACTGCAAACTCTGAAAGAAAAAAGAGATAGTTTGATACCAGTATTGCAACAAGAAGGACAACGCTTTTTAAGCGTAAGAGAAGCCGAGTTAAAAACTCAGCTTCAATCTTTGGATTTACAAAGCAACGAAATTGCCAAACTCGAAACACAGGTAGCACAACAACGTAAGCAAGTGCCAATTTTAGCACGGAGATATACGGAGATACAACGCAAATTACAGTTTGCGAATGAGAGTTTGAATCGGTTTTTATCAACCCGCGAGAATTTGGAAATTCAAATATCTCAAACAGAATTAGGATGGCAGTTAATCCAACCGCCTCTTCAGCCATCACTTGTAACTGCTTCTAGTCGAGTCAGAAATTTAATTATAGGCTTTTTTATAAGTCTAGCAGCAGGTATTGGAGTTGCTTTATTACTAGAAAAAATAGATAACTCTTACCATAGTGTGATCAAGCTGAAAAAGAAAATCAATTTTCCCTTATTGGGAAATGTGCCTTTTGATAATGAAGTTAAAGCCCTTCAATCTCGAACTTCCAAATCAAAGTTTTTTCCGATTAAGATATTTAATTCTTTACTAGAAGGTAGTCAAGATACAGATATTTCAATTGCTCAGGAATATAGCAGTTATTCAACTGAATTTTTAGATGCGTTAAGATTCCTATATACAAATATTCAACAAATTAAACCTGATTCTCAAGTACGCTCTTTGGTTGTTAGTTCGGTTACGCCTGGCGATGGAAAATCTATCGTTGCTTTTTATCTAGCTCAAACAGCTACAGCAATGGGGCTACGAGTACTATTAGTAGATGCCAACCTTCGCCAACCGATGGTTCACAACCTAGCTAATTTAAAGAATTTATGGGGATTAAGTAGTTTACTATCCACAAATTTACCAGTCAGTGAAGTCATTCACAAACTACCTTCTATGGAGCAATTATCTTTGATCACGGCTGGCCCCGCACCTGATGATCCAATTAAATTACTGGCTTCTGAAAAAATGAAGCAATTAATGGCAGATTTTCAGGATGATTATGATTTAGTCATCTATGATGCTCCTCACTTCTTTGGGCTGTCTGATGTTAGTGTACTTTCACCTTATACGGATGGGGTTTTGATGGTGGTGAGGGTAGGTAAAACGGATGCTTCCGTGATAGAGCAAGCTTTAGATTATTTAAGGATTTTACCGTTGAATATACTGGGTGTGGTTAGTAACAGTTAAAAAAGTGTTTGTAAAATCATGATATTAGTAGCTTGTTGTATCAATCAAGCTAATACACCCTTATATAGATTTCATGCACAGATGTTCTAAGATATTTTGCTTTGATAGCAAGTTAACTAAACATACTGCTACTAACAGCCTTATGTTCTTATAGAGCTTGTTCTGTATCAGCTTGATTCCTCACAATATGCACTAGTGTTGAGGGAAATGGATAGTTTGTGATTTATGAAAACCAATTAAATTTTAAAATAACTGAATATTTTATTTTGATAAATTTTTGATGAAGTTAAATACTATACCTATTGATTTACTGAAAATTGGACAGTATATTTTTAAGGCATTGTCTTTTCGGGTTCCAATAAACTTAATGAAGCATACTTCACTTCTTTCTACTTTGCTAGTAGGAACAAGCATAGCAGTTGTTACAACTGCTGCTAGACCGGCTGCTGCTATTACTGTCAATTTTCAGAATGTCTTTCCAGCAGATTCTGCACAGCAAGTTAATGACATTTATGTAGGTAACTTTTCAGTAAATGTGACTCAAAACACTGCAAGCACAGTTCTTTTTAGTTTTTCCAACAATAGTCCTGCTTCACAAAGTACTGCTATTAGAGATGTTGCTTTCAGTGTTGATCCTAGTATAAGTGGTCTTTTGTCTAGTGTTACGCCTAATGTAAGTAACGCTGGCAGTTATGTCAATTTCAACACAAGTCTTCCCAATTCACCACAAAGTAATAATATTCCAGGATGGGATGGTGAAACTTTTGGTGGAACAAGAGTAACTGGAGGGCAACAAAATGCAGGTAACGCGGCCGCAGTTCAAAGTGGAGAAACGTTGGGATTTCAATTTACTGCAAACTATAATAATGTGATTGATGCCCTCATAAATCGTAAGTTGCAGTTAGCTATTCATGTTATTAGTTTTCCCGGTGGGGGAAGTGACACATTTTACAATGCCAATTATAACCCCAACCCACAGCCTGTTCCCGAACCAATCACTATGCTTGGTCTTGGTGTAGGTACTGTAGGACTGGGTGCGTTAAAACGTAGATATGGCAACAAAAAAGCAAAAGTAACAGTTTAATCGCAGTTCAAATAACTTTGATTACGCTAATTAAGCAAGGCTAGATTTTCTCAAGAATGTGTCATTTACCTAATAGACATCTTACAATAATGAGGAAAAGTCAAATTTGACCTAAACTTCTCAAATAAAAGTTTGGTGTGTTTTCTATTTTATTTGTAAATTTTAAATAAAAAATTTAAGCAGTCAAATATTGATTATTAATATTCAAAACCTGAATTTATTAGAAATATTTTCTGAAATTTGCTTGTAGGCGAATTAATATACCCTGTTAAACGACCAATATTCTCTTCATTATTTATAATTAACAAACAGGACTTACGCCCAGGCTACGGAAAATCACACCACAGAGACGCAAAGTTCACAGAGGAATGAGAGTGTGAGAATTTTTTTGCGTAAATCCCAATAAAGTCAGATAGGGTATAAGGCAATACAGTTCAGTTAAGGCAACAACTTAGATTTGTGTAGGTTGGGTGGAGGAACGGAACCCAACATTCACTCATACTTTGTTGGGTTTCGCTATCGCTACACCCAGCCTACTATTCTCTTAACTGAACCTTATTGGGGTATAAGGTTCTAGATTTTAGAGAATTTGGATGACAGCTATTCCTTCCAATATTAATTAAAATTTTGAGAACGTTGAATGTTGCTGTTATGGAAAGCGATCGCAGACTATACTCTTGATGTATACATAAAACATCTATGCAAACATCAATGAATCTGGTAGCGATCGCATCTTCTTATCACTTAATAATTTCTACTTATTTCTTACTGACATGCGTATAATTTTTATCGTTATCTCGTAAAAGTTTATTAGTGCTGACAAATACAACTACCAACAGTAATAGCTGGATTTGCCAAGGTGCTAAGACTAGACTGACTACTAGGCTGATAATAGTAAACACGCCAGTTAAGTAAGCTAGTTCATCGCTACATTTTTTTGATAAGTAACCAGTTGCTAAACCAGTGAATAAAGGGATTAAAAAAATCAAAGGCATTGCAATTCTTCTCCTAAAATTTAAGATGCCAAGGATTAAGAAATTTTAATTTAAAGTTTTATTCATAATGATTGCTGTCAATCTTACATCTAAAGATGTTTTCTTCACAATACTCTAAATAAAGAAACAGTCAGCAAATCAAGATTCCGTAATTGTCTAGTAAATAAGTTTAACACTCAGTGCTGTCACTATAATATCTATCTAGGATATTACCTTTAGAAGTAACGTTTTTCCCTTAGATACCCAATGCTGAACATTCCTCAACTCTTAGCAGCTGAACTAGAGCTTAAACCTTATCAGGTGCAGAACGCGCTGGAACTTTTGGCGGAGGGTGCAACGATTCCGTTTATTGCACGGTACCGCAAAGAGCGCACTGGTGAAATGAATGAAGTGCAATTGCGCGATTTGTTTGATAAGTACAATTACTTAACAGAATTAGAGGCAAGAAAATCTGTAATTTTAAATGCGATCGCCGAACAAGGTAAACTCACTGATGAGTTAAAAGCACAAATTATCTCTTGTCAACAAAAAACCGAACTTGAGGATTTATACTTACCATATCGACCAAAGCGCCGCACCCGTGCCACCATTGCCAAAGAAAAAGGATTAGAACCTTTAGCTGAGTTTATTCAATCTCTCAATATTAAAAATGGTGTAGCTGCATCTTTAGCAGCAGAAGCAAGCAAGTATATTTCTGAAGAGAAAGGTGTAAAAACCGCAGATGAGGCGCTAAAAGGTGCAGCCGACATCCTTGCTGAAGCAGTAGCTGAAACAGCTGAACTGCGGGCTTATTTGCGTGACTATTTCCTAGAAGCTGGAGTTTTTGTTTCTCGGATTAAAGATGATCATCCTGAAGGTACAACTAAATTTGAGATGTACCGCAATTATCAAATCAAAGTCAAAAATATTGCTCCCCACAATATGTTGGCATTGTGTCGGGGTGAAGCGGAGGGAATATTAAGCTTTGATATTAATTTTGATGAAGATTATGTGCTTGGTTATCTCGAATCTCAAGTAATTCGCACCAAAGTCAGAGATATTCGAGATTTTTATCAGACGATGCTGAAAGATGCGTTTAACCGGCTGATGAAAACCTCTCTGACGGCAGAAGTAATTTCTACCAAAAAAGATTATGCAGACATAGAATCGATCAAAACCTTTGAGGCTAATTTGCGGGAGTTATTGCTGTCTGCACCTGCGGGGATGAAACCGACTTTAGCGATAGATCCGGGATTTAGAACTGGATGTAAAGTAGCTGTTTTAGATGAAACAGGCAAATTTTTAGAGTATCAGGCAGTTTTCCCCCACCAAGCAGCAGAACAACGCACAAAAGCAGCACAAACGATTAAAAATTTGCTTGAAAAATATCAAATTGAGCTAATTGCGATTGGTAACGGGACAGCTTCGCGGGAAACTGATGAGTTTGTCATCCAAGTATTACAAACTCTCGACCGTCAACCAATTAAAGTAATGGTGAATGAATCTGGTGCATCAATATATTCTGCCAGCAAAGTAGCGTTAGAAGAATTTCCTGATTTAGATGTGACAGTGCGGGGTGCGATTAGTATTGGTCGCCGTTTGCAAGATCCTTTGGCAGAATTAGTCAAAATAGATCCCAAATCTATTGGTGTGGGACAATATCAGCACGATGTTGATCAGAAACTGTTGAGAAAAAAACTAGATGAAACAGTAGAAAGCTGCGTCAACTTTGTGGGTGTAGATTTAAATACAGCTTCTAAAGAACTTTTAACGTTTGTGTCTGGGATTACAGCCGCAGTTGCCAACAACATTGTTACCTATCGCAATCAAAATGGTGCCTTTAAAAATCGCCGCCAACTTTTGAAAGTCCCGAAATTAGGGCCGAAAGCTTTTGAACAAGCCGCCGGATTTTTGCGGATTCGCAATGGTGATCATCCTTTAGATAATACGGCTGTGCATCCTGAAAGTTACTCAGTTGTAGAAGCGATCGCATCTGACCTCAACGTTAAATTAAATCAAGTCAGTCAAATTGCGGAAAAACTCAAAAAACTCGATCTGAAAAAATATGTCACCGATACCATTGGTGAACCGACATTACGGGATATCCTCAGCGAACTCGAAAAACCAGGACGAGACCCCCGCGCCGAATTTAAATATGCCACCTTTAAAGAAGGCATCAAAGAAATTAGAGATTTACAAATAGGGATGGAATTAGAAGGAATAGTCACAAATGTTGCCAATTTTGGTGCATTTGTTGATATTGGTGTACATCAAGATGGTTTAGTACATATTTCCCAACTTGCCGATAGATTTGTGGAAGATCCCAAACAAATCGTCAAGGTGGGACAAGTTGTCAAAGTGAGAGTCTTGGAAGTGAACGAGAAATTAAAACGGATTAGTTTGTCAATGAAAGCAGTTAAGCAATGAGGAGTGCTGAGTGCTGAGCAGCCAGTCGCGCGGCTCTCTGTGCCGACTTGAGCGAACTGGTGTTGCTGAGTAACCGCTACGGTGTACACACAAATATTCGTGTAGTGCATCTGTCCCGCCTCGGAATGAATTCCGAGCCTCATAGCGCAAGTCATCTCAAGATGACTCAACTAAAAATGTCTGACAGTCCACGCTTTGTGGACTTTGGCTATGAGCCTGGAACTTTAGTTCTAGGCGGGATGTGGTTGAACATGAAAATTTTTGACTTGTGTGTACACGGTAGCCCCTACAAGGAAAGAGGCTTTGAATCTTGCCCCTTTACCTACCAGGGAAGGGGTTGGGGGTTAAGTTGGAGAGAAAGTTTCACACCGCGTGACTTCTAAATTCTGCTTCAAGCAGTACCCTTAAACACTCGTTCGGCGGGGCCAGTCATATAAATTCGTTCGTCAATTTCTGACCATTCAATTTCTAAGCAACCTCCTGGTAATTCTACAGTCGCGGCGCGATCGCATTTTCCAGTTAACACACCAGCCACTAAAGAAGCACAAGCACCTGTACCACAAGCCAATGTAATTCCTGCGCCTCTTTCCCATACCCGCATTTTTAGGTAGTCACGACTTACCACTTGAATAAATTCGGTGTTGGTTCTTTGGGGAAACACTGGGTGATGTTCAAACTTTGGGCCGATGGTTTCTAAGGGAATGGCGGCGACATCTTCCACAAAAGTGATGCAGTGGGGATTCCCCATACTCACACAGGTTACTTCCCAAGTTTGTCCAGCGACTTCTAGGGGTTGATTAATCACTTTGGCATCAGCCACACCCAGGGTAGTCGGAATTTCGCCAGCTAGTAAATGTGGTAAACCCATATCCACCTTGATTTGACCATCCGGTGTTAGTTGGGGTGTAATTGTCCCCGCCAAGGTATGAATGCGATATTTATCTTGAGTGCGGGATATACCTTCTAAATCGGCGAGAAATGCCGCTAAACAGCGAATCCCATTACCACACATTTCTGGTTCTGAACCATCAGAATTAAAAATCCGCATGGTGTAATCAGTACCGTTTTTTCCTGGTAAGGCGAAAATTACACCATCTGCACCGATACCAAAGTGGCGATCGCACCACTCAACGGCTTTCTCTGGTGTGAGAACTGGCGTGGCTGCCCCGCGATTGTCAATTAAAATGAAGTCGTTGCCTAGACCGTGATACTTAGTAAATTCAATTGCCATTTTGCTAATGATGAATTATCAATGATTAGGAAAGTATGAAGTGTAAAGTATGTAGACACCCTTTGGGTGGCTTGCCGCAGGCGAGGATGAAATTTTATCCTTCATAATCAATAATTCATACTTTACAACTCCTTACAGAAAACATTTTTTATTGTGCATAAACCATCATCAAACATGGCGACCACTGATTTTGATACTTCATTGCCAAGCATTCGCCAAGTACAGAACCTGATTAAACAAGCCGCAGTAGTTGAGTTCAAACTAGTCACAGGCGATTTGTTGACAGGTAAGATTTTATGGCAAGACCCCGGTTGTGTTTGTATTGCCGATGAAAACAGCCAGCAAACAACCATTTGGAAACAAGCGATCGTCTATCTTCAACCCAAGGGTTGATTAGGGGCTAGAGGCTAGGGACTAGAGGCTAGAGGTTAGAGGCTAGGGGCTAGTATTTTTTCTCAGCACTCAAAACTCAGCACTCAGCACTCTCAACTCAGCACTTTCAAGACAGAAACTCTTTGATGGTTTGTGCTTCACTCGCTTTGGCTATGGGGATAGACAAAGGTATTTTGTTGGCTGTGGTGAATAAAGATTGTAGTTGATTCAGACTGGGTAAGCTACCACATAATAATACTTGGTCGCCAACTTTCAGTTCTGTTTTTTCGTCAGGGCGGCGAATAAACTTACCATCTCGTCGCAGTGCTTGGATTTGTAATGGTTTTTCGTGATTTTTTAAGTCAGCCAGGGTTTTATTCTCAACGAGAGAATCAGCCTCGACTGCTATCCATTGACAAGCACTATTTTCTCCGGGAACAGCTATTTTACCTTGGGCAAATTCTTCTAAGGCTGCTAGTTCTTCTGATTCGCCAACCACTAATAAGCGATCGCCTTCCTCTAATTTTGTGAGATTGTTGGGATAGTCGATTTCTGTGCCATTAGCGCGGCGAATCGCCATCAAGCTGACCCCTGTTAAGTAACGCATATCCGCTTCTTCTAAACTCATGCCAATGAGAGGTGAAGTTGCAGGTAAGGGATACCAGCGCCGATTTAAGTCGCGGGTGGCTTGGTCTAAATCGCGGGAAACCTCAGAAGCAGAACGTTCTGGGCGCAGATCCAAGTAATGATCGTTGCGGATTTGCTGCATTTCTCGCTGGACGATAAATTGTGAGAAGCCTAGATCGTTTAATAAATAAGTTGCCATTTCTAAGCTTGCTTCAAATTCTGGTTGAACAACTTCCCGCGCCCCTAATTGATAAAGCACCTCAATATTTTTGTCTTGGGTGGCGCGAACAACCAAATTTAATTCTGGATGTAATTCTAAAGCGCGTTTTAAACACAGACGAGTACTCATAGGGTCAGGAAGTGCGATCGCCATTCCTTTCGCATGGTTTACGCCTGCGGTTTCTAAAACGTGAAAACTCACACAGTTACCATAAACATAAGCTACACCCGCATCTCGTAACTGCTGAATCCGGCTTTCGGATTGGTCAATGACTACCACAGGTAAGTCATGCTGTTGCAATAACTTCACCAAATTTTTACCTACCCGCCCATAGCCACAAACAACTATATGGTCTTTTACAGGTAATTCTTCCGATACATCTCTGGCTTCACCTTCTCCTGCTAAATAAGGTTTCAGCCAAGGCATCGATTCGGCAAAGTTAAACAAAAATGGTAATAGCCGCAGCACAAAAGGAGTCAATATCAGGGTAACGGCTGTAGTTCCTAAAATGAGTAAATATATACGTCGAGATACCAACCCTAATGCTTGACCTTCACTAGCCAACACAAAGGAAAATTCCCCAATTTGTGCCAGTCCAAACCCAGCAATTAAAGCTGTTTTCAACGGGTAGCGGAAGAGTTTCACTAAGGGCGTAATAATCAAAAACTTACCCACAAACACCAACGCCACTAACCCTAAAATTAATTCCAGGTTGTTCCACAAAAACACCGGGTCAATCAGCATCCCAATGGCGGCGAAGAATAAACTAGCAAAAATATCTCGTAGCGGTTCTACATAAGTTAAGGTTTGGTCGGCGTATTCCACCTCAGAAATCATCAAGCCGGCGACAAACGCCCCCATTTCAATTGATAAGCCCAAATATTCTGTAAGTAGGGCAATACCTAAACACAAAGCCACTACACCGAGTAAAAATAATTCCCGGCTTTCCGTACGGGCTAACATTCGCAACAATGGCGGTATCAGCCAAATACCAGCCACAACTGCCCCAGCCGCAAATAAGCCAATCCGTACCAAGGCTGTGAGTACAGCTACACCAATCACTTCTGCTGGTGCGTGCAGCGCAGGTAAAACAGCCAGCATTAGCCCTAAAGCTAAGTCCTGTACTACCAAAATCCCCAGCATTACCTGTCCGTGGGGCGTTTCTGTTTCGTTGCGCTCCATCAAGCATTTGAGGACAACGGCGGTAGAAGATAAAGAAAGAATTGACCCCAGGAATACACCTTTAGCGGGTAAACTGCCCCAAGCACCCGTTAAGCCACACACCACCACTGTGACTAAGATTGTCAAGGCGATTTGTAGTCCACCTCCACCAAGAGCGATCGCTTTTACTTTTTTTAATTCTGCAAAAGAAAACTCCACGCCCAAGGCAAATAGAAGGAAGGCTACCCCGAACTGTGCCAAAGTTTCTACTTGAATAACCTCTTTAATCAGTCCTAGCCCCGCAGGCCCAACAACCATTCCGCCGATGAGATACCCCAACAGCACTGGTTGTTTTAACAGGGATGCCAACAACCCCCCACAGGCTGCGACTCCCAAAACTAATACTAAATCGACGATTAATCTAAAATCTTCTTGCACAATCTTTAAAAAGAACTATTAAGACCTGTTAACTTCAGCATACAAATTTTTATCTATCTGGGGGTTAAATTGTTGGCATAGAGGTCACAAAATTTGTGCTTTCTTCTTCCAGGACTTACAGCCAAAGATTGTTGCTTGGGACGGGTGTAAGGGTTTGGAATACCTTGAAGAGTGACATACTCCCCGCGCCGCCCTCCGGGACGGCGGGGGCTTCTCAGTGACTCCCGGCAACCCGTCGGACATTTCCTGAGCTTTGAAGGACGGGATGCCCCGCCGCCCTGTGTTTTATATTTCGCGCCGCGTTGTGGTCACGGTCGTAACTAGCACCACACTGGCAACTGTGCCATCGGTCAGCAAGCACTTTGGGAATTATCGCCCCGCAGTCAGAACACTCTTGACTTGTGCCGTTAGGGTTTACCGCTACTACCAAACACCCAGCACTTGCAGCCTTGGTGTTGAGAATTTGTAGAAAATGACCCCATCCAGCATCAGTCACGGACTTGGCAAGCATGGACTTTGCTAGTCCTTTGATATTTAGGTTTTCATGTGCGATGACCTGAGATTTAGTGAATAACCATATCGCTGTTTTATAGTGAAAATCTTTGCGCTGGTTAGCAACTTTTAAATGAGATTTTGCAACACGTTTAATAGATTTTTGACGACGTTTTGACCCTTTTTTTCTACGGGATAATTGACGCTGTAACCGTTTCAGTTTCTTCTCGGCTTTGCGGTAATACTGGGGAATTTGTACTTCTTGATTGTCGCTTGTAACCAAGAATGATTTCAACCCCATGTCAATACCCACAGTGTTATCCAGCGCGGGGATGACATCAGTTTTAGTGCTAGGCACTGTCACATCTTCCAAACTAAGACTGATGTACCATCCGTCAGCTTTACAGGTAATCGTGGCGGTTTTAATTTTGAAACCGTCAGGGATAGGACGGTGCAAAATCATTTTGACTTTGCCGATTTTGGGTAACTGAATGAATTTACCCTGTATGTGTTCTGGTTTGATGGGGTCGGGAAACGCTAATGAACGATAACGCCCTTGACCCTTAAAGCGTGGACGACCTGATTTTTTACCATTACTATCGCCCTTAAGCCAACGGTCAAATGTCTTTTCAACCCGTGCGATTACGTCCTGTAGCGTATGTGAGGGAAGTTCTTTATAGTCAGAAAACAGAGTTTTGGTGTTGGTTAATTCGCGCTTTTGGCTGTAGTAACTGGGCTTATCTTTTAACTGTGGCAGGTGACAAACTTCCAATGAACAACGATCAATGTCACATCGATTTTGCTCCCACCAGTTGAACCGTTCACCAAGTCGATAATTATATTGACGACGGCACAATTCTAGCCATTGTTCAAACGTGGCTATCTGTTGCTTGGTTGGACGTAGACGGTACTGGTAGGCTATTCGCATTCTTGTCTAATCTTTCTCTGGTTCAAATAAATCGGCCAAATTTTCAACTGTGGATCTTGTGATTTTGCAAAGTTTGATGGTTTGCCTTAGCGTAACATTTGGTTTTGACTACCAAGTACCGCAGGAAAGTAATTACACCAATCATGTTGATTCGATTAGGTGAATTAGTTAACCACATATCCCAGAAATGGGGTTGTGAGGTCATTGAATTTAATGGCGAAAGTGACCATGTTCACCTGTTATTCCGGTACTATCCCCAAATGCAATTATCAAAGTTTGTCAACGCCTTAAAATCCTACACAAGTCAACAAATTCGCTCATGTTTTTTGACAGAGATTAAGCGTGTCTACTGGGATAAACCTGTGTTCTGGAATAGTGCCTACTTCATTGCTTCGTGCGGTGGGGTGACTGTCGAGGTTTTAAAACAATACGTGCAAAACCAAGACTCCGCGACTTGTGTTCAAGACCAATTGGCGATTCCTCACCCACCCCACTCATCCCGTCAGCCTAGCGGCTGACATTAATTCGGGGGCGTGTTCGTCATCGCCCCGTCATTCTTCCCATCGCCGCCCTTCGGGACGGCGTGGGGCTGCTGACGGGAATAGCTCAATTTTTCGTTTTCTTGCGTCAGCCCTCAAGAATCAACCTACATCGTTTATGGCTGGTAACGGCTCATATTGAATTAGAGATGCGGTTAATTGCAGTACCTTCATCAGCATAACCGCTTGCTTTACACTGAAATATCCAAAAAAGTGTATAAAAAATCACTTTTTCCAATTTTATTTCAATAGTTAGCTGAAGAAATCCAGCCAGAGAGAGTATTTCTCCGGTAGTGTACTGACGACCGGATGAGTAAAATTTAGGTTTTACGGCAGTGCATTCAGCTAAAACCTGACTTTGTAAATAGGACTTACGCAAAAAAACGAAAAAATAAGGTTTTAGAACAGGGTGCAGGGGTATGAGGGTGTAAGGGTGTAAGTATTCAAAACCCTTACACCCCATACCCTTTCACCCATACACCCAATCCCCACAAACAATTTTGGTGCGTAAGTCCTGGTAAATACTCTCTCATTTTTCTAACCATGAAAATTCTACATTACAAACAAGAATATATCTGGCTAAAAGTTCTTGTTATTTCTATCTTGTTTTTAGGAATTTATTTCCGGTTTATTAACCTTGATGGCAAAGTTTATTGGAATGATGAAGTTTATACTTCATTATGGCTTTCTGGTCATCCCAGTACAGAAATTGTTGACAAATTTTATCATGGTGAAATTGTTAATGTTGGCATGTTAAAACAATATCAACAAATCAATCCAACCCAAGGTGTCAGTAGTGCAATTACGCGGCTGGCTATAGAAGATTCTCAACATCCACCACTGTATTATATTTTGGCATGGTTTTGGTCAGCTTGGTTTGGTAATTCGGTCGCTATAATTAGGAGTTTATCTGCCGTCATTAGTGTACTTTCTTTAGTCAGCGTATATTATTTATGCCGAGAACTATTTACATCATCTTTAACAAGATGGATAACTGTTTCACTGATAGCCATATCGCCGTTTCATTTATTATATGCTCAGGAAGCTAGAGAATATAGTTTATGGACGTTAACTATTATTATTGCTAACTACACAATTCTCTTAGCTTTAAGAAAAAAAACATTGCTTAGTTGGGTTATTTATACAATTTCCCTAATTTTGAGTTTTTACACATTTTTATTCTCAATTTTTGTGGTGCTTGGTCATGGTATTTATATATTAGGTATTAATGGGTTCAAAAAAACTCCGTCATTAATTGCTTATTTATTATCTGTCACAGCCGCTATTGTCGCTTTTATTCCTTGGCTGATAGTTATTTATCAAGGTAAAATCTCTGGCAGAATTCAAAGGTTAGATTGGATAACCGAAGCAACGAGTTTACCCGCATTCATTGGGAGATGGCTGCTAAATATCACGCGAATTTTTCTTGATTGGGTAATTATTAATGAAAATACACCATTTAAAACAATAATTTGGTTGATACCATTTACGTTAGCATTGATAGTTTTGATTGGTTATGGACTTTACTATCTCTATTGTTCAACACCTAAAACCACTTGGTTATTTATATTTACTTTAACTTTAACAACAGCCATAAGCTTAATAATTCCCGATGTTATCTTTGGCGGGAGGCGTTCAGTAGTTGTGAGATATCTCATACCAACATTTTTAGGAATACAATTAACAGTTGCCCATCTTTTAGCTAGTAAGTTAGTCGCCATTCAAAGCATAAAATGGCAAAATATCTGGAGATTAATTACGATTTTTATCATTTCCTGTGGGGTGATATCTGGTGTAATTATTTCTTCGGCTGATATTTGGTGGAATAAAGGTACAGCAAATAATTTAAGATTAAATCAAGTTGCTGAGGTGATCAATCAAACTTCTCAGCCTTTATTAGTAAGTGATGCTAAATTCCCCTCTATTTTAGGATTAACTCATATAGTCAATGCCGATGTGAATTTTCAGCTAACTACTCAGCCTCAAAATTTGGTCATTTCTCAAGTAAAAGACAATCTATTTTTGTTCTACCCATCAAGAAATTTACGCCTATATTTGAGTGTTAACTATAATCTAGAACCTATTTATATAGGAAAAAAGCAAGTTTTTGGTTTATGGAAAATCCAAGCGGTTAATCAGCGCAATTGACAATGAGGTGGGTTAAGGCATCAATCAAGCGATCGCTCTCCATTGGCATAATATTCTTACCGTGCATAATCTCTTGGGTCATCACAAAATGCACCAGTGAACCAATGAGTATCCTGGCTGTGGCTTCTGGGTCAGGGATGTTTAATTCCGAACATGACGCTAAATATTTACTGATAGTCTCAATTGCGGGTTTGGCAATACTCGCAATAAATACCTGGGCCAATTCTGGGAAACGCGCCGACTCTCCCATTAACAGCCTCTCAAATGCTTGATATTCTTGGTCATTCACCATTTGGTCTAAAGCAGTTTTGGCTAACCGCCGCAGCACAATATAAGGTTCCCCTTGGAGGGGTTGAGTACCTAAAATTGAATGAAACCGCTTTCTTGCCAATTTTTCGATTAATGCCCGAAATAAACCTTCTTTATCTTGAAAATGACTGTATACCGTGGCTTTAGAAACGTTGGCGGCTTCTGCTACCTTATCCATACTCGTAGCCGCGTAGCCGTGGGCGAGAAACTCCTGCATTGCCCCTTGGAGAATCTTTTCGACTTTTTCTGTGGAATTGGAACGGTCAATTTCTCCCGCTTTTGGGCGTGCCATGTTGCAATATTCCTGATTTTGTAATCGTTCTCAAGATTTTCTGTAGCCCAGGACTGACGCACCAAAATTGTCTGTGGGGATTGGGTGTGGGGGTGTAAGGGTTTTGAATACTTTCACCCTTACACTCTCATACCCCTGCACCCGTTACTAAAACCTTATTTTTTCGTTTTTTTGCGTAAGTCCTAACATACACCCCTTCACCCTTACACCCTCCCTCACACCCTTGATTTTTCCTCTCACTGCTGAAGTCCTGTAGCTGTAACACCTGATTCGGAAGTAAGTTTAGCAATGCTCTTAAATAGTAAATACTTTTTCGCGATCGCTTGACTAAACTACTCGGTTTAGTATAATCCTAATTATATAACTATACGGTTTAGTTTTATATTTCCCGCTTCATTGTTCTTGAATAACCGTTGAGCATCTACATCAGGTTTTACATAGATAAGGGTGTAAGGGTATGAGGGTGTAGGTGTGATTTTACACCTCTATATTCTTTTCAATATCCAATCATCAAAACTGGGTTATGACATTTACCAAAACTCTATTTTGCCACCGGAATTTGAATCAACCAATTGGAATGGTTTCAAAGGTATGCTATCGTGCAGAACTCAAAGCTAGGCAGACCGATATCTCGTCAGTTAATTTTCCGTCCACCTTTTTTGATAGCGACTATTGTATCTTTAACTGTAATTGGCAGCAGTTTTTTTACTGTGTTGAAATTTCGGGAAGTTGCTAATCAAAAAGCGCAAAGTTCATCTGTGCTGTTACCAGAAATCAAAACAGTCACAGCTTTAGGGCGAATTGAACCAAAAGGAAAACTGATAAAACTCTCCGCCTCGACCTCAACAGAAGTTAGTCGAGTCGAACAATTATTAATTAATGAAGGGGATAAGGTAAAAGCAGGGCAAATAATTGCTATTTTAGATAACCGCGATCGCTTAGAAGCAGCATATAAAGAAGCACAAGAACAAGTAAAAGTCGCCCAAGCAAACCTAAATCGTACCAAAACAGGGGCAAAACGCGGAGAAATTGCCGCCCAAACCGCGAAAATTGCCCGCCTCCAAGCCGAACGTCAAGGTGATATTGCTGCTCAAGTCGCCACTGTTTCCCGCTTACAAGCCGAAGTCGCCAACGCTGTTATTGAAAACAACCGTTATCAAATTCTGTTTAAAGAAGGTGCAATTTCCGTTTCCCAACGCGATAGCAAAAGTTTAAGTTTAGAAACAGCCCAAAAAAGTCTCCAGGAAGCCCAAGCCCAGTTAAAACGCATTCAAGCAGCTAGTGAACAACAACTTCAAGAAGCCGCAGCTACATTAGACCAAATTACCGAAGTGCCGCAAGTCGATGTAGAAGCCGCCCAAGCCGAAGTCAACCGCGCCATCGCAGCAATGAATCGGGCTAAGGTAAATTTACAACAAGCTTACGTGCGATCGCTCCAAGATGGTCAAGTGATTGAAATTCACGCCCAGCCAGGGGAATTAATTGGTAATGATGGCATTGCGGATATTGGACAAACTAGCCAAATGTATGTCGTCGCCGAAGTTTACGAAAGCGATATCGGTAAAGTCAGCCCAGGACAAAAAGTCCAAATCGTTGGTGATTTTCTACCCATTGAATTGCAAGGAACCGTAGAACGCAAAGGCTTACAAGTGCGGCGACAAAATCTCGTGAATACTGATCCTCTGAGTAACATTGATAACCGAATCGTAGAAGTACATATCCGACTCGATAAAACATCTACTCAAAAAGCAGCCACCCTCAGCAATATGCAGGTGAAAGTGGTGATTCAAATTTGAGGAGGCAGGAGGGTAATTTATTACTTAACTCTTATTACTCAGCACTTAATTTATGATGGGAATAATCAAACACATTCAGCGACGCACACCTTTGGGATGGCTGCAACTGAGTCATGAAAAAAGTCGGCTGTTAGTAGCATTATCAGGTATTGCCTTTGCTGATGTGCTGATGTTTATGCAGCTTGGCTTTGAGAGGGCATTGTATGACAGTAATACAAGACTGCATCGCAGTTTAAAAGCCGATATTGTATTACTGAGTCCTCAAGCCCGTAACTTGCAAAGTATGTCTTCGTTTTCGCGGCGACGCTTGTATCAAGCGATGGATGTACCGGGGGTTGAGTCAGCCGAACCAATGTATTTCAGTAACAGTATTTGGAAGAATCCCCAAACGCGCCGTGAGACGGGGGTGTTAGTCATTGGGTTTAATCCTAATAAGCCAGTGTTTGATTTACCCGATGTCAACCAACAATTACAAACCATCGCCTTACCTGATAACGTACTATTTGACCGTGGTGCCAGAGGTGATTATCAAAAAGCGATCGCCCAAATTGATCAAGGTAAAATTCTCACTACAGAAATGGAACGACGCACAATTAGAATTAGTGGATTGTTCCAAGTTGGTGCGTCTTTTGGGGCAGATGGTAGCTTGATGACTAGCGACCAAAACTTTTTGCGGATATTTCCTCGCCGCCAGTCCAGTAGTATTAGTTTGGGTTTAATTAAAGTCAAACCTGGCTATGAACCAAAACAAGTAGCAATGGCTTTGAAATCACACTTGAGAGATGATGTCAAAGTGTTAACTCATGCCGAATTTATTGAGTTTGAAAATAACTTTTGGCGAACCAACTCACCCATTGGGTTTATTTTTAGTCTGGGTGTATCAATGGGGTTTGTAGTGGGGGTAATTATTGTTTACCAAGTTCTTTCTGCTGATGTGAATGCTCATATCAGAGAATATGCCACATTTAAAGCCATTGGCTACCGCAATTACTATTTACTTGGTGTCATTTTTGAAGAGGCATTAATTTTAGCATTACTTGGTTTTCTTCCGGGAGTTGTCGTGTCTTTAGGACTTTATCAACTAACTCGCGCTGCTACAAATCTGCCAATGTATATGACTTTAATGCGGGGATTACAAGTAATAATTCTCACTTTTATTATGTGTGCAATTTCAGGGGCGATCGCTACTCGTAAACTCCAATCTGCTGACCCTGCGGATATGTTTTAAAAGCCAAGCAATTGCATGATAATATTAGTTATCTAGTGATTTTCAAGCCCAAATGATGGAGAATATTCACTTAATTTGCGTTCCCTTACTCAATTTTTAAACTTTATACTTGTTTATGAATATAGCGGTTCTCATTCTGGTGAGGTACTATAGCAATCCTAAATCACTTGTGTAATCCTCTGTCTTCTCCTTCTTTGTGTCCTTTGCGTCCTTTGCGGTTTGTTAAAAAGGAAATTTCTCACGACTCAGACAGGATTGCTATAACAAGAATAATTAACCGCAGATGGACGCGGATGTAGACGCGCAAGCGGCTTGCCGCAGGCTACGCAGATGGAAACAGATAACTTCGTACCTCAGTAGACTAGAAAACACTATAAAGATTGAGTAGGCTATGTTAAATCTATGTAATAATTTGAGCATTTGATAAATTATGAACCAAACAACGGCTACTGAATATAAATATATTCTGATTGATGAAAATAATGTGCCATTCATCACTGGAACTTCTATGAAAGTTGTGGAATTAGTTACTTCTATTCATGCCTATGGTTGGAGTCCAGAAGAATTACATTTTCAGTATCCACATTTGAACATGAGTCAGATTCATTCAGCTTTAGCTTATTATTGGGAACACAAAGCAGAGATTGATGCTGATATGCAGCGACGCTTTGAGTATGCAGAAAGATTGCGTTTAGAAGCTGGAGAATCCCCGTTAGCTAAAAGACTCCGCGCGGAAGGATTAATTAAGTGAGCCTCGCTCTTTATATAGATGAGAACGTCCATCGGGGGATTACAATTGGATTGCGAATGCGGGGTGTAGATGTATTAACAGTACAAGAAGATCAGCGTACTGGTTTTCCAGATCCTCTCATACTAGATCGCGCAACAGAACTTGAGCGAGTTTTGTTTTCCCAAGATGAAGATTTTTTAGCGGAAGCCAACCGTCGTCAAGGTGAAGCTATAGACTTTGCGGGTGTAATTTATGCTCATAAACTAAGAGTTTCTGTTGGTGATTGTGTACGTGATTTAGAAATTATTGCTAAAGCTGCTGATCCTGAAGAATTGAAAAATTGCATTCAATACTTACCTTTGTAAGTGCGATCGCTAAATCCTGTTGGATATTTATAGCCTATTCTCAAAGAGACAAAAATCATCACCAGATTTCCGTCAAATCCAAAATAAATCCTGGTAAAACATCCTCTCCCGATAAAGTTTTTGGACTTTGCAAAATTTCAACTTCTTGATTGGGGCGATAAATTTCCAGATGCTGCTGTTGGCGATTAATTAACCATCCCAATTTCGCGCCATTCTCCATATATTCTCTCATTTTGGCGCGTGTCTTTTCTAGAGAATCACTGGGAGACATTAATTCCACCACAAAATCGGGACACAAAGGTGCAAATCTTTCTTTTTCAGCTTGAGTCAAAGCGTTCCATCGTTCCATCTTCACCCACGACGCATCCGGGGAACGTTCTGCACTATTAGGAAGTTTGAATCCAGCAGAAGAGTCAAAAGATTTTCCTAGCTGATTCTGGCGACTCCAACCTCTTAACTGATAAGTTATGTCGGCATTGTAGTAACCAGTTTCGCTTCCTGTAGGTGGCATAATAATTAATTCCCCTGTAGCTGTACGCTCAAATCTCAAGTCACGATTATTTTGACAAAGTTGAAAAAACTGCTCATCAGTTAAGTCAATATTTAATTCCAGGGGAGCAGGTAAACTGACGGTGTTAGTGTTCATATTATCTGTACAAAGAGCAGCAATATATTTTTCAATTTTAGTATCGTTTGTGTATAGCAATCTTAAATCATTCGTGATCACTAAGCTCATCGACTTCTTGAAGCAGTCGGGGAGCTAAACCCCACAAATTACTTATGACAAACAAACCCATTATTGCTATTGAAAATCTCAATCACTACTTTGGTTATGGGCCATTGCGTAAGCAAGTTTTGTTTAAAATCAACTTAGAAATTAACGCTGGTGAAATTATTATTTTGACAGGCCCTTCTGGTTCTGGTAAAACTACATTATTGACTTTAGTTGGTGGGTTGCGTTCTTCACAATTTGGCAGCTTGCAGATTTTAGGACAAGAACTTTGTGGTGCGACAGCAGAACAATTAGTTAAAACTCGCCGCCATAATGGTTACATTTTTCAGGCACACAACCTGCATGGTAGTTTAACAGCAGTGCAGAATGTCAAAGTTGGTTTAGAATTACACACTCATATTAGTTCCCAAGAAATCCAAACTCGCTCAATTCAGATGTTAGAGCAAGTTGGCTTGGGAAATCATTTACATTACTATCCCGACAAATTATCAGGCGGACAAAAACAACGAGTTGCGATCGCCCGCGCTTTGGTGAGTTATCCCAAAATTGTTTTAGCCGATGAACCAACAGCCGCCCTCGATAGTCAATCAGGTCGAGATGTTGTCAATCTGATGCAAAAACTCGCCAAGGAACAAGGTTGTACAATCCTGATGGTGACGCATGATCATCGCATTTTAGACATAGCCGATCGCATTGTGCAGATGGAAGATGGCAAACTAGTCCAAGCCGTCAAGCTGTAAGATGATTCACAACATTGTCGTGTGGTTGCAATATCGTCGTCACATCTATGTGTGATATTGAATGCTGTATTTGGTTACAAAATGCTTTTTTTTGGGTATTAAGGTAGGACTTCCTACCTTTTTTTTTATTACAACACAGAGGTAGCAAAGATATATTCCTTTGCTACCCCAGCTTGACTAACTACTCAAGGCTTTGATAAACCGTTGCAAACTCTTAAACATACTGGGCTTTTTCACGGGTGTAGCGTCACTTGAACCCTGCGATCGCCCTTGTAGGAGAAGATAATCTATATCATCGCCTGATGGTTTGTTGGGTAGTTCGGCAATTATTTCCCAATTTTCGCCTTTTTGTACCAAAACTTCCCACTGTCCAGGATAGCAGCGAAATACAGCCGTGGTTTCATCCACTGGGCGCAGGTAATAACAAGATTCAATGGTATTCAAAAACCGTTGGCGAATTTGTCTGGCTGCATAACCAATACCCACAGTTCCAGAATCTTCGAGGCGTGGATTTAACATGACCAATGGGCGATCGCCAATAATTTCACAAACTTTTTCTAATTGGGGTATTTCCACAGAAGTGGGGGAAACAAATAAGAAAATTTCGTCTTCTGGCTGAATTTTAGATTGAATCGAAACAGCCCTACCTGTACCAATATCCAGAATTTGGAATGGTGCATCTACCCAATCACGGCGGGCTAAGGCTGCACCACCAGCATCAGCAAAGAACACTTTCAACCGCGATTCATATTCAGCAAATAGCGGTATAAATTGTTCTGCTATGGGCATTTGTTTGAGTTCTGGGAACAGCAAATCAATTTGGACACGATTGTAACCGTCTGCTAAAGCGGCTTTTGTCGCCTCACGGGCTTGAGCGATCGCATCTTCAAGTGTATCGGGAAGTTGACTCATAGTTTATATCAGGTTTGAGTAATTGAATCACCAATGCCTAATTTTTGCAGTTTTACCGCCCAGCGATCGCTTACTCAACCACAAACCTTACTTCATCTGTAACTTTTCTGGCTTCTCCTCTGGCCCCACATTAGCTATTTCATAACCATTCGGGTAACTGCGGATAGGAGAATCAATATAAAAATTAGTCTGAGTCCGAGGTGGAAGCCAGTGCATTAATCTGGCGCGGAATTTGAGGATTTTGACCATAAAAGAACGCAGCAATGGTGAAGGATGTTCAAAACCAAAGGCATCAAGCATTGTCTCATCAAGTAAGGCATAGACGATTGGTTTCAAAGGTTTTCGCATCCACCAAGGAAACCAACTTAAAAATAAAGCAAGTGTTGATTCTCCAATACGGCGGTTTGTGTCAGAATAGCGAAAATTTTCCTTTTCGTAATTGAGTTTATAGCGTTCAAATTCTGCGTAGGTTTCGGGAATATTTTCAATGTGCATCCTCTTACCGACTTCTCGCCAAAAGTAAAAGGACGCTAATTTTTCTTGCTCGCACATCAACCGCCAACCAAAATTAGCATTCCAGTGGATAGGATCATAAATAAAGGTCGAAAGCACATATAAGAAATCGGCGTTGTCAATTTTAAAGCGTCCGTGGATGGCGTTCATCCGTTGCAATGCTTGTTGACCGCGATCGCTTTCATAACCCCATTTAACAATTTCTACCAACAAAATCGATGTGTCGTCATAGCGTTTTTGCGGACGCTGATGAAATTCTTTGGTCTTATCGAGTAATTTAGACATGCTGGGAACACAGTAAGTTCGCATTAAGGCTATTTCGAGCGATCGCTGCATCTCCCACGAAAATTCATAACCCGACATCAGATAATATATCTGGCTATGGTCGGTTACTGGGTCAAGTTGCTGAATCCGATTAAGGTTTTGGTAACGGTTGGGAAGCATAATTCATCACCATGACTGTATTTATTCTTAATCATTTCTGTCAGGATTGATTTATCACTTTTTATTATGTTATTTTTTAATCAGACCAATCGGTCGGTAATGCTTTTATGTCCAAAGGTGAAGAAACCAAAACTCGCATTCTCCAACAAGCGGCGGAACTGTTTAACCAACAGGGATATGCGGGTTCGTCAATTTCAGATATTATGCGTGTTACCGGATTGCAGAAAGGAGGAATTTACAATCACTTTTCTAGTAAAGATGAACTAGCACTCCAAGCCTTTGATTTTGCGATCGCGCTTGTCAGTCAGCGTACAAAAGCCGCAATTCGGAGTAAACACCATGCAAGTGAACGTCTAGAAGCGATTATGGAAGTATTTAGCAGCTTTGTTGAGCATCCGCCAATTAAAGGCGGTTGCCCACTGTTAAATACAGCAATTGAAAGTGATGATGCTCATCCAGCATTGCGCGATCGGGCGCGACAAGCAATGAACTCTTGGCTTAACTTAATTTCTCAAATTATTACCAAGGGAATTAATCGAGGTGAAATTCGCACTGAAGTAAATGCTGAGGAAGTCGCAACTATTATTATTGCTACCTTAGAAGGTGCAATCATGATGAGCAAATTATACAACGATGTAATTCATATCCAAAGAGCAGTTACTCATTTAAAACAGTATATAAACACTAATCTTAAAAGCTATGGTACAAGTTAAAGTATATGGTTTAGCCGATAAACTAAATCCAATTAAATCAGATTTATCCCACATTATTCATACCGCACTAATAGAAATTATCAAAGTTACCCCTGAAAAGAAATTTCAGCGATTTTTCCCCTTAGAAGCAGAAAACTTTTACTATCCTCAAGACAGGTCAGATAATTATCTAGTCATCGAAATTATCATGTTTGAAGGGCGCTCAATCGAAACCAAAAAACAGCTACTTCACCAACTTATGGAAAATATTCATAAAACCTTTGATATTTCTCTGAATGATATTGAAATTACCATTTTTGAAACTGCAAAATCTAACTGGGGCATTAGAGGAACAACCGGAGATGAATTAAATTTGAATTACAAGGTAGAAGTTTAAATTTATGCCTAAGTCGTAAATCAAAATACCACTTTCTATAATTATCTTTCTTGGATAATTATTCATTTTTTTGCCTAATCACAAACCGTTCGGTCTTTTATTTTGAGGAATATTACCTGATGTTGAAGTTTTACTACAATCCCATTTCCCCGAATGCGCGGCGTGTATGGCTCACTTTACTAGAAAAAGAAATTGCTTTTGAGCCAATCTTGATGAATTTAGATGGTGATCAATTACAAGCAGAATTTTTAAAAGTTAATCCTTTTCATCATATTCCAGTCCTAGTTGATGATGACTTACAAATAGTCGAATCTCTGGCAATTATGGACTATTTAGAAGCAAAATATCCTACACCTTCACTACTACCCAAAGAAAATCAAGCTTTAGCAAAAGTGCGGATGGTACAGTATGTGACTGCTAATGAATTATTTCCACAAATAGTCTCATTAATTTATGAAAATACAGCCTCACCACAATTTCTTAAAGCCACACAACATATAGATAAAGTGCTGCTATTCTTGACGGAATTATTGGGTAATTCTTTCTACTTTGGCAGTGAACAGTTAACTTTAGCAGATATAGTTGCTGGTATAGCTGTGTCTTCCTTACCAAGTTTAGGCATTAACTTGAGTAATTATCCCAAGATAAATGAATGGACTGAGCGACTTATGCAACGTCCAGTCTGGCAAAAAAAAAAATTGAGTGCAGATGATTTTGAACAGTTCAAGCGGCGAGTCCGAATTTTAGTAAAGTTGCGTAGGCGGGAGTTAAATCGGGGAAATAAAGCACAGGTTTAGGATTATCGATTAGCTACCAAATTATCGTCGAAAAACATGGTGGTAGCTTGGAATGTGTTTCCGAACCAGGTAAAGGGACAGAATTTTTGATTAAGATTTCGGTAAAGTTACACAAAAATGCTTAAACCACAAATAGCATCTCTCCCTTGTCTTTGTTGAGTATCCAGACAAAATTAATTACACACATTTTTTCTGTTACCTGTTCCCTATCACCACGAATGAATTTAATTTTGTCCAACTACTTATTCACCTATCAACTAAGACTGCTAGTAGTAGAGATAAAATCAATCATGCCTCTGGGTAAATACGCAAAGGTGTCAGCGATCGCCTAAACTATTTAACATAGGATTAGCGATACAACCGTAAGCCATGCAAAATCTCAATCAATTCAGCACTACAGGGCTAAGTTTACAGCTATTCCATGTTCAAACCAACACCGCTTTTGACATACCACCAAATTTAACGGTCATCCGGCTTGGTAAGTCAAATGACCAAAATCCCCCAGATATTGATTTTTCCAGTTTGCCAAATGCAGAAGTTGTTTCTCGCGCTCATGCTCAAATTATCGTCGAGAATGGCAACTACTTGATTGAAGACTTAGGTAGTTCTAACGGCACATTTCTTAACGATGTCAAGCTAGACGCGGGAACTAGATATCAGTTAAAAGTAGGCGATCGCATTAACTTTGGTCAAGGTGATGCCATCACTTTCATTTGGCAAAATTCCCCAGCTTTAGCAACAGTAGTTCATAGCACGCAAGTTGTACCCCCACCAGTTCAGCAGAAGCAACCAATAGTGGTAGATAAAACAACTAAGCTGATAGGTTTAAGTTTAATAGTTGCCAGCATTGTACTGTTAACTGCCAATGTGAGAATCGGCATATTTTTTGGTTTACCTAGCATTGCGCTTTGTTTTGCTGGGATTTTTGTATTGTGTCAACAACGGATCAATCGTCATCTGGGCTGGATTTTGATTGCTATCGGAATCCTCATAATTATATTTACTGGTCGGATTTTTGCCTCAGTTAACTTGCTATTGTTAATTGCCACCTCAGCCTTATTCTTTATTGGTTATCTACTTTTCACAACAGGTAAAATATTGGGTTATGATTGGCGATCGCTCCCACAAATAATTAATAAATAGAAAAAAGGTTACGCTGATGGCGTAACCTTTGTTTTCTGTACTATTGCAATTTCATAATTAGCTTTGCGACAGTCTTTAAACAATCACAAAATTGCTGACATTCAAAGCCGGCGCACCAGACAATTGTGCTAGTTGTACTTGTCTGAATCCACCAGCATTACCATCTTGGTCAAAGTACAACGCACCAGTAATATTGTTATAGATGAATCTTTGATCGGTGTTGCTTGCAGCAGTTCCCAAGGTAAACTGACTAATCGATAGCGCCCCAGCTAATAAACCACCACCAAAACCAGCCGCAGATATCTGAATGATGTCATTACTAATGCTGAAGTCAGTAATTGTGTCAATACCTTCATTAAAACGATTAAAGACAAAGGTATCTGCACCGCTACCACCCGTGATCAAGTCATTACCTACGCCACCAATGAGAAAATCATTGCCATTACCACCAATCAAAGTATCATTTCCGCTACCGCCATCCAGGGTGTTATTCCCAGTAGCTTCTACAGCCGACAGAGTATCATTACCACTGTCACCATTGAGTATGTTATTGCCTCTGGAATAGTCAACCGTCAACACATCGTTACCAATACCACCATAGAGGGTGTTAATGCCAAACGAACCGACGGCGGACAATTCATCATTACCAACACCACCATCAAGTAAGTTATTCCCTTCAGAATATTCCACACTTAACCTGTCATTACCGCCTGCGGCAGTGAGGATATTATTGCCCACAGAAGCATCTGCCAACAACACATCATCACCGTTACCACCATTGAGGGTGTTATCACCTGTGGATTGACTGACATCTAAGATATTGCGCCCAACACCACTGTTGAGGATGTTATCACCAGAGGAACCAATTGCCGAAAGATAATCATCACCGTTACCACCTTCGAGGGTATTATTACCACTGGACTGATCTACATCTAATGTGTCGTCACCTGCATTACCAATGAGAGTGTTATCGCCCTCAGAAAGATAAGCCGACAGGGTATCGTTCCCGGTATCAGCAATGAGAGTGTTATTACCTGTGGATTGACTGACATCTAAGGTATTGCGTCCAGCGCCACCGTTGAGGATGTTATCACCAGAGGAACCAATTGCCGAGAGATAATCATCGCCGCTACCACCATTCAGGGTGTTATCACCAGTGGACTCATCGGCATTTAATATGTCACTCCCTGTATTCCCAATGAGAGTGTTATCGCCCGTGGAACGATAAGCAGACAGGGTATCATTACCATCGTCACCAATGAGTAGGTTGTTACCACTGGAATAGTCAACAGTCACTATATCGTTACCATGACCACCATTGAGGGTGTTAAGGCCAAAGGAACCAACAGCAGACAGATAGTCATCACCAGCACCACCATCAAGCAGGTTATTCCCTTCAGAATATTCCGCACTTAATCTGTCATTACCACCTCTAGCAATGAGGGTGTTATTGCCCACAGAAGCATCTGCCAACAACACATCGTCAGCATTATCACCATTGAGGGTGTTATTACCACTGGACTGATTCACATTTAGGATATTGCGCCCAAGACCACCGTTGAGGGTGTTATTCCCAGTGGAACCAATCGCTGAAAGATGATCATCACCGATACCACCATTGAGGGTGTTATTACCAATGGACTCATCCGCATCTAATGTGTCGTCACCTGCATCACCAATGAGAGTGTTATCACCCTCAGAACGATAAGCAGATAGAGTATCGTTACCGCCACCACCATTCAGCAGGTTATCCCCGGTAGATTCATCAACTATTAACCTATCGTTACCTTCGCCACCGTTGAGGGTGTTATTACCAGATGAACCAATCGCTGAAATATAATCATCCCCAGCACCGCCGTTGATAACATCATTGCCACCACTGCCACCAGAAAGTGTATCGTTGCCGTTGGTTCCTATGATGTTGTCACTGAAGGCTGTACCAATCAGCTCCAGACTTTCGATATTTCTGTAGTTAACTCGATTTGTGCCTGCGGTAATTCTACCGCTATTGGTTGACGAGTTGTATGTGGAAGTGATGCCGGCTGTAGCGTTGCTGTAATCAACAAAAAGGTAATCGTAGTCTGCGCCACCGTCAACTGTTTGTACTACCAAGGTTGGTGACTGTTGCAAGGCAGTACTCACATAGATTGCGTCATCACCTCCGCCACCGTTGAGGTTGTTATTACCGGATGCACCCAGGGCAGACAATTCGTCATCTCCTGCATCGCCATTGAGGGTGTTGTTACCTGTGGAATCGTCAACATTTAATGTATCGTCGCCTTCGCCACCATTGAGGGTGTTATTACCAGATGAACCAGCAGCCAACAGTTCATCATCACCAGCCCCACCTTCTAGGGTGTTATCGCCACTGGACTGATCAACAATTAAAATGTCGTCGCCATCTTCACCATCCAAGAGGTTATCACCTTCGGAACCAACGGCAGACAGATAATCATCATCAGCGCCACCATAAAGAGAATTAGCGCCACTTGATTGATCTGCGTCTAAGATGTCCTCTCCATCACCACCGTAGAGAGTATTATCTCCAGTGGAATTGATTGCCGATAAGAAATCATCACCGATATCACCATAGAGGTAATTGTCGCCACTTGACTGATCTACATCTAAGGTATCGTCGCCTGCGCCACCATTGAGGATGTTATCACCTGTGGAACGATAAGCTGTCAGGGTATCGTTACCGTCTTGGCCATTGAGGACGTTATTACCTGTGGAATCCGTCACATCTAGAGTATCGTCGCCTTCGCCACCATTGAGGAAGTTCCTACCAGATGAACCCACAGCCGTAATATAATCAGCGCCTGCATCACCATTGAAGACATTATTGCCTGTGGAATTGTCTGCGTTTACTGTATCGTCGCCTTCGCCACCATTGAGGGTGTTATTGCCAGATGAACCAGCAGCCGACAGTTCATCATTCCCCGTACCACCTTCAAGGGTATTATCGCCACTAGACTGATCAATAATTAAGATGTCGTTGCCATTTCCGCCGTCCAGAAGGTTATTACCTTCGGAACCAACGGCAGACAGATAGTCATCATCAGTACCACCATAGAGATAGTTATCGCCTGTTGATTGATCTGCTGTTAAGATATCCTCTCCATCATCACCGTAGAGATTATTATCTCCAGTGGAATCAATTGCTGACAGATAATCGTCGCCACCACCACCATAGAGGTAATTGTCACCACTTGACTGATCTACATCTAAGGTATCGTCACCTGCACCACCGTTGAGGTTGTTATAACCAGATGAACGATAAGCTGTCAGGGTATCGTCGCCGTTCTCGCCATTGAGGATGTTATCACCTGTAGAATCTGTTACATCTAAGGTATCAGCACCTGCGCCACCGTTGAGGGTGTTGTAACCGGATGAACCTACAGCCGTAATATAATCAGCCCCATCACCACCATCCAGCAGGTTATCTCCTGTGGAATTGTCTGCATTTAATGTATCCTGACCATTTCCACCATTGAGGATGTTATTCCCAGATGAACCAGCAGCCGACAGTTCATCATTCCCTGTACCACCTTCAAGCAGGTTATTGCCACTAGACTGATCAACAGTTAAGATATCGTCGCCACCTTCGCCATCCAAGAGGTTATTACCTTCAGAAGCAACGGCAGACAGAGAGTCATCATTAGCACCTCCATAGAGATAGTTCTCTCCAGTGGATTGATCTGCGTTTAAGATATCTTCTCCATCATCACCGTAGAGATTATTATCTCCAGTAGAATCAATTGCTGACAGATAATCGTCGCCACCACCACCATAGAGATAATTGTCGCCACTTGACTGATCTACATCTAAGGTATCAGCACCAGCACCACCGTTGAGGGTGTTATAACCAGATGAACGATAAGCTGTCAGGGTATCATTGCCGTTCTCGCCATTGAGGATGTTATCACCTGTAGAATCGGTTACATCTAAGGTATCAGCACCTGCGCCACCGTTGAGGGTGTTGTAACCGGATGAACCTACAGCCGTAATATAATCAGCCCCATCACCACCATCCAGCAGGTTATCTCCTGTGGAATTGTCTGCATTTAATGTATCCTGACCATTTCCACCATTGAGGATGTTATCGCCAAAAGCACCGACAGCCGACAGTTCATCATCCCCACCACCACCTTCTAGTAGGTTATTGCCTGTGGACTGATCGACAAATAATCTGTCGTTACCACCTTCGCCACTGAGGGTGTTATTACCAGAGGAACCAACGGCAGTCAGATAATCACTACTCGCACCACCATAGAGAGAATTAGCACCTGTTGATTGATCTACGTTTAAGATATCTTCTCCATCACGACCATAGAGAGTATTATCTCCAGTGGAATCGATCGCAAACAAAGAATCATCACCAACACCACCATCCAGGGTGTTATCGCCACTGGACTGATCCACATCCAAGGTATCCGCGCCTGCATCACCGTTGAGTGTGTTGTCACCTGTGGAACGATATGCTGTCAAGGTATCGTCACCACCATTCCCATTTAGCTGGTTATCCCCTGTGGAATCGGTGACATCTAAGGTATCAGCATCTCCTCCACCGTTGAGGGTGTTATTCCCAGATGAACCCACAGCCGTAATATAATCAGCACCCCCACCACCATTGAGGGTGTTATTACCTATGGAATCGTCAGCATTTAATGTATCCTCGCCATCTCCACCATTGAGGATGTTATTCCCAAAAGTACCAACAGCCAACAGTTGATCATTACCAGCACGGCCTTCAAGTAGGTTATCGCCATCGGACTGATTGATATTTAGTGTGTCGTTACCGCCTCCAGCATCAAGGACGTTATTACCTTCAGATGCGATCGCTGAGAGAAAATCATCATTACCACCACCATTCAGCAGGTTATTGCCTGTTGACTGATCCGCGTTTAAGATATCTTGTCCACCACCACCGTTGAGAACGTTAACCCCAGAGGAACCTACGGCGGCGAGATAATCATCACCGGCACCACCATCAACTAGGTTATCACCGCTAGACTGATCCACATCCAATACATCGTCGCCTGCGCCACCATCAAGGATGCTATTTCCAGTGCTTGCAAAATTGGAAATATTATCATCTCCAGCGCCACCGTCTAGAATATCGCTACCGCCATTACCTGATAAATTATCATTTCCACCACGGCCGGTAATAATATCATCGCCAGTTGTGCCAATCAGGTTGTCATCGCCATTGGTACCGTTGATATTTGCCATAACTTTTACCTAAATAAATTGATTGATTCAGCCAGTTGAAAGTTTTTAAACTGCAATTTTCGCTGTTTTCAAAAATGAAAATTATGCTGATGGTTGACTCTCTCAGCATATTGTTTCAGCATCACAGCAATACAATTCAGTTAAATTATTCATACACAACTCGCAACATAGTCCTGGCGGCTACTGTTGCTTTCAACAATTACAAACATATTTAACTGAAGCATATTTAGATTACATAACAAAGTAATTTTTTATAAAGTTTTCTCCAAAATTTTTCAGAAACACATTTGCAGAATAGATTGTTTTTTAGCTGATTTTTAAGTCTTATAGAATGTGATTTTGCAAAGTTTCTGAAGAAGTTTCTCGTGACATCAGTACATCAGTCCATAGATAACTGAGAAACTTTTGCAAGATATTGCAGGGTGAGTAAAATTTAAGATTAAACAATACCAATTTTCTGAATCTTGTATGAACATTACTGTTGTCCAGTAAAATCACTACACTCTTCTCAGAGTATGAGCATGTTTTTAGCTGGTTAATTGATGTATTATTTATGTCAAATTGGTATGTAGGATATTGTTAGTTGTTATTGATCTCTGCATTGTTGGTGCCTTTATGAATTCTCATACAAGCACTCATATTTAGGCTCTATTTTAACCATCCTTTGATCATTAGCGATCGCTCATCCAACAGCGAAACATCAAGCTTAAAGATGTATTTGACACAGAAAGACAATCCCACAGCTAGATAGGGGGTTTATACCTATGATTATTTAGTTGAATAAACTAGGTAATATCTAAATAATTTATTGAAATTGTACTGTATATTTACTGAGGTGTCTATTCTCACCAAAAGCATCTTTACATACTCTTTACAGTACCCATGAAATATATACATATAGTCATCGCAATATTTATATTTGTGTATTATTCACTTTTTGATAGCCAAGAAATATGGTAGAGGCAATTAGTAACAAATTTGTCCCGATTAGTGATGGTCAAGATATGAATGTTATCGATGATGAATCAAAAATAAAAAGATAATTAATCTATCTTTTGAGATGTGGTGCTGAGGGTTTATAATTTTCAGCCAGAATTTGGCGATTTAGCGGATTGCAACAATAATGTTAATTTTTTTAAGGAAATTTATCCCAGAATGTGGGGAGTAGATTTGTTGGTAATTTTTTGAGGATTGCTATAGTTATCAAAAAATTGAACACCCAAGCCAAAATTTTGCTTAAACTTGTTTTAGAGAAATCTCTACCTTGATTTAATACAAAGTTGCAATCAAAGATAGTAATTTGGGCAGGGGGTAGGAAGTAGGGAGTAAGAATACTATTTCTGAACGCAACTTAGCATATAGGAATCCGATTTGATTTCTGAATCTAGTTGTGTAGGCAGGGAGTAGGGAATGGGGAGTAGAGAGTAGGAAAGAAGTTTGACCTGAGTGTACTGATTTTTTTCATAAATCAAATATGAGTCCTATAAACAATAGTTTAAAAGTTATAGTAGTCAGGTTTGATTTGTACTGTATTTTTTCAAAAATCAAATAACAGCCCCATAGAAGAATATGGTTATTTTTGGGGTAAACCGTCGTGAAAGACTAGTAATTCGCCTGGTTGGATGGTTGTCCAGACTTCGTTGTCGGTGAGGGGGGTAGTAGCGATAACGGCGACGCGATCGCGTGGGGAAGTCAACTCCCGAAAATCCACCGTCATATCTTGATCAATCAAATGGGCGGCGGCGAAGGGGGCCTGACGGACGATGTAGGAGAGTTTTGTCGAACAGTGGGCAAAAAAATGTTCTCCATCCGACAACAAATAGTTAAAAACACCGACTTGGGCGATTTCCGCCGTAATTTGACGTAGCACAACATTAAGTTTTTCTAAAGGCGGCTTACCTTCAGGAAAAGCTTCTCGGAGAGTTTCTAACATAATACAGAAGGCCTTTTCACTGTCGGTATCACCCACAGGTTCGTAAAAACCCATATTCCGGGGATGGAAATCTGGTAAATTGCCGTTATGGGCAAATACCCAATATCTTCCCCACAGTTCTCGTTGGAAGGGATGACAGTTTCTTAAGGCGATTTCTCCCTGAGTTGCTTTACGGATATGGGCAATTACATGAGTAGAGTGGATGGGATAGCGTCTGACTAAATCTGCTATGGGAGATGTCACCGAAGGTTTGTCATCTAACAATAAGCGACAGCCTTTTCCTTCAAAAAATGCAATACCCCAACCATCGCTATGATCATCTGTTTTGCCTCCCCGTGCGGAAAAACCTTCAAAGGAAAAGCAAATATCTGTGGGTACATTGCAATTCATCCCTAGCAGCTGGCACATAATCAGTAACTACGAGTTTGAGGATGTTTGATTTTATTAGGACTTACGCACAAAGATTATTCGTGGAGATTGGGTGTAAGGGTGAAAGGGTTTGGGGTGTAAGGATTTTAAATAAGTACACCCCCATATCCCTGAACTCCTACACCCTCGCCAAAACCCTTGATTTTTTGTTTTGATGCGTAAGTCCTATTTATGTAAGAATTCAGAAGTCAGAATTCAGGAGTCATAATCAGAATATAGAATTTCCCGACCTGTTGATGTACAAATTTATCTGCGTGCATCTGCGGTTAATTAGTTCGGTTTATACTTCGCCAGGGAAGAAAGGCGATAAACATTCATTCTGAATTGGTTCTCAATTTTGGCTTCTGAGTGCTGAATTGTGAGCAGAATTTTAGATATCCAACTGCTGAAGTTGAATATCTTGTAGTTCTATACTATTAAAAACATATTTGTAGATAGTTTCAGTTCAAATAGTGCCAAAAATTATTTATGAGTTGTTTGCCTGACGTTCTCGGAGTTTTAACAATATGTCCGCGTGTATTTCCTTAGTAATGGGGTAAAAATATGTCAAAACTAAACCACAAATTAAACAAACAGTGGGGATAGGGCCGACAGCCAGGCGAATAGCGGTGAGTGCTGATTCTGGTTGAATTGGTAAAGTGCTTTGTCCCGCTACAGCTTCTTTAAAACCAGCAGATTGTAAGGCGTTACCGACAAGAAATAATCCGAATGCTAACCCAAACTTCTGTAACAAAACCATGAAACCATAAAAGATACCTTCGCGGCGTTGTCCGGTTTGGAGTTCATCTAATTCAATCACATCGGGAATCATTGACCAAGGAACTAAATACGCTGTGGATACACCTACGCCAGCCATCATAGCCATAATATACATTAAAACTAATTGGTCAGCTTGTAAAAAAAATAGTCCGGCGGCGGCGATTATCCATAAACTCATACCGAGAAAATAAACAAGTTTTTTACCAATTTTCTTACTTAAATTACTCCACACAAATAACATAACTAAAGCAGTGCCTTGGACAGCAATCATCACTGTCGGAACATCTGCTTCTTTGAGTTTCATACAGTTGATCACAAAATAAGGAATGATGCTGGCTGTAATTTGCACAGCCAACCAAGAAAATAGATATATGCCAATGACAAATAAAAACGGGCGATTGGTAAAAACAATTTTTAACTGTTCAAAAAATGGGATTGATGGCGGTTCTTCTAGTTGGATGCGTTTGGCTTCAAAGGCTAAAATGCGATCGCGAACTCCAAAAATGCACCAATATAGGGAAACTACAGAAATTACAGTACAAATCGCTGCTAAGACAAAATATTGTTGTTGACGGTCAGGAATTTGCGAAAATACTATTTGCGCTAAAATCAACGATAAAATACTGCCACCAATCGAAAAAGTAAAGCGAAAACTGTTCAGACTGGTGCGTTCATCATAATCTTGGGTAAGTTCAGGAGTCATCGCCGTGTAAGGCAAATTCACAACGGTGTAAAATACCTGCGATATTAACCCAATTATGACGTAATACCAAAACAAAACCCCAATATTTGTACTGCGATCGCTACTAAATTGCGGTACAATCCACTGCAAGAAAAAGAAAATCCCAAAAGGAACCGCACCATATAACATCCAAGGTAGCCGACGACCCCAGCGCCGAGATTTGGTTTTATCTGTTAATAATCCGATAAACGGATCATTAACAGCGTCCCAGATTTTGCCAATCAACAATACACTCCCAGCCAACCCGGCGGGAATCCCAGCGACATTGGTAAAGAAGACTAACAAGAAGAATATGGAAATATTAGCGGTAATTGCTGGGCCTAAATCACCTGCACCATAAGCTAATTTGGTTTTAAAATCCAGTTTTGGACTCAAAGCCGGATTTTGGTCAGAATCGTTCATAATATCTGAGGCTCGGATTAAAATAAAAAGTTTGCGATCGCTATCAGTATTACCTCAAAATTACTTTTTTTATGCCAGACCTTTACGTTTCTTGGTCAGAATATCACTACAAAATTGAACAACTGGCGGTTCAGGTATATCAATCTGGTTGGGAATTCAACCAAATTGTTTGCCTAGCCAGAGGCGGACTGCGAGTTGGAGATATTATTTCTCGGATTTATCAAAAGCCATTGGCCATTTTAGCGACATCATCTTATAGCGGCCCCGGCAAACAAGTGCGAGGTAATCTCACTGTTTCCCATCATTTGACCATGACCACGGAAAAGTTAGGTTCCCATATCCTGTTAATTGACGACTTGGTAGACTCTGGAATTACTCTTCAACAGACAATTCCTTGGTTACGGGAAAATGTCGATTCCTCAATTGCGGAAATTCGCAGCGCCGTCGTTTGGTATAAAGCCTGTTCAGTGATTAAACCTGATTATTACGTCGATTACTTACCGGACAATCCTTGGATTCACCAACCCTTTGAACATTACGAACATACCAGCCCCGCAGATTTGGCAGCAAAGCTAAGTCAATTATGCTGACAAATTATTGCCCTACAACTGAATTTACCAATCCAAAATCCAAAATCTAAAATCTAAAATTTAGAATAGCCACAGCCACACAGGCAAAGTCACCAACAACAGCAAGACTCCCAAGGCTAAGGAAGTCACCGCGAGGTTACGGTCAAGATTGAAAGTTTCAGCCAGCACCATTGTCGCAAATGCTGGCGGCATTGCCATTTGTAAAACAATTACCTTGGCGGCGGAACCAGTCACGCCAAATAAAGATAAAGTACTGCCAAGCAGCAGGGGAACTAAAAGCATTTTGATGGCCAAACTGATGGCGGCTTGGGGGAAATTGTGCCAAGAAGTCAGCAGCGAAAGGCGCATTCCAATTAATACTAAAGATAAAGCGACAGCAATCCAACCCAATTTTTCCAGATAAAATTCTGCCGTCGGAGAAATACTAATTTGGCGAAACCATAAACCCAAGCCAAAACTCCACAAGGCTGGGTTAATTAATATGGCTTGAGTCATTTGCCAATAGTTTGTGCCACCATCGCCATAATGAGATGCGAGAGCGACACCCAAACCATAAGCACCAAACAGTGACCCCAATAAATCGTAGAATAAAGCCCAAGCAAAATAATCTTGCCCGACCATTGCTAAAGTCACAGGAAAGCCGATATAACCTGTATTGCCGACCATTGCCGCCAAGAGAAAACTTCCCTGAGTTGGGTGCTGAAAAGTTGTGTTTGTCAGATAAGCTTGTCCTTTGATTGTTAACCAAGCCAAAAATGCACCTAATAAAATCGCTAAATGAGCGATCGCAGGTGCAATCCAAATCTGTGCCGACAGGTCAGCTTGGCGTAAAAAAGCCACAATACTGACAGGTACTCCCACCCAAAAAAGGAACTGACCCAAACGCTGTGGAACTGCGGCAGGCAGTTTCCGTCCCAGAAAAAATCCGATTAAAATTAAGCCTGCCAGTTTGACGTATAGTTCTAGGAGGTTTGCCAAAATTTCCCTAACAAAGACAGATGTAATATGTACCGAATATGCTAATCTCTGTCCAGTCTACAGTCTGTTATGAATTTTGAACAAAAGCAGGAGTTAACCCTTGAATAAAGCTGGGTTTTCTGGAAAAGCCCCAAATTCGTCCGGTGATTCTGGTGATGACATTCCAGTAGCTTTACGCGATACTCCTGATGTCTCGTCCAAAACACCCTTACAACCTTTAGTTCTGATTATTGGGGGAGTCGCAGGATTTATCTTGCTGGCTGTAGTTAGTGGTTTTTTCTTTTCTCTCACTACACCGAAAAAAATCACCGATTCTTCATCTTCACCAGCAGATTCCTCGACTGTCACCACTCCCGGCGCGACTAACTCAGCAAATCCCCAAGATAATAATGCGGTGTTGGGACATTTAGCTTACCCAGAAGCACCAGAATCAGAGTTAGCAGCGATTACAAGCGATCGCCGCATCAGAATGCGAACAGCCGCCGCCGAAAAGTTTCGCGCCATGACTCAAGCCGCCCGGAGTGCTGGGGTAATTTTAGTGCCAATTTCTGGCTTTCGCTCTGTGAAAGAACAAGAGCAATTATTTTTTGAAGTCGGGGCGCAACGCAATCAAACCCCGGCCCAAAGAGCCGCCCTCAGTGCGCCGCCAGGCCATAGTGAGCATCACACAGGTTATGCGGTAGATGTCGGAGACGGAGCCGCACCCGCTACGAATCTTCAGGCTAACTTTGATCAAACCAAAGCTTTTAGCTGGCTACAAGCAAACGCCGCCCGCTTTGGTTTTGAGTTGTCTTTTCCTCAAGATAATGTGCAAGGTGTGAGTTATGAACCTTGGCATTGGCGTTTCGTTGGCGATCGCCAAAGTCTAGAAACCTTCTATAAAGCCAGAAATTTAAAACCCGCTAAAACATCACCTTGAATAAGAATTCAGAAGTCAGAATTCAGGAGTCAGAATCGATTAGTGGCGGTATTTTTACTCCACTAATTGACAAGATAAAATTAAATTCTGACTCTTGACTTGTAAATTCCTCTGATTGATAGCAATCAAAGTATAGATTAGGACTATATTTATAGCTGAAATCCCTGATGTTCCTGAGTTTCTACTCAGTACTCAGCACTCAGCACTTTGCCATAATCCTATTTCTCCGCATTTTCAAAATCTGTCAACGCACAAGCAAACTCCCGAAAAGCCGTTTTAATTAACACCTCTCTCATCGTTCTTTCTAAGGAAGAATTACGAATCATATCTGTTAACTCTAAGAATAGATATGAAACAATAAAACGGTCTTGACGGTCAAATTGTTTCAGACAAGTCAAGATAAAATCATACAACTCAGTTTTGCGAGGTTTGCTTTGTTCTTCCCAAATTTTGAATGCTAGTTGCACTGTTTTTAGGCGGATCTCACTCATATTGTAGGAAGTGTCTTTGTAGCGAATTGACACGCGCTGAGGCAGTTCCATAAGTTGTGGTGTAGAAAAATTATGTGAATTACTATTCAGGTATTTTTTTACTTATCCGGAGAAATGGACAATAACGAAAAGAATTCTCAAATATCCAGATAAATTTATCAAGCGATCAAGATGTTTTTCTAATTAGAGAGACTTTAGTAAAAACTATTAATATCAATTTAAATAATGATGATAGAGACATAAAAAACAGTCTTGTACAGCAATTATCAATTTAATATGATGGCAGACTGCTGCGGAGAAACTCCGTAATTTCAAAGCCTTGAGCAATCAGTACTGTTCTCAGCTATGTGACTACGACCATAACAGATAAGAATTTAACCAGTTATAATTATGTATTCAATTTGTCTTATGAACTCAAATAACTTTATTATTGATTTTTGACCCATCTTTAATCCCAAATTACGGCTTGGATTGATTATTTTATTGAGAAAATAAATTTGATTAACATTGACAAAACCTAAAATATGTGATTGGGTGAACAATAAGGTGAAGCTGATAACTAATAAGGAACTGCAAAAGATGTTGCAGTGAAGCCGAAAGAACATGAAGTTAATGAAAATCCTAGATAATCAACCTAAATGGTGCGTAATCTCCCTCAGTGTTTTTCTCACAAGCTTGATAGGTTGGTTAGACTACCAAATCCCACCAGAAATATTAATAGCAATTTTTTACTTAATTCCGATTGGCATTGCAACTTGGTTTGCTGATAATTGCAGTGGCGTATTAATTTCATTGATTAGTGCAGTTACAAATTTAGTAGTCAATCAAAAACCAAATTTTCACTATTTACATCCCTTAGTACCTTATTGGAATACTGTTGTAGTTTTAGTATTTTTCTTATTTACCAACTATCTTTTGTCACAACAAAAACTCACATTAAAAAACTTAGAAAGACTAGCGAGGACTGATGCTTTAACAGGGCTACATAACAGGTCATTTTTTTTAGAATTAGTCAACTTTGAAGTTCATAAATCTTTAAGACATCAAGAACCAATAACTATTGCATATTTTGATGTTGATAACTTTAAACTTGTTAATGACCAGTTTGGGCATACTGTTGGCGATCGCCTGCTATGTTTAGTTGCGGAAAATGCGAGAAATAATCTACGTAAAATTGATGTTATCGCCAGACTTGGAGGTGATGAATTTGCAATTTTATTACCACGTACTGGTTATGAAGCATCCGCAGTAGTATTACAGAGATTACACAGAACCTTATCATCTATCATGCAGGCAGAAAATTGGCCTGTCACCTTGAGTATTGGCGCAATTACCTTTATTAAACCGCCAGCTTCAGTCACAGAAATTCTCGAAAGAGCCGATAATTTAATGTACGGTGCTAAAAAAAGGGGTAAAAACTTGCTACACCACGAATTAGCAAATGATTTAGTAGATGAATAAACTGAAAGAAGAATTCAGGAGCCAGAAAAAGAGTGTGAGGCGAAGTAGGGGAGTGCGGGCGGTCTTTTAACTCAGCACTCAGCACTTTCAACTCAGCACTTTTCATTTTTGCCTTGTTTAAGACTACCCTTTGTTTATTCTGTTAAATTAGGAGACGCAAAATGGTCACAACAGTGAAAGAGTTTGATGCACAACAATGGGTCAAAACTCGCTCTTCCCTTGATGCCAATGAATCGACATTTTTAGTTTGGCAAGGCAAGATTTATAGTTTTATTCCTGGAGAGAAAAGAAAACTCTTATTTAAAATCTTGGGTGTGAGTGTTAGTAGATGTATTTCCACAGGAGAAGATAGTTGGGATTTTACTTCTCGTGAACTCACTTATTACTTAAACCCAGAAACAGAAGAAATTTTGCCCAAATGGGAAAATCCTTGGACTGGTGAAACTGTACCTGTATTACACGTTGCGAATAATCCGGTACAAGGACATTTTAAAGGTAAATTTCCAGCCCAAGTTGAGGGAGACACGACAACTTTTGTATTTGATATTTTTCCAACTTATCCAAATCCTTTGGCAGAAGATCCAAAATTTGCCGAATATAGTCCTTATGAAACTTATCAAGCCGCAGAATTATTTAAATTATCTGTTCCAACCGCAGATTTATTCAATTCAGAACTCAATTCTGTTTCTCAACTAAAGCTGAGTTGGGATAGGATTGGGCAATGGCTACCGTGGATGAAAATGGGCGATCGCGCTGGTAATCTCATCTATAGTGCTTTTGGCTCTAAAGTTGGTGGTTTAGCAGAATTACCCCAACTACTGCAAGATGAAATTAATCACCGCGTTCCCTTATATAAACAAGCTCCCAAAGCATTCTCCGAGGGGGAAGATATGACTTCTTGGCTATACTTCCAGAAGAATTTTGATGCTTACTTAGCCGGCGAAATCTTCCCCTTACCAGTCGCAGAAGAGTTGTAATGAGGTATTGATATAGCTAAATTCTTCCTCTAGCTTCTTCATTCAGAAGCTTTGTCAAAAGAAAACGCTTATGTGGTCTATTCCGCATTCAAAGCCTTGCGGAACACCACCTTATCTTCCCCTGCCTTGTAGAAGTCCCGAATACGCGCCTCCTCCTCGAAACCGCACTTTTTGTAGAAAGCCCGCGCTCGTTCATAGCTGGGCAGCCCCGAAGTCTCGACCAACAAAATTCTCTGACCACTTGCCCGTAAGGCATTTTCCACATACTTTACTAACGCTTCTCCTCGCCCTTGCCTCTGATAGTTGGGATGCACAACAATCATTAACAAGTCCCATGTCCCATCTGTAAACGGGGCAGGTGCGTAGTAGGCGACCCCGCACGCTTTCCCATTCTCCTCATCGGTGAGCCACACATGACCCTCGCCGATGTTACCACTGAAGTAACTCGCCAGCACTTTGCTCAGTTCTTCGGTTTCGCTCGCGGGGAATAGCTCTGCTGCTACAGCAATCGCGATTAATGCCTCTGAATCATCGGGCGTACTCGGTCGAATCATAGGGAACTCCAGTGCTGTCTGTTCGTCAGATTTATGCGTGTCTGTACTGCTTACTATAGCGGTTTTCACTTGCTTGTAATACAGTCAGAATCCACCCCGCATTTTCTTACGCAAACGCTCTCCTCCCTGCTTGCGGGTGGAGTTGAGGTGTACCTCATTGAACTGAGAACCGCTATAATCTCAACCCCACCGAAACTTAAAACTTCCGCATATTGTTCTTTACAGGGTCAAATCCTCTAGAAAAGCGGGTGCTGTCATCATAATAAGCACCACTTAAATCTGCACCATACAGCTTAGTAAAGTTGAGTTTCGCACCCCGGAGATTTGCTTCTTTTAATTTGACACCGCATAAATTAGCTCTCGTCAAATTCGCCTGAGCTAAATTAGCTTGACTCAAGTCTGCTCCCCAGAGTTTAGCTTTGGCTAGGTTCGCTTGGCTCAAGTCTGCTCCCCACAAATTAATTCCTGGTAAGTAAGCGGAAATTAACCTGGCTCGACTTAAATTTGCAGCCGGAAAATATCTCTCCCCTGCATCGTAACTGCGTTTGAGTTGTTCAGCATCCATGAGTAGTGTTGACCTTTTTCAGTAATAGAGACGTAATTTGTTCCCATTCCTGGTTTAGCTCGCCCACAAACTCTGGCTGACTGCTGCGATGATACCAATAACGCGCATTATGCAAATCGCCTTCTTGACGATGTAAGTAAGCGTGAACCCAAGCACTATCAACATCATGGGCATTTTGGACTATTTCATGAGCTTGGTTCCAATCGCCTTTTTTGTCATACCACAGAGCTTGTAGTGCTTTTGGTAGGGTTTGCGGACATGAGACCTGTTTATCGATCAATCGCAGGAATTCCTGAGTATTCACGATCGCCACTCCACAACTATCAAACCTATTTCTAAGATACTTGGCGATCGCCCTTCATTACAATTATTGTTGCAAACTGGAAAATACAGCTAAGGTAAAGCAATTCTTCAGGAGGTGAGTATGGCCTTTAGTAGTTATAAATCTATTAGCGAAGTTCTCAAAACATTTCAGATTATCTACACAGAAGCTAATTTTGTTCTAGCAACAGAGTTTAATATTCCTCAATATTTCCGAGAAGATTTAGCAATCGTTATGCGCGAAGGTGTCGTGGATAATTCTGAGTTTGCTATTTGTGAGAACTTAATTTATCCAGTTTTGAAAGAAGTTTGGAAGCAGTATAATAGTAAGTTTACTTTATGGAGTCATCAATCACTAAGCTATGATGAGCAATTATCAGGTTTTCCTGAATATATTTTGGCTAAACGTTCGCCTTTAGGGAAAATAGTTTTTGATAAACCATACTTTATTTTAGTAGAAGCGAAACAAGATAATTTTGAAGCAGGTTGGGCGCAATGTTTAGCTGAAATGATTGCGGCTCAAAGACTCAATCAAGAATTGTCTTTAGTTATCTATGGGATTGTTTCTAATGGTGCAGTTTGGCAATTTGGTAAACTAGAAGCACAAAATTTCACTAGAAATATTACACCATTCACTATTTATGAATTAGACAATTTATTTGCCACTGTCAACTATATTTTTCAACAATGTCAATTACAACTATAGTAATCCTAAATCATTTGTGAAATTCTCCTTCTTTTTCTCCTTCTCTTTCTTTGTGTCCTTTGCGGTTCGTTTAAAATAATATGTTTTCACAACTCAGATAGGATTGCTGTAGATAATTTACTGATATCTCAGCCTAATCTTTCAACTTGACTCCGCATCAATTTCTGCACACTAACTAAAGCTCGATTTAACTCAAAATTGCGCCGTTGCGGATTTTGTAAATATGCCTGTTGTTCTTCCTCAATCATTTCTACATCCTGCACTACTAAACCTTCAAGTAGTTTTTTAGCGGCATTAAATAAACTATCTTTAATAAATCGGCGAAACCAGACAGGTAATTTATGTAATCGCCAAAAGGCATTGAGTGAGGTGAAGTGAATTAAATAAGCTTTGGTTTGAGTTTCACTTATAGGACACAATAAACAATAGATTTTAAAATCTTTCCCTAATGTAGATTGCCAATGGGGATAGACATAACTCACATCCAACGGCTCTGGATGGAGTTTTCGTAATGCGGGGAAAAATAATTGAGAAATTGACCAAATTTTATCGATTTTATAATAACTTTGGGCAGTATAATGGACATCTACACGGTGATTATCTTCGTCGATATTTTGTAAAGATGCTGCCGCCCAAGCTTGTAAATCTTGATGTAAATGTCCGTGATACATATCCATCAAGTTTTCAATTAAATAAGAATAATGGGCTTGACAGTTAATGACTGCAACTGAAGCAATATAATTCAGATGTTCCCATTCTGGTAAACCCATTGGTTCAACAGCTAATTCTGCATCACCAGGAAATAGCCAAATAAAACCATCTTGTTCTTTGACTGGGTAACGACGAATTTGGCAGTTTGGTAATTTTTGATTTGCAGCTAAATAAGGAACTGCTGTACATTCACCCGATGAATTGAACCGCCAACCATGATAAGCGCATTCTAATTCATTAGCGATCGCTTGTCCGTGGCTGAGTTTAACTTGACGATGGGGACAACGGTCTTCTAAGGCGTGGATTTTACCTGTACTGTCGCGGTAAAGTGCGATCGCTTGATGCCATAATATCACTCCCACGGGTTTATTAGTTACCTCAGTACTCAGTGCAACTACATACCAATGGTTAGGGTTAATCCCCAATTGACGCACATCAGAAGTTTGCACAGTTTGAGAGAGAGATGACATAATTCAGCCTATCCTTTTCCGCGTTAGTCTAGTCACTGATGACCAGATTATCACTTAGGGAACTAAAACTAATTTTGCTGACAAGCTATAAAGTATGTGTAGTTACAGCAGAATTCACCGAAGTGGAGATTTTCAACCCTTTTCCCTTCATTCTGAATTCTCTACCGATACACCACAAGACTTACGCACAAAGATGGTCTGTGGAGATTGGGTTTAGGGGCTTCGCCGTGAGCGTCAGCCGAACGGTGTAAGGGTTTTGGATACATACACCCCATACCCCTACACCCTTCCCAAACCCTTGTTTTTTCGTCTCACTGCGTAAGTCCTACACCAGTAAACATATTGAACCAAAAATTCTTATGGCAATCTCTCAAGAAAACCTAACTGAAGAATTTCTTAACGAACTAATGCAAGACACAGCTACCCTCGACCATCTAGAAATTATTGAAAATGTCATCGACTCTCTAGAACAAGATGACAGCGCAATGGTTAGCCAGAGTCCAGAAGGTGGATATCTCTGGAAGTTTAAGTACGGTAGTGTGGAAGTGTTTGTACAACTCACGGGTACAAGCGACGAAGACACCTTCACAGTTTGGTCTGTCGTATTAAAGTTACCCGCCAAAGATGAACCAAAATTAATGCGTTACCTTTTAGAGTTGAATTGCTCTAGTACTTTTGAAGCGCGTTTTGGCATCATTGATGATAAAGTTGTTGTCATCTCAACACGTACCCTAGCGGAGTTGTCTCCAGGGGAAGTCTCACGGTTAATTACGATTGTTGCCACGATCGCCGATAACAACGATGAAGCTTTACAATCTGAGTTTGGTCTTGCTTAAGTAATCATTCATGTCTAACAAGCAGGTATGGCGACTGATTCCTTTCTTAGAAGCCTCTGGTAAATTACAGATGGCGATCGATAAATGGTTATTAGAACAACACCATTTCAGAAAGCATCCTCCAACTCTGCGCTTTTATACTTGGTCGCCAGCTGCTATTTCTCTCGGCTATCATCAACGACAATATCCCCAAGCATGGGAGAATTTAACTTGGCAAGGTAAAAAACTAGATTTAGTCCGCCGTCCCACTGGTGGAAGAGCAGTATTACACCAAGGCGATTTAACCTACGCTGTCATTACATCGGGTTTAGCTGGAAACCGTTTACAAGCATATACAAAGATTTGTGAATTTTTAATTCAAGGATGGCGATCGCTTGGTGTGGAATTAAGCTACGGTACAGCTGGGCGCGGCTACATCCATAACCCCAACTGCTTTGGGACGGCGACAGGTGCAGATTTAATTTTACCCAATGGCGCAAAACTCATTGGTAGCGCCCAACTCAAACGCGGTAACGTAATTTTGCAACATGGTTCCATTCGCTTGCAACCAGATGCGGAACTGTTTGCACAAGTATTTGGTACAGAGTCATTCAATAACCTTCATTTCCCTTACAGCCTCGAACAAATTATGACGGCCTTGATTGCTGCTGCACAAGACTGTTTTGATATGGAAATTGAAGTGCAGCAGTTATCAGAGTGGGAGTTACAGGAGATTTTAAACGCGGAGGTAAGGGGAGTTTAGATGGATATAAATAAAAGTCAACGACTGGAAGCCGCAGCTTGGCGCATAGGCGATGCAGCCGACTTTCTCGAACTATCATCTGATGAAGTAGCTTTCATTGAGATAAAGCTATCTTTGAGCAGACAATTAAAACAACTGCGCGTCAAAAATAATCTGACTCAAACGGAGTTGGCGCAGAAAACCAAATTTAACCGCCGATTGAAGAGGATGGACGCAGATAAACGCAGATAAATTTTTACTTGAGCAGATGAAGCAACGCTATAGTCAGATGAAAATAACATATTGCTACTCGGTCAAGCCTGTATCTTGAATTATGCTAAACCTTACTTTCTAGAGTTTGGGGAATGGGAGTAGTTGCAGCTAACTTTCTACCGTAGTTAATCGCAATTAACCCTGTCACATACATAAATAAACTGTAAACGGCTGCTGGTACTGCCATATCAGGATTGTTGAGTATTCCGGCGGTAATGGCGATCGCTAGTGTACCATTTTGAATCCCCACCTCAATGGCGATGCAGATTTGCTGAGACGGATTGAGGTTAAATAGTTTGCTAATATAAAACCCCGCCAGCATTGAGACACTGTTCAACAGCACCACAGCAATTCCTACTTGCAGAATAAAGCCAGGGAGACGATTCCACTCACGAACAATTAGTAAGAGAATAATTATAGCCAGGAAGGCAACGGCTAAACGGCTAGTCACCTTTTCTAAACGATGGGCAACTTCTGGGAATAACTGACGCACTCCCATTCCTAAACCGATAGGCAGCAGTGTCATCAGAAAGATTTGTACTATTGTTGCACCAATAGGTAGAGCGATCGCCGCAGTTTGTCCGATGAAGTGTTGATATGCGAGGTTTGCTAATACTGGAATTGTCAAAACGGTAATCAAACTACTCAAAGCTGTTAAAGTCACCGACAGCGCAACATCACCTTTAGCCAGGAATGTAATTACGTTGGAAGATACCCCACCTGGACAAAGCGCAATTATGATTAAACCCATAGCAATGGTAGGCTGCATGGGTACTAATTTCGCAATAGCAAAACCAATAATTGGTAAAAGAACTAACTGACTAATCAAGCCAATGGTGACGGCTTTGGGATAATTTTTGACACGTTGAAAATCTGCGGGTGTGAGCGATAAACCCATTCCCAGCATAATAATTGCTAAGGCTATAGGTAGAGCAACTGTAGTGAAAAAGCTTGCTTCCATAATGAATAATTTATAATAACGACTCTATCAGTGAGAAATTTAACGGTAAAACAAGATTATTCGCTGTTTTGTGCCGATTTGCATCTTAAACTGCTGGTATAGGTAGAAACATTATCAAACAGTATTGCTTTCTTTACAAGCGTATGGGCGAGTATTCATACCACTCATACCAATTCACAATTCGCAATTAAAAAACTTAGATGTAGCAAGAATTTTAGGGTTTACATCTGTATCAGATTCTTCGTGAAATGGTATCACGCGACGAGTAAACCCGATCGCAAAAATAAAAGGGACACAGAATAATTGTGTCCCTAAATAACTAATTCAAGATGCTAGTTGCCCATGTGGCTTAGGATTTGCGATAACAGGCAAATTCCATTGAAAAAGTTGCCATACCGGCAGTGAGCGATCGCAAGTCTGTAGAATAGCCAAACATCTGCACTAATGGTACTTCGGCGCGAATCACAGAGTATCCTTGCATTGTCTCGGAACTCAACAGCAAGCCGCGACGGGATGATATATCACCCTGGACTCTACCTATGAACTCGTTTGGTGTTTCCACTTCGACGAGCATAATTGGTTCGAGGATATAGGGTTTAGCTTGGGCGATCGCATTTTCCAGTGCTTGATGAGCAGCAGAGCGAAACGCCAATTCCGAAGAGTCAACTGGATGATAGGAACCTCCATCCAGCACGACTTTCACCCCAGTTACCGGATAGCCTGACAGTTTTCCTGTTGTCATCGCCTCGCGGAAACCTTTTTCACAAGCTGGGATATATTCTTTGGGAATTGCTCCACCAACTACCCGATTCTCAAATACAAATGGTTCATCGCTGGGTTCAATCCACCCAGTTACATGGGCGTATAAACCAGTACCACCAGATTGTTTCTTGAGTCGGTAATCAAATTGAGTTTTTTGGCTAATGGTTTCCCGATACGCCACTGCGGGAGTACCGACATAAACCTCAGCATTATATTCCCGTTGAATCCGTTCTAAGTAAATTTCCAGATGCAGTTCACCCATACCAGAAATCAAAGTTGCTTTTGATTCTGGGTCGATACTGAGCCGAAATGTCGGGTCTTCTCGTTGAAAGCGGTTGAGGGCTTTGGCTAGGCGATCGCTATCTTCTTGTTTTTTCGGTGTAACTGCCAGTGTAATCACTGGTTCCGGGACAAACATTCTTTCGAGAAACACTGGTGTGTCTCCCGTGTATAATGTATCGCCCGAAGCACAATCAACACCCAACAAAGCCACAATATCTCCAGCCACAGCCACTGGCAACTCTTCGCGCTTGTTGGCGTGCATTCGCACCAAGCGACCAATTTGCACTCGTTTTTCAGTCCGGGAGTTATACACAAGATCACCCGGTTTTAATGTGCCGGAGTAAATGCGGGTGTAGGTTAGCTGACCGAAAGATTCAAGAGTGAGTTTGAATGCCAAAGCTACCAAGTCAGAATCAGGCTCAGGGTAAACACTGACTGATTCTGCGGTTTTGACTACTTCCCTATCGATGGGAGATGGTAAATAAAGGGCGATCGCATCTAAGAGATTCTGCACGCCTTTGTTTTTGAATGCAGAACCCAGCAGTACAGGTGTGAATTCCAGCCTCAAGGTTGCTTGGCGGATAACTTGCCAAATCAGTTCTTGGGGAATTTCTTGATCTGCCAATAGCATCTCAGTCATTTCTTCTGAGAACAAGGACAAGCTATCTAGCAATTTTTCCCGCGCCTGTTGTGCTGCTGCTACAAGACTTTCAGGAATTGCTTGTTTGACCCAATGTTCGCCGTTTTCGCCTTCAAAGTAATGTGCTTGCATCGACACTAGGTCAATCACACCTTGGAAGTTATCTTCGCTACCGATGGGATATTGCAGCAACACCGCATTTAATTGCAAGCGATCGCGGATAGCCTGGACTACACGAAACGGATCTGCACCCATTCGATCCATTTTATTAATGAATGCTAGACGCGGCACACGGTAGCGTTTCATCTGCCGATCCACTGTGATGGACTGGGACTGCACACCCGCCACGGCACACAACACCATCACCGCCCCATCCAGCACCCGCAAGGCACGCTCTACTTCAATCGTGAAATCCACATGCCCTGGAGTATCAATTAAATTAATTTGGGTATCACGCCACTGACAAGTTGTGGCCGCGGAGGTAATGGTAATTCCATGCAGCTTTTCCTCCGGCATAAAATCCATTGTTGCACCCTTGCCGCCTCCCTTCACCTCCTCAATAGCATGGATTCTGCCCGTATAGAAGAGAATTCGCTCTGACAGAGTAGTTTTACCAGAGTCGATGTGAGCAGAGATACCAATATTGCGGACGCGTGTTCGGGGAATCATAACATTTCCTTTTTGTGCAAGCGACAAATAGTCACTATGAAAGTGGTATTATATTTTGTATTATAATTGTAATATATTGTGATGACAAGCCTCACGATACAGAAATTGATATTCTTTTGTGCGGGATACGAGATCCCCGACTTCTGAAAGAAGTCGGGGATCTGAGCAATCAGAGTACTCTGGTGTAAAAGATTTGAATTATCGCTACTGAATGCTTAGTAGGGTAATTGCTTGCTCAATGTTGTGTTTTGCATGATATCGATTGAGTAACTTTTCCTGATACCACCTTTGCGGAGGATTCATATACTTACCCTCCAGCGAAGCCTTAATGAGTGCGGCTTGGTGGTCTGAGGGTTGTCCCATTTGGTCTAGGATAGTGCCGAGATGTTGCAACATTTCAAATGTAGGTAGCTTTAAGCCTTCGCTATCGTCCATTTGTTGTATCGCTAATAACGGAAATGCCATTAAAGCACTAATGTAATTGTCTTTGTATGCTCCACTGGCTAGAGGTCTGAGACCATATCGCCAGCATAAAGTTTTGAGTTGCTGAACTGTGAGAACTTCTAATTCTGTGCGAGTAAACAACATAAAATAGATATTGCCATTTTTACGAGTGGTATCAGTGGTTAACAAGTTTCTCAGGCTCATGTAACCACTGATTTCAACAGTCTAGTCAGACGTGTACGTCTGATTCAAGCTTAATTTACACTTCTCAACAATGCCGAACCCTAGAGGAACACCCGAAAACTTACAACCATCACAACCCAAGGGTGAAGAACCGATGACCACATCTATTAGTTTTAGATGTACTGAGTTGATGAAGGAAGCGGTGAAGGCACAAGACGACCCCGCACAATTTTGCAGAGACGCAATCCAGGAAAAATTAGATAAACAGAAACAATTAGAATGAAGAATGAGCATTAATCGAGCATCTCCACTGAGTTTAAAGTAATGCTCAAAGTATGCGCTCAAACACCGAAACTTATGCTTTTGAGCATTAGGTGAGCATTTTTAAGTAAAAATAGGCTGAAATTGTTGATTTTACGTCATTTATGCGAATCTCTTTAAACTGGCTGCGGGAACTAGTAGAAATTAAATTAAGCCCAGAAGAATTAGCTCATACCCTGACAATGGCTGGGTTTGAGGTAGAAGATATTGAAGACCGCCGCACTTGGGCAGATGGTGTGGTTTTGGGGAAAGTGCTGGAACGTCAACCCCACCCCAACGCTGATAAATTAAGTGTTTGTCAAGTAGATGTGGGTGCGGCTGAAACTTTAAATATTGTTTGCGGTGCAGCCAATGTCCGGGCTGATATTTATGTCCCAGTCGCCACCGTTGGCACTTATTTACCAAACATCGATTTAAAAATTAAACCTGCAAAACTGCGTGGTGTTCCATCTCACGGTATGATTTGTTCTTTAAAAGAACTGGGTTTGCCGAGTGATGTTGATGGGATTCACATTTTCACTGGGGAAAATCTCTCGGTGGGTAGTGATGTCCGGCCGTTGCTGGGTTTAGATGATGTAATTTTAGATGTGACGGCTACGGCTAACCGCGCTGATGCTTTAAGTATGGTAGGCATAGCGCGAGAAGTTGCTGCTTTAACTGGTGGTAAACTGAGTATTCCTGAACCTGGGGAAGTCAAAATCACTCAAAATCCAGGCAAGTTAGGTTTAAAAATTGCTGATACCCAAGCTTGCCCAGCTTACATTGGTACAGTCATTGAACAAGTAAAAATTGCCCCGTCGCCGGACTGGTTGCAACAACGCTTGCGGGCTGCGGGTGTGCGTCCCATTAGTAATGTCGTTGATATTACTAACTATGTGTTGTTGGAATGGGGACAACCACTCCACGCCTTTGACCAAGACCGTTTACAAGCTGTTGCTGGTAATGGCAATTTAACTATTGGTGTACGTTTTGCCAATCAAGGAGAATCGCTGAAAACCTTGGATGGGCAAACTCGCAACCTCGCAACCCAAAATTTGTTAATCACCGCTAACGATAAACCTGTGGCTTTAGCGGGAGTGATGGGGGGAGAAGAAACGGAAGTTGATGAAGGTTCGCAAAATTTAGTTTTAGAAGCGGCTTTGTTTGACTCCGTGGCTATTCGCCGTTCCTCTCGTGGGGTGGGGTTACGCAGTGAAGCATCTGGGAGATACGAACGGGGTGTGAACCGGGCAGAATTGGAAGTCGCCTGTCGTCGTGCTTTGGCTTTAATTAGTGAATTGGCTGGCGGTGTCATTGTACATCAAGAAGTTGTTGATACTCGTCCCGACCCTGCGACCTGGAGTCGTTCAATTGCTCTGCGTTTAGATAGGGTGAATGAAATACTAGGCCCTACAGATTTAGGCGAAGACACAGGGGAATTACAAGCAAGCGATGTTGTCAGGATTTTAACCGCCCTGGGATGTCAGCTGACACCAACAGATGAACGTAGTTGGAATGTGGCGGTTCCGCCTTATCGTTACCGCGACTTAGAACGGGAAATTGATTTAATTGAAGAAATTGCTCGGCTCTACGGCTATGATAATTTCTGCGACACCTTGCCGGAAAAAGCCCAAGCTGGCTATTTACCCATAGACCAGGAGTTGTTGCGGAAATTGCGGGCGACTTTACGGGCGGAAGGGTTGACGGAATTAGTGCAGTATTCTTTGGTTAAACCAGGGGAAGACCGCCAGATAGTCTTAAGTAACCCCTTGTTTACCGAATATTCGGCGTTACGTACTGATTTAATGGCTGGATTGATTGATGCTTTTCAATACAATTTAGAACAAGGTAACGGTTCTCTCAACGGTTTTGAAATTGGGCGAATTTTCCAACAAGAAGAAGACGGTCTGCACGAAGCTGATGCGATCGCTGGTATCTTAGGAGGAGACAGCAGCCTCGGCAAATGGTCAAAAGGTGGACGCGAACAGCCAATAACTTGGTTTGAAGCCAAAGGCATTCTCGAAAGCGTCTTTCAACAATTGGGTATCCAAGTAGAATATCAACCAGATTGTCGTGATGAGCGTTTACATCCCGGACGCACCGCTTCTTTGTGGATAGGTGGAAACCGCCTGGGTGTATTTGGTCAACTGCATCCCCAACTGCGGCGAGAAAAAGATTTACCCGATTCTGTATATCTATTTCAGTTAGATTTAGATGTGCTGTTGGATGCCTTAGATCAAGATGAGATTTTGATTCCCACATTCAAGTCTTATTCTACATACCCAGCCAGCGATCGCGACATCGCCTTTTTCGCCCCGGTGAAAATTTCCGTAGGAGAACTAGAAAAAGCGATTAACAAAGCTGGTAAAGGTTTACTAGAATCTGTGGAAATCTTCGATGAATATCGCGGCGAAAACGTCCCCCAAGGACAACGCAGTTTAGCATTTCGTCTAGTATACCGGGCAAGCGATCGTACCCTCACCGATGCCGAAGTCGAACCTGTACACAACAAAGTTCGGGAAGCCTTGGTAGAAAAATTCGGCGTTAACCTCAGAAGCTAATAATTTAGTAGTGATGAGTCAAGTAAACAACAGAATTCATATCCCGCAAGGAACTAAAGTTCCTTGCTCATAGCAAAAGTCATCTAAAGATGACTAAAATATACCCAAAATTTTGTAGTCTACTTGAGTAGACTTGAGCTATTAGCCTTGAACTTGAGTTCGAGGCGGGTGACGAAGCCAACCATTAAGCTTTCTAGCTTAAGTTGACACCAATAGTCATAAATTGACTCATCACTCATTTAGGTCATTCGTCCTTTATCAATACAAATGACCAATGACCAATGACAACCTTGACAAGTATTTGGGTTTTGGCGAGGGTTCAGGGGTATAAGGGTGTACTGATTCAAAATCATTACACCCCAAACCCTTTCACCCTTTCACCCAATCTCTACAGATAATCTTTGTGCGTAAGTCCTGTAATTTTGACCCGTTTTAGCTTAATATTCATTGTGAAATTTGGATTTTTAATTGATTAACTATGCCCAAATATGTACTCTGGGGAACTTACTGCGACGACGTTTTAGAAAAACGCGCTCCTTACCGTCAAGCACATTTAGATGGTTTAGCCAAGCAAAAAGAATCTGGTGTGTTAATTACCATCGGCCCCACCAAAGATATCACCAAGGTTTTTGGCATTTATGAAGCTGAAGACGAAGCCACTGTCCGCCAATTAATTGAAAATGACCCTTATTGGCAAAACGGTATTTGGACAGAATACTCTATCCAAGAATGGATTCAAGCTATTTAATTAGATCGTTGACAAATAAATTGAACTATTAACGGAAGAAGTGAACTACCTACACTGACCTGGCGGAGAGCGTGTAGGCTTCCTGTCCAACAGAAAACGCAGTAGTGGATTTCTTGCGTCCTCCCTTACTACGACTTACATCTGGGCGACAGGCTTCTTGATGAAGTTGTTCATGGGGGAAACCCCCAAGACCACACTTCATCGCTTTATCCCCCGTTCCAGAGGTCAAAACTTGTACTGAGCGTAGTCGAAGTATTCGTAGACCCTCATCTCTGAGGTTAATGCTTGCGTTCACATCCCTGTCGTGCCTGGTTTGGCAATTGTCACAAGTCCAAAATCTTACATCAAGTGGCAAACTACCAACTTGATTAAGACAAACATGACAGGTTTTTGAACTGGGAAAAAATCTATCAACTTCAAGATAAATCTTCCCTTCCATTTCTGCCTTATATTTCAACATGGTACAGAACATTCCCCATCCAACTTGGTGTATAGACTTGGCTAGTTTATGATTCTGCATCATGCCTTTAACATTTAGATTTTCCACAACAATAACTTGGTTTTCGTTGACTATCCTACGAGATAGCTTGTGCAGAAAATCCTCACGGCAGTTAGTTATTTTTCTGTGAACTCTAGCAACTTTCTTTCGAGCTTTAATACGGTTATTAGAACCCTTTTGCTTTCTAGATAACTGCTGCTGTTTAAGTTTTAAATTCTTCTCATGTTTGCTGAGTATTCTAGGATTATCAAACTTAGACCCATCACTAGTAATAGCAAAGTGGGTCAATCCCAGGTCAATGCCTATTGCTTTACCTTCTGTATTTGATTCTAGTTTTCCTTTGCCATCATCAAAAAGAATAGCCGCAAAGTATTGATTAGAACAGTTTTTAGATATAGTTACAGTCTTAACTTTCCCCTCAATGGGTCTATGGATAATTGCTGTTACATCTCCTATTTTTGGGAGAGTTACACAATTATCAGCAACTTTAACATTTTGAGGATATTGTATTGACTGCTTACCATGTTTAGATTTGAATCTAGGGTATTTAGCTCTTTTCTCAAAGAAGTTGTTAAATGCTACACCCAAGTTCAAACAAACTTGCTGCAAACATTGTGAGTAAGTTAGTGACAACCAATCATACTCTTTCTTTAATTGGGGAATTATCTTTTTAACTTCATATCCAGACAACCCCTTACCAGTCTCCTTATATGTTTGGTTCATCAAGTTAAGACAATAATTCCAAAGCCAGCGACAACTGCCAAAAGCTTGCGCTAGTGACTGCTGTTGTTGGACATCTGGATATAACCTGACTTTGACGACTCTTAACATATTAGAGTGAACGACGTTTGCTCTAAAAGAGTATAACATAAGATTTGTTCGTTTCCTCCATGTTTCCCTCCCTTGCCTGTCGGCATTGGTGAGGCAGTGCGTTGGGCGGCTTTGCCGACTTGTAGCAACTGCCGTCGGGAAACTTTCGTCAACTCACGCGCAATTCATCTCAACACTTCCGCTATCGCGGTAAGTGTGAGGCTTCTTGCTATTCAAGCTAAATTAAACCTAGCTTGAGATTACCAGGTTTCGATACTTCGACTGCGCTCAGTATCCACACTTCGACAGGCTCAGTGCATCGCTTCGTGGGAGTTGAGCGAAGTCGAAACTCAACCCTCTTCTAGTCAACTTATTGAGCATTGAGCGGAGTCGAAATGCGTTTTGTGTCCACCTACTTGTCTCCCTTGTCCCTAAATCATGGGATATTTTTTAATTAGAAATCCCGGAAATTTAGTCAGAAAATTTGCCATACATATTCATTTCTTGCTGTCAATGTGGCAGTTTATTTATTGTCCACTACCGCCAGACAACCGATTTTTCCCCAAGTAAAACAGTTGTGAAAACCGAACTGTGTAAACCCAAATCGCGCCTGCGTGACACTATTTGGCTGTCTGATTTGAGAGTTGCAATTCCTAACTTTTAGTAGATGTCATGATATTTGTGTGTATGTGATTATCAATAATGTCTTGAACAAAGATAATATGGCTGTTGTCTAGAATAAAAAAGGGTTAGCGATCGCACTTAATATTTAGTTGTTCGCCAATCGTTTGATTTTTTAAGAGGGTACTACCCATGCAAAACATCCTAAAACGTGCATTCTTACCTAGTTTGATGGCGGTTAGTTTAACCAGTGTGAGTTTAATTCCCACTCAATCTGCTAGTGCTGATGATAGAGTCTTAAATAATGCTGCAATTGGTGCTGGTGCAAGTGCCGTAACCGGAGCCTTAACAGGTTGTGGTTCTTTCTTAAATAATGCCTTGACAGGTGCTGCGGCTGGTGCAGCTGTTAATGGTGCCAACGGTCTGAGAACCAGAAGTGACAGAAGAGTTAACGGACGTAACATCGTTCGAGATGTTGGTGTAGGCGCAGGCGCTGGTGTAGTAGCTGGTGCCGTTACTGGTGGTTGTCGAAATACGTTGAAAAATGGCCTTAATGGTGCAGCAGCTGGTGCAGCTGTGCATTTGCTAGACCGCAGACCTGCTAAGGTCAGAAGAAGATAATTTATGATGGATAATTCGTAATTTCATCATTCAACACGGATTATCCATTGTGGATTATGCCCATGTCAGTTACAAAAATAAATAGTTGATTGGTAGGGGTGCAGTTGTTAGCACCCCTAATTTATTCTCAAGTGCTTTCTATTTTTTGTTATGTGGCAACATGATTCATACCAATTCACGAAATTACTGATACAAATTACTTCCTTTGTATCTATGCTTCTGTTCGCCGAGCGTTCGCGCAGCGTCTCCGTCAGGAGAAGTCGAGGTGCTGCTTGCATATCTGTATCATTTTTAAAGTGAAATAGTATCACTTAGGGCGAGAATATTATTTTATTAACGAACAAATCCAAAAACAGAAAGCGCAAAGAGAGGAGAGAAATACTTAACTGAATCGTATTACAGCAAATTTGATGTTTATGAGGCAATACAGTTCAGTTAAGGCAAAAACTTAGACTGGTGGAGTAACAGAAGCCAACATTCACGCATACTTTGTTGGGTTACGCTATCGCTACACCCAACCTACTATTCTCTTCAGTTTTTTTTACGCCTTTACACTTACTCATTACTCATTACTCACTACTTATTACTCATGGTGTACCTCACTTACTTCAACGGTGCTGTAAGTTATGTATGATTAATATTTGATTTGGGAAAAATATCCTGTCTTTGAGTTTATTTTTAGTAACAGTATTTCAGGACAGTTAAGACATTTAAGAACATCAATTAAAAGCATATTAGACAGTTAAGACATTTAAGACAGTTAAGGGAATTAAAGAATATTAAAATTGTAAATATAACTCAATTCTGCACAAAAAAATACCAAATTATAGTAATATATATTCAATCAAAGAATTATTATTACAGATATTAATTTAATTATTAAAGTCAATCTCGGTCTTCGGGTGAAGATGCTTGCTGTAATATGAAATACCAAGTTGGTGGTAGTCTCCCTAGTGATGATCCAAGCTATGTGATTCGGAAAGCAGATGAACAGCTTTATAGCAGCTTAAAAGCTGGTAACTTCTGTTATGTGTTAAATTCCCGCCAAATGGGAAAATCATCTTTATTACATCGTACAAGTTATCATCTTACACAAGAAGGTTACAGTTGTGTTTACTTGGATGTAACGCGCTTGGGCAGTGAAGATACAACAGCAGCACAATGGTATAAAGGAATTGTTCTAAGTCTTTTTTATAACTTAAATTACCAAGATAGATTGAATTTTAAAACTTGGTGGGAAACACAAAGTGGTCTTTCACCAGTTAAAAAGCTGCATCAATTCATCGAGGAAGTATTACTATCTACTCCAGAAAATCAATCGATTTTGATTTTTATTGATGAAATTGATAGTTTATTAAGTTTAAGTTTTTCAGTAAATGATTTTTTTGCTTGGATTCGTCATTGTTATAATCAACGATCGCACGATCGCAAATATCAACGTTTAGGTTTTGCGTTGTTTGGGGTGGCTAGTCCGGCGGACTTAATTACCGATAAGCGCCGGACACCGTTTAATATCGGGCAAGCCATTGAATTAGATGGTTTTACCTTCAAAGAAGCTACACCGTTATTGCCAGGATTAGAAGGTGTAGTTAGTCAACCGTCAATGGTTTTACAAAAAATTCTGGAATGGACGAGTGGACAACCGTTTTTAACTCAAAAACTCTGTCAGTTAGTGGTGCAAATTGCCTCGGAAACTGCCAATGGCAAAATTGACTTACCTCAAGGTACAGAAGGGTATTGGGTAGAACAACTCGTTCAAAAGCAGATTATTCAACATTGGGAATCAAAAGACGAACCAGAACATCTTCGCACAATCCGCGATCGCCTGTTGTTTGATGAACAAAAAGCCGCACGGTTGTTAGGTCTTTATCAACAAGTATTGCAAGCCGAAGAACAAGTTAACTCTCCAGTAGCGTTGAATGATAGCCGCGAACAAACAGAATTATTACTATCTGGTTTAGTCAAACGACAAGATGGCCATCTCAAAATTAAAAACCCGATTTATCACGCTGTGTTTAATCAGCAATGGGTAACGCGACAGTTAGATAATTTGCGGCCTTACTCGCAAATTTTTAATGCTTGGGTGCTATCGGGTTATCAAGATGAATCGCGGTTATTGCGGGGACAAGCACTAAAAGACGCGCAAAATTGGGCGCAAGGCAAAAGTTTGAGCGATTTGGACTATCAATTTTTCGTAGCCAGTCAAGAATGTGAACGGCGTGAGGTACAAACCGCCTTAGAAGCGGCACGGGTGAAGGAAATAGAAGCAAGGTTGGTGCAGGAAAAGAAAACAGCTTTATTACAGAGATACTTACTAATTGCAGTCTGTATTGGTTTATTTGTCTCTACTAGCTTGGGTATAGGCACTTTTATTTTGTACCGTCAGGCTAAACAAAGTGAAATGCAAGCCAAAAATAGCGAACTGCAAGCTTTAATCTCGGCTTCCGAGGGAATGTTTGCCTCAAATCGCCGCTTGGATGCACTGATAGCAGCCATCAAAGCCAAACAAAAATTAGGTAAACTCAGTTCCAACAACCCCAACATTGGGCAACAAGTTGACGCTGTATTAGAACAAGCGGTGTATGGTGCGGATGAATACAATCGTTTTTGGGGTCATACAGCAGCAGTTTTAGCCGTCGATGTCAGTCCTAATAGTTCTTTCATCGCCTCAGCCAGCGTCGATAAAACCGTTAAACTTTGGCGGCGTGATGGTCAAGCAGTCGCCACCCTCACAGGACACACAGCCACAGTGAGATGCGTCAAATTTAGTCCTGATGGTCAGATACTGGCCTCGGCGAGTGAAGATGGTACTGTCAAACTGTGGACAACAGCAGGCATTTTATTAAAAACACTCAAAGGTCATAATGCTTCCATTTGGGGAGTCGCCTTTAGTCCCGATGGTCAGATTATTGCTTCTGCTAGTTTTGACAGAACCATGAAACTCTGGAAGCGAGATGGTACCTTACTCAAAACTTTTTCTGGTGAACGAGTCGGGTTTTGGGGAGTCGCCTTTAGTCCCGATGGTCAACTTGTCGCAGCCAGCAGTATAGATGGGATAGTCAAAATTTGGAAACGAGAAGGTGCAGACTGGCAAAACGCCAAACTGTTGCAAACTCTCAAAGGTCATAGTACTTGGGTAATTGCTGTAGCTTTCAGTCCTGACAGTCAAATGATTGCTTCTGCTAGTGAAGATAAAACAGTCAAACTGTGGCGACGCAACCCTGAAGATCATACCTATCGTTTGGATAAAACGCTGCAAGGTCATAGTGCAGGTGTTTGGGGAGTAGCATTTAGTCCTGATGGCCAGACTATTGCTTCAGCTAGTCTCGACAAAACAATGAAACTTTGGAGTATTGATGGTACAGAACTCCGTACCCTTAAAGGTCACATCGCTTCTGTTTGGGGAGTAAGTTTTAGTCCTGATGGTAGTTTTATTGCTTCGGCGGGTGCAGAAAATGTTGTCAGACTTTGGCAGAGTGAAAACCCTTTTCAAAAGTCAGTTATTGCCCATAAATCGGGAATTTGGTCATTAAATATCACTTCAGATAGTACCCTCATTGGGACGACTGGTCACGAAAACACCGCTAAACTGTGGAGTCGCCAAGGTAAATTGCTGCAAACTTTTACCGAGTCTAGAGGGGCAATTTTTGATATTTCCTTTAGTCGTGATGGTAAGTTAATAGCTCTGCGTACATATAGCGATAAAATCAAACTCCAACAACAAGACGGCAAGTTAATTGCCACTTATCAAGACCCTCTCGGTAAACTTTTATCAGCTATGTTGAGTCCCGACGGTCAAGCGATCGCTATGTCGAATGTTGATAAAATAGCCCAAATATGGCATCGTAATCAGCCTCAACCGCAGATTCTCAAAGGACATCAAGCAGAAGTTTGGCAAGTCGCCTTTAGTCCCGACGGTAAAATGGTGGTGTCTGTTAGTGGTGATGGTACTGCTAAATTATGGACATTAGATGGCAAATTACGCACAACCTTAGTCGGACATACAGCCTCAGTTTGGCACGCTGCTTTTAGTCCCGACGGTAAAATGGTGGCAACTGGTAGTGGTGATAATACTGTGAAATTGTGGACAGTTGACGGTAAGTTACTGCAAACATTCACAGGTCACACAGCAGCAATTTGGGGAGTTGCCTTTACTCCCGATAGCAAAATCTTAGCGTCGGGGAGTATTGATGCCACAATTAAACTTTGGCAATTGGATGGTACAGAAATCACAACTTTGAGAGGACATACCGCAGGTATTCGCAAAATCGCCATTAGCCGCGATGGCAGTTTTTTAGCTTCTGGTGGTGATGATAATACGCTAATTTTATGGGATTTACCGCGCATTCTCCAATTAAATGCCTTAAGTTATGGTTGCTCGCTGGTGCAGGATTATTTGCAAACTAACACAAAATTAGAATCGAGCGATCGCTCTTTGTGTCAAAGTTAGGGAGTTGGAATCTGTAACCTGTCACCTGCTATGGATAGAAAATAACTCCTTCACAAGACAAATGAAGGAGTTAAAGTGCTGTTTCGGTGATACTTTCAGGAGACTTGACTAACAAAACTTATACCAATTTGAAAAAAGAATGCGACAAATGGAAATCAGGAAAGTCTTACTGGAGATATAGCGGTTCTTACTTGCTTGTAATACAGTTGGAACCCCACCCCGCATTTGCTGACGCAAACGCTCCCCTCCCCGCTTGCGGAGAGAAGTTGCGTGCGGGGGTTCCCCCCGTTGAGCAAACTTCGGGGGAGGGGTTGGGGGTGGGGTTGAAATGTACCTCATCCAACCGAGAACCGCTTGCGAATTGCGAATTGGTATTAGCTATTTTCTGCGTGGAGAGCATTTAAAGCTAGTTCTGCTGGATGAAGTGCGCCGTTACCTGTTTTAGCTGGTTCTAATCTGCGGAGTACAATCATTCCACGAGAGCGATTTGACGAGGAATCTTTATCTACGCAAGCAGTGTACATCCGTTGAATTGGACATTTCCAAAATCTTGTATATCGCTTGGGATTGGTATCTGCAATGGTGACTTCTTGAGTTTGGGGGTCATAATCTGCTAGTAAAGAGAAGTGACCACCTTCTAAACTGGGATTTTCATGAGCAATCCGAGTATTAAAGTTGAGAATATGGACATCATTTTCATTACAAACAGCAGTTTCAACTTCGCGGATGAATGCTTCGAGTGTCAAACTCGGCTTATCAAAATGATCCATCTGAATTGATAAAGGTAATCCTTTTCTTTCTATATAGATTTTGCAGGTGTCGTAAGTTTCGGCTAAAGTCATGCCATCATCTAAAACTGAGGCGATAGGCAGTTGGGTGGCGTAGAAAATTTCATCGACAGTTGTTAAATATCCTAATGCCGTCAAAGCGTATGCGATCGCAGTTACATTACAACAATAAATAGGTTGTTGAAATTGATGCAGTTGAATTATCTCTAAGTCTCTTTTAGAAATCTGACCTATATTATCGATATCCATTTTTCGGACTCCTTATAAATATATTTATGGAAAATTTTATTTTTAATTTATATTTAATTTAGGGTTTTTATGCTTGATAATTTTAGTTTTTACGTTGATATATTCTCTATGTATTTGCGAAAACATTCAAGGAAATTTAAGACATTTAAGAAATTAAATTGAGACAGTTAAGACATTTAAGAAAAATTAAGTGTGACTAATGTATCAGCTAGTTCAGCAAAATACTGAATAATGGCATTATTAAGTGGTCAGATACCCGACTTCTTGAAGAAGTCGGGTATCTCGTCAACCTGTCGTCAGAGAGAAGTCAAGATTATCTGGGAATGATAGGAATATTTTGGTATGTTAGCGATCGCTGCTTAAAATTTAACTTTTATGAATCGTTCCGCCTGCCTCATTTTCAATCCAGTAGCGGGTCAAGGCAACCCAGAACAAGAACTGATTGAGATTCGCGCATTATTAGAACCAACTATTGATTTAGATATTCATTTCACAACTGAAGAAGTCAACGCTGATCAATTGGCTTATAACGCAGTTCAGCGCGGAGTGGATGAAATTATCGCCTCTGGTGGTGATGGTACACTTTCAGCAGCAGCAGCCGCAGTCATTAATACGAATATTCCCTTTGGCATTATTTCACGGGGAACCGCCAACGCCTTTGCCAATGCTTTAGGTATTCCCGACACCATTGATGCAGCTTGTCAAACAATTTTACAAGGGGCAACTCGCAATGTAGATGTAGCTTATTGCAACGATCGCCCATTAATCTTACTCGCTGGTGTGGGCTTTGAGGCGGAAACGGTAGAAAAAGCTAATAGAGAAGCAAAAAACCGCTTTGGAATTATTGCTTACATCTTGGCGGGACTCCAGCAGTTACGGGAATTGCAGAGTTTTGATGTTGAAATTGAAACCGACGAAAAAATCATTAAAACCACAGCCGCAGCCGTAACAGTAGCTAATGCTGCGCCGCCGACATCAGTTTTGGCACAAGGGCCTGGTGGAATTATTTATGATGATGGATTACTCGATGTCACAATTGTAGCTCCCGTCAATAAAGCCGGGGCGATCGCAGCCACATATCATTTATTTCAAAGTGCTTCTTCGGGGAATGCAGTCGAACGAGATGATATTGGCTATCTCCGCGCCAAACAATTTAAAATCACCACAGAACCACCACAAAAAGTTGTCATAGATGGGGAGATAGTTGGTACAACACCCATAGAAGTCAAATGTGTTCCAGCAGGTTTGCGGGTGTTTGTCCCCACAGTAGAAGCAGTTGAACCTGCGGAAAAACTTGAGGGACTGCCAAATTTAGTCATTGAGTTGAAAAATCCCCCACCCAGCGAAGAAGAAACGGGAAGTTAAACCTGGATTTCTCTCTTGTGAGAAATCCAGGGGTGTGGGAAGGGTGGGAGGTGTGGGAGGTGTGGGAGGATGGTGAAGAAATCTTTCCCCCCACACTCCCCACTCTCTACACTCCCCACTCCCCACACTCCCCAAATTCGACACCCTTACACCCAATCTCAACGAATATCCTTTGTGCGTCAGTCTTGTAGGAGTAAAATGTTTTGAAGCTTGTTTCTGATCCAGCGATCGCCAAAAAAATTCAGAAGATGAACCAGCGTGTTCGCTGGCAAGATGCGTTAATTCAACGGCGCGGTATTGACCAAACTCAGTTAATGCTAGAAGATGGTCAAGCCGATAATCCTGAATTTTCGTTTTTGGTAGTCGGAGATAGCGGTTCAGGGAGACATGGTGGACAAAACCCCCAAAGGCGAGTAGCGGAACTCACATTACCTCATCTTGATGACTGTCGCTTTATGCTGCATACGGGGGATGTGATTTATTTAGCTAGAACAGCAAGAAGCCTCACACCTACCCGGAGGGAGGTGTTGAGATGAATTGCGAGTGAGTTGACGACAGTTCTCCGACCAATGCGACAGCGAGGAAGGAGAACATGGAGGAAACGAGCAAAATATTTTATTTCGGGTCAGGTAATGTATCAATTAATTCTTCAATAACCTGAGTTACCGTTTTATCTTTATTTGCAGCATACTGCCTGACTTTGTTTAACCTGCGGTCGCTTAATCTAACGTGTAAATCTTTTTTTGGCATTTGTGTACACAACGCGAACATATTTATGTTATCATATTCATAACGCAATGTAATAAACAAATTATGCTTCTGGGTAGACGCATCACCTCGCTGTTTTTGAGTTTCGATGTACCGCTTCACTGCTTCTTCCGAGACTCCATCAACAGATGAGTAAAACGTGCCATCACTCCACATCCCAGAACCCCAAAAACGACTTTAACTCAGACTATTTAGGAGATCCAGAGGAGCAACCAGAAGAAATAGTAATTGCGTTGAATGCGAAAAGTTGGCAAGCGGCACAAAGAGAATGTGCTTGGCATCTCTATGGACAAAAGTTCAAAGTCTTTCAAAAGAAAGGTCGTTGGTATTGTACAAACAAGGTGGACTAAAATGAACCAGTTTCTAAAAGATTTTTACGCGGAAAACAAACCTAGAACTCTTTGTATTTTGCAAGCTTTACCAGGATTTTCTGATGAAAATATTTTGCCAACTATGCCGATGATGAACTCGCCAGAGCATAGTTTGAAATTCCTTAAGGAGCATCATCAAAAAACTCGTTCATTAAATTCAGAAATTGCTGATTGGGAGTTGGTTGATACCGAAATTTATCAACAAGAAAACTCTCTTTACGAAGCTGTAATTATCGCTTACTACAAGCCAGTAGAATCTGCATGAAACGCACTGTTAGCATCCCAGTTGATTTACCGTCAGAAAGGTTTTTACCTTTAATGAATCAGTGTGCAGAAATATTTAATGCACATATTGACTATGCTCTTGCTAACAGTACCTATAACAAAAATAAGGCACACAAGGAACTGTATCACCTGTTAAGGGTTCAGTTTCCAAGTGTGCCTTCTGCGTTGTTACAAACAGTTCGAGACAGCGCACTTGAGGCAATCAAAGCCACAAAATTTAAAAGCATTCCCAAGAAAAAACCAACATCAGGGCTAAGGTACGATAAGCGCACAATGACACTAAGAGGGAAGCAATTAACTCTTAGTTGTATTGGCAAGCGAGTCGCTTTAATTCTTGATGTTCCTAAATATTTTCAAGAAGTGTTTGAAACTTGGGATTTTTGTGGAGCAACTGTCACTTACACCAAGAACACTAAGCAATTCTGGGTGAGATTGGTTTTTGAGATAGAAGATCCGCAACATATAGAAGGACAAATTCAAGGAATTGACCGAGGTTTGTATCACCAAGCTGTTACCAGCGATGGTCAATTCTTCAGTTCTTCTAAGATTAGAAAAGTACAAAGACGTTACTTATACAATCGTCGTCAACTCCAGCAAAAAGGCACTCGTAGTGCCAAACGTCGTTTAAAAGCGATGTCTGGACGTGAGAAGCGGTTCATGCGGGATACGAATCATTGTGTGAGTAAAAAGTTAGCCAATCAACCAGGAATAGCGGTTTTTGTACTAGAGGACTTGTCCAGTATTCGCACACAGCGACGGGGCAAGAAAATGAATAAATGGTTGGGCAGTTGGACTTTTTACCAACAAGAACAATTTCTGACTTACAAAGCAGAAGCATTGGGTAAACGAGTAGTTCACCAAGATCCTCGTTACACATCTCAGAAGTGCAATATTTGTAAGCACATTCGCAGGACAAACCGCCACAAGTCCAAATTCCATTGCAAAAACTGTGGGCATCGGACACACGCGGATCTGAATGCTGCTAAGAATGTCAGGGATGACTATATTCTCTCCTCTACCCAAGGGACAGAGGAGCAGGCATCAGTCAATATGCCGGATGTTTCGACCGATTCTTTCGGTCAGTTACAAGCCCCATCCCCTTGTGGGTGGGGCGTTTGACGGGTTACGCAAATATGATAAATCAAAAGTAAAAAAGATTTCGGAGCAGTAATAGAAAATATGCAAAATCAAGAATTAGATGTCAATAAGTATGTTGAGCAAGCTGCTTTATTATTAGATTTGCCAATCAAGGATGAATATTATGAGGGGGTGGTAGCAAATTTTGCTAGAGTTCAAGCGATCGCTCAACTAGTCAATTCATTTCCTCTACCCCCAGAAATTGAAGCTGCACCAGTATTTGAACCATAGTGAATCATCCTCTCTTTGATGTCTCACGTAAATGCACTGAGTTTTGCTAATAACTAGCAAGACTAAGATATTAGCCGATAATGCCATTGGAAAAAGGCTATGACAAATTTCAATGCTGCTAGTTCTTTGAAATCTGCGGCTATCGGCAAATTTTTGGTGCGGGTGCTGTGGGTAGTGGTGGGAGTTGGGATTGTTTCGACGTTGTTCTCGTTGTTAGCTGTCATCGCGCAGCCAGTTTATCAAGTAGTGGCGAGTTTAGATGGAGTAGTATCAATAGTTGCGTTGCTGACGAGTATCGCTTCAATTATTATTTTTTTGATTTGGCTACATCGTATCCATACAGATTTAAAAAATCTCTTTCAAGAATATCCGATTAGCCCAGGGGGTGCGATCGCTAGATTTCTAATTCCTATCTACAGTCTTTGGGGTATAAATAACACTTTATCCACCTTTGCGGACAAATTTAAACCAGAAGGTGGCGATTTAACCAGTGCTGGTGAACAAGTGCGATCGTTAATAGCGCCCCTTTATGGTTTTATGATAGGCTCAAGGGCAGTCAATCGCATTGTTTTTGACGCTTATAAACATCCTGAAGATAAATTTCTGCCTGTGTGGCTATTGTTATCTTGCTTCTTAGATTTAGGTTTTACCGTTGTTTTATTGCAACTCATCAAAACTATGCGAACTGCTGTGACTCAAAAAGCTAAACGCACTGTTGCCTAACTGATGAATTTAGATTTTGCTGATGCCTTATCAATAGCGGCGGCTGTATGCAGTGGTCAAGTGAGTGCAGTTGCAGTTACTCAAGCTGCACTCACAAAAATTGCCACTATAGACCACAAAATTAACAGTTTTACCACTGTCACCACAGAAACAGCCTTAGCAGATGCAGCCAAAATTGATCAAGAAATCGCCCAAGGTAATCATCCAGGTCTACTAGCTGGTGTACCTTTTGCGGTGAAAAATCTGTTTGATATTGCTGGTATCACAACTCTAGCTGGTGCAGAAATTAACGCCGAAAATCCCCCAGCTACCCAAGATGCAACCGCAGTCGCCAAGTTGAAACAAGCTGGTGCTGTGCTGGTTGGTGCTTTAAATATGGATGAGTACGCCTATGGATTTGTTACGGAAAACTTTCATTATGGCGCTACTCATAACCCTCATGATTTACAACGCATTGCAGGTGGTTCTTCTGGTGGTTCGGCGGCGGCGGCGGCGGCTGGCTTAGTTCCCTTCACCCTCGGTTCTGATACTAATGGTTCTATTCGTGTACCTGCGGCTTTATGTGGGGTGTTTGGTTTTAAGCCAACTTATGGACGGTTATCACGGGCTGGTGTAGCTTTATTTTCGAGTAGTTTTGACCATATTGGCAGTTTTGCCCGTTCGGTAAGGGATACGGCGGCGATTTTTGATGTGTTGCAAGGAAAAGATGAACGTGATCCGATTTCTAGTCAACGTCCGCCAGAGTTATGTTTACCCCAACTCCATCAAGATATTTCTCATCTGCGAATTGCCTTAGCCGATGATTATTTTATTCAAGGTGCCACCCCAGAAGCATTAGCCGCAGTTCACAAAGTTGCAGAGGCTTTGGGAGTAACTCAATCTGTCACCATACCCGAAGCTAAACGCGCCCGTGCAGCAGCTTTTGTGATTACCGCCAGTGAAGGCGCAAATCTGCATTTAGATCAATTGCGATCGCGCCCCCAAGATTTTGACCCTGCAACCCGCGATCGCTTTTTGGCTGGGGCGTTAATTCCTAGTAGTTGGTACATACAAGCCCAACGATTTCGCCGTTGGTATAGAGATCAAGTCCGCGCCGTCTTTCAAAATGTCGATATTATTCTCGCCCCCACCACACCAATTTCCGCACCATTTATCGGTCAGCAAACCATGATTTTAAATGGTGAGGAAATTTTAGTGCGCCCACATTTAGGATTATTTACCCAACCCTTATCTTTTATTGGCTTACCTGTTTTATCAGTGCCAATTCACCATCCTAATGCTTTACCTTTAGGTGTGCAGATGATCGCCGCCCCCTACAATGAAGCATTAATCTTGCAAGTCGCCGCCGCCTTACCCGAATTTCTCACGCATGGGTAGGGAGTGTGGGAAGTGTGGGGAGTGTGGGGAGTGTGGGGGGTGTAGGAAGTGTGGGGAGTGTGGGGAGTGTGGGAAGTGTGGGGAGTGTGGGGAGTGTGGGGAGTGTGGGAAGTTTGGGAAGTTTGGGAAGTTAAGAGAATAGTAGGTTGGGTGTAGCGATCGCGTAACCCAACAAAGTATGCGTGAATGTTGGGTTCCGTTCCTCCACCAGTCTAAGTTGTTGCCTTCACTGAACTGTATTGCCTTATAAACATCGAATCTACTGTCATTATGAATTAAGAATTGGTATGATTCCATCCTTGCATTTCCACCAATTCTATACATAGTTCATTAATTTGTTCCAAATCAGGTTTCGCAGGTAAAGTTGATTTTTCATACACATCTTCCATTTGTGCTACTAAATCTTCTGCCATTTGCATCACCTGTTCATAACTATATTCACCTTTGAGAATAGCTTTTAAATCATCAATATCTTCAGCCATTCTTCTATCAACAATTACTTCTCCTCGCTGCAATATTTCTAAGCCACTGCGAAGTAATCTAATGCAGTGCATTCCATGTTTCAAGTCAAATCCAGACTGTCTTTCCATTTCGGCTCTCGCTGGATTGCGATTTTTTTGCCAAGATAAATATGCTTTCCATTCTCGCACAGCAATTTGATAGCTTTGGCTTTTTTGCAGCAGTCTAATAAAGTCTTTCCGACCATAAGTTAAATGTTCGGTATATTCTAAAGCTTCATTAGGTAAAGCATATTGTTTGAGTACACCTTTAAAATCAATATCTGCTGTTAATAATTTATATAATTGCTCGGCTTCTTCTAAAAATTCAATTCGCCCTCTAATTAATAAGTAAAGATACTCCAAAAAAGCGTTTAGCTCATCTTTACTGAGTGGCTCTTCATTTTCTATCCCATAATCAGCAGGTAACGGTTGCTTTTGTGGTGGATTTAATAACCATTTGCGATGGGTTTCCATCTTTTTGATTTGAGCAAAAGCATAACCTGTATAAGTATGCCTAACTTTCTTCGTTAAAAATAAATTTCTATGTTTAATTAAATATTGACCAACTTCAGTTAACACCGGATATTTATGTAACCACAGCAATTCCAAAACATTGGGATTTGCCCCTGCTAATAATTGTAGGATTTTTCTTAATTCATAAATAACTGTATCTTTATTGCCATCAATAAACGGAAATATCCCTGGTTCATCCCAACCAGTATCTTTTTGTTCGATACTGTCAAATCCCAAATAATATCTTTTAGGCGCAATAAACACGCCCCGAAAATCCAAATCTGAGTCAGGACGATTTAACCCATAACCGTGACTACCAGCTAAACCAATCAAAATGGTTCTTTGTTCGACTTCTATTCTTTTCATACCAGATGATTAAAATAGCGATCGTAACTCATCTAGTAGGCGACAGGTTACAGCGTTAATTGTTATTTGCTTTAAGAACCGAAACCCCAAATTCCCTACACAGCTTTAGAAAGCTACTTTTTTTACCCGATTTACTGAACAAGTGCTAAAATCCTCAGATGGACAGTTAGGATATCCCAATGCCAGTTGTAGCTAACGCAATCAAATTTGGTACAGATGGCTGGCGGGGTGTGATTGGTGAAGAGTTCACCTTTGAACGCCTTGCCTTGGTAGCGCCAGTAGCCGCGAAAGTCTTATATGATACTTATTACTCGACAGTCGGTAGCCGAACTATTATCGTCGGTTACGATCGCCGTTTTATGGCGGAAGACTTCGCCCGTGCTGTTGCTGATGCTGTTACCGCCGTCGGATTTGATGTTTTGCTGAGTGAATCATTTGCCCCAACACCGGCTTTTAGCTGGGCTGCTAAAGAACTCAATGCTTTGGGAGCGTTAGTGATTACAGCTAGTCATAATCCTGGTGCATATTTAGGGTTAAAAGTCAAAGGATATTTTGGTGGTTCGGTCTCACCAGAAGTTACAAAAGATATAGAAGCATTGTTAACTCAGGGAGTCCCCAAGGCGACTACTCCGGGAAAATTAGGGAAGTTTGACCCCTGGCCTAGTTACACCACAGGGCTAGAAGGTAAAGTTGAGATTGCCAAAATTCGAGAAGCGATCGCCTCTGGTAAACTGACGGTGTTTGCAGATGTGATGCACGGTGCAGCTGCTGGCGGACTGGCAAGATTATTGGGTGATCAGGTCAAAGAACTCAATAGCAACCGTGACCCGTTATTTGGTGGTGGTGCGCCGGAACCATTACCGAAATATCTTTCTCAGTTATTTGAAGTCATCAAAACTCACCACGAAACAAATCAATCTGGTTTAACAGTTGGTTTAGTATTTGATGGAGATTGCGATCGCATTGCGGCGGTAGACCAAGAAGCTAATTTCTTAAGTTCGCAAATTTTAATCCCGATATTAATTGACCACTTAACGCGGCGACGTGGTTTCACCGGGGAAATTATCAAAACTGTCAGTGGTTCTGACTTGATTCCCCGTGTCGCAGCACTGCACAATCTGTCATTGTTTGAAACACCAGTCGGTTACAAATACATCGCCGACAGAATGTTAGTTTCACAAGTACTCTTAGGTGGGGAAGAATCTGGTGGGATTGGTTATGGTAGCCACATTCCCGAACGAGACGCGCTACTTTCAGCATTGTATGTCCTAGAAGCAATTGTCGAATCTGGGCGCGATTTGAGTGAATATTATTCTGACTTGCAACAACAAACAGGGTTTAATTCGGCTTACGATCGCATCGATTTGCCCTTAGCTAGTATGGAAGTGCGATCGCGTCTTTTGCAACAACTCCAAACCCAACCCTTAACAGAAATTGCTGGAAAAGCAGTCATTGATTGTCAAACAATCGACGGTTACAAATTTCGCCTCGCTGACCACAGTTGGTTAATGATTCGCTTTAGCGGAACCGAACCAGTTTTGCGCCTCTACTGCGAAGCCTCAACCATCGAGGAAGTACATAAAACCCTTGATTGGGCGAGACAGTGGGCAGAATAATATCAGTGAACAGTTATCAGTTGTCAGTTATCACGTTTAATTGTTAACTGTTAACTGTTAACTGTTCGCTGAAAATATGACCAAATTACTCGTAGTTGCTACAAGCAATCCAGGTAAGTTAAAGGAAATGCAAGCTTACCTGATAGATTCTGGTTGGGAATTAACGCTGAAGCCAGAAGAATTAGAAGTTGAAGAAACAGGTGATACATTTGCGGCTAACGCTTGTTTAAAAGCCTCCGAAGTGGCCAAAGCTACAGGACAATGGGCGATCGCTGATGATTCTGGTTTGCAGGTAGATGCTTTGAATGGTGTACCGGGAGTATATTCGGCGCGTTATGGCAAAACCGACGCAGAGAGAATCTCGCGGTTATTAACAGAATTAGGTGATGAAAGTAACAGACAAGCACAATTTGTCTGTGTAGTAGCGATCGCCCGTCCAGATGGTGAGATAGCTGTACAATGCGAAGGTATTTGTCGTGGTGAAATACTTCATGCACCCCGTGGGGAGGGTGGTTTTGGCTATGATCCTGTATTTTATGTTCCCGAAAAACAGTTAACCTTTGCCCAAATGTCACCAGAGGAGAAAAAATCAGTTAGTCATCGTGGTCAAGCGTTTGCGGTGTTAATCCCACAACTGAGTACAATACTGAGTGCTGAGTAAAGTTTCGACTTTCTATTTTTATCGACTTAGCAATTACCATTTACAAATTACTATGGCTATAGCGATCGCACTCCATACAGACTCAATTAATACCTTAGATTTATCCCCCGCTTTAACGGTAATTGAACCACTGCTGCAAGAGGGAATTGCTGCTTATGAACAGCAATTAAGCTTTAACATCGACTACCCTCTAGATCCCGGCGACCCCCGCGAACTTTCCGAGGTTCCAGAGTTACGCCTGTGGTTTATTCGTTTAGATGCAAAATATCCTTGGATACCTTTTTTATTAGATTGGAAATCAGGAGAATTAGCTCGTTATGCAGCTATGCTTGTACCACATCAATTCAGTAATAAAGAAGGCATTCAATATAATCCTGAAGCATTAGAAATATTTTTAATGCACAAAATCTTTGTTTTAAATGACTGGTTAAAACAACAAGCAATTCCCAGTTCATCCCGGCTAAAATCGATGGCGCAGATGCTGGGTTATGAATTAGATGACGGATTTTTTGAGATGTTTTAAATCATAGTTTACAGGCGAAATTTGATGTTCGCTTGTAAACATTAAAATTAAATTTATGAGCATTGAGCGTAGTCGAAATGCGTCTTCTAAATAATTGTGTCTACCTACTTATCTACCCGATAAAGATAAAATCGTTCACTATCTATCCAAGCTCTTTTAAAACTCTTGATAGGGACAATATTTAAATCATCTTGATTGATATTAAGTTCTTTATTTAAAATCAATAAAATTCTGCTCTCAACGGCTTGACTCTGAAATAAAGCATGAATTTGTCTCAATATCTCCGGCTGGTCAACATCTTGACGACCTTGTTTAAATAAAGTGAAACTTCCCATCATTTGCCGTTCAGGATAGTATAATTGCCTATTTAGATAACCTGATAATGCAGCCATATTTGCATCTCGACTGGCTACAATAAATTCATCATTTAACTTATTTTGTTGGATGTAATGAGCAGTTTCTCTGCTGGCAGAAAATGGGATAACTAAGTCTCTAGCAAAGCCGTAAACACCTCCAAATAATTGAGCAGACAGAATTAATGTAAAAACAATGTAATGCCATTTTTGCGCTAAATTAAATAATCTTGGTGTGGGAGACAATTTATTTTCCAACACCAGAGAATTTTGAAAATAACTCTCTAGCCATAAGGCTGCGATAAAAACTAAATAAAAATGTCCAAAGTGACGATGATGTCCGGCAAAGCGTAAATAAGTAAATGCCAGTAGGATGCAATTACCTACTGCATACATAAACAGCACAACTGGTTTTTTAGAAAATTTTATTAAATATAAAGTGAATATCAAAATACTGATAAAAGCACAGATACTTAAATCTAGCAATCTTTTTTTGGGGATAATTAACAAATAACTAGCCAACAATCTGTTGATACTCTTTAACAAATTGAATATATCTAAATGTGTTGACCATCCGTTGTTTAATCCGCCATGTAAATAACTATTGGCAGGCGGAGTAATAATATAAACTGATAATATTAAAGAAAATATAACTATTAAAAAACTTAAAATCAAATCATATTTTTTACTGGTTTCAAAATATTTTCTCCTCTGCTCACTATCAAAACAAAATTCAAATAGCAGTGTTAATGATAAAGCCAATGAAACGAGTAATCCATAAGCACTACTATTTGCTAATAAGCCTATTAAACTAGATAAATACAAATAAGTTTTTTTTCGAGATGGAAAGACAGCACAAAAAGCAAAAATAAATAGGAGACTAAAAGCATAGTTACGGGAAATTAGAAAATATTCATAAAAAGGAAAATAACCAAAAATAAATAGTAATTTATGTTTATTTTTAAAGGGACTATATAAGTAAAATATAAGAACCGCAGTAATTGTAATAGATAAGTGAAATAATTGCATAATTAAGGGATTGTCGGCAATTCTTCTCAAAAATGCTAGAGAAAAATACCACAAGACTGGATGCCCTTCATATTTAATATTGGCAATTAAATCTGTGAAAGATTCACTATCTCTCACAATCAACCAAGGGTTGAGTTCATCACGCCACATTGCATGATTGAGAATACCTATAAGACCCAGTATTGAAAAAATAACTACGCTCAACCAAGGATAGAGAGAAAATAGAGTTGAAATCCGATTAATGGCTGTTTTAGCTAACATTGCTTGGAAATTATTTTTTCAATTTATGTAGATGTTTATACAGGTTCTATAAGACACTGCACTCTATAAATATTGTAGAGACGTTGTATACAACGTCTCTACAATAACTGGCTACTATTACAATACTACTTATGAGTTTTATGCAGCTATTTCTTCTAGCGGGTGTAAATTTTGCTGAAACAGTTGAGTAATTTTCTCAGCAGGTGCAGGGATACCAAAGTAATATCCTTGACCTTCTTGACAGCCACATTTTTGTAAATACTCTAGCTGTTCTTGGGTTTCTACTCCTTCTGCGGTGATGTTTAACTGGAGACTTTTGGCTAAGGCAATAATGGCATCGGTGATAGCTGCACTCTCCGGGTTAGATATGACATCTTGTACAAATGAACGATCAATTTTGATCATATTTACAGGGAAACGGTTCAAGTAGTTTAAAGAAGAATAACCAGTACCGAAGTCATCTAAGGCTAACCATACGCCCAGTTCTCGTAATTGTTTGAGGGTTTTTACAGAACGTTGAATGTCACCCATTAAAGAGCTTTCGGTGACTTCTAATTCTAAGTAGGATGGTGGTAACTCTGTTTCTTGCAGGATTTGTTTGACAACCTCTACTAAGTTTGGTTCTTCAAACTGTCTGGCTGAAAGGTTGACTGACATCCGAATAGGTTCCATTCCAGCTAATTGCCAAGCCCGATTTTGAGCGCAGGCGGTACGTAATACCCATTCTCCAATTGAGATAATTAAACCGTTGTTTTCGGCAATGGGGATAAATTTGGCGGGAGAAATCAAACCATGTATGGGATGTTGCCAACGTACAAGTGCTTCTAGTGCGGTTACTTGTCTAGTATGCAAATCAATTAGGGGTTGATAGTAAACTACCATTTCTCTACGTTCTAATGCTCCCCGTAATTCATTTTCTAGTGTTAATCGCTCTTGCAACTGAGCGTTAATTTCTGGGGAATAGAAGCGATATTGACTGCGCCCTTGCTGTTTTGCTTGGTAAAGGGCGATGTGAGCCTGTTGTAATAATTGATCTACAGAATTACGATCGCCTACACTATTGATTGTGATGCCAACGCTGGCGGTAATGTGAATTTGCTGCCCTTCGATTAAGAAAGGTTTGGAGACTGTATTTAAAAGTAACTGCGAGAGTTTAATGACATTCTCAAAGGAGAGTATATCAGTGTGGGCGATCGCAAATTCATCTTGGCTCAAATGGGATAGGATATCCGTTTGACTTATACAATTAGTTAAACGTTGGGCAACTGCTCTTAACAGCAAGTTGGATTTTTCATGCTCCAACCCGTAACTCATACCTGCGAAATCGTCAATACCCAGCACCAGCAATGCTGCAAGCTGCTGCTGATTGTGCGATTGTGATATGTTTTGATACAGGCGATCGCAGAATAAATCCCGATTGGGTAATCCAGTTAAATTATCATAATTAGTAATTTGATGAATTAACTCATCTAACTTGTGCAGAGTTTGGGTAGTATCTGCCATTAATGTACCTGCCTCATCTACATATTCTGTAGGCAGTTCCGGTAATTTTTTAGTATGAAAATAATCTTGTAGTGCCGCCGAAGTTAAAATAACCGGAGCCAGAAGATATCGAAGTGCATATAGTGTTGCGGCTGTACCTGCAAGTGTAGAGAATAAAGCAATTAACAATACTTTTACTGCTATCTCCCAAGAATAGGAGTTAGATGTCACAAACCAGAATAGTAAAGTCAGCAATGGTACATGAGTCCCTAAAAAAGCTACCAGCATAATTTTTGCTGTATAGCTATTTTTCACCCAGCGAAATTTAGCTAGAGATGAGTATAGGTAAAGTTGGTGATTCAGTTTCATAGATGCTATTTGAGGGTAGATAGTTGGCAAATTAATTACTAAGATTTTCTGGCAGAAAAATTGTAGGGATTTATTACCTTAATTTCCAGAAAAATGCAGTGATTCAAATTCATCTATTCAGTTTATAAAATGCTCTCTATAGTTTTTGTAAAGGTAAATCCATAACCTATTTCCGTACTAAAAAATGATTAGTAAAATTACTGTTTAATATATAAACACTTGATGAATTTTTAGGATTGAGTTAATTGAGTGGTATGGCAGTAGTATTTTAGATATTTAACCTAATCTTCAAATATTAGCCAGAGCATTTAATGTGATTCTGAAATGATGCCTATAAACCTCTAAAATCAAGGATTATTACCAACGATAAAAATATGACAACCAAATTTTATCTAACGGTTGATGAATGAAAATCACAAATTATATTTAATAGATATATGAGGCTAGTGATAAATGCAATGAATCTTATTTGAGAAAAGTGTATTGATTTACAGAACAAAATAATTTAAGAAAAGTTTAAATCCAACAGTCTAATTCTATGCTTTGATTGGCAATTAACGTCGTTATTATACTAGACCACCTAAGTATTAAGTGAATGAGCGCAAATAAAAAATGCTTTTTTCTTAACCAAATCATTAACTATCAATTTTGCAGTCATCCGAATGGTGAATAAAACATATTTACTTAAAACTTCAGCAAAAAAAATCAAAAAACAGCCTGTAACCTAGATACACAAGCTGTTTTTAATCACTGTTTAGTTTTGATTGAATTAGACATTCTAGGAAATTTTAAAAAGCATCTATCTGAAGATAGTTTTTGTGGATAATCAGATATGCTAAAAACAACGAGCTAACTGACTACAAGTTTTGTCGATTCAAAATCCAAGGTAAGAGTTTAGCAATATTTTTTGCATCATCAATACCACGATGATGAGTTCCTTGTAATTCTATATTGACGAGTTGCAATGCTTCTGCCATACCATATCGCTTGGATAAGCCTTGGCTGTCACTAAACTGTTGTTTGAGATTGACGTGAGGATAAGCAATCGGAAAAGGAAGATTGTGAAACTTGCTATCTTGTTTAAACTGGTTGCGATCGTAATCTCCCCAAGAACCAAACACAGCATTGGGGTAATTAGATAACCATTTTTGCAGTATAGCGATCGCTTCGGGATATTCTGGCGCTTGTGCAACCTGTGTCTGAGTAATCGATGTTAATGATTTACAAAATTCAGTCAGTTTGGGATAACGCACTGGCTTGATAAAAGTTTGAAACTCATCGATAACTTTTAAAGTCTGCGCCTCAACCATCACGGCTCCAATTTCGATGATTTCCATCTCATGCCGTTTGATAGTTCCTTGATCACAACAAGTTGCTTCTAAATCAAGTACTAATAAGTAATCATACTGATTCAAGTTCATCATCACACCGCAAACTTTGAAATAATATAGCAGTCGTAAATGATTTGCAAATATCTCTGACTTGAAAGTGCTGAGTGCTGAGTGCTGAGTAACAATGCTAGTCCCACTTTCATACTTGGCGATGAAGCTTGTTTCATCGGGACTCCTTGTCTACCTTGTCTACCTTGTCTCTTCTGTTCCCATATCAAATAGGAATGCTATATTTTTTCAGATCAATTTGGTGTTACTACATATCTAACAGTATTTGGTCACATCTTCACCACATTCATCTGCCAGATACATCAAACATTTGAAACGCAGACTAACTACTTGTTCATAAAACGGATTTAACTTGCACAAAGGTGGAATGTGAAACAGTTTCCGCCCTAAAACTGATACAGTTCTTTCAAAGGGACAATGAGCAGGAATAAGTTTACACAAAATTCTAGCAAGTTGATCATTACGGATTTCTAAAACATCAAGCTGATGACGTAGCTGGGTTAAGAAGCCGTTCTTCTGTTGAAATTGATTGGATAAACCCATAGCGGAAATTTCCTTTAGTCCATTGTCACCCCTCTAAAGTTACAACGATATTTTGAGAAGAACATAGTATAACTACTAGATTATTTTGTGGATTTATAAAATTTGACTATTAATCTCGTAAAATTGCTGAGGAGGTAATCAAGGAAGTGAGTTAAAGCGCAAAACCGTGGGAAATAGCAGTCAGTATATATACATATATACAATAAAAATCCTAAATTATTGATTAGCATCTCTCCCTTGTCTTCCTTGTCTCCCTTATCTCCCTCATCTCTGATGTTCACATATCAAATATAATAATTTCAGCATTTACCAATTACCCCCCATTACAAATGGCAATACTTCAAATAATTGAACCAGAAGTGAAAGATTTGGGTGGGTTTATTGCCCGCCGTAGTTTGCCATATCCTCAGCGTCAAATGGTCGGGCCGTTTATTTTTTTTGATCATCTTGGCCCCTCTGTTTTGCCAGCTAACAAAGGTATTGATGTCCGTCCACATCCTCATATTAATTTGGCAACGCTGACTTACTTATTTGATGGTGCAATTATGCACCGTGATAGTTTAGGTGTGGTGCAAGAAATTCAACCGGGTGCAGTTAACTGGATGACGGCGGGAAAGGGAATTGTGCATTCAGAGCGATCGCCTGACTTTGACCGCTTCAATGAAGTTACAATTCATGGTATTCAAACTTGGATTGCTTTACCTGTTGAGTACGAAGAAATTGACCCTTGGTTTGTTCACTATAAGGCTGAAACTCTCCCTAGTTGGTCAGAAAATGGCGCTGTTATCAAACTAATTGCTGGAGAAGCTTCTGGTTATACCTCACCTGTAAAGGTGTTTTCTCCTATCCTTTATTTAGACGTGGTACTTTCTGCCAATACTAACTTTAATGTCCCGGCTGGTTATTCTGAAAGAGCAGTATACAGCGTTACTGAAGGGCTGAGTATTAATAATGAACCGCTAGAACCGTATCGCCTCGCTATTCTAGAGCCAGATCATGAAGTCAAAGTTTCTGCTAATACTGCGGCTCGATGTATTGTGATTGGTGGTGAGCCGTTGGGTCAACGTTACAAATGGTGGAATTTTGTTTCTAGCCGACCAGAACGAATAGAACAAGCAAAAGCCGATTGGCGCGACAACCGTTTTGCCAGTGTGCCGAATGAAACAGAGTTTATTCCCCTACCAGAAGTGGTGACAGAGGCTAATCCTTTGTAGTCTTCTAAGAAAAACAGTAGGTGTAAAAGTATTATCCTTTGCTCCCCAAATCCCCGACTCTCTTTGGCAAGGGTGCAGGGGTATAGGGGAGCCACTGGCATGAGCGGGTTTCCCGACTTGAGCCAAGTGGCGTGTGTATGTATCTAAAACCCTTACACCACACACCCTTACACCCAATCTTCACAGACAATCTTGGTGCGTAAGTCCTGCTAAAAAGTAAATGTACTCCGCAAAACACCGACAGTAGTAGTTTCATTTCTGCTGTCACCTTCAGGGTTAAACAACACAAAAGCACCAGGAGTAATGCTGATATTATCTGTCAGCTTAAAGCGATAATACGCCTCTAAATGATAAGGAGTAGCACGATTTACCCCATCTGGAGCCAGTTGTGCCGAACCACTAGCATCAGAACGAAACAACGGTTGTCCAAAAATAATCCCTGCATTATTGCCTGATTTAAATAAATCATTAAAGTGCAGCCCTACCATCCAGCTAGTAAATGTAGTGGAAGCATTAACAGCACCACTAGAAGAAGCATCCACAAACATCGCAGCACCATAACCAGACAAAGCTACCTTCGGCGAAAAGCGCCAAGTTAACGTACCACCAACGGAATTAAGTGTGACAGGTGTCCCTAACTCAACACCAGCTAACGCGCCAATATCATCACGAACTAATCCTGTACCTAAGATGTTAATTTCGTGATAACTGTGGGCATAGTTTAAACCTACATCTATCGAATTAGTAGGTTTAAAAGTTAATTGAGTGCTGATTACATTACTACCACCAAACACACCCGCACCCAAAGGCGTGTTAGAAACCCCAGGAACAATATCACCTGCTTCCTGCGGTATGTTAGCGTTAACACTACCATACAAAGCTCTGAAATCTAACTGGGGAGAAATACTAAAAATAAATCCCGCCGCCGATGCTAAACCAGTTCCCGAAGTCCCACCAGAAACTCGCGCCACAGGATTTAAACCTGCAAACCGCGAAATCGACTCATTTCCTTCACCATAAAAAGGTGTAATAGCAGGAAAAGCGTCTGTTGCTTCCGCCGCAGTTCCCGCAAACAACGTTAACTTATCCGCGACTGGAAAAACATACAGTAATTTATATAGTTGTACGCTGTTCGCTGACTGCGCGGATAAAGTTTTCACATCAAAACCAGGAAAAAGCGGTTCAAAACTTGTCCTCGCACTACTAGAAACCAATAAATCAGAAGCTAACCCTAAACTATTTTGTAAGCTTCCACTACCATTTACATCACCCAAAAAGTTATAAGCTTGCAAACCAGTAATTAATAAATCTTTCCCGGTAAAACTAGTGCTGAGATTTAACCGAACTCTGTTCACCAAAATAATATTAGGATCACCCTGATTAGGTGCGCCACCTGTAGCACCAATCCCGGCAATAATTACCTCGCCATTGAGTTTAGTAGTAGTAGAAAATTGATTGGCTTCTAGTTCGGCGGTGCGTCCTTCTAGTGCATCCACTCGTCCCCGGAGAGTTGCGAGTTCTGCTGCAAAATCTTCTTGTAATTTTTGTAAGGTTGCTAAATCTTCTTTTTTAACTAAATCAGAAGTGGCTGTGGCGATGAGTTCGTTAACTCGTTCTAAACAAGCATTTAAGCCTGCTGCAAACTCATAACGAGTCATAGCACGATTGCCACGATAACTACCATTGGGATAACCAGCAATACAACCATAGCGTTCCACCAAAGATTGTAAGGCTTGAAAAGCCCAATCAGTTGGTTGCACATCAGACAATTGTGATACAGATGTTACTTGAGGGTTATCGTTATTGTCTGATGTCTGCAACTCATGAGACGCTGAGGAATCTTGTATTTCTGCCTCACTTTTGATAGCCGGTGCTTGTGGTTGGCTACCATCGGCAAGAATCAACTTAGTTTCAGTAGCAGCAACTTGGCTGTTGATAATTGCTGATTTTTGCGGAACATTTACCAATGAATTATTATCTATTGGTACGGAGTTAGCTAGGGCTTGTATGGGTAACAATCCATTAATTAAACATAAAAAACTAGCTCCACTAGCAGAAGCTAGGAGATACTTAGCCATGACCACTCCTCACAGATATAGAATATTAAAAAAATTTATCTACGATATTTGACAGTTATGAAGTATTGCCAAATGGAATATCCTAAACCATCTTGCTTCTCATCAGTAATTACCGTAGATCATAAAATCTAGTAAATACTATTTAGATAAAAAAATCTCATTAATCGTGATTTATAATTTTAATTCTTTTGATAAACTTATTTTAATCATTTGAAAAAATCTATAGTAATCATAGATAATCCTAAGCAGCAGAAATCCTCAATTTCTTAAATAAGTCGGGGATATGAATTTAGCAAAATTTAGAAATAAAAAAATATTTAACTTTGTAATTCTTAGATATTTTAATTATTGGTAAAAAACGAAAAAATTCCCTTATAAAGGGTAGATATAAACTGCAAAATTAACTTTATGATTGACCACAACGAAAGTACATTTCGGGGTATTGGGGAAATAGACCTTTATTACCAAAGCTGGCAACCAACAGGTAATGTCAAAGCTGTATTAGTGATTGTGCATGGTTTGGGCGGTCATAGTAGCAAATACAATAACATAGTTCAGCATTTTATCCCTAAACAATATGCTGTTTATAGCTTTGATTTGCGTGGTCATGGACGTTCTCCAGGGCAAAGAGGATATATTAATGCTTGGGCAGAATTCCGCGAAGATTTGCGAATTTTTTTAGAATTAATTCAAGCTCAACAACCAAAATTACCAATTTTTCTGTTAGGTCATAGTTTAGGTTCAATAGTTGTTTTAGATTATGTTTTGCGTTATCCCCAAGCTGCGGCTGTCCTGAAAGGTGTGATTCTTCTTGCACCAAGTTTAGGAAAAGTTGGTGTGTCACAGATTAAGCTATTACTAGGACAATTGCTATCACGAATATGGCCAAGGTTTACTTTAAATACTGGTCTTGATTTATCTGCTGGTGCAAGAGATGAGAAGGTTTTAGCTATCTATGCTCAAGATACTTTACGACACACTTTAGGAACGGCTCGTTTAGCAACAGAATTTTTGAATACTGTTAATTGGATTAATAACCATACTAATGAATGGCAATTACCATTATTAATTCTCCACGGTGGCGCAGACAGAATCACATTACCAGAAGGCAGTCAGATTTTTTATGAGCAACTAACTGCTTGTCAAGATAAGACAAGAATTATCTATCCAGAGGCTTATCATGAACTACAAGATGACCTCAATTATCAAGAAGTTTTAGCTGATTTAGAAAGTTGGTTAGCAGGACATTTGTTATCTAATTGAGAATATGGTTTAAAAGGGACACAAGGGAGATAGCCAGTAGGGTGTGTTAGGCGTAAGCCGTAACGCACCGAAAGCTTTGAGAGATGCGTTACTCTGTCGCTAACACATCCTACATTTATACGTATTTTTAAAAGTCCAAGATGATTCCTATATTATTTAGATATTTTTACTAATTTCTCGGTAATTGGCTTGATAATTTACTAGTGTTTCTTTCGCTTGTTGCGACACAAATGTATTTGCAGGAATTGTTTTTAAAATTTTAATCGCCTGTTGCCATTTAGATTTTGCTTGTCGGCGGACTGAGCGAGAACGAGGTGAGCTTTGGATCAAAAAGTTGGCTTCTATGGCTAATTTATGGGCTGTTGCTAAATTATTGAGAGCTTGTTTCTCTACAATTACTTTTTGACTGATTGCTTGGTGATTTAAGCGATAAAGAACTAATTTATCTTTCGCTTTAATAAAAACTGATGTTTTTTTCGGTATATTTTCTAGTAATTTGATTGCTTCTTGCCATTTCGATTCAGCTTGTTGCCAAACTACTAAAGGATGGGGTGGCGATTGTACTAAACCAGAGGCTTCTAAACCCAAATTTTGGGCGGATTTTAAATTAGCGATCGCAGTTTCTTCTTGATTAAATTTAGAGCGGAGTTGTTGGAGTTTGGGTAGTTCTGCTTTAATTATCCACCCCCCAAAACCTAAAGCTAATAAACTCACCACAAATATTCCGCCATAATGCGTTAGGTGTTGCTGTTTAAACTTTTTTGGCGGGTTAAACTCAAATAATTTCCATTGTTCAGTTTTGGGTTTAGGTATTTTTTTTTCTGATTTCACTCTCAAAGTACTAATCTGCAAAATTAAAGCATCGATTTTACTTTGATAAAATTCACAATCATTGATAATATCTGTTAATTCTTGTAATCTACCATCACCAGATATAATTAATTCTTGATCATCATCTAACCACTCTAGAGCAAAGCCAGATTTCCCACAAAAGGCGGAGACTCCCAATAAAATACTCAATAAGTTATGACTCTGCTTAATATTGTCAAAAATAAATTCTAATCTTTCCTTAATTTTAAAAGCATCTTCTTGAGCTTGAATAATCTGCTGAATTTGCTGTTGTAAGATTTTTGGCTTATTCAAATCGAGTTGGATTTTTAAAACTTCTTCGACAGCTTGAAATGTGGCAGGAATACTGTCATGACTAGCATCAAGGTTGAGTTGTTGGACTAATTTGATATCACTTAGAATATCAGCAGCGATCGCTTGGATTAAATCACCCCAATCAACCCAAACTTCGATTTTGGACTGAATTTGCTTGAGGGAAATATCTACTGGTAATTGTCCAAATTTGGCTGTCAGTAATCCAGGATAATCATATTTATAAATGTAGACTGTGTAATCTTCATCTATAACTGGCTTTAGTGCTACATCTAAATAAGCGCCTGTCGTTATCGGTGTTTTCTCTAACTGGCTAGACTTGATTTTCTCTTGAATATTGCGGAGTTGCTCTTGACCATGATTAATCATGACAATTTGTTGCATGATGTCATGAGCATGTCCAATATTGAGCCTCAGACCATGAACAATTTTTGGTAATTCATTTACCAGCGTTTCTAAATCAGCCATAAATATCCCTTGGGGATTTGCCGAAAGTTGATGTGAAACAATTAAAATGACTATGCAGCAAGGTGGTAGCTTGAAAACAAGCTTCGTCTTAGTTGGTGGTAGATTCAGCGTCCTGATAGATAGCAAATCTGAGGCGCTATTGATTCATACTTCCCGAAACTACTGCGAAAGTAACAAACTCAATTGAAAAATTTTCGATAAATGCACATGTTCTAATTAAAGTCAATCAATTTTAGATTTGAGATTGACTACGCCACACCTCTCAAGTCGCCAGATTTGCCGACAAAGCTTCTTTACTGGGGGATAGAGGCTCAATCTAAAATTTAAAATCTCAAGTTCGGAGGGTCAAAAATGAATGAAACTGATTTAGCGTTTACTTCAGCAGTGGAGTTGGCGCAATTAATCCGCCATCAGGAGGTGTCGCCACTGGAGTTGGTGGAAATATATTTACAAAGAATTGAGCGATTGAATCCCCAATTGGGAAGTTATTTTACGGTAACGGCAGAACTCGCGATCGCTGATGCCCAAGCAAAAACCGAAATGCTGGCCACAGCCGCCGAACTGCCGCCTTTTTTTGGTGTGCCAATTTCGATTAAAGACCTCAACACCGTGGCTGGTGTGCCTTGTACCTACGGCAATCCGGCGTTATTAAACAATATTCCTAATTATGATGATGGGGTGGTAACGCGAATTAAACAAGCAGGTTTTATTATTCTTGGTAAAACTGCCACCTCCGAAATCGGTTCCTTTCCTTACACCGAACCCACAAGTTTTCCCCCGTCTAGAAATCCTTGGAATTTAGAATATACTTCCGGCGGTTCTAGTGGTGGTGCCGCCGCCGCCGTCGCCGCCGGATTATGTGCGATCGCGCAAGGTTCTGATGGTGGTGGTTCCATTCGTGGCCCGGCGGCTTGTTGTGGTTTGGTGGGGATTAAACCATCACGGGGTAGAGTCACCAAAGCCCCTGTCGGCGATCGCTTGGGGGGAATTGCTGTCAACGGCCCCATCGCCCGGACTGTGGCTGATGCAGCCGCGATGTTAGATGCTATTTCTGGTTACTTCATTGGTGATCCCTACTGGCTACCTGATCCTGAACCTTCTTTTCTGGCTGCTACCCAAGCCAAAGTTTCGGGCTTACGTATTGCCTTCTCAACAAAAATCCTACCTTTGGGAACGGCTGACGCGAACTGTCAGCAAGGTGTATTGCAAACAGTCCAGTTATTAGAACAATTGGGTAATACTGTGACCGAAAGCTGTCCAGATTTTAGCGGCTTAGTCGAACCATTCCAAATTGTTTGGCAAGCGGGAGTTGCCGCATCGGGACTACCTGTGGAGGCTTTGCAGCCTGTGAATCGTTGGTTATTGGCGCGTACTGGTTCTGTGGCTGAATATCTCCGGGCTTTATCCCAATTGCAAATCGTCTCCCGGCAAATTGTGGCATTTTTTGAGAATTTTGATGTGTTGGTGTTGCCAGTGTATTTACATTCACCCATGCGCGTCGGGGAATGGGCGGCGTTGAGTCCCGAAGAGACATTTCAGAATATTATGCGCTGGGTTGCCCCTTGTCCCCCTGCCAACGCCACTGGACAACCTGCGATCGCCTTACCTGTGGGTTTTGATAGTCATGGTCTACCTATCAGTGTGCAACTGGTGGGTAAACCTGCGGCGGAAGCAACTTTAATTAGTCTCGCCGCCCAAATTGAAGCCGCAAAACCTTGGATTCAGCATCGTCCAGCCTTGTAAAACGTTAAGTTATTTTACAATTACACGGCACGGAGTCTTAAAATCACTGTCCAAGGGCGTAAATAACTGATGCCAAAGCTAAAAATTGGCTGATTGCGAATGGGCGGAATCGTCTGAATGTGCTGAATCCAGAGAAATGAAGCGCGATCGCTACTAGGGAAATCATACCTGGGAAAATTGGCGAAATCAGGCAGCAAAGAAACATCAACAGGGGTTTTTCTCTCGCCCAATAATTTAATTGTTGCGCTCACAACAGGGGTTTTTACTAAGTATTTATTCCTACTTTCAGGGTGGTTTTGAGTGCAACACACCCCCAAAAAACCCAAAAAATCCTGAAATCCATATAAATTAACGGTTTCATATATCCACTTCTGGCTACTACACCTTAGAATGATTCATTGAAAAGTCGAGCAGAAGGGATGTGTAGCGATTTTGAGTAAAAGTACTCCCGAAACACGACTTTTGTAGTTCCGCAAACAGAGGTTTCAGTAAAGATGCTACACAGTACATCTAAAAGAAATCTCAACTAAACCTGAAGGAGTTTATATGAACAAAGGCGAATTGGTTGATGCAGTCGCAGAAAAAGCCAGCGTTACCAAAAAACAAGCAGATGCAGTTTTGACTGCTGCTTTAGAAACCATTATTGAAGCGGTTTCTTCTGGTGATAAGGTGACACTGGTAGGTTTTGGTTCCTTTGAATCACGGGAACGTAAAGCCCGTGAAGGTCGTAACCCCAAAACAAACGAAAAAATGGAAATTCCGGCAACTAAAGTGCCTGCTTTCTCTGCTGGTAAACTCTTTAGAGAAAGAGTTGCACCCCCAAAATCTTAGGTTTAGTTTGGGGAATTTTGATTTTGATGCAGCAACCAGCACACGGGGGAAATTTAGCCTGGGCAGCAGCACTGGCTGGCTGTCCCCGTGATGCTATTCTTGATTTTTCTGCGAGCATCAGTCCATTAGGGCCACCGGATAGTGCGATCGCTGCGATTCAATCTCAAATTGGTAGTCTGAGGCACTATCCCGAACCAGAATATAGTGAACTGAGACTTGCTCTCAGTCACTTCCATCAATTACCGCCAGAGTGGATTTTGCCGGGTAACGGTTCCGCCGAATTATTAACTTTGGTAGGTAGAGAATTAGCAGAACTATCTGCAACAATCTTGTTGACTCCAGCCTTTGGTGATTACTACCGCACCTTGACGGCTTACAACGCTAAAGTTCTGGAGTTCCCGATCAATTTGGGACAGGGAGACAAGGAGACAAGGAGACAAAATGAAGTTTTTCTTCCCCACACCCCTCAACCCCTGCCCCCTCGCTCACTCACCAAACAACATGGGTTATTGTTAAACAATCCCCACAACCCCACAGGCAAAATGTTTTCGCGGCAGGAGATTTTACCACTGTTAGAAGAGTTTGCCTTAGTGGTAGTGGATGAAGCGTTTATGGATTTTGTGCCACCAGAAACAGAACAAAGCCTGATTTCCGTGGTGCAGGAACATAAGAATTTAGTCGTGTTGCGATCGCTAACCAAATTTTACAGTCTGCCGGGGCTAAGACTGGGATATGCGATCGCCCACCCGGATCGTTTGTCACGGTGGCAGACGTGGCGCGATCCCTGGCCTGTCAACAATCTCGCTGCGGCCGCCGCCATTGCTGTCATCAGCGACCAAAATTTTCAACAGCAAACTTGGCAATGGCTACCACCTACCCGAAACCAACTGTTTCAAGGTTTAGCCGCCATCCAAGGACTGCAACCTCACACCAGTGCTGCCAACTTTTTACTAGTGACATCACAAACATCGAGTTTGCAGTTACAGCAACAATTACTCCAACATCATCAGATTTTAATTCGAGATTGCCTGAGTTTTAAAGAATTAGGCGATCGCTTCTTCCGTGTCGCTGTGCGTTCTGTGTCCGATAACCAACGTTTATTAACAGCCCTGCAAGCATTACTGAACAATTAGTAGGTAACGCCGTGTGCAACTTTCTTTCAAACCTAACCCCCAACCCCTTCCCTACAAGGGAAGGGGAGCAAGATTCAAAGCCTCTCTCCGCTTCGGGGAGAGGTTTGGAGAGGGGTTTCAAGAATAAGTCGCACATCGCTTTAAGTAATTCGTCACCTAACAATTGTAGAGACGAAATGATTAGCGTCTCTACAATTAACTAATGACAAATGACAAATGACCATTGACTAACAACTAATGACCATTGATTATGATGTCGTGATTATTGGCGGTAGCCTCGCCGGACGCTATGCGGCTTTAGCTGCAACCAAATGGCACGCTAAAGTTGCCCTAGTAGAACCACAAATAAATTACGGATTTATTTATCATCACACCCTCAGCGAAATTGCCAACCGCTTACAGTCTCTCAATCAAGCTGATGGTTTTGGTATTCGTACCAATCATGCGGACATCGCCGAAAAATGCCACATATCCCTCGCGTGGCAAGAGGCAATGCTATATGCTGACACAGTTGCCGCCAACATCCAAGAACTCAATTCTCCAGCCACATTAGCCGCACAAGGCGTTGATGTAATTTTTGGCAAAGGTGAATTTCAACCTTCGCCGCATTTGGCATTTGCTGTTTATCAAAATGATGAAAAATTAACTCAGTCTGCACCTCAACAAATTCTCCGCCTGTTAAGGGGACGCACCTATTTATTAGCCAGTGGTTCTCGTCCCAGAATTCCCAATATTGAAGGTTTACAAAACACTGGTTACATTACCTTAAATAATATTTGGCAATCTCTCAAAAAAAGAACATTGCCCCAAAATTGGGTAATTCTGGGTGGCGTACCTCAAAGTATTGAAATTGCCCAAACTTTAGCCCGGTTGGGTTGTACTGTGACATTAGTCATTAAACATCCTTATATTCTGCCAAATATTGACCCAGAAATTGCCCAACTGATACAGGCACAATTAGAAGTTGATGGTGTACATATTTTAACGCAAACAGTCGTCACCCAAGTCAGACAAATTGATGATAAAAAATGGGTACAAGCTGGAGATAAAGCAATTGAAACTGATGAAATTTTAGTAGCCACAGCACAACAACCAAATTTTGCATCTTTCAATTTAGCAGCCGTTGGCGTGAAATGGTATCAGCATCGTTTATTAGTCAACAATAAACTGCAAACCACCAACAACCGGATTTATGCTTGTGGTGATGTCATTGGTGGTTATGACTTTATCAACGTTGCTAATTATGAAGCCAGAATCGCCCTGAATAATGCCCTATTTTTCCCTAGATTAGAGGTGAATTATCAACACATACCTTGGGGAATATTTACCCAGCCAATGTTAGCGCAAGTTGGTTTAAATCAAACCCAAGCTATCAGGCAATTTCGCCCCGATAAATTTTTAGTTTTACGACAATATTTTAAATCTTTAGCAGCAGCCCAAATTAACAGCGAAATTACAGGTATTTGTCAATTAATTGTCCTACGTAATGGCGAAATTTTAGGTGCAACTATCTTAGGTCAAAATGCCGGAGAGTTAATGAATTTAATTACATTAGCTATCAACCAAAAAATTAAAGTCAAAAATTTAGCTGACTTAGCACCTATTTATCCCAATTTTTCCGAAATTCTCACCCAAACTGCCCAAGAATATCAGCAAAGATTAAATAACCATCCAGATGTGCAAGATAGATTGGAAGGCTTCTTCCATTTCCGCCGCAATTGGAATTTGTAATAAGAGGCAGGAGGCACTCAGGCAAAGCTGGAGAAGTCAAAATTAAAAAACTAAAAATCAGATTCCTATATTTCTTGTCGGTATTCCGCGAGTGGTGCAAACGCTGTTGGTTGGTGTGTTGGTGCGCCTGGGTGATTTGATGAGTGTCGAGCGATCGCTTGTGAAATACTGGAATAAATGAAGCGTTGATTCATGATGGGGGAATTACTTGCGATCGCTTTATAACATCAGCTAATTATGGTAATCTCTGTCTTTCTGCAATTCTTTCTTCGTTATTCATTTGCAATAAATGAACAGTAGTACGTCCTACATCCGTCAATCCCACAATAGTTAGTTCTGAAAAACTGAAATGTTCAGACCACTGTTGAGTACGAGGATTAAATAAAAAACTGAAAGCACCTGTTTGTGGATCAAAAGAGCCTAAATCAGTACCTTTGTGACGATTACAACGCCAGCAAGTAAGTGCTAAGTTGTCTGCATCTGTTTTACCACCATGCTTTTCAGCAATAATATGATCGATTTCATGGGGGAAGAACACTACTTTAGTCGGTAGCAAGCAATACTCACACTTGTGATTAGCTCGTTCTTCGACTAAACGACGCAGCGCAACTGGAATATAACTTAAACTCACGATTGACTGTCTAAATAAGCTAAATTACCCGTTTTAATCATGATCATCAAATGCTCAATCTTCTCGTACTCATCTAGTTCTTTTAATTCCACAGGTGTGAGTTCCCCAGCCTTAGAACGTGTTACCAAAGTACGTAATCGCTCTCGCATTTGTGGTGTCGGTTGAAATTGGGCAATTTGTTCGGGTGTGGGATTGCTGGCTAGAAAGTCCAGAATATATCGATAAATTTCTGCGGGGATTACTGGTTGTTGCAAACTTAAAGCCAGTAGCTCCGGTAAGCGATCGCCAACTTGTGCTAGCTGTTGAGATAATTCTTCTGATACTTCTAGGGTAATTTTTGGCATATAGCAGTTGGCTGATTAGTTTGGACTAGAATCTTTAAAATTAATGTTAGCAATCAAATTACTAACCCATGCTTGAGATGAAGTAGTTTCTTTTACAAAACGATTTGGTTTGGCTTTTTGGTAATCAAATTTGTACTCAGCCAAAAGTTCATCATTATAGTTTCCTGATTCTCCAACAGTTTTTTTACTCATAATTTGTCGAATTTGACATACTGTATCGTGGCTTGAACTTCAAATATTCGCAAACCAATCTGTATCAACTTCAACAGACTCAATCATTATTATCTTTACACCAAGCCCTAATTCTTTCAATCTTTGAACTAATTGTTCACCATCTATCAAATCAATTGGGGGTGCGCCATCTCGCGTAGCTTCTTTAATAGCATCTCTAGTAAATGTTCCAGTTGTAATAAATAATCCTTTATCAGTACGGCCTTGCATTGCTCCTCGAAAATCTCTAATTTGACTTGCTGTAACTGAGCCTTGATAACGCTTACACTGGAAGAGAACATGAAAGCTCAAAAAACCACTAAGACGGGCAATACCTACACCATCAATACCACCGTCACCAGATTTACCCGTAACTTGCACTTGTATAAATCCTGATTCACGTAATAATCGCTGTACTAAGCGTTCAAACGCATTAGGAGACAAAGACAACAATGTTTTATGAAGTTGTTCATGCCATGCAACTTCTTCTAAGGGTGTTGTAGGCACAAGTGATTCATCGGTGGATTCTGTTGGTGTCTGCTTGATTTTTTCGGCTTCACGAACAGCTTTTACAATTTCTTTAGCATCCAACTCATCTATATTTATAGACGTTGATACTAATGACCATATTCCCCGTGCTGAGTTTTCTATGAGTCCATATTTCTTTAAGTAAGTACGGCTCCAAGCTAGTCTATACTCAACTTCACTTTGTGAAGTACTGCCATGAGGTATTTCAAGAACTTTATCAGGCAAGTTCAAAATTTGAACAACTTGGTCGTATATCTCTTCAGTTGTACCAGAGCCACCTAGAATTTTTAGAGCTTTAATAGCAGGCAAAAGCATTATATCAAATGTAGGCATTGATGAGGAGGAACGCTTCATTTAGGAAGTACTGAGTTACTCTAAAATTTACTTTTGTGTAGTTATGCAAAAATCAACTAATTACTATGAAATATGAAATCAAATAAGTAAAAATATAGCGTTTCCTTATCATGTTAAGCACAAATTTATCTGCGTTCATCTGCGTTCATCCTCTTCAATCGGCGGTTAAATTTATATAGCTAATTCTCATACCACGTATACACATAAGGACACCACACTGTTTGGGATTAATTGTGATTCTTTGCAATAAATCTGGCAATTAATTAAGACTCCACAAACAATTATTTTCAGTGTGGTGTACATTCACTTAAACTGTCAAAGCTTGCCGCACTTCTATTGGTTCACCAGTCAAGCTAAAAGCACGAACTTCGGTGATTTTAACTTTCACTAATTGCCCTTTTAGCTCATTAATATCGCCTGTAAAAAATGTCAGACGATTACCACCTGTGCGTCCCATGACTTGAGTTTTATCTTTGGGGTTTTGGTCTTCGACTAATACTTCTTCGATGCGACCAAAATAACGCTGCGATCGCTCGGCTGCTTTAATTGCCACTAAATGATTTAATCTTTGTAGGCGATCGCTTTTTACTTCTTCACTCAGTTGATTTTCCCACAATGCCGCAGGTGTTCCGGGGCGCGGTGAATAGGCGGCTGTATTTAATTGGTCAAACCCAATATCTTCCACCAATTTCAAAGTATTCTCAAACTGTGCCTCTGTCTCACCAGGGAAACCAACAATTGCATCCGCACTAATTGACGCATCCGGCATATACTTGCGAATTGTATCAATGATGCGGCGATATTTTTCGTGAGTGTAACCCCGTGACATCGCTTTTAAGACATCGTTATCCCCAGACTGAAACGGAATATGGAAGTGTTCGCACACCTTGGGTAACTCTGCACAAGCTTTGATTAATCTTTCCGTAAAATAACGGGGGTGACTGGTAGCAAATCTTAACCGTTCTACTCCCGGCACATCATGGACGTAATAAAGTAAATCTGTGAAGGTGTGCAGATGTCGTCCTTCTGATGTTGAGCCGGGTAAATCTCGACCGTAAGCGTCAATATTTTGACCAAGCAAAGTTACTTCCTTGTAACCTTGTCTGCCTAATTCTTCCATTTCGGCGCGGATGGCTTCGGGGGTGCGGGACTGTTCTACACCACGCACGTTGGGAACTACGCAATAAGTACAGCGTTCATTACAACCGTAAATCACATTCACCCAGGCGGTAACTTTGCTGTCCCGGCGCGGCTGGGTGATATCTTCCATAATATGCACTGGTTCAGTGGCGACAACTTGATTACCGCCAAACACTGATTCCAGCAAATCTTTCAGGCGGTTGGCGTGTTGTGGCCCCATCACTAAATCTAATTCTGGGACGCGGCGTAGCAGTGCTTCGCCTTCTTGTTGAGCGACGCAACCAGCAACGACTAAGGTTAAATCTGGTTGTTCGTGCTTACGCTTGGCTTGTCTGCCGAGGTAAGAGTATACTTTCTGTTCAGCGTTGTCTCGAATGGTGCAGGTGTTGTAGAGAATTACATCTGCATTATTGGGATCTTCGGAAAACTCAAAGCCCATGTCTTCTAAAATGCCAGCCATGCGCTCTGAGTCGGCTTTATTCATTTGGCAACCGAAGGTAGTAATGTGATAGTGGCGTTTAGAAGTGGTCATGGGAATTGTGCTTAATTAGCGTGATTAAATATGCTTGGTTTGTATCTCACGCGATGTACAACTTATTCTTGAAACCCCTCTCCAAACCTCTCCCCTGCAAGGAGAGAGGCTTTGAATATTGCTCCCCTTCCCTTGTAGGGAAGGGGTTGGGGGTTAGGTTTGAGAGAAAGTTGCACACGGCGTTATCTCTATTCTATTAAAGTATAGAAAAGACTAACTGATGGAGGAGGCGATCGCTTTATATGGTTCAAGAAGCATCGGACATCAGCCACATTGTTATTGAAGACAACACCCCTGTGGATAACTTTCCCTGGGATCAGGAAAGTTTTATACACTTGTTGGTATCATCCCATAAGTTCCAAAAGATTTATTGTAGCTGCTAATGTGGGAGTTTTCTATAGTATCGGTTTACCGCCCTTAGTCCCAGATGTCTGCTAAATTGATGCTCTAGTAAAAAACTCTCGGAAATCCTCATCTTGTTGACTTAACTGCACCCAGTCAAGGTTTAAAGAGATAAATTTTTGTGACAAGCGATCGCAAGCTGGACGTTCTGTGGCGTAATGACCTGCATCAACTAAGATTAAACCGCGATCGCGGCTTTCTTGAAACTGATGAAATTTGCAGTCAGAAGTTAAATAAACCTGCGCCCCAGTTTTTACCACCGCCGAAATGAAACTCGCGCCGGAACCACCCAAAACAGCCACCCGTGAAATTTTTTGTTGTAAATCAGCCGTGGGGGAAAAAATTAAATCAGGGGGAGAAAGACGCTGTTGAATAATGGCGAGTAACTCTTGGAATGTGAGTGATTTTTCCAGTTCACCAACTCTTCCGTAACCGAACCCAGAGACAGCCGGTACTATAGGCGAGACTTGCTGAAGTTCTAAAATTTGAGCCAAGACATCGGCCGTTCCGTCTGGTACTTGGTCAAAATTCGTATGGGCAGTATATATCCCAATATTGTGAATGAAGGCTAATCGTACCATTTCGGATATTGCCTCACCACGCCGAAAAGATTTGGGAGGGGTGAAAATTAACGGATGATGGGCAAAAATCAGATTAGCACGATGGGCGATCGCTTCCTCCATCACTGCCAAAGTCGGAGTTAAACACACTAACACCCGCGCCGACTCTTGCAAAACCCCAGGCTCAACTTGCCAACCACAATTATCCCAACTTTCACACCAAGCCGGATTCGCCCATTCTTCAAACCAACTAATTAAATCAACAATTTTCATAACTTACTTTTAGTTTCCTCAGCACTCACACTTCGACTACTTCGGCTGCGCTCAGTACAAGTGCGCTCAGTGTACAGCACTCAGCACTTTTCCACTCATCGCCTTTGTGGTTGAATATTCAACTGTAATGCTAACTGCTGACGTATTTCCTGAAAAGGTTGATTCCAAACAGGCTGACTATGCCAATTCCAAGCTGTAACAGGGATAAAGCCTTCACTAGCAAGATAAGTTAACAATCGATATTCATCTTCTGGCGTGCGAGAAAACGGAAAAGGATTCCGAAAACCAGTAGCACACAACTGATAATATGTCGGTTGATCGTGATTAATCCGATGAATTAATTCTTGACCTTTAGTCAGCAAATAATCTAAAAAAAATAAACTAAAAGGTTCTATATGGGCGCGATTTTGCGGGTCTTTTTGTACCCATCTTGCCCAGTCAAAACCATACATAAAATCGTGAACATAACAAAAGCGAATTTCTTGATGAATACCAAATAACTTGCTAAGAGCAACCATTTTATCAGTAAACATCTTTAAAAAACCAATAGCCTCATCTGCCACTGCTAAAGCTTGCCGCAAAATACTACTTACCATAAAATCACAATCCCAAAAAATATTACCGGGAAAGTTTTCTAATTGAGCTTCTAAAATACATTCCAAGGTATTTTGCAAATTCGATATCAGTCTAATATCTGTAGTTTCTTCCTCAATTAAACTTTCTAATTCCGTAAAGCAAGTAATAAGCTGTTTTTGGGGATTGAGTGATAAAAGATTAACCGAATTTTGCCGCAGAAATTCATCAATAATTTGAAAGTCATAAGTAAAAGGTAAGTCTTGCTTCATACAGATTTAACTAGCCTCAGCAAGTGATATATTTAATTTTATGAGCTTCTGTATCAAAATACCTATAATCATTAATCAAATATAAACAAACGTTAACATTTGTATTAATACAAAAAAAGCCGCATTTTAGCGGACTATTTTAAGATGTTTTTTGAGAAAACACATATACTCTCTGCGGTTAAGAGTAGTTTATCAATCAAATAAGATGACTATATGTGCTGCGACTCTCAACCCAGTTTAAAAATAGGAATAAACACTCATCAGCAGTACTTTAATTAGCCAGAAATGTGTACTACTAACTCGCGTGTATGACTACGATGACGGTGTTCCCAAACATAAATTCCCTGCCAAGTCCCTAATACTAAATGACCACGATTAATAGGTATATGTTCCGAAGTGTGAGTCAATGCAGAACGGATATGTGCTGGCATATCATCAGGCCCTTCCGCATCGTGAATGTATCCCCCCGATTCTGGGACTAGCTTGGACATAAAGTTAGCTAAATCTACCAACACATCAGGATCAGCGTTTTCTTGGATGACTAAACTAGCGGAAGTGTGGCGTAAAAATAAAGTGCAGAGTCCAGTTTCCACGCCCGACTCAGCAACTATAGATTCGATTTTGGTGGTAATATTGTGAAAAGATTTACCAGTAGTAGAAACTCTCAGTAGCTTTTGGTAGTGAACCATTTGTAAATTCATTGACTATTCATTAATAATATAGACTTTCTTAGGCAATTAGCTGCTAAGTTCAGCCACAATTTAGCTATATTATTGAATGAATGCTCATGAGCAATAAGCATATTTTGTTAGTGAGTGCTTGGGGGCGATCGCTCACCCAAAATTTAGAGAGTTGAGTTTTATCGAGTAGGCAGTTCAAAATCAAGAATGTGAGTAAATTTTCAATGTCTATTATGATAAATTATCAATATTTCATTTATATAAATTTACAATATTTTTGGTGAAACTTACACAAGAATTATAGCCGCCTTGGTGCTTTCGGGCATTATCTAGAGACTGAACTTTTTGGAATTGACAGCAGCAGTTTTTCTACCTTAGCAAGTAAAGGAAATCATTCCAATGGCACATTTGTTTGAGGCCTTTAAGATTCGGGAAATCACCTTTCGTAACCGTATTGTCGTTTCACCCATGTGTCAATACTCTAGTACAGATGGGTTTGCAAATGATTGGCACTTAGTACATTTAGCCTCTCGCGCCGTTGGTGGTGCAGGTTTAGTATTCACAGAAGCAGCAGCAATCGAACCCCGTGGGCGAATTAGTCCACAAGACTTGGGTATATGGTCAGATGAACACATAGAAGGTTTAGCCAAAGTTGTCGAATTAATTCATAACTTTGGTTCCATAGCAGGAATTCAACTCGCCCATGCAGGGAGAAAAGCCAGCACAGCCAAACCCAGTCGCGGCGGTAAAGCCTTAGATGAATCCCAAGAAGGTTGGCGGCCTGTAGTTTCCAGTAGTGCGATCGCCTTTAGTAAAGATAGTCCAGTTCCCGAAGCCTTGAGTATTGAAGGGATTCAACAAATTATTCAAGCCTTTGTCACCGCAACTCAACGTTCCCTACAAGCCGGCTTCAAAGTCATCGAAATTCACGCAGCCCACGGCTACCTACTCCATCAATTTCTCTCACCCTTAGCAAATCAGCGTCAAGATGAATATGGCGGCAGTTTTGAAAATCGCACACGCTTATTATTAGAAGTAGTCACATCTGTGCGCCAAATCTTACCAGAAACCTATCCTTTATTGGTGCGAATCTCCGCCACCGATTGGATAGATAAAGGATGGAACATAGAACAAAGCGTTACCTTAAGCGATAAACTCAAATCTTTGGGCGTAGATTTAATAGACTGTTCCTCTGGGGGAATTATCCCTGGCATCAATATTCCCGTCAAACCTGGTTATCAAACTCAATTTGCTGAACGCATCCGCCAGGAAGCCAAAATCCCGACAGGCGCAGTCGGCTTGATTACCTCTCCCGAACAAGCCGACCAAATTATTCGCACCGAAGTAGCAGACTTAGTTTTATTGGGGCGCGAATTACTCCGCAATCCTTACTGGCCACATCTAGCAGCCAAAAAACTAGGATATGAGAAACTCTGGCCAGTACAATACGATCGCGCCTGGACATAATATTACAATTCCGGAACATGATCGCCTATTTCGAGACAATTTGATGAAAGCCATTAGCGTTCTTCAGCTTTGTGCGGAGCCGTTGAGTTGTTGCTGAAGTTGTTGCACTTCCTCCACCGATAAACCGGTGCTACGAACGATAGTTTCAATCGATACACCTTCTCGCAGAAGATTGAGTGCGATCGCTCGTGTCTTTTCGTCTTCAGCCTCTTTCCAGATTGAGCGATAAACGGTGGATTCCTGCATAATGTCTCTCCGTAGAATGCGATAAATTACCTCATTTTCTAATCTTAACCCAGCTAAAATTCCTGACGCTGCTATCAGATTCGCTTGCGCTTCGGAGTCTGCGATCTGATCGATCTGTTGTGCTGCTTGACGCAATGTTTCCTCTGCATCAGCACTTCGACTGAGAGCCGCAAAGGGGATCAGTCCTGGATATTGTAGAAACACAGATGCAGGTTGCTCCCAAATTCTCACGACTTCAAACTCGTGGCGCGTGTTTTCCATCTCAAAACAGGTCTGATATACCCGCTCTGAAGCAGTTTGTTTCAAGTAAATCACAACTTGTCGCATCGGTTTGGTCGGGTCTTTACGATACCCACGCACACGGTAGTCCAACATTCGGAATGGAACGTTATCCTTGGGCAATGTTTGGAACTCTAAGTGTAAAAAATAACCAGTAGATTGCAGCAGAATTAGAGCATCAGTGCGAATTGGGTCAAGAGAGAGTTCCGAGGGTTTGAGTTCTGTCATTTCCACAGGTTCTCCCAAGAGCCAACTGGCGAAGTCAGTGGAGAAGTGTTCAGCCAGGAATCGACAGGTATCGTCATACATAAAAATAGTAAGATTCTACGTCCTGGACGATCGGTTTAGTGCTGAGAGGATATAAATTTTGATAACTGACTGTTACGGTGCGATCGGCGCTTCGCTATCGCCCAACTGACAGTGGAATCGCAATTCCTTGTAGGTTGGGTGCAGGCGCACAAGAGATATTGGCAACAAAACGGTAAATCTAGATCGCGCCGTAACCCAACGCAATGATCAGAGAATATTTTAACAGGTCTAATAATCACAGTGTGAATTTTACTGTTGGAATTGAAATATTTTGGTAGTTGAAAATTTGGCAGTTTTCTTCACAGCAATTGTTGGGTTCCACTTCGTTCCACCCAACCTACAAGATCAGGCGATCGTACTGGGAGAATTGCCCCAGGAAGTGCGATCGCAAATCGATGTTTTATCCCTAACTCAACTGGAATCTTTAGGAGAAGCTTTGTTAGACTTTTCCAGTCTGCTTGATTTAAACAATTGGTTAGCCCAAAATTGACTTGAACGAGGAAAAAGTGTGCCTGCTGCTGATAATTGGAGAATATTCAATACTCAGCACTCATAACTCAGCACTCAGCACTTTAAAAAGGAGCTGACAATAACAACATGGATGTGTAAAGTAGTTGAGGACTATTTACTTTCCCAACTTTCAAGCATCCATCTATGGATAGAAAAACAAAACGTCTGCTGCTGCTTGTAGCTTCCTGTAGTATTGCTGGTGTCATTTTAGGTGGTACTAGCAGCTGGGCAGAGAGTCATTTTTGTTTACGCGCTAGTCAAGTTACGAGTGAATGCTTGACCCAAAACCCCGTTGAAAGAACTATACAAGGAATGAGTACAGGTCTAATCGCCGGGGCTGGGGCAGCTTTCGGTGTAGCATGGAATATCAAGCACGAAGACTAAAATTGATAGTTGCGATCGCGTACCCAAAGACTCACAGGTACAGCGTTACCCTGTGGGTCTACTTTGACTTTCACAACGATAGAACGTGATTGTCCATCTCTGGTTTGCCGTACAGCTTGGGTAACATCCCGATTTAGCTGTTGTCGTTCTTCATCCTGCACATTATAGTTTTCCACACCATACTGCACATAACCATCTTGATACACACCCTTGAGGGCTGCTTGATTACTAGGTAAGGATCTAGGTGGATTAGTTGTTACCCGCACTGGTCGCCAAGCCCTCGGTACACCCTGACTAAAGAAAGGCTGTTCCTGTAAAATGACATACAAGTTAGTTCCTTCTAGTAATTCTCCATCCCGGCCGCGATTTCGTCGCAGTAATTCTTGCCAACCAGATAGCCTTCTGAGTGTAGAAATCCGCGAGATATTGTAGTCTAGCTCTAAAGAATTACCTTGTAAGACATTTCGTGAATTCACAGGTACAGTTTGTAAAATTACCTCTCTACCTGTGAGAGTAGTGTACATCGATAAAAAAGGCACTGCGAAAATAATTGCAGCTTGAATAGCCAAAGGAAGCACCAACCTTCCTACAGGTAAAGGCTTATTGGCTTTTTGGTCTGTAGCTAACAAATAATCACGAAACGTCAGTTTCTCAGAAAATTCCGCTTCGGGCGACCATGATTTATTCTTAGTAGATTCCGACTTACTAGATTCTGACTTTTTAGTAGATTCCGAAGATTCATTTTTCATTGGCGTAGTCCTACTATTAGGGAGAGAGAATATTAGGAGTTACGCAGAGAAACAAGGGGTTGGTACAACAAGGCAAAAGGAAAAAGGCAAAAGCTAGGTGTAGGTTGGGTGGAGTAACGGAACCCAACATTCACGCATACTTTGTTGGGTTACGCTATCGCTACACCCAACCTACTTTCGCTGCGTCCATCTGCGGTTAATTTTTGTTCACGCAGAGAAAAAATTAGGAAGATTTGGCATTACCGGAAGACTTAGAGTTAGAACCTACACGGCGTTCAAACCACAGTCCAGCACTAATCAACGCTGAACCACACATGACAAACACCAGTGACTTGAGTAGTAGTTCCGTGTCATACTCCAGCACACGACTAATCACTAGCAGAGTTAACAACAGCATACCGCCCCAAAACGATCGCCTGTCGTTAAACTTCAAGCCTTCCCGAATTAGTCCCCAAGCCAAAACTGTGAACAACACATTAAAAGCAAAAACCCCCAAATCATCGATAGGGTTAATCGCTTGATGCCAGAAAGGTACAATAGCGGTGAAGCCTAAAAAAGTCACAATCAAAGGTAGATTGAAGACTGCTTCCCGACGAATGGGGTTGTTGCGCTGGCGGACTAAAAACAACCATTGCAGTACCGCCAAGCCACTGAGGATTCCCAAGTCAATGATTGGGCGATTCATGAATATATTCATGTTATTCGTTGACGAAGAGAAATTGTAGCCGGAAGTTTGCCACAGCCAACGAAACGACAGGATATAAAAAGCTAGACCAAAAGCAATTAACGCTAAATCACGGGCTAAAGATTGAAATAGTCTGTAATTAATTGTGGGGAATAGCAGGTCATCATAGCTCCAGAATAATGCCGGTGGTAGTGTAAACGCAAAAGAGGCGACCCAAGGCGCAGCATCCGACAGATTTGACAGTGGTAAGGGGTCGAGATTCAATTGTAAAGAACTGGCAAAAATAAAAGCAGCGATCGCAAAAATCCACCGCGAACGGCAAAAATAAGCTAAGGGGACAAACAACACCCACGACAGCAAAGGCATGTGTCTGATAACCAGTGTTGCCCAATTCCAATCATTTGCCGAATAACGCAAGTCTCCAATACCCGTCCAATACCCAATTTGGATGAGGACAATTCCCAAAATTCCCAGGGAATTTAACGACAGGCTGTAAGCCATCACCAAAACGCCAAAACCCCAGGCGAAGAATAGTTCAGGCGTTGAACCGTTAATATTGAACACATCAGCCATCAAGGCGATAGTTGCACCAAACACCATCGCTGCTAAAATCAGCAACCCTTCACCCAAGAGGCGTTGACTACGTTTTGGTTTTTTGCCTTCCGGGATACCAATAGCGGCTTGTCGCCAAGTGTAAAAACCAGTGATGGTAGTAGCCATAAACAAACTCATCATGATGATGAATTTGACATCCCGCGACCATCCCAGCCAGTTAGCCGCCACAAAAGTGATAATCCCCAATGTTAGTAGGATACTACCAGTCATGACCGCAGTCATCATCGAGCGATCGCGTGCCGCAGCTTCTAAATTATTAAATTGATAACGGTCTGCTAGTTGTTGGTATTGCGAAGCACTAATCAGTCCTTCATCTCGCCATAATTGCGATTCTCGGCGTAACTTCCTCTGAAAATTATCCAATATCATGACCATCTCCAAAGCAACGAGGTAGTTTCACGGTCAAACTCTAGATTTTGGATGTTCTATTCACCCCAAAAAGACAGCAGAGGGCAGATAGTATCAGGATTTACGCAGATTCTGTGATGTATTAGCATTCTTACCCGAAGCCCAGTCCTCTTCGGAAAGCCAGCCACTTTGCGTCTACGATAAATTAAGCTAAAGAGCGATTTTTGCCTAACTCCCGACCAACAAAGGTTAATGGGTCAGCATAGCGGTTATTGTATTTTCAGTATGCAGCCAAGGCATTGCATAGCATTGTTCTTGTGTAACAGTTTTACTAGGATTAAAAATACGTATAATCATTCACATAAATAATGGAAAAGCCTTCCAACTTATTACTCAAACTCGCACGGCGTTTATTTGAAAGTCTAGAAGAACAGGAAAAATTTATCGCAGCCTTAGTTAATCCCCACGCTTTTGCACCGTCTATTCTTTGGTGTCAGCCAAAACCAGAAACATCGCCCTTTGCAGTAGAAACACCTTTAACTTGGCAACCACAATTTATAGACAGGTTAGCTTTAGGAGAAAAACCCGGTCAACATCCCCTACATAATCAAGGATATTTCTATTGCTTAGATTTTTCTTCTGTATTTTCAGCTTCAATTTTGTTAGCAATTACGCAGCCAATCCCTACAGTTTTTGATATGTGTGCTGCTCCCGGCGGTAAAAGCGTGTTTGCGTGGAAAGCTTTGCAACCAAAATTATTGATTAGTAACGAAGTCATTGGTAAACGTTTAGGTATGTTAATTTCTAACTTAAAACGTTGCCAAATTCAACCCGCAATTGTAGTGAATCGAGATTCAAGTATTTTTGCTGAAAGTATCCCCGCATCTAGTAATTTAGTAGTTGTTGATGCACCTTGTACAGGACAATCATTACTAGCCAAAGGTGAAAAAGCCCCTGGATGTTTTCACCCCACAGCAATTAATAAAAGTGCCAATCGCCAAAAAAGAATTATTGCAAACTCTGCTCAAATAGTCGCGCCTCAAGGATATCTTGCTTATATGACCTGCACCTATTCTCCAGAAGAAAATGAGCAGGTTTGTGAATGGTTTTTATCCCGCTTTCCCCAGTTTCAACCAGTCAAGGTGAACCATTTACAAGTGTATCAATCGCACCTCACAAATATTCCTTGTTACCGCATCTTTCCACAGAGTAGATTAGGTGCTGGTGCATTTGCTGTGTTGTTTCAAAATACAGCCGATGGTGAAAGTCAAGAGTTAGATGTAAGTGCTTTATCTGCGGTGTGGATGAATAGTCAAAATAGATTAGAAAATAGCACGCTTGCATCGAGTTAAAATGTGAGGATAATAATTTAAACCAGACTTAGTGTTTATGAAAATTACCCTGAACTTAGATGAATCACTGCTCAATGAAGCCTTGCAATTGACTAACCTTACCACTCAAGAAGAACTGGTGAATTTTGCTTTGCAAGAACTCGTGCGATCGCGCAGTGAATCACACCGCAAAAAGAACCTACTAGACCTTGCTGGACAAATTCAGTTTGCTCCAGACTTCGACTACAAAGCCCTGCGAGAAACTCGTTATGCTGCTAATTGATACATCTGTTTGGATCAGCATATTCCGCTAAATTGTCCGATCATAAATGTTCTTTGCTGGAAAAAAAATCTGGGAGCAATTGTTGATCCCTTTCTTCTCGTACTTGATAAATAATTTGGTCAATATCTGGGTCAAAATGTTGACCATTATGCCTTTGTTGGATAGCTTGAGCATTAGCTAAAATTTTTGGGCGGAGATTTTGCCAATGAGATTGATAGGTTAATTTCTGGTTTAATAATTCTCGTTCTTCCGTAGATAAAGCTTTGATGGCATTAGCTAAAGATTCAACAAGCTGAATGTTCATAAATTTCTGTACTATATTACTAAGACTAGCTGTTGATTACCATTTTTTGCTGATTATTAACTAACATTATATGACAATACAGTTCAGTTAAGGCTAAAAACTCAGGCTGGTGTAGGTTGGGTGGAGGAACGTAACCCAACATTCTCAAGACCTAGATTGGGTGCTGTCCGCCCTCAAATGCGTTTAATATATCTTCTGGTAAAGGTGCGTCAAAATCATCAGGTACAGTAAACTCTCCTGTACACAAATCAAATGGTCGTCGCTGCTTGTTAGTATTTTGAATAGGCTTTAATTCAGCAATTTCTTTACCTGCTTGGATAATAATAAAACTTTCACCGGTCTCAACTTGATTGAGATATTTTAAGGAGTTTTGTTGGATTTCATCAACTGTGATTTTCTGCATCTAAGTATTTCGGCTTAGTTGTATAGGGATAGAGAATATCCTGACTCAATTGCAATGTGAGTATGGACTGCTGATTGTTGGTCGAAATATGAAAAAACAAACATTTAATTATGTTATTTCTGCTTTGTGCTGTCACTCTACCTATCAATCACTCTTTAGTCTGGTTTAATCCAGGCTTTAATAATTGCTTTAAAAATGTTGACATAAGAGTTATCCAAAAACTCTTCTATTGCAGTTTCACTACCTGCTTGTAAAGCACTAATAACACGACGCTTAAAGCTCTGAGTAGTTTCATCATTTACATAAGCAATTATTTCAGCTTCAGTTGCAGTAGGGTTATTTTTTTCTAGCTGTTTGAGAAGACTTTGAATTTCGGTAGCAGCTTCAGCAAGAGTTTGCCTTTGCTCAGATACATAAATGTGTTGATTCGCTTGCTGACGTGCATTATCTTCATTTTTATTAGCAAAATTACCAATATTTGCTCCTTTAAAGTCGTTATTATAAATTTCTGACATAATATGCTCCACATTAATAGGTCTTGTTACTTGTTGCTTAATAATCTCTAATAAGTTTGTACTTTGGTGGCGATAAAATATAATTTCCTCAGCTTTTGCTTGAAGTTCTTTGCGATATTGAGCTTCTAATAATTTGACATTAGTCTCATAAAATTCTTTAAAGCCAGTTTCAATAGTACCTTTAATTAAATCTGAGTTAACCTTTGATTCAATATTTACTTCTAGTCGAACAATGAAAGTATTATTTTTACGCTCAAGCCCTTGAATATCAATACTCTGCTCAGGGTATTGTTGGCGTAATTCATTAAATGACTGAAAGAATGCTTTCCAATCTATACCTTCAGTAAAAGTTAAATCTATAGTTTCTAATGCTTTTTCTGCAATTTTAACACGTTCTGTAAATTCATTAGGTGCAAAAATACTATTTATGTCTATAGGACGACGTTGATCAAACTTGCCTGTTTCATAATTAAACTGGTAATAAATATAATCACACTTTACATAATTTAAATTAGTAGAGCTATCAATGTTCCAATTTGCTATACATGCTCCTGTCAAATCAGCGTTACTAAAATCTGTACCAATTGCTTCTAGATAGCTCAAATTAGCATTCCTTAAATCTGCATAGCTTAAATCACCATATCTTAAGTCAACTCCTTCTAAATCTGTACCATATAAATTTACATCTTTCATATTAATATTAATTAAATTTATTTTTCCCGGAGAGTTGTTTAGCATTAATACTAATCCTGAAAACACAATATACACAATAATAAAAATAAGGAATATGCGAATTATCGTATATAAAATTAGATTTGCGATTGGAGAGAAAGCAATTATAAATAATTGATTATGCTCAAGAAAATATATAATATATTCTGTCAGCTTGGTTTGTTGTAAAAAAAGAGTAACTAACAAAGATATTAAAGCTCCAAGAAATCTCAAAGCCATTTTTTTATTTCTTGTAGATATTTCATGAACGAGATAAACTTTACTAAGATCCACACTTATATTTGGATTTGCTGCTCGCCATTGATTCCAAGCTATAACTCCTTCTGCAAGTTTATCAAGATGAATTTTATTGGCCATATTAGCAAAATAAGGCTAAGGACAATACTTTTTTAAAAGATGGGTACAAGCTAATCATAGGTGTTGAATTTACAAAAAAATACTAACAAACTATAAAATCTATGAATATTTAATAAAGTTTAAATCTGTCTTCAAATGTGTTCAGAAGCTCATCTAGCAAAGGTTCATCAAAATCATTAGGTACAGTAAACTCTCCTGCACACAAACCAAAAGGTCGTAGCTGCTTGTTATGACTTTGAATAGGTTTGAGTTCAGCAATTTCTTTATCTGCCTGAATAATAATAAAACTTTCACCTGCCTCAACTTGATTGAGGTATTTTAAGGGATATTGTCGGAATTCATCAATTGAAACTTTTTGCATCTTTAAAAAAGAACCCTCTGAAAATCTTATTCCTTTGTGTCCTACTCTGCGGGAAGCCGCTATCGCGTCTATGCGTCCTTTGCGGTTCGTTTCTTCTTTACCTGTGTAGACTAGTCAAGATAAGTGATGGGTTACGGCTTTGCCTAACCCATCCTACAAATTTATTCTAAAAAACAGTTAACCCAAAGCGGACTGTAACTCACTCTGCGCTTGTTCCAAAGCCTGTGGTAATTTACTGTCATCGCGGCCGCCGGCTTGGGCGAGGTTTGGTCTACCGCCGCCACCGCCGCCGCAGATTTTAGCGATCGCACCGACAAATTTTCCGGCTTGCAAACCTTTCTTGTTCACCTCTGGACTGAAGGCTGCAACTATGCTGACTTTACCAGCTTCGGGAACGGAACCGAGTACCACTGCACCGTTACCGATTTTTTGTAGTAAGCGTTCCGCCGCAGTTTTTAAGGATTCGGGGTCAACGCCTTCGAGTTGGGCAACAATAATTTTATGGTCGCCTACTGTTTGGGCTGTGTCTAACAAGCTGTCTGATTTGGCGATCGCTAGTTGTCCTTTTAGCGTTTCTAATTGCTTTTCAGCGTTTCGCAGTTCAGTTTGTAGTGTTGTGATTCTATCTGGTAGTTCTTCGGGTTTAACTTTAAAGCGATCGCTTAAATCTTTGACTACTTTCTCCCGTACATTTAAGTAATCTAAAATCGCCGGGCCAGAAACTGCTTCAATCCGCCGTACTCCAGAAGCCACACCCGCCTCAGAAATAATCTTGAATACGCCAATCTCCGCAGTATTACTTACGTGCGTACCTCCGCACAATTCCATAGACACACTCGGAAAATCAATCACGCGGACTTCTTCTCCGTATTTTTCCCCAAACATCGCCACTGCACCTCTAGCTTTGGCTTCGGCTAAGGGTAATACTTCGATTTTGGCGGAGTGTGCCTCAGAAATCCAAGTGTTCACCTGTTCTTCAACTTGCTGGACTTCTTCAGCAGTTAAAGCGCGGGGACAGTTGAAGTCAAAGCGCAATCTGTCGAAGGAAACGAGTGAACCAGCTTGGGATATACCTTCATCTACAATTTTCTTTAACGCCGCTTGCAGTAAGTGGGTGGCGGTGTGGTTTGCTTGGGCGCGACGACGACAAGCAGCATCAATTTGGGCGGTAACTGTATCGCCAACCCGCAGTGTTCCGCGTTCGATACGTCCGAAGTGAACGAAGAAATCAGATTCTTTCTTCACATCTTCCACGCGCACCACAATACCATCGCCAGAAATATAACCGCGATCGCCTATTTGTCCGCCAGATTCGGCATAAAATGGGGTTTGGTTGAGGAGGATTTGCACTTCTGTTCCGGCTTCAGCAGCTTCTTCGGCGACACCATTGACTACCAATACTTCCACTTTCGCCGTCGTCGCAGCTTGGGTATAACCTAAAAATTCTGTGGCGTGGATATGTTCTGCGAGTTTGTCGAGGGAACCTTGTACAGTTAAATCAATGGTTTCGTGAGCATTTCTACCACGTCCCTTTTGAATCTCCATTTCCGCCTCAAATCCCTCAACATCAACAGTGAGGTTATTTTCTTCAGCGATTTCTTGAGTTAGTTCTAGGGGAAAGCCGTAGGTATCGTAGAGTTTAAAAGCATTTTTCCCACTAATTTCTGTTTGCCCTTTTTGTTTGAGTTCTTGGATAATATCTTCGAGAAGCTTTTCGCCTCTATCAAGGGTTTTGAGGAAATTGGTTTCTTCTCGTTCTAATTCTGCTTTGATAGCTGCTTCCCGTTGGCGGATATTGGGATAAGCAGATTCAGCCAGGGCGATCGCAGTTTCCGCAATTTGGGTGATAAAATTCCCAGAAATGCCCAGTAATCGACCGTGACGCACCACCCGCCGAATTAATCGCCGCAGCACATAACCCCGTCCCACGTTGGAAGCGCGAATTTCATCAGCAATCATGTGAACTACTGCGCGTACATGATCCCCAATTACTTTTAGAGAGACTTTGATTTTCTCATCGCTTGTATGATAATCAATGCCAGCAATTTGGGCGGCGGTTTTAATAATCGGGAAAATTAAATCTGTTTCGTAGTTATTCGGTACTTTTTGGAGAATTTGCGCCATTCTCTCCAAACCCATACCAGTATCGATATTCTTATTTTGCAGTGGCGTTAAATTCCCGGACGCATCCCGGTTGTACTGCATGAAGACCAAGTTATAAAACTCGATAAACCGGGTGTCATCTTCTAAATCAATATTATCTTCGCCGCGTTCTGGGTGGAAGTCGTAATAAATTTCCGAACAAGGGCCGCAAGGGCCAGTGGGGCCAGAAGCCCAAAAGTTATCATCTGCACCCATCCGTTTAATTCTGGCTTCGGTTACACCAATTTTGTCACGCCAGATATTAAATGCTTCGTCATCTTCTTCAAAAACGCTGACGACGAGGTTTTGGGGAGAAAAGCCAAAAACTTGTGTAGAAATTTCCCAACCCCAGGCGATCGCTTGTTCTTTAAAATAATCACCAAAGCTGAAGTTACCCAACATCTCAAAAAACGTGTGATGGCGTTTGGTGCGTCCGACGTTTTCGATATCGTTGGTACGAATACACTTTTGTGATGTGGTTGCTCTTTTAAATTCGGATGTGCGCTGTCCCAGGAATATCGGCTTAAATGGTAACATCCCCGCGATTGTCAGCAGCACGGTTGGATCTTCTGGTACTAGGGAAGCACTCGGCAGAATTTGGTGTTCCCGTTGGGCGTAGAAGTCAAGAAATAAAGTACGAATTTCGTTACCACTGCGGTACTGGGGATTAGAAGACATGGATAGAAAACAAAAAAGAATGATTAGGGACTGGGGCTAGGGACTGGGGACTAGAGGCTAGAGACTAGTAATTTTATAAATAAATCAGTACTTTTCAGCTAGACACTAATGCAAATAGAAATTATAAACATCATTCTAGCCTCTAACCCCTAACCTCTAGCCTTATTTTTGCATTCTGTTTTCCGTTACTGCTAGTAATTATTACTGAGAGAGATATCTTGCCCGCGATCGCCTATGCCTATATACGTAATTTTACTACCCCACCTTAGCTAGATGTATGCGATCCCAATGCAGAAATAAAATTTATTTATAAAAGAAATATTAAACTTTCTCAAAAGAGGCAAATAATGGCACTAAAACTAAAAGTTTCCAACATTTCTTGTGCAGGATGTGCTGACAAAATTACTGAATCTATCCATGTAATGGAACCTGATGCTCTGGTAGATGTGAATGTAGAAGATAAAACTGTCACCGTAGAATCTGCCGCTTCGGAAGAGTCAATCAAACAGGTAATTGTTGCGTCTGGTTACGACATTGAAGGTTATTGATTTCTTCATAAAGGGTTTACAAAATTTTTAGATTAGTTGATGCTAAACCTACAGCACAATTAAAGATTTTTAGGGGCTAATGAACTTTAGCCCCTATATAATTCAATATCAAAATATGCTCCCCATCTAGATTTGATAACTAAATCCTCTACTTGACTCCTTTGTAGTCTGCTATCAAAATTCTCACTCTCGTAGATTCACTTATTCATTAAATAATACCTATCTCAAAAGCCTAGTTAAAATCCTCTAACAACTCAGCTTGATTGAGGTGGTAATCCTTGCCCTGATGAACCCACATAGCATTTCTCATATTTATGAAGCATCTCGGTTTTTACGTATAAAAGCAAAAATTTATATTTTTTTAAGCATTTAATTTATATAAATAAAATCCAGCAATCCCAAACATAAAATTTCCTATTTTATTGTGTTTGCACTTGCAAATAACTAACACCTGGAAACTACAGTGATTATATTAAAAACAAATATAATTTCCGTATTTACACTGTTTTAAAAAAAAAGGTCAAAGACGGAAAGTAATTATCATAACTGTAAACCTCAGTAGTTTTATTCAGGGTCATGTATTAAGATGATATTAAAATTATCCAGGCATAGTTAATTTAAGGTTATGACTATCAAGTATAGGGAAATATATCGATAATAAAAATACGGATAGTTTCTCTATTGTAAAAAATAGTAGGATTTTTTAGCTCGAAATAAGGCAGATACAAAAAAATGAATATTTCAATTCTGGTCTTTGGAAGTGAGAAATTCGTCGCCAAACTTCCCGATCAGATACTGGATACAACCGCTTTTACTTTAGAAGTGATAGCTGATTTTCATCAGGCAATTTCTCAACTAGAAAATGAACCACCTGATGTCATATTTATCCAGGCAAGTTTGGATAAAAGTATAGAACTATGCAGTTGGTTAAAAAACCAGAACCAGCTATCTTGGTTGTATTGTATTCTTTTCGAGGATCGTTCCTATCAGTTAGCTGCCAAAAGTGAGCAGGATTTGTGTTGGGAATGGGAAATGACCGCTACTGCACTTAGACAAGGCGCAGATGCTTATATTTGGCAACTCACAGATGAGATAATTGGCAAAAATCCTGCCAGTATAACAACCCATCATCAGGTAATACTAGCTCAAGTGGGTGTTGGTTTACGGAAAGCTCAAAAATACCGGGAACTGATGCGGACAAATGATTTATTATCTGCGATCGCACTAGCAGATTCACTCACGGAAATTAGTAATCGTCGGGCGATGGAATGGGATTTACCTCGACAAGTCAAAAAAGCCCGGACTCAAAGTAATCCTTTGAGTTTGATTATTCTAGATATCGACTATTTTAAAAAAGTTAACGATACTTACGGGCATTTAGTGGGCGATCGCCTCCTACAATTATTAGCCTCTCGCCTACGGCACAACCTCCGCTCTAAAGATACACCATTCCGTTACGGTGGGGAGGAATTTGTAATTGTGCTGACTAACACCACTGGCGAAGAAGCCGTCATCGTCGCTGAACGCTTAAATCGTATCGTTGCAGAACAACCATTTGCTATTAGTAAGGAATTAACCATTCCCATTACAATTAGCTTAGGCGTTGCTAGTCTGCAAGCAGATGACGATGATAAAGGTTATAGCTTGCTTCATCGCGCTGACCAATGCTTGCTAAATGCCAAAGCTTTAGGACGAAATCGAGTTGTGAGTTGGGAATATGCTGATTTCTCCAATCTCAAGGTTATGTCTTCGTGAATAGGTGAGAGCTTACAGGTTACAGAGTTACGATGTCTGAATCAACGCGACTACTGCTGTAACTTTTAAGGGCTAGATGAGATATTTTTGGATAGTGGCGATCGCATCTAAAGCAGAATCCGCAAGATAAACATTATCCCCAGATAATTTTTGAAAGAAATTTCTGCTGTCTGTGTCGTCAATTAACAAAATCACTGGCTTATGTGCTTTCAACGCTAAGGCAATTTCGGAAGCAGTTCCTACACCCATACCGCAAGCAATTACCAGATCACTAGAAAGAACGTTGATATTATTCCGCGCATTTCCCATGTCTGTGAAAATTGCAATATCCACCGCAGCCGAAATGCCATCTGGTTGACTACCAGGAAGAATCCCTAGAGTTAAGCCATTAGCGGACTTTGCACCCTGATTTGCGGCCTCCATCACGCCAACATTTCGTCCACCAGTCAACAAAATCCATCCTTGTTGGGCAATGAGTCTACCTAATTCATAAGCATTGTGTAAATCATCTGTTGTCGCCGTTTCTCCCGGCCCCATTACCCCAATGATAATTTTCCGCATTCAGCCTTACCATTTTTCAGCCCAATAAACAATTTCTGAGGCTGTACTATCAATAGCTACGCCGTAACTATCACCGTGATTCCACCTAAATCCCGCAGTACCTTTATCTTTCGCATTCAACACTAAAATTTCATAAGAAGGCGGAAAAGATTCTCTCTCAGCATCACCAGTATAAAAAAAGGTAGTGGGAACACCATTAGGAAGGTTAGAGTGGACATTTGTATCGCCACCTAAGTATTGATGCTTGGCTAGTTTTCGGTATTTTGCTAATAATTGTTGAATTTGGGCGGGAGATTGTTTTTCTCGCACTTGGAAAAAAGTACTAGCTTGGGCAACCCCTGGAGAATAGGCAATTCGCACATTTGGAGAATCGGCGGAAATTGTGCGGGGAAAATGCTGAATTTCGGCGGGACTTGCCCATAGTTGATTGCGGATTTCACTGTAACGGTCTGCATTAGTAATAATGCTTGATTCAGTAGTACTACTGAAAGCCCTTCGGATTAAAAAACTGCCGCCCACAATCCCTAAACTACCAAGGGAAAGGAAAACTATCATGGCCGCTTTAGCAAGGTGCGATCGCTGCATTGCGTTGGGTGCTGCTAAACTTTATCTGCATATACCCAACAAATAAACTATATTCGTAAGATTGCGGAGCTAATATTTATAATATTGATGAAATCTTTGTGTAATCAGGGAAAATACGGCAACTTCATAAAATTCTTGTAAATCAAATGAGGCTGAGATCCCCGACTTCTTCAAATAAAGGGTTTGAGGAAGGATGAACGGGTGTAGGGGTATGGGTGTTCAAAACCCGCATTTCTCACAAGCTTCAGGCGTTTGATGGGGCAGAGGTGCGGAGGGGCAGGGGAGAGAGTACTTTCATTCTCCCCTGCTCCCCTGCTCCCCTGCACAGGCTTTGAAAGGTGTGGTGAGAAATCCGGGAAAAATCTTACACCCCCATACCCTCACACCCCCATACCCATTGTTATTGAAGAAGTCTGGTATCTGAAAATTAAAGCCAGCCAACAATCATCCCTGCCAGTAAAATAAAGCCAATCCACACATTCTGCCGAAACATTTCGCCATAAGCTGCATTTGGCAAATCTTGTTGTTTCAATCGCCAATATTGCCAAACCCAACCAATACTCGCCAAGGCGAGAGTTATCCAAAAAGCGAGGTGTAGATGAATCTCAATCCCCAACCAGCCTAATAACAAGATTGTGCCAGCAAAGAAAATACCGATCGCCTCTGGGGCATAATCACCAAAAAACAAAGCACTAGAATTAATACCTATGCGTCGGTCATCGGCGCGATCGCTCATGGCATACACAGTATCAAATCCCAATGTCCAGAGGATAGTTGCGCCCCAAAGTAACCAAGTTGGTTGAGAAAGATTTTGCGTGACAGCACTCCAACTAATCAACACTGCAAAACCCCAAGCAATAGATAGTACCAACTGCGGCACAGGAAACACGCGCTTTGCCCCTGGATACAGTAGAATTACGGGGACGGCGGCAAATGAAAGCCAAAAACTCAGAGGATTCAAATAAAATGCCAGCATCGCCGCACATCCCAGGGCAATAATCGCCACCGCAATGCCTACTTTAATTGACAAAGCACGAGAAGCCAAAGGGCGATCGCGTGTTCTTTCCACTTCGGGATCAATATCTTTATCCCACAAGTCATTGACCACACACCCAGCCGCACTTGTGGCCAGAGTACCCAAAACAATCACTCCCACTAAAGGCAAAGGCGGTTGACCAGCCGCCGCTAAAACCACAGCCCATAAAGCCGGAATCATCAAAATTAACCGCCCTTCTGGTTTATGCCACCGTAAAAGCCGGATAATCACAGACCACACAGGTTCTTGGTTGCTTTTTGGCGTACTCAACATAGAAATTAAGCAGAAATTACTAAAATTTTCTCAGTTAATACTTCTTTACATCTATAGAATAACTTTATTTGTTATTTGTAAAAACACAACCTAAATTTGCAACGATGGATACATAATTCATCGTCAAAAAATCGGGGTGTTAAGAGAATAAGGGTGTAGGGTAAGGCGTATCAACTTATTGATGCAGATCCTTGATATCTAAAGGTTAATTCTTCATCCTCACACCCGCTCAAATAGGGCTTCGTCACTTAAATTTTAAATGGCAGGGTAAATCTACAGACTAAAAGCGAGAGACAAGAGACTAAGTATTATTACTCAGCACTCAGCGAGAAGTTGCGTGCGGGGGTTCCCCCCGTTGAGCAAACTTCGGTGACTCAGCACTCAGCACTAGTCTTGAATAGTCCGCAATCCCATCTTTTATCGTCCTTCCTAAATAGAGAGAGAAAACTAGATGCTAAATTTAGTTTCTGCTAACTGGGAGAGTGTCAAAACTCAACCAGTTCAGCAACACCGGATTATTGCTGCCATTGATTTGGGAACTAATTCTCTGCACATGGTAGTGGTAAAAATTGACCCAACCCTACCAGCTTTTAGTATTTTTACCAGAGAAAAAGAGACGGTGAGACTGGGCGATCGCAATTTAGTTACTGGTGAGTTAAAACCAGAAGTAATGGATCGGGCGATCGCCACGTTAAGACGCTTTCAAGCAGTTGCAAAAACTTTTAATGCCGAAACCATCATTGCTGTAGCCACCAGCGCAGTGCGGGAAGCCCCCAATGGCAAAGATTTTCTCCACCGAATCAATAGCGAATTAGGTTTAAGCGTTGACTTAATTTCTGGTCAAGAAGAAGCACGCCGCATCTATTTAGGCGTGCTGTCGGGGATGGAATTTAACAACCAACCCCACATCATTATTGATATTGGTGGTGGTTCCACAGAAATTATTTTGGGAGATAGCCAAGAACCCCGCACACTCACTAGTACAAAAGTTGGCGCAGTCCGGCTAACTGGGGAATTCATCACTACCGACCCCATTAGTAATAGCGAGTTACAATATCTGCAAGCTTATGCAAGAGGAATGCTAGAACGTTCTGTAGAAGATGTTTTAGCAAATATTCAATTTGGTGAATCGCCCAAATTAGTAGGAACATCCGGCACAATTGAAACTTTAGCCATGATTGATGCTAGGGAAAAGTTAGGTACAGTACCTTCCACCCTGAATGGCTATCAATTGAGTCTTCAAGATTTGCGCGGCTGGGTGAATCGCTTGGCGAAAATGACCAATGTGGAAAGGACAGCCATTCCAGGAATGCCAGAAAAGCGTTCAGAAGTGATTTTGGCTGGTGCAGTTGTGCTGCAAGAAGCAATGACCTTGTTGGGTGTAGATGCGGTCACACTTTGCGGGCGGGCGTTGCGTGAAGGCGTAATTGTCGATTGGATGCTGACTCACGGTTTAATTGAAGACCGCTTGCGTTACCAAAGTTCCATTCGCCAGCGCAGTGTATTGAAACAGGTTAGCAAATACCATATCAATATTGAACATAGCGATCGCGTGGCTGTTTTTGCCCTGAGTTTATTTGACCAAACCCAAGGCATTCTCCACAACTGGGGCAATGAGGAACGTCAACTTTTATGGGCAGCAGCCATCTTACACAATTGCGGTCATCATATCAGCCATTCATCTCACCACAAACACTCATACTATCTAATTCGCAATGGTGAATTATTAGGTTATACCGAAACCGAAATCGAAGTTATTGCCAACTTAGCCCGTTATCATCGCAAATCACCACCCAAGAAAAAGCACGAAAATTTCCGCAACTTGTTGAGTAAAGATCATCGACAAATAGTCTGTCAATTAAGTGCAGTTCTCCGATTAGCTGTTGCGTTAGATAGGCGACAAATCGGCGCAATCTCTCAGGTAAAATTCAGCTATTATCCTGATTTACAGCAGGCTCATCTCTCAATTTTTCCCACCAATCCTGATGATGATTGCTCTTTAGAAATGTGGAGTTTAGACTACAAAAAAGGCATATTTGAAGCAGAATTTGGGGTGAAATTAGTTGCAACTTTAGAAACTGCTAAATTTGCAGTTAACTAATATTTATGACTTACGCAAGAACCCTCTCAAATCCTCTTAACTTCGTGTCCTTTGCGCCCTTTGCGGTACCCTGCGGGAAGCCGCTTGCGCGTCTACGTTTTTTCATGATTTTGCGTAAGTCCTGATATTGTCTCAACTGACCAAACAGAACCCCGACTTCTTATAAGAAGTCGGGGTTCTGAAACATACAGTTAGTATCCAATTTAATTCAATTAGACTCAAGACAAACTTGGTCATTTTCCAAAGCTTTCAGAATTTTGAGATATAAATTCTCAACTCTTTGTACTTGCACCTCACCAAGAGAAGCAAAATTAGTTAAACTAGGCGAACCATTAATTTCAATAATTACATAATTGTTCATTGGCTGAGTTATATCATCAGTAATTACATCTAAACCTGACAATCTTAAACCCATATCTTTTGTCGCACTTATCGCTAACTTTTTAAAGTCAGGATGGATATGTTCTGTCACATCGACTCCCTGACCACCACTTGATAAATTAGCATTATCTAACAAATAAATCACCTGATTTTCAGGGATGACACTCTCTAACTTCAGCTTTTGTCGTTTTAATTTGCGCTTGAGGCGGAAATCTTCAGCATCAACATTGTTTTTGCGGCCATTTGCCGTCAATTCTGCTGATTTTTTTTGGATTAATTCTGCAATAGTAGACTTGCCATCACCAACAACACAAAAAGGAATTCTTTGATAAACTGCAAGGACTTCATCATCTACAACAACAATTCTATAATCATTACCTGCATAAAATCTCTCCACTATAAATCCGGGAGTGATGCGGAGGATTTTTTTCGCAACTTGATAGTATTCAGTTTTATTATGAACTTTGGTAACAAATCTGCCTTGACTGAGATTAATCGGCTTCACAATTACCGGAAAACCTAATTCTTTAGCGTAATCAAATCCAGCATCAATATTTCTCTCACTGCTGATTTTTTCACAGATTTTTTTGCTAAAAAAAGTTTGCCCTTCCGTAACTTTATAACCAAAGTGTTTCAAAAAAAAGTTTGAATATGCTTTATCTTTAGCTATTTCGGCAGACCCAAAACCATTGATATTTAATTTACTATGACTAAAACAAGCTTTATTACCGTTTTTAAATGTAATATGCCCAACAAAAGCATATTCTGGGTCTACTACAACTACTGCTCCTAGTTGGGGAGCAATTTTTTGAATTATCGATGTTACTAATGGCATTTATTTTCTGTATACAAAAGTATTAATTCGCAGAAATTTTAACGAATTACTAAACAGTTGGTCAAGCTAATTAAAATCAGGCAGTTTTTATGATTTTTATCTCAGCAACTAAAAATATCCCTCAATCAATTTAATAATTTTTGATAAAAATTAATATTATTTATTCAGATATAAATAGCCTTTGGGAAAGTAATTTTGGATACGGAATTGAATAAATGTATATATTAAGACGTTAAGAAATTTTTCCGGTTGGTATTAAATGTGCGTGTAGAAGTAAGTAACTCTCGTGGAGATGCCACACTTGTTAATATTCAAAATTTTGGATTGGTTTTGACCTTTGTTAGTTGCTAATAAAGGCTTTGAGAGCGATCGCAAGTTTAATTAACAAGATAAGTTCTTGTAAAATAATCCGCGAAATCTTGACAATCCAAAAATAATCGAATAACAAGGTGGCAGCAACTTGAAAAAAGGCGTTAGTGCATCCCCGCCAAGAGAAGTCAGTAACGCCTTCACTGAAAATTACACACGGATATTTTTAGATCATGCCACAAAATACTGAATACAAAGCTAATCAGAACGAAAATCAAGCGATCGCCTACAAAGAACGCCTAAATTCTTGGGCAATTGCCCGTTTACAGCCCGATGCCCAAAGAGAAATTGTCGCTCGCTTTCGCAGTCGTTCTGATGCCGATGGTTATATGCAGCGCCTACGTCAAATGATTCCTGATGCTTCTTTTATGGTTGTATTTGATTGTCAACGGGAAGAAGTTGTTGCTTAAAGTGTCGAGTCGTTATTTAATTTCACAAATAAAGGATTAAGGGTGCGATTACCATTGTTATGACGGTGCGTTACATCCTAATTAACGCACCTGTATTAAATGATGTATGAAGATGGGGAATGAAGAATCGGGAGTTGGGAATAAGGAAAATGATTCCCTATTCCCTAGCCCCTAGCCTCTAATGTAAGACTTTTGCCAGTGCTTCTATCAGGCGGTCAACATTTTCTTTCCGGCTATTAAAACCCATTAATCCAACACGCCAAACTTTACCAGCCAGTTCTCCCAGTCCACCACCAACTTCAATGCCATGTTCTGTTAGTAGCTGTCTGGCAATAACTTTACCGTCCACCCCTTCAGGAATGCAGACTGTAGTCAAAGTGGGTAAACGATATTCCCGTTCAACGTGACAGCTAAGTCCGATTTCTTCTAGCCTGTCCCAGAGATATTCCACATTCTTTTGATGACGTTGCCAACAGTTAGCTAATCCTTCCTCGGCAACTAACCGCAAAGCTTCCCGCAGAGCATAATACAAATTAATGGGGGCTGTATGATGATAAACACGTTCACTACCCCAATACTTACTCAGCAAAGTCATATCTAAATACCAGTTTGCCACCTTCGTGCTGCGGCGCTGCAATTTTTCCCAAGCACGAGGACTCATGGTAAATGGTGAAGCCCCAGGCGGACAACCCAAGCCTTTTTGACTACAGCTATAAGCTAAATCAACTCCCCATTCATCTAAAAATATCGGCACACCACCGAGGCTAGTGACAGTATCGATTAATAACAGCGTGCCGAATTCCCGACAGAGTTCACCAACACCGTCTAAAGGCTGACGCGCACCTGTAGAAGTTTCAGCGTGAACCAAAGCTAAAATTGTCGGGCGATGGGTTTCCATAGCTGTGCGGAGTTCTTCTAGAGAGAAAACTTGCCCCCAAGGTTTAGTAATGGTACGGACATCAGCACCATATCGCCCCGCCATATCAACTAAGCGATTTCCAAAATATCCAGTCACACCAATTAATACCACATCACCGGGTTCGACAGCATTGGCGATAGTTGCTTCCATTGCAGCAGAACCAGTACCACTGACGGCGATAGTGTGCGGATTTTCGGTTTGCCAAACATAGCGGAGTAAAGATTGAATTTCATTCATCAGCCCTAAGAAATCTGGGTCAAGATGCCCTAGAGGTGTGGTATTCATTGCCTGGAGAACTGTAGGATGGGCATTGGAAGGGCCAGGGCCTAATAGCAGCTTGGAAGGGATTTCCAGGGGTTTGAGTTGTAATCGCTGACTATCGTTAATGGAGATGGTTGGCGACATAATTCCTTTTTGTCTAGACAGTACTTACCGCATCATAGAGCGATCGCATCACCCTTGTATCCTCTGGGGGATAACACATTTCCACCATGAATCAACAAGCATTCATCCTAGATTTCTCACCCTCCCCACCCTCCCCACACTTCCCACCCCTGACAGGTGTAGGTTTTTTACGTTATGCCCCAAAAACCTTGATTTAGGGTGTAGGGGTGTAAGGGTGTGAGGGGGGTGGAACTCTGATTAAATCGTGATTTTTAGAGTCGCTACTCATCACTCTGTTAAAAACCTACACTTGTGAGACCCCCCACACTCCCCACACTCCCCACACCCCCCACACCCCCACACCTCCTACCCATGCGTGATAAATTCGGGTAATGACTGCGTGTAAATTAGGGATGTAACAGCTTACTTCCCCATCAGCCAACGAAACTATGATATTTGCAGGTAAACGCCCGAATAACTTGGGTGTAAATAATGGCAGATTAGCAGCTTGCCCTAATTCGCCTAATTGTGTATCTAGCCAAAGTACAGACGCAATTCACCAAATTGCACCCCTAACTTTTAATACTAGTCCCGAAGAAGCGATCGCTAATCTCAAAAGTATTATCCAGTCCTTACCCAGAACTACAATTATTACTGAAACTCCAGACTATTTATATGCTGAGTTTAAAAGTGCTTTGATGGGATTTGTGGATGATGTCGAGTTTTATCTAGACCGAGAGGCGAATATTTTTCATGTCCGTTCAGCTTCTCGTTTAGGACAAAGTGATTTAGGTGTTAACCGTAAACGAATAGAAACTATTCGTGCCGGACTCCAAGCATTATAATCTGATGCCAGGTGCAGGAGATTGTAATTTTTTGTAAACTAAAAAGATGGAAAAACTAGACCATCTTCGTAAATTAAAACCCCCAGCTTTCTCAAGAAACTGGGGGTTTTCAACAGAAAATTACTTATGAAGTATATCTTCATCAAAAACCAGTATAAACGCGAATCTCGAAATTAATTAACTTAGCAAATAATAGTTGCAATACAACTTGATTTGTTGTAATCACAACCTAAATATTATTAGGAAATGATATGTTAAAAACTGGTTTGAAAAAAGGCTTATTAACAGCGATCGCAGTTATTTCGATATTACCAGTAATTACCTCAACTGCTGAGGCTGGTTCTACCAAAAATGTATTTGGGGCAATTTCTTATTCTCCTTCTACTAGAACTTACTCATCAGGAATTGCGAAAACCAAGCAAGCCGCAATCAACGCCTCCTTAAATAACTGTCGTCGTCAAAGTGGTGCTAAAGATTGTACAACACCATTGTGGTTTAAAAATGCTTGGGGAGCTTTAGCTGTAGGTTCTGATGGTGGTTATGGTACAGGTTGGGGAACTGACCAATCTCTTGCAGAAAGATTTGCTGTAGAAACCTGTGAAAAGTACGGTAGTCAAAATTGTCAGGTTGTGTTTGTTAAACAAGCCAGATAAATCAAAATTCAGTCCTACTTCTACTTAAAATCCCAGACTTCTTAAAGAAGTCTGGGATTTTTTAGCTCATGAATGATTTAGGAATGCTATAGTTTATTTTTTGATACTTCCTGACATCAAATTACTACGAAGATATCCATTTTTAGCGATTTTCTTTTGGATGATTTGCCGATAAACTTCTTCATAACCATCAGTCATACGCTGAAAACTAAAGTTATTTTCGACATACTGACGACAAGCATATCTATCTATATCTGCCACCTGATTAATTGCACTGACGCATTCTGACACATTATTACAGATAAAACCTGTTTTACTGTGGGCAATTACCTCAGTTGTCGAACCTAATTTCATCGCAATTACTGGTGTACCTGCGGCCATTGATTCCACCATGACTAAACCAAAAGGTTCACGCCAAGTAATTGGGAACAAGGTCGCAACAGCACCTCCCATCAAAACATTTTTTTGTTGATGGTTTGCTTCACCTAAATACTCAATTTGTTCACCATCAATTAAAGGTTTAATTTCTCGTTCAAAGTACTCGACATCCACAACATCTACTTTACCAGCCATTTTTAACCGCCAACCTGCTTGTTTAGCAATTGCAATGGCTAAATGTGGCCCTTTCTCCGGCGATATTCGACCTAAAAATGCTAGATAAGGTGGTTCTTCTGACTTGGGATGAAATTTGTAACTGCTAACATCAATACCGTTGTAAACTGTGCTTGTATAATTCAATCCCAGTGAAATATCCCGTTGGGCATCAGAAATACTGACAAAAGGTTGACGTTTCGCATATTGAAACATCTTTTGATTATCAGGTGTAAAAATTCCGTGTAATGTATGAACTGTTGGAGTATTGACAAGATTGGCATAAGGTAAAGCTGCACAACCCATGTGAGAGTGAATAATATCAAACTCATCTGCCCGTTCATAGACAGAAGCTAACTGCAACATTTCATAAATATTACATTCTTTGACATCCTTATCAAGTCGTAAAGCACGAGGATGCACTGATTCTAGCTTGGCTAAACTGATAGAATCACCAGATGCAAATAAAGTAACTTCATGTCCGCGCCGCACTAATTCATCTGTTAGTAACCCCACTACTAACTCGATACCCCCATAAGCTGGAGGAGGTACTCTCTCCCATAGTGGGGAAACTTGAGCTATTCTCATCACAAACCTCCTAAAAGATGAATTTTGAATTGATAGAGTCTGCTGTTTGATTCACAGTTATTTGTCATTCAACTAGCAATGAGTTTTGAGTGAGAATCACTCACCAAAGTTCTAACTCAGGATTTTTTCTAGCACTATCAACTCAGTTTCAAAAGCAATTTTATAAATAAGCGCATTAAAATATTAGACCTTAACTTATCAAAAAGTTGTCTATCTTTGTAGAGAATTTGATTATCCTCTAGAGGTAAATCGAGAGACTTGATGAAGTCTTTATGGGGTGGATATCTCCTAAATCATCTTTATACCAAGTCGTGATAGTGATAACCATCTTTTAGGGAGAGCGAAAAATTTTTGGGGAAATGGGCAAGAATTAACCAAGGGGCTTGAATATTAGGCGTTACGTAAATGCAGGATGAATTGAGATGTCGAAGCAACATGAAAGATTGATTTGTAGTGCAAAGGCACGAAACAAAATTCATCCCCTTCATCAGAAATGCCAAATATTAATCATTCCAAAACTTAACCCTACTAATCTTGCTATCTCCGGTAAACTTTTGCGTTGCATCTCTGAAACCATGCCGACATACAGATATTTAAATGCTACATAACTCCTGACATCGGGAACTAGCTTTCTTTCCCATTCACAGTAATCATCGACAAATTTTACCGTCTCAGTAGGATCTGTTCCCCCAAATATAGTCCAGCAAAGAATTTATGATACTTTTTTTCTTATTATCTTATGAGAGTGATGAAAGAGCAGTATGTCATATTTTATAGACAAAGGTTCATATATGACATATCAATTTCAACGTTGAAGATAAGATAGAAATTGTTCAGCGCGAAATTTTGTTGATTAATGTGAGTAATTACTTACTTATCTATCAAACAGTTTAAATACGAAAGCTTTTGTAGTAATTAGATTCAATACCTAGAATTCAGAAATCAGAATCAACACCGAGTGTAGTCGAAGGGTCAATTAGTGGTGGATTCTGACTCCTGAATGCGATTGAGATAACCAATTAGTCACCTTAAATTCACCAATTGTCTAATATGAATACAACACACCAAGCTAAGAGCCGAAAAACTGCTCTGATTACTGGGGCTGCGAGTGGAATTGGTTACGAATTAGCCTGTATTTTTGCGCGAAATAATTATAATCTGGTATTAGTAGATAGAAATGCCATCAAACTTACAGAAGTTGCCGAAAAATTTCAATATGAATCTTCGATTGCCGTTAAATATATTGTTAAAGATTTAGCAATATCTACAGCGCCAGAGGAAATTTTTCGAGAGTTACAACAAACAAATATTCAAGTTGATGTACTAGTGAATAATGCTGGCTTTGGGACTTATGGATTGTTCAGTAACACCAACTTAAATGCTGAACTAGAAATGCTTCAGGTGAATTTAGTATGTCTTACCCATTTAACTAAATTATTCCTGAAAGATATGCTCAAACAGGGAGAAGGTAAAATATTGAATGTAGCATCGGCGGCGGCTTTTCAACCAGGGCCTTTGATGGCAGTTTACTTTGCTACCAAAGCTTATGTATTATCGTTTTCAGAAGCGATCGCCAACGAATTAGAAGGTACAGGTGTGACTGTGACAGTACTTTGTCCAGGATCAACCGCCTCAGCCTTTCATGAAAGAACCGGAATGGCAGATTCCAAATTGGTGAAGCGGCAAAAAATGATGGATGCCGAAACAGTCGCCCAAATTGGTTATGATGCTTTAATGAACGGTAAAACCTTGGTAATTCCTGGGTTAATGAATAAATTTCTCGCCAAAATTGTTCGATTTGTACCCAGAAGGCTAGTACCAAAAATTGTCAGAAGTATGCAGGAAGATAAGTAATATCAATTTGAAAAATGGTTGCGACAGATAGATTGCTAAAAGCTGAAGAGTAAAACATTTCAAAATCTCAAATCCAAAATGGTATGAGGTACAAATTTATCTGTTGCCATCTGCGTAGTCTGCGGTAAGCTGAAGTGCGCGTTTACATCTGCGGTTAATTATTCTTGCTTGTACTTTACTGTAATGAGAATTGCTATATGTCCTGTGCAATAAATAAAAGCCCTCAGTGAATAACTGAAGGCGAGAAATTAATAAGGGTGCATCTACTACTATTTGTGTTTACATATAAATACTAGCTGTATCCGGAAGGATATAAGATTTGTCAGGATTTAGATAAAATATTACAGCTATTTCAAATATTTATATAGCGATTACTAGACTTTCGAGGTAAGAATTTATCTGCGTAGCCTGCGGCAAGCCGCTTACGCTTCTACATCCTTTTCCATCGGCAGTTAAATTTATCTGTCTGTAATTTTCAAGTCTGGGAAATAGCTATATGATCTATTTTTTGATGATATATTGTGTACTAGATTTAACTTCATCAAATATTAATAAAGCTGTTGCTAATAATAAAGGTAAAAAGTAGTATACACCGCGATAAGCCAGCATTGCGGCTAAAACTGCTGCTGCTGAAATTTTATTGGACAGCATCAATAAAATTACTGTTTCAAATACACCTAAACCACCGGGAACATTACTCACCACACCTGCAAACATAGCAAGTAAATAAATACCTAAAAAATCTAAATAATTGTAAGCTGTGTTAATGGGTAATAAGCTGTATAGTACTGATGCAGCAAATATCCAATCAAGGCTAGAAATAATGATTTGCATCAGAGATGTCTGGAAAGATGGCAAGCGAAATTCATGGTTGCGAATAATTAAAGGTCGGTGAATAACTAGGCTACCAATTAAATAAATTCCCATCAAGCTCAAAAATATCCAGCCAAGAGGACTAACAGTGGTGAATGGTAAATGTAGTTGTAGGGGAATCACGAAAGGGTGAATCAAAAAAAGTAACCCAGCAACAGTAAACATTCCCAGCCAAAATGTGAAATTCACAAAAGCGATAATTTGAGCGATCGCAATTTTTGAGACTTGCCATCTAGAATAAAAACGATAGCGGATAGCACTACCAGTTAGCAAAGCAAAACCGATAGTATTGCTAAAACTAGAACTAATAAAGTTAGTCAAAGCAATTTTTTGCCAGTGTAGGGAACGATGAATATAGGCAAAACCTAAAATATCGTAACCAACCATGACAAAATAGCCCATAGCCGTGAATCCAATCGCCCAACTCAAGCTTTGTAGTGGAATTGAGGCGATCGCACGCAGAATATCATGGTAATTATACTCGCGCAGTTCATTGGCGATCGCCCAGACAGAAATCGCCAGCAGCAACAAGCCAAATAAAAAATTTCCGTTGAGTTGCAGCTTTTTGTGCATTATTTACTTCCTATTCGCAAATTTTCCATTACCTTGACACAGCATTGTCATATCACAGGCTTAAGCTTTGAATGTACAACATCAAAGTTTAGATCAGTAATGTAGCAACTTTCCATGACAGATGATGACTGTTTTATAGATGCTTTAATTGGTTCCTCAATTCATCTGCGGCGAGGAGTAAATTTACAAGTTTGCCATAGTCCTGGTACAACTCCGGCGATAGTTTTTATTCACGGCGGAATGGGCAATCATTTTAACTTTAGAAACCAGTATGAATTTGCCCACAATCAAGGCTGGGAAGTTCTCGCTTATGATTTGGCTGGACATGGAAAATCTAGTCGTTACTCGCGCTATTCTATTGGAAGACATTGCCGAGATTTATCGCGTTTGCTGCACAAGTTTGAGATTAAATCACCTGTGCTTTGCTGTCATAGTTATGGTGTTCCTATTGGTTTAGAATTTGCCCAACACCATAGAGTGAGTGCGATAATTGCTATTGCTGGTGGTACTCATGATTTAGCACCTTGGTGGGAAATTCCCCTGATGAAATTGATGGCTTGGGGCGGGAGACATCTTTACCATTTACCAGGTGTGCAAGTTTTTAATAACTTTATTTCTACTTCTTACCGTCACAAAGTTATGGAAAGGTTTTTTGCAGAAAATCCTGTACCAACAGATTTTGATGCCTACAAAGCTTTAGAAATTTTTTGGGACTATAACTTTTTTGTCCGCCATTCATTACCACAGCATTTACATATTCCCACTTTGGTAATTACTGCGGGAAAAGACCCGATGTTTACTCAAAAAATGGGAGATGAATTAACAAGTCATTTTGTGAATGGTACTCATTTACATTTCGCCGAAGCTGGACATCTGGTTATGGCGGAATGTGCTGAGTTAGTTAATCAGGCGATCGCAAATTGGTTAACACAACAAGTTTATTCTTAATTGTTCAATATGAATTACAAAAAAATCTTAGTAATTTTCATTTCGGCATTGACTTTAGTTGTTTGTAACTATTCCCAAGGTATAGCCGCTAAACCGACGCAAACAAAAGTTTCTCTATTACCAACTCAGCCAGACGCTAACACCTTAGCCACACCTTTAACTTATACAATCGAATCTTACGATAGCCAAGTCATGGCAGGAAAACGCACTTATGGAGTATCTTTACCCCCTGGTTATGAACAAAATCCTCAACAACTTTATCCGGTAATTTTTCTTCTCCACGGTGGTCACGGTGAACCAATTGATTGGTTTAGCGAAAAGAAAGGACAAGCCCTCAAAACCCTAACCAAACTATACACTACAGGTAAATTACCACCCAGTATTATTATCACTCCCGACGGTAATGATAAACGCGGCTCTAGCCCCTATTTTGACCCTCAATATATCGACGGCCCCAATGGTAAAGTTGCGACAGCCGTAGGTGATGAACTGGTAAAAGTAGTGCAGCAGCGTTATCGCACTTTACCTAATCCTGATTTTTGGGCAATGGGAGGATTATCTTCTGGTGGTTGGGGTGCAATGAATGTAGGGTTACATAACTTACAAAACTTTTCAATTTTATTTAGTCATAGTGGCTATTTTCAAGATAAAAGTGGCCCGCAAAATAGCCCAATTAGCTATATTAAAACTCTACCAAATCAAGCCAAAAAAAGATTGCGAATTTATTTAGATTCCGGTACGTCTGATACGGAAGAACTCGATGATGCCAAAGAATTTTCAAAAGTCCTGAATCAGCAAAAAATTTACAATCTATTACAGCAATTTCCTGGTAGTCATACTTGGCAATATTGGCGAGAACATTTAGCTGATTCTTTGACATTTGTAGGTGAACAGTTTCGGATTGCGGAAATTGCTCATGCTGCTGACAATTTAGGAATTTCTCAGCCGAAAAAACAGAAAGTAAATTGAAATTTATGAAAATTCCGAAATTATTTTTGAGTTTAGCAGGAGCGATCGCCATTCTTACAGGTGCTGCATATTATTATGTTTTTATCTTAGGCGCACCGCAATTAGACCCACCCCAACAGCAAGCAGATACAGGCTTAAAATTTCAGCTAGAAACCTTCAATTCCCAAGCTATGGGTACAGTCCGCCAATATGGCGTGATTTTACCGCCTAACTATCAAAAAAATCCCAAAACCCGCTATCCCGTGATTTTCTTATTACATGGTGGTCACGATGATGCGCGTGCCTATGCTGATAAATATGCCATCATAAATGTCTTACATGAATTGTATAAAAGTGGCAAATTACCACCATCAATTATTATTACTCCTGATGGCAATGATAACCGTGGTTCTAGCCCTTTATATGACCCTGATTATTATGACGGGCCGAATGGCAAAATTGGGACTTTAATTGGTGCAGAATTAGTCCAGGTTGTTAAGTCACGTTACCGGACTCTAGAAAACCCAGAATTTTGGGCGTTGGGTGGTCTATCTTCTGGTGGATGGGGCGCATTTAATATTGGGTTACGCTATCTCAACAACTTCAATATATTATTTAGTCATAGCGGTTACTTTACCGACAGTAGTGGGGCGCAAAATAGTCCATTACAAATAGTCCAACAGTTATCAACTGCTGATAGAAAACGATTACGAATATATCTTGATGCGGGGTTGAATGATCAGAATTTCTTGGCTTCTACTAAAATTTTTCATCAAACCTTAAATAATTTAGATATTGCTAACGTATTCTATGCTTTTCCTGGAGGTCATGGTTTATCTGGCGCAGATGTTGGTTGGAATTATTTTCACAAGCATTTAAAAGACTCTCTGGCTTATGTGGGAGAACAATTTAAAACATTCAAAAAATAATTCAATATAGATTGAGGACACTATAAACGCCGATAAAGTAGATTATTAATCGCTATAAAAATGTATTGATTTAGTTAAAAATAATGAATAAAAACTTAAAAAATAAGATTGGAATTTGGAGTGTCGGTTTCTTAACAGGGTTAGTCGGCGTAGTCAATGTTTTATCCGCAGTTACACCCACCTTGTATGGTCGTAATCATTGGTTAAAAGATTTTTTACCCTTTGAAATTCGGGTAACTGGTCATGTATTTGCTGCCTTAACAGGGTTTATATTATTGACTTTGGCAACTAATTTATTACGCCGTAAGCGAATTGCTTGGCTATTAACTATTGGATTACTAGTTATTTCGATTCTGAGCCATTTAATTAAAGGATTAGATTACGAAGAAAGTATATTATCAGGAATTTTGCTAACACAATTGATTTTGATGCGCCATGTGTTTACAGCCCAATCAGACCGACCTTCTATTGCTAGGGGTGTGCGAGTTTTAATGGGAGCGTTGCTGTTTACCTTAGCTTACGGCACAATCGGATTTTATTTATTAGATGGCAAGTTTACAGAAAATTTTAGTTGGAAGAATGCCCTACTTCAGACTTTAGCAATGTTTTTCACAGAGGATAATTGGGGCTTACAACCAAAAACTAGATTTGGTGAATTCTTTGCTGATTCTATTTATATTATTGCTGCCAGTACAATTACATTTGCTGTGGTGATGTTGTTACAGCCTGTATTTTTACAGAATCCAGCAACTTTAATTGAGCAGCAAAAAGCCAAAAAAATAGTAGAAGATTATGGATGTTCTTCTTTAGCGGCAATTACACTTTTAAGCGATAAAAGTTATTTTTTTAGTCCTTCTGGTAAAAGTGTAATTGCTTATGTACCAAAAGGGCGGGGTGCGATCGCTCTCGGAGATCCCATCGGCCCCATTGAAGAGCGTCAAGAGGTAATTGTTAGTTTTCAGCAGTTTTGTCAGCGCAATGACTGGTATCCCGCTTTTTATCAAACCTCACCCGATGACCTTGATTTATATATCTCTCTGGGATTTAGAATACTGAAGATTGGCGAAGAAGCGATCGTTGACCTAAAAAACTTTACCCTCCAAGGGAAAGCCGGAAAGAACTTTCGCCCATCAATTAATCGTTTAACTAAACTCGGCTATCAAGTGAGTTTTTATCAACCACCAATCAATCATGACTTATTACATCAACTGAAATCTGTCAGCGATGAATGGTTAAAGATGGCGCAAGGTTCCGAAAAACGCTTTTCTTTAGGATGGTTTGATGAAGCTTATCTGCGAAATTGCGAAATTGCGGTTGTGCATACACCTGATGGTGGAATTGCAGCGTTTACCAACATTTTGCCAGAGTATCAGCTGAATGAAATTACCATTGATATGATGCGGCATCGTGCCTCAATGGAAAATGGAATGATGGATTTTCTGTTTACTTCTCTGCTTCAGCACTTTCAAGAAAAAGGCTACGACAGCTTTAATTTTGGCCTGTCCGCCTTAGCTGGAGTCGGGGAAAATTCCACCTCACGCCGCTTAGAAAAAGTGCTGCACTATCTTTATGAACACTTAAACCGCTTTTATAACTTCCAAGGCTTACACGCCTATAAAGACAAGTTTCGCCCTAATTGGGAACCCCGTTATTTGGTTTACCCAAGTTTGACAGCCTTACCTGATGTAGTTGTAGCATTAATTCGCGCTGATTCAGGCGATCGCCTCCTTGATTATTTCAAACCAGGAGCGTAGAAGCAAGACAAGGGAGACAAGGTGGACATGGGGGGATAATATCAATTATAAAAACCGCAGGTCTCAGGGGGAGAAAGAGTTTTTCCTTTTGCCTTTTGCCTTATTCTTCTAGCGAATATTTACTTCTTGTAGTTGATAGTCGAAATGAGAATTGATCAGTTTAGTGGTATTTTTTTTAGGTGAATCTACATCAAATGCTAATTCTTGAGTGCGAGTTTGCCAACGTTGCTTTTGAGTGTATTCTTGCAATTTAGCTTGAGCTTGAGCATATACTTTTGTGTTTTTGGGAATTTGGCGCAGAAACTTAACCGCGCCATCAAAGTCGCCAAAAGCTGCTTTTTTATAAGCATTTTGTAAAAAGTAAGCGGCTCTAATCTGTCGTTTGTGATTATACTCGGTCAATTTTCTCTGGACAATCGCCCCAGCCGAACTTTCTTGAGGAATTTGGCGCAGATATTCTAAGGCGCTGGAAAAATCTCGCGCTTCCGCCTTTGCATAAGCTTTCGCTAGTAAACTTTGGCTTTGGCTTTCGAGATTAACTCTGGCTTTTTGTACGAGTAGTTGTGTTTTCGATTGCCAATATAAAATATCAGGAACGAGATTAGCTGTTTTAAAAACATCAGACCATCTACCCTCATTCAAAGCTTGTTCGGCTAATAAATATTGTTCCGCCGCTTGCAGCCATTGTTGTTGCCAAACTTCAATAGTCGCTTGTACTTCAGGATAAACATTACTATAAGATGGAATGGACTTAGCCAGAGCGATCGCACCTTGTAAATCTCCAGCTTGATAGTTTTCCGTCGCTTTATATAAAGTTTCGTTTTCTGAATATGCAGGCGAATTATTCACTAAAGAATAAACACCAAACCCCATCAACAAAGAATTAGCCGCTAGTCCAATTTTCATCCCTGTCATCAGGGGCGCTAAATTATTAATGGTGAAATTTTGCTGTGTCTCATCATTCGCCCTTACCAGTTCTGACGGTTCATGCTCTGATATTGGTAAAACTTGAGATAGCTGAGTTTCATGGCGCATTTGTTTGAGGATACGCAATACCTCACCCGCCGACTGAAAGCGTTCTTGAAAATCATAGCGGATCATTTGGCTGAGAATAACAGCTAAATAATCACTCACCTGAGTATCTGGTAAACGCCAAATAATCTCATTCGTTTGGGGATCAACTTTAAACTGTAACGGTTCTAAACCTGTCAGCGCCTGAATAGCAATCATCCCCAAAGCATAAATATCACTATTAGGTCTTGTTTGACCAATAAATTGCTCTGGTGGAATGTAACCCAAAGATGTTACAGGAATCCAATCAATAGGCAATTCTGTATCTAAAGAAAACTTCACCGACTGGATAGAACCAAAGTCAATTAAAACCAGTTTGCCATCAATACAGCGTCTAATTAAATTTTCTGGTTTAATATCACAATGAATCACGCCTTGAGAATGAACAAATTCTAAAATTTGCAAAACATCCTCTAAAAATTCCACAACTTCACTTTCACCCCACAAACATCCCCACATTTGATTGATGGGTAGTTCGGCTGTTAAATCATGTCCTTCCACAAACTCCTGTACCAAATACAGTCGCTCATGTTCTTCAAAACAGGCGATGAGTTCTGGAATTTGGCAATGGCTACCCAGACGCTTGAGAGTTTCTGTTTCCGTCAGGAAATGTAACCTTAAAGTTTCTAAATAGCTGGTTTGGCAATTGTGAGTTTTCAACTGCTTCACGACATATTTAGGGTTTTCTGGGTATTCAATGTCAATAGCAGTATATGTCTGTCCAAACACCCCTGCACCCAGACTTTCAACGATTTGGTACCGTGATTGTAGTACTTTACCGATCATGTAGTGGCTCATAAGCTGGTTACTTAGTAAGTCCGCATATAACTTTTCAGACATCACCTGATTGTTTCCGGATGTCCTGCAAAATAATTACCTGAGCTTTACTGAAGGTTGTCCTGGCTTATTAATTTTTACGTATTTTTATCCACAAATTTATTTTTTTTTGCTATATGCACTACATATAAATCGAAATTAACCAAACATTGAATATAGTATCGCAAAAAGAGCCATCAATGCCGTGTTTTTACTGGCAATATTTTCAGAGGGGACTTAAGCATCATTTAGAGACAAGGGGGACAAAGGGGACAAGGAAGATTGGTAGCCCAAAGAAAAGGGTTCCTTTGCGAGGAGAGAAGGAACCCCAGTGCGTATTTGCGTAGAAAAGAACTCTGCAATCAAGCTAATCCAGTTTATGAATTATCCCCGTCTTTCAGGAATGCAACTATGCTATTGGTGCTTTTTGCTTACGCTTCATCCATAAACCCACAACACCAGCCACAGCAACACCAGCAGTAGAAACAGGTTCTGGGACTGGTTTGACAGTTGCAGATGTGATTGCTATTCTTCCAGCAGTTAAAGTATCGTTGATATCTATAACACTACTGAATCTTCCGCTAGATGCAACAGCCATAGGTAAGCCTGTAAAACCAGAGGGAAATGTTAATCCTAAACTTTCTGTGACTTCACCTTCGTTTGTACCTATGTTGTTACTAAATAGCAAACTATTCTGCATGACTTGACCAGTGTGTCCCAGCAAGCTGCTAGAAAATGTTCTCAAAATATTGTTAGAAGCATCTTTGAGAACAATAGACCAATCATTTAAAAGGACACTCGTAGCAGTTGGTAGTTGGTCTATATCTACTGTATAAGTTCCAGAAAAAGAACCATTCTGTAAATCTACAGCTACTCCAGTGGAACCAGAAATAGCTTGAGGCGCGAATTGTCCAGAAATATTAAATGTTTTTAAAGTTACAGCCTGTGCAGGAGCATTACCCACAGTCGCTAACATTGCAGCACCAAGGGCAATACCAGCAGTCGCTTGAGATAGTTTTTTGTAAGATGTTGTCAGCATGAGTTGAATTTCTCCAAAATTAGGTTTCATAAAATGGGGGAGTGTCAATAAACTTTTTGCCAAATTACTTCTGCACTAGAAAGAAATTTCCAGCAGTTCATAAAGTAGACATCAAGTTATTGCATTAACGGCAGGTTATATATCAATCAGCTTGATAACCTCAGTAGTTTCTTTTAAGTGATTTCCTACTGATTTGCATCATGTCGAAGCAGCACAAAACGCGCTGTGCAAGCGATATTTACGCAAATTAGCAGAAGTCGAAATTATGAGGTTCAATAGCTTTTGCAATGTCAGAAATGCTGTTTTGGCTACGCACTTGCTCAATTAAATAAGTACACTAATTTAGCTCGCTGCCTTACATCTCTAATTAACTCCCTAGTTCCTTAAAGCTCGATTGTCATCGTTGCCTTTGCATATTTCCATACTGTCAGTAGAAAAAGAAAACGGCAATAAAAATCTGGTTATTTTACGAAAAGATTAAATTCCTATTTCCGTACTATCTCAGTGAAAATTCTCTCTGTATTTGATTACGTAAGGATTTATCAATACTGATATCCGAAGATGCAACATTACTTACGTAATTTTTACTTAGTGGAAAGTTTACAATGAAATAGGTTAGGGGCTAGGGGATGAGGGAGACAAGGGAGACACGGGGGACAAGGGGGACAAGGGAGACACGGGAGATACGGGGGACACGGAAGCAAGATTTCTACCTTGTCTCCCCCCTCTACCTTGTCTAATCCAACTCAGCACTAATGAGTTTCTTCATCTTGATCAAGGGCTTCTACTTTTTCTTGTAAAGGTTTGACAACTTTGGCGATCGCTTCTTGAATAAAAGCTTTAATAAACTCATCGCGGCGGTTCATTTGAAACTGGCGCTGTACTACCTCTGTCATACCGCCGTCGCCCCAATCTTGATCATGGCGAAAATATTCAATAAAACTTTTGCCGGCAATGCGGGTTAAATATGCGGCTGTTACGCCTTGAATGGCTCGGCCAATAATAAATGTGGCAACATTCAATTGCAAAGCTGTCGAAACTAATTGAATCGCGCCTTTCACTATCCCTAAACTAGCGATAGTTTTTGCTAAAGATAAAGCTAATTCCCGCCCCCGTTCCATATTCAACTCGCAGCCGTAGACTCTGCCAATTTCTACAACCATTTGGGCGTTGACGGCGGCTGTCGCCAATAAATCTACAAAAGGTAAGGGTGTAACTGAGACGACACCAGCCCCAATCCATTGAAATCGCTCAACAATTTTATCGGCTTGGCGGCGACGCTGGGCATCGATGAGTTTACGTGCTTCTTCACCCAGGCGTAAAGATTGCAGCAAAATGTTATCCGCCACTAAATCCTCGCCCTCAGCCCGCAGTACAGCCGCCATCCGCCGCAGCAGTGGGACAATATCTGGTTCTGGTTGATAAAGTTCCCCTGTTTCTAATTGTGCCGATTGGGGGTTAGCCGCGATCGCCACCACGTCGTGAGCAGAAATAAAACCCCGGACTCGTTCACGCAACCGTGCCAAAATCACTTCTTTATTTTCATCTGTATACAGGTCAGTTTTATTCAGAATTAACAGCGATCGCTTGCCAATTTCTGCTAAACCCCGCAATGGTTCATATTCTGAGCGACGCAGGTCATTATCCACCACAAACAACAATAAATCTGCGGCTGTCGCCAGTTCTCGCGCTAACTGTTCCCTTTCTGTACCTGCGACTCCTGCTTCTAAAATTCCCGGTGTGTCGGTAATTAAAATTTTGCGGTCTAATCCCTTCAACCGCAAACAATAAGTTTCGCCGACTGTGGTAGTACCCATTGGCGCATTGACTTGACCCACCATCCGCCCCATAATCGCATTCACCAGGGAAGTTTTACCGGCACTTCCTGTACCGAACACCACAACTTGAATTTCACCCCGTGCTAAATTAGCTTCAATTTCCCGCGATCGGCTTAATAAAGCTTGTCGGGCGACTTCATCTTGTATTTGCGATACTTGTTGGCGCACAGCTTGGAGTGTGGAGGAAGCTGCATCAGATTTTGCCGCCGGGATTTGGGCTGGTGTCACCCGCCTGCGCCCTTGGCGAGAACGTTTTTCTCCAGCCTGAAGCACCAGAACGTAATAAACAAACGCCGCCACTAATCCACCAATCAAGACAACCAGCAGCAACAGCAGCAAATTACCGAGTAATGGTGAATAAGACAATTGCCAATAAAGGCGTGATAGGGAATCTATCAGCCATAGGCTCATTGCCAAAATGACAATTAGACCAACAATTAGCGTTACTATGCGCGATAAAGGCATGGGTAGCGGGAGTTAGTATTCAAGAGGCACTTTTTTAATAGTAGAACTGATGGCGTGGGGAGTGGGGAGTTCGGAGAGACAAGGTAGAGGGGGGAGACAAGGGCGAGGGGGGAGACAAGGGCGAGGGGGGAGACAAGGGCGAGGGGGGAGACAAGGGCGAGGGGGGAGACAAGGGCGAGGGGGTAGACAAGGTAGAAAGAGAAAGATTGCTTCCTTGTCCACCTTGTCCCCTCGCACCCTTGCACCCTTGCCCCCTCGCACCCCTGCACCCACCCCTTACCCTCTACCTACGGAAATCCCTGGATATGACGCATCACCTCTGCTACTGACCAAGCTTGAGCGATCGCACCTCTGGGGGTGTGTGGGGGGTCGCCGTCAAAAATTTCGGAAATGGAGCCAAGGCAAGCATCAGCAAGAAAATGGTCGATGAGGGGTTGCCAATGAAAGGGTATTGGTTGTTTGGGATAAAAACGCTGCCAAGCACGAATAAACGGCCCAATTAACCAACTCCAAACTGTACCTTGATGGTAAGCGCGATCGCGCTCATGAGTCATACCAATATACTTACCGACATATTCGGGATCAATGGCATCCAGGCTACGCAGTCCATAGGGAGTCAGCAAGCGATAAGTTGCTAAGTCAAGTACCTGACGGCCTTGTTGTTGGGAAAATCCACAATGGTGTAAAGATAATGCAATCACAGCATTGGGGCGAATTTGGGAGTTACGGCGATCGTCTGGTTCAATGGTGTCGTACAAGTAACCCAACATCGGGTTCCAGAATTTTTGTAGGGAAACTTTTACCTGTTGTGCTTGCTGTGTATAACGTTGCGCTTGTTTGGCTAAACGTGGTGCATCCTCCACTCGCATTTGGCTTAAGCGTTGCGCCCATTGGCTCATCCAACACAAAGCCGAATACCACAAGGCATTAATTTCTACTGGTTTACCATAACGCGGCGTGATAGGTTGACCGTTAACTAGTGCATCCATCCAAGTTAAAGCTACACCGCGAGCATACCAACCCACTAATCCATCTGTAGCATCAACTTGGATGTTATAACGTGTACCACCTACAAAGGCTTTGTGAATTTGCTGCACTATCGGGAATTGGTCTGCTAAAAATTCCCAGTCTTGGGTAGCTTCTAAATACAGTCCTAATGTTTCAATCCACCACAGCGCCGCATCAATACTGTTGTAAGATGGCTCACCATCAACATCAGGAAAGCCATTGGGAATTAAACCGTGGCGACAGTAAAGCCCCAAGGTGTGTAATACTCCTTTGGCTAATTCGTAGCGTTGCGGTACTAATGCTAGACCTGGTAAGGCAATTAACGCATCACGTCCTCTGTCGTTAAACCAGTGATAACCAGCAATAATGGTTGGGCCAGCCACGGCAGCCCGATACACAATAAACTGATCACTGGCTTTGATTAGTTGTTGCCAAATCAGCGATTGAGTATTCAGTAGTGGACAAGAAACAGGGGGTAGAGGGTTTTCCTTGGCTGATATTGCTTTACTCGTTAATAAGCCTGTTGTTGATTGCCAATCTTGATGTTTGGGTTGAATGTAGCCAAAAATCTGGCTGAGTCTTTCTTGTTCTGCTTCGACTGCTTCTGCAAAGCTTTCTGGTAATAGCGGGCTTTGTTGGGGATCAGGAAAACCTAACCTTGCTTCCAAAGTGACGCTATCTCCTGGCTGGAGAGTGACGATTAAATAGCCAGGACTATACAAGTCTTCATAATTACCTAATCCCCGCCGTGTTTCTTCTGGTAAGACGTAATTCCAATACCAAAATGCGTCTGCTTGATATTTCCCCTGTGTCCAGCGTAAATACCAAGGTTTACCAAAGTGTCCCGATGCGATCGCTTGTAGACAAACTTGTTGTTGCCCTAACAATTGGGAAAATTGTAACCCTGTGGCAGTTTGTTGATGATGAAAGTCGCGATCGCAAATCAACAACCTCAGTTTTAAAATCGCTGTCTCTAGTCCGTCATAACGGTAGTGAATCAAAATCCGATGGGAGTGGGGGCTATTTTCCCTACTCCCCTCAACACCACAAGGCATTAACAGTTGTCTACTTAACTGCCAGTGTTCGTCACCCCAAATCCATTTGGGTACGGGGTTAATATCAAAAGATCGGAGAAATTCGTAACCTCTGGGCTTAATCTCTCCACTACCCCAAATATTTGTTCCTAATGCCACAACCCCCTTCGATACTTCTAAACTCGCCTCCAAGTGTGACAACAGCAAGTCACGCCCTGATGGCGGATTTGTAGCAGCAAATAACCAACCGTGGTAGGTGCGTGTGCGGACATCAGAAACTGTCCCACTGGCAAAACTGCCTAAGCCATTGGTGAGTAACCATTCTCTTGTATCTAAATTGGTCATTTGCTACTCAAAATCGTTATGACTATGATATAGTCGTAACAGATCGTAATTAAACTGTGAATCAGCGTAGATGGGTGAGTTTACCTGACCCGGATTCTAACGCTACTAAAACGAAATATAAGTTGAAGGAGAATTAGGTTAATGTCCCTCACTTACGGAACAGAAGGAAGCCTCCGCGTTGGTCAACAAGCTCCCGACTTTACAGCAACTGCTGTATTTGATCAGGAATTCAAGACAATCAAACTTTCCGACTATCGTGGTAAGTATGTAGTCTTATTTTTCTACCCCCTAGACTTTACCTTTGTTTGTCCTACTGAAATCACAGCATTTAGCGATCGCTACGAAGAATTCAAGAAACTTAACACTGAGGTTCTCGGTGTTTCCGTTGATAGTGAGTTCTCCCACCTCGCTTGGATTCAAACTGATCGCAAATCTGGTGGCGTAGGCGACCTCAATTATCCCCTAGTTTCCGACATCAAGAAAGAAATTAGCGCCGCTTACAACGTGCTTGATCCAGCAGCAGGAGTTGCATTGCGTGGTCTGTTCTTGATTGACAAAGATGGTATCATTCAACACGCTACTATTAACAACCTAGCTTTTGGTCGTAGCGTTGATGAAACCCTACGGACATTACAAGCTATTCAGCACGTCCAATCACATCCAGATGAAGTTTGCCCGGCTGGTTGGCAACCTGGTGATCAGACAATGACTCCTGATCCTGTGAAGTCTAAAGTTTACTTCGCTTCCGTCTAGAATTTTCTCGCTTTCAATTCCAATAGTTTTTGTTGGCATTGAAGGCAAAATTCATTTTTACCACAGATAAACCCAGTGTTTATCTGTGGTTTCTTGTATTAATAAGCTTTTTCTAGCTAATGATCGCTTGACTTTTAAGACAGCTACTATAATTTAATGTTTACTTGATAAATCGTCTCTAAACCTAATATTACTTACAGCGTTTTTCATCTCAATGAGGTACATTCCTCTAGTCTCTAGCCTCTGTCCCCTATCAACTTGTACTGCACTAAACTGATAAACGCTATATACCAATTTGAAAAAAGAATGCGACAGATGGAAATCAAGAAAGTCTTACTGGTGACTAGAATAACCCTGTTTATTTATATAAGCTAATAAAATAATGAATCATCCAATTTATAAATGTGGATGGCAACGGAAGCATCCTGCCATTCGAGACAAAAGCTAACAATGTCTCTAAATTTTGCAGCAGGAGCCTACCCGTCGTAACGCTTGTACATTTGATTTGAGATTTACCGGTTGCTGAGTGTTAGGATGCTTACTTTTTATGAGCCGGAGGTGTTAATCTTCTTTTCTACCAAAAACCATCTGTAAAATCATGGGAATACCACCACTTTGGTGATACTTATCTGCCCAAGCGCGGATAACTTCGTCAAGTTCCTCCATTGCTTGATCCCACTTTTCTGGAGGAATATCCAGTTCTTCTAAAGCACGCATGGAATTTGGTCGTTTTTCTGCCCAGTTTCTCATCATCCGAAAATACCGCGCAGTATCTTCTAGCATGATATAGGTACGTTCTTGATCGTCTGCTGGTGCGTAAAAAGGACGAGTTAGCGCATAGAAGGGCATTCCCCAAGGTGAATCAATTCTTGTCACCGTACCTGAATAAAGTAGGCGGCGCTTGATGTGTTCTGCTAAGGCTTCACTCAAGGGCATTTGATGTTCAGGCGGGAGGACTTCTTGCGATCGCTTATGCAAAAATTCAATTAGTTCGAGAAATTCAAACGAACTCACTAATTGTGCGTCTGGCAAGTTACCAGGTAATTTTTGCTCAATTTGTTTTTTCTCTTCACTTGTCAGGCTAGTTCCTGGCACACGGGATCGCCCTGGTTGCCAAGGGTATTTTTCCATCCAGACATAAGGCAGTTGAATTAAATAGCGTGGTTCTTGAGAACCCAACATTTTTAGCAACTTGCCTTCCGTCAGAGCTTGTCTGACTTCTTCCACAATAATTTTGACCCTTTTTGGCTCCAGGTGGTGCAAATGACCCGTCATTCTCAGGTTTTGTCCCTGTTCAAGATAGGTCATATAAATTGCACACTTAGCTGCCGTAGCTGCTGCATCTAAGAATGCTCCATGCCTGTGCCCACTAGTCCGCATAGCACTAAAAGCCAGATAAAGCATGATCTGATCCATTGCACTAGGGCCAAGTTGTTTGATCAGATCTATGTCGTTACTCATATTACAGACAGTTAAATAGCACGTTTACAGATTTATAGTCAGAGGGAAGTAAGTAGTATACACCCAAACTTTAGGCGATATTTTTACTTGAGACTTTCTAGGATGCTGTGACTTTCAGGTTACTAGCAGTTGAAATTGCCAATGGCTCCGAATTATATAGCAAATCACTACTAAAAAGAAGTTAGTTGATTTGGCTATTGTCATCTTTTCCTGACAGATTCACAAATAACCATGAAATTCCTCTACTTGTCATACCAATTACAAAACCATCTATTTTTCCGATTTAATCTATAAAGATTGTCTTCGGTAGCCAGGATGTTACAACCTAGGTTAGTTCACAAACGGAAAATACTTCCTGATTGTGGCAACACCTAACCAGCCGATGGACTTGATGGTATGCACCTTTCCCAAGAATGACTGCTTTCTTTGGGTTTGTAGAGAATTCTGGTTACTCGTCGATTTCCTATTCGTGATGAGTAATCTGAGAGTCAATCATCTACTGAACTTGAATCAAATTACAGGTTTAGCAGATACTAGTAGACTACCATAATGCTCACAGCTTTCGGCAAATTTCGGGCATCTTTAGGTAGTTAGTACTTAGAGAAATCTAATTCCTCAAATCAGGTAGATAGTTTCCCGTCCAAAATACCGTTTATTGCCTTTAATCATGATATTCTATTCTGTCAGCTTTTTTATCAAGTTTATGTAAATTAACTCAATCTTAATATTATATTAAGACTCTCTATTTTTTAGTTTACACAATAGGAATTATTAAGGATTCCTGATATTTCAATGAATATAAAAAAGCCGCTTTTACGGTATGTAGTATCTGATGATTTTATAGCCCCTTTTAACTGTAAAACCTATGTTTTGAGGTGGTGAGTAGCAGTGAATATGTTTCAATATTCACAGTATCAGAATTGTAAATTACGTACAGGAATAGTAACTTTCTTATTTATTTTGTCCTAAATATTTGGGTGTTAAACAGGTCGGAAAGTTAGTCAAAAGGCTGTTGTACGTTGTTATTTATAAAATATACAGGTATCTGGTGACGTAATGCAATTACCAGATTTCATATTGTTTGACTTTTAGAGTGATACCAAGGGTAATAAATTTATCGGTGAAAGACTGACTGAGAGTTCAGAGCCTAGAGCAGAGGGTTTTGCTGCTAATGTACAAATTTCCCAAATCATTCTGGATTAACCGGACAATATCTAAAAAAGTTTTAGGATGCAGGATTTTTGGGAATTGTATAAGACGATTGACTTGGATTGATTACTAAGTTTGTCGTCGCCTGTTGACAATTATTAAAACAAAATAAAAAATTGAAAAGTTAAAAATCAAAGTTGAGATAATCAAAGTTTTATTTAACATTCGACTTTTAACTTTCCTCACGGACACATATAGCAGGGGACAGGTAATAGGTGACAGATGACAGGGGTAAAAGCTTTGTGGTGTCTGTGTCTAAGTCTTATTATTTATCGATGTCCTAAGCAACTTGGCTACTGCTATCGCTGCTTTATGTTATTTAATTTTCAGCACTTGATGATTTAACTTGATGACGCATTTTCTCAAAACTAAAAGCCGCAGCACCAAATGTGACAAATAAAACGCCGAGAATCTGAATTATTTCTAAATTTTCTTGAATCAACAACCCAGCAAACACTACGGTTAATATCGGTACGCCTGCGCCAATAATTGCCGATCGCAAGGCTCCAAGTTTACCAATACCAATATTGTTGAGGACATAGCTTAAAAGTGTCAGCACGCCCAAAATAAAGGCACTTAGAATAATCTCTAATAACTTAGAACCATCAATTGTTAAGCTCCAAGCGGTTGGTAAAGGTAACATCAAACCAATGAAGCTCAAAACAAACATGGTGGTGAAACTAACTAAAGTAAAAGACACAGGATGCAGTTTAGCGGCGCAGACACGAGTCAGCATCACGTAGCAGGCAAAGGCGATCCCACCAAAAATTGCGGCACTGCTACCAATAGAAAAATCGCTGATCCCCGCCGTTGCAGCACCAGCTAAAACTAATAATTCACCTAAGAAAATCGCACCAATGGCAGCCCCACGCACGCTATTGGGTTTATCACGGAATAACAGCCAAGACAACAAACCGCTAATACCGGGATAGATAAAGAATAGTGCGATCGCCATACCCGTTGTTACTTGACCAATTGCCAGATAAATCAGCACCTGCGATAAAAACAAAAAGCAACCACTAGCAATTGATAGTTGCAACACTCTCTGGGCTTTCACCTTAGCGGCTGAAGGCTTACCTTGAAATGATTCCATTAAGTTTTTGATATCTTGCCAAACTTGGGGGTGCATCATCGGTGCTAACAGCAACGTGAGCGGTACTACAATCGCCAAGCGCAGCAATAAAATTAAGAAAATATTGCCCAAAGTCGGTAATAATAACCGTTCTACAGCCAAGCTGCCCACCACCGCAGAACTTTGGTGGAACATCATTTTTACAGCGACGTTATACAGTGAAGACACCACCGTAGACAAAACAACTAGCAAAAACCCAATCTGCACTGGAGATAAACTTTGAGGTTTGCTAGGTCTTCGGGATCTGCGTGCTGGTGCAGGCGGTGGAGAAATTGGCTCATCTTCTACTAAATCTGCACTGATAACCGAAACTGGCTCACTAGCCTTGCTAGAAGGAGATTGGATTTGGGTTTCTGGTACATCAAACCGGAGTACAGCATTTTGTTCACTGGCTGCAACATTGCTAGATGTAGATTCCGCCACATCTTTGTCCGGTAAAACAATTGGTTCCGGTGGTTTTTCCTTGGGGGGAAAGTCCTTGGGAGCGATGGAAATTGGCTGAGTGGGGCTTTCCTTAACTGGTGGAACAATTACGGCTGAAGATGTTTCTGTTGAAGAAGCAGTCGTTTGGTTGTCATTCGATTTATTGGTGACTTCCGATAACAGAGGGTAATTTACCGGCTGTGGCTCATCTGGTTGTAAAACTGTAGCTGAAGATACTGTAAAAGAATTAGCAGGCGATCGCTCGTTTGATTGTAAAACTGTCGGGGGAGATACTTTCACAGCACTTTCCAACTTTGGCTCATCTGGTTGTAGAACCGTTGGTGGCGATGGCTTTGTAGGTTGGGTAGTTTCTTGGATAGCTTTAGTTAATTCCCCACGCAGGCGATTAACTAATTCCTCTACAATCGTTTCGCCTTGCTGTTGTTGGCTTTGCATCCGAGACAACTGCTGAGACAAATTACCTTGATAATTTTTTAGTTCTTGTTGCAGCGAATTAAAAGTAATGGTCAGAGTATCATCCAAACTGCCCAGCATTTGTTTAATCTGCTCATTACTTTCGGCTGATTTTAGTACTGCTTGTTCATCAGCACCAGTCATTTTTAGTTCGTTAGCTAAATTCTTCAGTGATGATTGCAGTTGAGAAGAAATATGTTTGGCTAAAACTTCTGCCAACTGTCGGATTAACACCTGCTGTTCGGTAATTTGTCGCACTTGTTGTAAGTGTTCTTTTTCCTCTAGCAGTTTTTGAATGTCATCGTACAGTCGTTCTTTATCTGCTTGTAACCGTTTAATTTCTTCTTGCAATGATCTCAGCACATTTTGTTGGAGATTTTCTAAATCCTCCACAACAGCCCAGAGTGCTGTTTCTGCTGATCTCGATAGTTCGCCTCTAACTCGCGGGCTATCTGGCCGTTTTTCAATTCGCCCCATTAGCTTCTAACCTCTAACACCTTGAAGATAAAGCTGCTTCCCGTAAATTTGCTTGGCGCTCATACTAAATTTCAGTATTTTGTCAGATAGACCAAAAAATTTAACAAGATTTGCACGTATCAAAGTAATTTTGTCACGCTGAACACAGCTTGGCAAAGTATATAGTCTTGGGCTGTACAGCTTCACATAGTTTGTGCCACGTATCAGCCAGAAAATTCAGTCCTTTAAAAGTGAGATTTTGAAATATAAAATCTATCACTCAATATAAGTACTTACTATTTTGATAGCAACAGTAAATTTTAAATACTTGCGAATAAATGCCTGGAAATGATTCAGGATAATAACTTTGTAAAAGCTAGATGTAAATCATTCTAGAATGTAACTTTGGCAACAGTTTACATTTATCTGAGAGCTTAGTTTGTTTTCCTGGGGAATTTTTAAGTATTATTCTCTCCTAAAATATATTTTAGCTACTTCTAGTATTTCAAAGTATTCCGCAAAAGGCATCAGGATAATTTAAATATTTATTTTGCAATTTTTACTCCTAGTTTTTTTGAATTAGGCATCCATCAACAAATTTTCCCAGTGAATTTAAAAACCCTATTCCCTACTCCCTACTCCCTACTCCCCATTTTCAGTTAGTGCCAAACCAACCGCGCAATACTAAAGATACTTGCACTCAGGACTGCACTTAAAGGAACTGTAATTAACCATGCAGCAGCGATCGCTTGCAGAGTTTGAAATTTAATTGAGTTCAGGCTCTGCACCATCCCGATCCCCACTACACCCCCAACCAGTGCGTGAGATGTCGAAACAGGTAAACCCAAGCGAGAAGCTAAAAGAATGGTAGTGGCGGTAGCTAGTTCGGCACAAAACCCACTACTAGGTTGCAAAGCAATGATGTTTTCGCCAATAGTCGCAATGACGTTTTTTCCCCAAATCGCTAAACCTGTAACAATTCCTGCACCACCAACAACCAAAATCCACAAGGGGATATCGATACCATTGATTGGTACGTTACCAGTAGCGTTGATATAAACGATCGCGGCTAAAGGTGCGATCGCATTTCCCACATCGTTAGAACCATGTGCAAACGCCACAAAGCAAGCACTGAGTAGTTGGAAACGACCGAATAATCTTTCAACGGGAGTCGGGAGTTGGGAGTTGGGAGTGGGGAGTAAAATATTATTCCTCTGCTCTCTGCTCTGTGTATCTCCTGCCTCTTTTTCTAGTTGTCGCCAACTCATTACAGTCAGTCCCACTGCTGCTAATGCACCTGTGAATAAGGGGATGTCATATACAGGGATGTTAATTCCTACTTGTGCAGTTAAGAAATTCGTTAAAGGTTGCGTTAGCGAAGGTAGGACAATCACGCCAAACACGCCCAACAAAGCCGAACTCAGCCAAGGAATCCATTCTCTTAGCTGTGCAACTTGATTTGGTTGATTTAAAATCCAGCGTTGAATTTGGCTGTAAAACAAAGCTGCAATACTACCGCTAATTATCGGTGTGAGTAACCAACCAATGGTAATCATGCCAATTGATGACCAATCAATTGCACCTATACCCATTGCCACAGCACTAAAGCCTGCGATCGCACCAACGACGGCGTGAGAAGATGATACAGGTAAACCTTTGGCAGTAGCAATTTGCAACCATACACCGCAAGATATTAATACAGTAATCATCCCTGTTACCAATAATTGGGGTGTGGCAGCAAATAAACTAGGATTGGCAACCTTTGTTGCTAAAGTTTCTGACACCTCATGCCCAAATAAGACAGCGCCAGTAAACTCTAAAACTCCAGCAATAATGATGGCTTGTTTGAGAGTCACAGCTTTGGAACCCACAGAAGTTCCCATTGCATTGGCAACATCGTTAGCACCAAGATTACAGGCGACATAAAAAGCGAGGATGGCAACTATCACTAAGGTCATGGGCATAAGTTGGGGTAGATGGAGATCGGTGGAAAGTCAGAAGTAGTCAAGTAGAGAATAAATTTTCATACTTTATACTTCATACTTCCCACTAGAATTGACAATCAGCTATAAGTATTTTCTACGTGTTAGCTTGTTTGCCCGGATCAAGGATAGATTAATATTTTGTATGTATCAGGAGAAGGGGCGATCGCTTGTTCTACGGCTGCTGATAAATCTTTGAGAGGGTAGCGATCGCTAATTAAGGCGGGAATATCAATCCGCCGATTAAATACAATATCCGCCGACAGCGCCTGAAGACGGTAAGAAGAACTGTAACTCCCCATCAAATCAATTTCTCGGCGATAAAGAATATTCGGATTGATAGGAATTTCTAATTCATCGGGAAACTCAGCGAAAAACAGTATTTTCCCCCCTTTACGAGTGCAGTCTAGTGCTTGAAAAAACGCCTTTTCACTAGGTACAGCCAACAAGGTCACATCCACACCTAGTCCATTTGTGAGGGCGTGAATTTTCGTGGGTAAATCGGGATCACGGGCATCAAAAGCTGCTTCTGCACCAACCTCCAAAGCTTTTTCGATTCTAGAGGGCAGTAAATCAGTGGCGATCGCTTTTGCCCCAAAATACTTCACCAACATCACAAACATTAACCCAATCGGCCCGGCTCCAGTGACTAATACTGTTTGTCCGGGGGCAATTTGGGCTTTCTTCACTGCTTTGAGACAGCAATTTGTCGGTTCCACAAAACTTGCTTCTTCAAAACTAATATCTTCGGGGATCGGAATTAAACCACCATTCTGCACAATGTGTCCTGGTACTTTCACATACTCTGCAAAACCACCACCACTAGCATTAAACCCTGCTGTGGTAGAGATATTTTTGTAGACATTGCACATCGAGAAATTTTCATTTAAACAATAAGCGCAACGCATACATGGGATGTGGTGCATCACCGCTACCCTTTGTCCCACTTGCCAACCTCTAACTTCTGAACCCACGGCGGCAATTTTTCCCGCAGTCTCATGTCCAAATATGCGTGGCGGTTCATAAAGAGGATAAAGGATTTTTTTAATATCCGACTGACACAGCCCCACAACTTGCACCTGCACCAGTACCTCATCTGGTTCTAGGGTTGGAACTGGGATTTCTTCGTAAGAAAGTTGATTTACGCCTCTGAATACCTGTGCTTTCACGTTGATTTTTTTCACTGCTCAACAATCTTAGATGTAACATTTGCAGTCAACGTTGAGCTATAAACTCAGAGATTTTTGTGTTTCCACTAATTTTTAGATAGATTCATGAGATAAAATTTTGCTTGTAAATCCCGGTAACTGTTTACTCAACAGTTCAAGTAACTGAATAAAAGTTTTAGGACTTCTTTTATAATTTTGGGACTGTTTCTGGAGAACTTGAATCATTTCTCTTGGGTATTCATCGAATAGCTCACTCAGAAAATTATCAGGCGACTGTGCTTTGACATGCCACGGTGTTAAAGCTTGGTTTTGAAAATCATTAAGATTATTCGTGACAATGATATCAGCTTTGACTATGACCGCAGCAGCAAGAACATGACGGTCTTTGGGATCATTCGTCATAGCCTGTTCTAATTCCCAAGGCACTTCGTCAACCATTGCTTCAGGAAAAGCATATTTGATAACTTCCTCTAAGTTTTTAGCGCCTTCAGCAGAAATCTTACCCCTGAGAACTAGATTACTCATTGCTTCATCTAAGATTCTCTGTGACCAATAAGGTAGATACAGTCCAGATTCCGCAGTGGATAGCAAGGTGTCTCTTAAGTACATTGGAAATAAAACACACGCATCTAAGATAACTTTGAGCATAGCTATTTTCCTAAGCTGTTACTCAGCATCTTCATACAAACCAGCTTCTTCAGTCATCTCTATTAGCTCTTGCAAAAATTTTCTACGCTTGCTATCTCGCTGCTGTTTATACTGCTGCAAATCTTCAAATCGTACACGCCGATGAGTCCCTACCATAATGTAAGGAATTTCACCTTGCTCTAACAACTTAATTAGATAGGGACGTGATACGTTCAGAAAGTCTGCTGCTTGTTGTGTTGTGAATTCTTGCTCTTGAATTACTATTGAGACTAATTTACCTGATGCCATTGCCTGAACAACTTTACGCAACACTTTATCTACTGATTCAGGGATGGGAATTGTTTCGCCATTTGCGCCTACTAAATGCAGTTGAGTATCTTCTGGTTCCAGTATACTTTCTAGCTGCTTGATAGATTGAATTTCTTGTTCTTGAAGTAAAACTGGCTCTAATGGTTTGTTCTGTCCAGGGATGATGGAAGTCATGGCGAAGTTTATGCAACTGTAATAGCACAATTGTATTTCATAAACGCAATATCCGAAACAAACTGCGATCGCTCGCTTCCTACAGTTGGACAACTTAGCAAATAGATAAAAACCACTAAATCTAACGGTCATATCGATTATTTGTTCTAAACATCGGTAAGTCGATAGATTAACCGTATATTATGGATAGAGCAATAAAATTATCAAAACAAAAAGACAAATTTAGCGTTAATCAGCCGATTAATTGCATTTTTGTCAAATTTCGCTGTGCATTTTTGAATAGCTGCTCACAGCATTTTTGCAAGCCAAGTTAGAAGGAGTGAATGTGAATAACGCCATATTAATCAACGACAGCTTAACAACAACAGGACAAATTTCAGTAAAACAGCTAGAGCAAGCTATCCAAGAAGGTTATAAATCCGTGTTAAATTTGCGATCGCCTGATGAATTAGGATTTTTTCGGGATGAGCAGAAGCTTGCGGAAAAATTGGGACTATATTATGTCAACGTACCTGTCAAGCTAGAAGCACTGAATGAGGAATTGATTACCCAAACCCTAAAGACGCTAGAACAGCTACCTAAACCAGTTCTCATCCATTGTGCAGCCGGAATGCGTTCAACAGGAATTGCGCTGTTAAGTATAGCCATCAAAGAAGGACTAAACGCAGAACAAACCTTAGCTAAAGCCAAAAGTTTAGGCTTTGGCTTTTTAGAAGACTTTAATGGTTTTAGTGTGAGTCCGAGGCTGAAGCAATTATTTGTTAACTATGTGAATAAACATGCCAAAGTAGCGGTACTTGCTCGCTAAATTTTATTACTCCGACAACAGTGAAATTTATAAGTTTCAATGTTGTCGTAATTTTATATAGCCTTTCCTGGTCTGCTGAGTTACAAATTTATCTGCGGCCATCGGCGGTTAATTATTCTTGCTTGTACTTCACTAGAATGAGAAAGGCTATAACAGAAAATGTTATTACGGTTAGCCATTGTAATACCTTGATGCCATTTATTGAGTTCAGCAGAATTTGAGAATGGAAAAGCCTCTGAGAGGTTGTTTTAAAAGTCTGCTTGTTGGTAGCAAAATACTTTAGATCCCCCTAAATCCCCCTTAAAAAGGGGGACTTTGAGATTAATTCCCCTCTTTTTAAGGGGGGCTAGGGGGGATCAACGAGTGCTTGAAACTACGGATAAATACTTTTCAAACATCCTCTGACATTGATTTAAAACCTTTAACTTAAATGGTTTCATTTTATCCAAGTAAACTGAGCAGTAAGCCTAGATTTATCGTCATACCTTTGATAGCTGCGGATACTCTTCTGCGGATAGAGTTTTTTCCCTTATGGCACACTTATTATATTGGATGTTATCTTTAATTGCTGAAAACAATTACAAAATACATATAAAAAATATTTTTTAGTTAAGACAAATTTGGATATGAATTATAAAAATTTATTGAGTTTACACCAAAATCAGCAAAGGAAAAATTCAACTCATCATCAACCACAAACTCAACCAATTGCATATAGCATTGCTCATGCAATTGCTGGAAGAATCCGCTTGCGAGTGCCGCGACTTGCTAAAGATAAAGAGTATGCCAATAAACTGAAGGTAGCAATAGAATCTCAAATTAAGAATGCAAAAGTGAGAATTAACCCTTCAGCTTCGTCTATTGTGATTAATTATCCATCAGGTTTAATGCCAGATGAACAAATGCGATCGCAGTTAGTTCATCTAATTCAAACCGCCCCAAATATCGTATTACCAACCAAGGTCAGCAATAAAACAATTGTCACAACTATTTTTGATGCTTGCGCTAACTTAATAGAGAGCTTACGTAACGCCAACAAAGCACGTAACGCTATTCAGCATCGAGAACTGCGAAAAGACCGTTGGGAAAGATTACTTTCGACTGGAGAAAGGATAATTCAAGGACTTAAATCTGCTGTAGTGTTTATCTTACCTGGCAAGCAGTGGCGATCGCAATCAGTACTCAACTCTGCTTAATTCTTCAGATTTGATAATTTAACATATTGTCCAATAGGTAATGTCTTGGTCGGTTTTTACTCTACCAGCCAGATTGTTTTTCGTCAAAATGTAGTTAGTGGTGCAGCACATAGCACTTTTATCTAGTGCAGGTAGGGAATAAGGAATGGGGAGTCGGGAGTAGGAAAGAAGCCTGATCTGAATGTACTGATTTTTTTCCCAAATCAAATATGAGTCCTATACTTTTGAGCAGTCCCTTGTAGAATGTTGGCAGAAATCAACAACTTGAAGCTAAAAATTCATTAGTCATTATGCGTTTACTACATACAATGTTACGGGTAGGGAACCTAGAAGAATCATTGAAATTTTACTGTGATCTCCTAGGTATGAAATTACTGCGTCAAAAAGATTATCCAGGGGGAGAATTTACCTTGGCGTTTGTTGGCTATGGTGATGAAAGTGACAATGCAGTAATTGAATTAACGTATAACTGGGGAGTAGAAAAATACGAATTAGGTAACGCTTACGGTCATATTGCTTTGGGAGTAGATGACATTTATGCTACCTGTGAAGCAATTAAAAATCGTGGTGGTAAAGTAACGCGGGAACCAGGGCCAATGAAACATGGTTCGACAGTCATTGCTTTTGTGGAAGATCCCGATGGCTACAAAATTGAACTCATTCAATTGGGGACTCAAGGATCAGCCGCCAAGCAAACATCACAAGAACAACTGGTATCGCAATAATTTTTGATTAGGATTAGGGTGTAAGGGGCAGAATCAAGTCAAAAGTTAAAAGTCAAAAGGTTTTTTACTTTTGACTTCCCCGGTATTCAAAACCCTTACACCCATTCTTCATAGACAAACTTTGTGCGGAAGTCCTGACCCCTATACCCCCAAAGCATTCCCGAAAATAAATTACGCTAAACTTGCAACCACAGATACACGCGGATTTAAAGTCAATAGTGCTTGGATGATGATTTGGGGAGAGAATACGGTAAAAGTGTGAAGTGTGTGAAGTATGAAGTGTAAATGTTTATTCTTGTGGGTGGCAAGTTTCGTGGTTATAAATCCTTTATTATTGATTATTCCTCGCCCCTAGCTTATCGCTCTATTTCATCCTACGCTACTAACAGGGGATGCAGCGATCGCATCTCATCATAAGTCCTCTACCTTTTCCCAACTCCAATTTCTTAAATAAAATCCGCAATTCAACTTCGTAACGATGCAGCCTACAGATCCCAATAAATTTACAGATAAGGCCTGGGAAGCAATTGTTAAATCTCAGGATATAGTTCGTGCTTATAAACAACAACAATTAGACGTTGAACATTTAATTATTGCCCTTTTAGAAGAACCCACTAGTTTAGCGATTCGCATTTTAGCACGGGCGGAAATCGACCCCATCCGTTTACAACAGCAACTCGAAGCATATACTCAACGTCAGCCCAAAGTTGCCAATAATGACCAACTTTACCTCGGTCGCACTTTAGATGTGCTGCTTGACCGCGCCGAGGAAGCTAGAGTCAAAATGAAAGATACCTACATTTCTGTAGAACATATTCTCTTAGGTTTTGCAGAAGATGAACGTATTGGGCGGCGGATACTTAAAGGTTTTAATGCGGATAGTGGTACTCTAGAAGCGGCAATTAAAGCTGTACGCGGTAGCCAAAAAGTGACAGACCAAAATCCAGAGTCTCGCTACGAAGCATTGCAAAAATTTGGTAGGGACTTAACAGAACAAGCCAAAGCCGGAAAACTCGACCCAGTTATCGGGCGGGATGATGAAATTCGCCGTGTGATTCAGGTATTGTCACGCCGGAGTAAAAATAACCCCGTTTTAATTGGTGAACCGGGTGTCGGGAAAACTGCGATCGCAGAAGCCTTGGCACAACGTATAATCAACGGTGATGTCCCAGAATCGCTGAAAAATCGGCAATTAATCTCTTTAGATATTGGTAGTTTAATTGCTGGGGCAAAATATCGGGGTGAATTTGAAGACCGCCTGAAAGCCGTCCTCAAGGAAGTAATTGAATCTAATGGACAAATTGTCCTGTTTATTGATGAACTGCACACCGTTGTTGGTACTGGTTCCAACCAACAAGGGGCGATGGATGCAGGGAATTTACTCAAACCGATGCTGGCGCGGGGTGAACTGCGGTGTATTGGCGCGACAACCTTAGATGAATATCGCAAATACATTGAAAAAGACGCAGCCTTAGAACGCCGTTTTCAACAAGTTTTTGTCGATCAGCCTAACGTAGAAAACACTATCTCGATTTTGCGGGGTTTGAAAGAACGCTACGAAGTCCACCACAACGTCAAAATTTCCGACTCAGCCCTAGTGGCGGCAGCTACTTTGTCAGCCAGATATATTTCTGACCGCTTCCTACCCGACAAAGCCATTGACTTAGTAGATGAAGCGGCGGCACAGTTGAAAATGGAGATTACCTCCAAACCCTCAGAATTGGAAACCATCGACCGCCGCTTGATGCAGTTAGAAATGGAAAAACTGTCACTGGCTGGCGAAGAAAAAGTTCCTACTCAAACGCGGGAACGCTTGCAGCGCATTGAACAGGAAATTGACACCTTAAAGGTAAAACAGCAAGAATTTAACGAACAATGGCAAGGTGAAAAGCAGTTATTAGAAGCTATTAGTGTTTTAAAGAAAGAAGAAGAAGCATTGCGCGTACAAATTGATCAGGCAGAACGGGCTTATGATTTGAATAAAGCTGCTCAATTAAAGTATGGCAAATTAGAGGGTGTGCAGCGCGATCGCGAAGCTAAAGAAACCAAACTTTTAGAACTCCAAAGCCAAGGTTCGACTTTGTTGCGCGAACAAGTCACCGAAGCCGACATTGCTGAAATCGTCGCTAAATGGACAGGTATCCCCGTCAACCGTCTGCTAGAGTCCGAACGGCAAAAACTACTGCAACTCGAAAGCCATTTACACGAACGGGTAATTGGTCAACATGAAGCCGTCGAAGCTGTAGCCGCCGCCATTCGTCTCGCCCGCGCCGGGATGAAAGACCCCAGCCGCCCCATCGGTTCATTTTTGTTTATGGGGCCGACTGGCGTAGGTAAAACAGAACTCGCCCGTGCTTTAGCGCAGTTTCTCTTTGATTCTGAGGATGCTTTGGTACGCCTGGATATGTCCGAGTATATGGAAAAACACTCGGTAGCGCGGTTAGTTGGTGCGCCTCCTGGGTATGTGGGTTACGAAGAAGGCGGTCAACTTTCCGAGGCTGTGCGCCGCCATCCTTACTCAGTTGTGTTGTTGGATGAAGTGGAAAAAGCCCATCCCGATGTGTTTAATATTCTGTTACAGGTACTTGATGATGGTAGAATCACTGATTCTCAAGGCAGAACAGTAGATTTTCGTAATACCGTAATTGTTATGACCAGTAACATTGGTAGCGAACACATTTTAGATGTGTCTGGTGATGATTCTAAATATGACATGATGCGGGAGAGGGTAACAGATGCACTGCGATCGCACTTCCGCCCCGAATTTCTCAACCGTGTAGATGATACCATTCTCTTCCACACCCTCAGCCGTTCCGAAATGCGCCATATCATCCGCATTCAACTCAAGCGCGTTGAGAACTTGTTGAAAGAGCAAAAAATCTCCTTTGAAATCACCCAGGAAGCTTGTGATTACTTAGTAGAAATGGGCTACGACCCTGTTTATGGCGCACGTCCCTTAAAACGAGCAATTCGCCGAGAAGTCGAAAACCCCATCGCTACAAAGATATTAGAAAATACCTTCATTGGCGGTGATACCATCCTCATTGACAAAGCCGAAGACAAATTGATTTTTCGCAAAAAATCCACTGTGAAAGTATCAGTCCCACAGCCAATTACATAACAAGAAGCTATGTATAAATAGCTAATTCGCCGATCAATTGTAGTTTTAGTAAGGAATTTTTTCAACGTGTTTTCAGGCTCTATCCCTTGTGAAACAATCTCTTTAGCCTTGTTATCACCTGTTAAGTTCTACTACTAACTAAGAGTCATAACTTTATCCGGATTAATTAGTATCTACCGAGAACAGTTTATTGGTAGATGCACCTTGATCTTCAACTCCCCTGGCTATTTAACATGGCTGGGGGTTTTTTTTGGAAATTTTATCCGGTTAGAGCCAGCCGTCAATAGAACAATTAATTGGTAGATGCACCCTGATAACTAACTCCCCTAGCTGGTTTTCACCAACTGGGGGATTTTTTTTGCGTAATTCCAGAATCAGAAAAGTTTTATCCGGTTAGAGCCAGTCGTCAATAGAACAATTAATTGGTAGATGCACCCTGATAACTAATTCCCCTAGCTGGTTTTCACCAACTGGGGGATTTTTTTTGCATAATTCCAGAATCAGAAAAGTTTTATCCGGTTAGAGCCAGCCGTCAATAGAACAATTAATTGGTAGATGCACCCTGATAACTAATTCCCCTAGCTGGTTTTCACCAACTGGGGGATTTTTTTTGCGTAATTCCAGAATCAGAAAAGTTTTATCCGGTTAGAGCCAGCCGTCAACAGAACAATTAATTGGTAGATGCACCCTGATAACTAATTCCCCCAGAGGCTGCCACCACTGGGGGATTTTTTTATTGATTGCAAACATCATTGCTGCGAGTGCGATTTCCAAGGTGCAGAGATAAAAACATATTTGATTTGTGATAACACTCCTCAGTTATTTACCAAGCAAAAATAATAGTAAATATTCAAATTCTCACAAATCAAGCAGATTTATCTTTGCCAACCTACTAAACCCACAATTTCTAATGCTTCAGCCACTTGTGGATGCAATGTGCAGTACCAAACATCCTCAAAACTCCACTCAACTAAAATAGCAGTCGGAAATGGCGAACCATCAGAGTGAGTCGGCAACACACAATTTAAATGTTTTGCCAGCAAATAGCCAAGCCTAGCATATTGCAAATTCACAGCCCCGTAATGGTCATAACTAGCTGCTTTGGCTAATTCCGAAGTTGTCGTAGTCCGGTTAGGAAAATGATAATGAGCCACCAACATCGCTCGGTGTCCCGGTGTAAGACTGGCTTCAATAGTGGTAAAAGCTTCAGCATATTCTTCAGCCGAGGGGAGAAATTTATCAATGTGAGAGTCAGGAGTATCAATTACCTCTTCCATATCATCCAACGCCGCCGCAATCAGTTCACTGCAAAAGGCGCTTTTTGTGTATCCCATCAATTGCGCTAGTTTCTCTAGGCGGGAGTGGTCTGTAGGTAAGAGTGTTACAGAAAACCTCACTGACTCTTCCTGGCACTGCAACATCTTGTGTGCTAATCTTTGAACCTTAGTCATAATGGCAAAATGCACCAAAAATAATTCATCATTTTTAACACCAGTATTTACGGTGGTCAAATTCTGGTAAAGCAAGTTGCCAGGTTTTATCAAGGTTGGTGACATGGGTTAATGGGTGTACTCATTCAAAGTCCTTACACCGTTCGGCTGACGCTCACGGCGAAGCCCTATACGTTTTCACCCCTAAACCCAGCCTCAATTGACTAAAGCCACAATCAAAAGTGAAAGAAATTACTCATATTTTTTTGCAGACAATATCTTATGTAAATTAGCAATAATCGGTATTTTTTATTTATTCGCAGTAAAATTCAGAGGAGAGCAAGGCTAGATTTGTAGAATTTATTTCAATGAAAAATTCTATCTGAGCGCAGTGGTTTTTAGAATTAATCTCAACCAGATGAAATTCAAAAACCCCGATTTTGTGAAAAAACCGGGGTTAACTTAATTGGCACAAGCTGAGATGAAAACTACTGAAATCTTCCTTATTTTCAGGATGACTTAATTCTTCACTGCTAATTTCAGGATTTGGGAGATCACTCCTAAGCTATCTTCAAACAGGTTCTCACGTCCCCAGCGTTGTACTTGCTGACTCAGCAGTACTTCGGCTTTTTGTTCGGAAAGTGAGCTAACTTGTTGGACTAAACCAGAAGTTTGAGCGCCGCCGTGGGTTTCCATCCGCATACAACCGCCGGTTTCTGTACAAATTAAGGTGCTACAGTCGGCTTTGGGATTGGTGGAACTGAGACGTAATGCAATTAAGTCTCCGGGAATTTCGCCTACATCAGCAACGGGAACTCCGGCTAATTCGGCTTCTATCTGTTTTTGGTCTTGTGCGACAAAGCGAATCCGCAGAATATCATAGTCATCGCTTTGTTTTTGGCAGGAAATTGGCATCCATTCTAGACGACTAGCCAGCCAACCCAAAAACAATAGTGCTTGGGCAGAGTTGCCTTTTTCATAATCCAGCATTACGCGGTCAATATCTTTTAATGCGGCACGACGGTGGGGTGGGTCGTAGGCTTCTGCTGTTAACTCTTGCCATGCTGAGATCCGTCGCCAGTTCAGGTCAGCTAAAGGTACGTTGGTTTCAACCAATTCTTGTAAGCTGAGTAAGTCATGTTCTGGCTCGTTAAAGTTGCAGGAATCAACTATAACGTTGTTGCAAACTGCGGCTAGTCGCTTAAATAAGGGGTTGTTGGGGTCGGGAGTAGCTTTCCACCACAAAAACTTGGGTAAACCACCGATGAGTAATGCGGGAATCATCCCACCAATTCTTTCTAAAGCTGAGGTGGTACCGGAGAGGGTGATGTATTCGCAACAAACCAAAGTGCTGGAAGATTGCTTTTGAATTGGGCAGTAAGCCGAAACTTGAGCTTTTACACCTTCATCTTCGCCGGCGATCGGGCAGAGGGCAATGATCCGGCAGGGGTTACGCAAAGCAATTTCATCAGCAATTCTGGGGCTGGTGACACTGACGTTATAAGAACCGTTACCATTGTCTGTAACGATTCCATTACCTTGACGTTTGCTGTATTCTTCCCGTAGTTTGGCTAAAGTTTCTGGTGTAGTGGTGCCGGTTTCGGGCAGTTCATATTTTTGTTGCGCTAACCGCAGGGCGATGTCAGTTTGTGGCCCTAAAATCCCATCAATGGGGCCGTTATAAAATCCCAGAGATGCCAACAGATATTGGGTTTCTTCTGGTTCGTAAACTACTAAGGTAAAAGTTGTGGCACGAGTGGCTGCGGGTAGTGCGCCATCTTCACCGGTGATGCCGTAACTTTGCCAAATTTGATTCAATTCCGCTTCGATTTCGTTGAGCGAAATGTCTTTGGGGGCTTGGAGTGAAAAAATGGTAGGAGCTTGGGTCATAGTAATTTTGGATTTTGGATTTTGGATTTTGGATTGACGATTTAAGATTTTTGATTAAGAACTACTAAACATAATTAGCAAGAAATGGTTTTTACTTTTATCTATTACCTATTCGCTATTTATTTAGTCCCTAATCTAAAATCTAAAATCTAAAATCTAAAATTTTACAGTCTGCGCCAGCGACGGCCGTCTTGGTTAATCAAAAATTCGGCTTCTGCGGGTTCCCAGGTACCTGCTTCGTACTTAGGAATGGTGGCTGGGTCTGAGGGCGCATCCCAAACGGAAAGGGCAGGAGTAACTATTTGCCAAGCTGCTTCCACTTCATCCGCCCTGGTGAATAATGTTTGGTCGCCCATCATACAATCTAAGAAGAGGCGATCGTAGGCATCGGAAGTACCGGAAATCCCAAAGGAACCGTAGCTAAAGTCCATATCTACGGAACGAGTGCGGAATTCTGCTCCTGGCATTTTCACATCAAAACGCAAGGAAATGCCTTCGTTGGGTTGAATCCGCATTGCCAGGACGTTGGCGTTTCTTTGTTGGGCGGCGGACTGGAACATCCGTGAAGGCACTTCGCGGAAATGGATGGAAATTTCACTGACTTTTTTCGGCATTCTTTTGCCAGTCCGCAGGTAGAAGGGTACACCTTGCCAACGCCAGTTATCCACCATGAATTTCATAGCTACATAAGTGGGTGTACCAGAGTTGGGGTCAACTCCTGGTTCTTGGTGATACCCTGGTACTGGCTGTCCTTTCATCCAACCGGCGCTGTATTGACCACGGATGGCAGAACGAGACAAGTTATGGATATCGGCTAGACGAGTAGCTTGGAGTACTTTAACTTTTTCTGTCCGAATACTGTTCGCATCCATTGAGTTGGGTGCTTCCATTGCTGTTAAGCAATACAGTTGCATTAAGTGGTTTTGCAACATATCGCGGAGTGCGCCGGCTTTTTCATAGTAACCAGCCCGGTCTTCTACACCTACGGTTTCAGCAACAGTGATTTGTACGTGGTCAACAAATTGACGGTTCCACAGTGGTTCAAAAATCGCATTGGCGAAGCGGAAGACTAGTAGGTTTTGAACGGTTTCTTTACCTAAGTAGTGGTCAATGCGATAGACTTGGTTTTCTTTACAATATTTCTGGACAACAACGTTGAGGCTTTGGGCAGAAGCCAAGTCTCGACCAAAGGGTTTTTCAATTACGAGGCGGTGTTTCTCTGGATTATCCAGCATTCCACCTTCTCCTAGTTGCTTGATGGCTTCGGGGAAGAAGTTGGGAGCGACGGAGAGGTAGAACATCCGATTCCCGCGTGTGCCGCGTTTCTCGTCTAATTCGTTTAATAAGGTTTTGAGTTTTTGGTAACTTTCTGGGTTATCTATATCACCAGGACAATAGAACAAACCCTGAGAAAAGTCTTGCCACAGTTCTTCTAGTTCCACACCACCGTGTGCTTCTTCCATGCCTTTACGCATTTGTTCACGGAAGTATTCGTGGCTCCATTCCCGACGGGCTACACCAACAATAGTGATTTCTGGTGGCACTCGCCGTTCCCGCCGGAGTTTGTATAATGCTGGAACTAGTTTGCGCCAGGTAAGATCACCAGAAGCGCCAAAGATAACTATAATTTGGGGTTCGGGCATCCCTTGCTGTTGTAGGCCAACGCGCAAGGGATTTTCTAGCAGACTGACCATAACAATTTTTCGATCTTGGAGTTGAGATTTGGAATGGGATGAAGTATGAAGTATGAATTATGAAGTATGAAATTTCAGACTTCAAACTTCCTACTTCAGACTTCCTACACAGGTGACAATAGCTTGACTTTGTTTTCTAAAGAGTTCATCAAGGACTGGAAAGGTTGAACGAATTTATCAATACCTTCAACTAACAGTTCATCCATTACGGTATTGATATCGATGTTGATGTCTGGATCTTTCAAGCTTTCGATGAGTTGATAAGCTTCTTTAAGTTTGGTTTCCAAGCGATCGCCTACATCGCAGTGGTCAACACAAGCTGCTATTGTCAAGGGTGGTAAGGTGTTAACGGTATCGCGGCCAATTAACTCATCAACATACATCACGTCGCTGTAGTGCGGGTCTTTGGTGCTGGTACTAGCCCAAAGTAACCGTTGTACTTTTGCTCCTTTGGCTGCAAGAGCTTGCCAGCGATCGCTTTCAATAATTTTTTTGTATTCTTGATAAGCTATCTTGGCATTAGCGATCGCTACTTTGCCTTTTACGGCGCTGAGTTTGGCTTCTTGGTTAATATCATCAACGCCACGGTGCAATTTTGCATCGATTTTTGCGTCAATGTTACTATCAATGCGACTGAGGAAAAAGCTGGCAACAGAAGCAATTTTGCTAATGTCTTTATCCTCAGCTACAAGTTTTTCTAAGCCCCGAATATATGCCCAAGCTGTATTGATATAGCTTTGTACAGAAAATAACAAAGTAATATTGACGTTGATCCCGTCGGCTATTACCTGTTCTACGGCTGGTAAACCTGATTCTGTACCGGGAATTTTAATCATGATATTTTCCCGGCCAATTTCTTGAAAATAACGACGGGCTTCGTTAACGGTGGCTTGGGTATCATGAGCAATGGTTGGTGGTACTTCGATACTCACATAACCATCAACTCCATTCGAGGCTTCATATACAGGTCGCAGAATATCAGCAGCGTTACGGATATCTGCAAAAACTAAAGATTCGTAAATTTTATAGGTTGGTAATTGAGCGCGAACACCTGCTTCTATGTCCGCATCATAAATTGCGTTATTGGCGATCGCTTTTTCAAAAATCGCTGGGTTTGAGGTGATTCCGGAGATTCCTTGATTTGCTACCAGATTTTTCAATTCCCCTGATTGAATAATGTCCCGCGTCAAATTATCTATCCAGATACTTTGACCGTATTCTTGAATCTCCTGTAGATGATTGGTGGCCATCGCTGTAGTTCCCTCCGTTTAATGATGTCTCCAAGTGAACTTGGCAATCCATCCGAAATGATGGTGACTTTTGCATTTTGGCTTTGCCAATCACTTATCGCATCGACCAGCTGAAATAATCCCTACTTCTGTTTTTAGTAGCGAGATTTTCTCTTCCTCATCTCCAAGCAGACACTAGCAAATCACGACAAAAATAACTTCACAGTAAGAAACAGTTAAAAATGAATGGTCAACAGTTATCAGTAAATAAACTTTACTTTTGACTTTTGACTTTTGACTTTTAACTTCTAATACTAGTGACCGTTTTGAATAAAAGACTCCACTTTTGCTACCGACTCTTTACTACCAATAATTAGAGGTGTGCGTTGGTGTAATTTTTTCGGCACTACGTCTAGAATGTCTACTAATCCCGTAGTGGCACGACCACCTGCTTGCTCAATCAAAAAAGCCAGAGGTGCCGATTCATACAGTAAGCGTAATTTGCCTTCTGGTTTTTGAATTGTACCTGGGTAGAGAAATACACCACCTTGAACTAAGATTCGATGGATATCACTTACCATCGCGCCACTATAGCGAGCCGAGTAACCCTCTGTCCGATGAACATAGCGGACATATTCTCTAATTGACTCTTCCCACTGCCAAAAATTTCCTTCATTCACACTGTAAACAGAGCCATTATCAGGAATGCGAATATTTTCTTCGGTGAGGATAAACTCTCCCAGGCTGGGATCGAGAGTAAATGAATGCACCCCTCTACCTATACTATAAACCAGCATAGTGCTTGGCCCATATAGTATGTAGCCAGCAGCAATTTGCTTGCGTCCATTGGTCAGTAAATCGGTGGCTAAACCATCAGCGTCGTCTCCTTCTTGTTGGCGAATCGCAAAAATGGAACCCAAGCTGAGGTTAGTATCTGTGTTAGAAGAACCATCTATTGGGTCATACAACAAGGTATAACGACCGACAGGGCAGTTTTCTGGGATGTAATAGGGGTCGTCCATTTCCTCGGAAGCTAGGCGACAAACTAAGCCACTTTGCTTAAACACCGAGATAAACACATCGTTGGCGTAAACATCCATTTTTTTCACAGATTCACCTTGGACATTCACATCCCCGGTAAATCCGAGAACGCCTTCCATTAAACCTGCACGGCTGAGGTGACGGGCAATTAACTTACCCGCAAGGGCAATGCGATTCATCAATGCACTTAAATCCTGGGCATCAGGAGAAAAGCTTTGCAGTTGCTGAAGAACATGACGAGATAAGGTTGTACAATCACGATCTAAGCTTTTATCTGTATGATCGTTGACTGGCAACTCTAGAGATTCTGGCGCTTTAGCCATTTTGGCATTCTCCCTAGCGACTGGTTAATAGTTGGGTGGGTAAAGTCATGGGTAGCAACTCATAGCTGCTGCTTCTATCTTAGAAAGGTAATTTGATAACCTTGACTTGGCTTTAGACAAACTAAAGAAATGGCTCAATTTTGGGTGAATGTCTCAAGGTAGAAAAGTCTCGTTGGCAGTTGAAGTGCTTGCCCCGACCAAGACTAAACAAGGTAAATTTACTTAAAGCGGCTCAGTCATGTTAAACTACGTTACGCCAAGTTTTCTCTAGCTACCAACGTTAGTAATATCACTCCCAGACTTACCTGAACCGTAAAAAACCGACTGCTGCTGAGACTTGGTTTTTAACTCACAACAGTCGGGTAAAGTTTTGTGTGACGGTTGAATAATTACAACAATTTGTAACTAGGTCATCAGCATCCACATCTCAAACCCAAATATTTAATTTGCTGACTTTTAAGTAGGTAGACACAATTATTTAGAAGACGCATTTCGACTGCGCTCAATGCTCGATCCTTGAGAAGACGAGGGTTGAGCGCAGCGATGCACTGAGCTTGTCGAAGTGTCGAAACCCGATCATCTCTTTTTTAGTTTAATCTAGTCCTTCTACTTAGTTTTGCAATTGCTGTTAGTCAAATTCTTGCATTACTGCAAACCAATTTGTTACTATTGTCTCCCGCCTAGTTTTAGATTTCTTGTTTTTTCGCCCAACCACCTCGTCTTCCATCATCTCTTGGGTTGTCTTCTCGCGGTTTTGCTTTGTTGACTCTGAGTTGCCGACCCATCCATTCAGCACCATCTAACTCAGCAATGGCAGCGTCTTCTTGAGCGTCTTCTTCCATTTCAACGAAAGCAAAACCTCGCATCCGCCCGGTTTCTCGATCAGTAGGCAAGACAACTCTTTTGACCTCGCCATAGTCTGCAAATACTGCTCTTAAATCTGCTTCAGTAGCGCGGTATGAGAGATTTCCAACGTAAATAGTCATGTGGGATCACGTAATTGTCAACAAACAGAGGTTAGTTCAGCGAGAAAACAGAGATCAACAAACTACAAATTTTGTGTCGTGGCTTATGATTTATTTTCATTGATGGCGAACGTTGTGGCGCAGCAATCATAGTGCTAGCGTGACTTCAACTAAACTGTCCATGCGGCTGAACTTACGCTTACGCTCATAATGATAACTGATTGTGACATTTTTCAAAGTATGGGACATTACAATCCCAAATAACATAAAATAAGCCAAACTTATATTTTTTTTGGATAAAAATTGCTTGTGTTAAGATTAACTGATGTCTTTACCGATTTTGCAAGTTTTTTGTACTGGATCAAAGTCGGATTTTATACATTCTATTAATTAATCTTTACATTACTCTAAGAAACCAAAAATTAACCTGCAACTTTCCTCTAGCTACGAGTTGGGAGTTGCAGGCATAAAGTGATGAATTTAATTGGAAATTAGCAGCAAATTTATTCAATAGAAATTGTTTGCGGCCCTGTAGCTTTGCCATTGTTGGCTTCGGTTGGAGATTGGGAGTGGCTAGTTACGCCTCTTTGTTGATCTAGCCAGCTTTTGACAGGATCATCCTTAAGGTTCAGTCTGAGTACACCGGAAAAGAAACCACCGAGAAAAGAGACTGGGTGCTGTGTTAATTCTTTAAATATTGGTGACAATTCGTCAAGAAACATTAAAATTCTCCTGGCAATGCCATAAAAAATTATTACTTCTTCATCAATCGTAACGTAGAGGTAGGGAGTAGGGAGTAGGGAGTAGCTTTCAAGGGCAGGTTTTTAAACCTTCGATAAATAGTTGAGAATATTCTCAATTATGAAACGTAGTTTTAACTGTTCAGACAATAATTTTGGTTTTAAAAGCCCAAAAATTTGTCTAATAAAAAAAGCCTGCCCTTGAAAGGTAGGGAGTAGGGAGTAGGGAATAGGGAGTAGGGAATAGGGAGTAGGGAAATTCCGGCCACTCCCCACTCCTTAATTACGAAGTTGGTTGTTGATCTGGAAACATACACTTATCAGAATCACAACCACTAGGGCCTGCTTCCATTAACTCGCCAGAGTCGTAGCGGCTGAGAACAGCACAGAAGTCATCGGTTTTGCGTCGCGCTAACACTTCTTGAGATAAACGCTCATAGGTGGCTTTGTCTATGGGTTCAAATGGCAAGCGGGGGAATGATTGTAAATCGTCAAATCGTGCTAACAGGGCGGCGGAGATATAGCCTTCATCATTTTGGATGGCTTCGTAAATGCGTGTTCCCAAGGGTTCCACTTCATCAGCGCGGAGTTCTAGGGTAGCGGATGTGTTGTGGGTGACGTAATGGCGCTGCACTTGCATGACAAAATCAAATTGGGCTAAGACGGGGAATCTAGAAACATCAATTTGATCAGCACCGGGTAAATCAGCCCAAGGTACAGCAACGGGAATTTCTACCAACCATTCGCTGACGCGGGGATCGAAGGGGTCGTTTAATAAGTTACCTTGTTCGTCTTTGTCTGACTGGGAGGGAATGACATTATAACCATAGTCAATACAGGCTAAGGCTACGGGGTCATTTTTGCGGAAAGTGATGCGGCGAATAAATCTTTGAGCTTTAGGTGGGTGCCATCCAGAACTCGCACCAGATAATAGAGCTTTAGTGCCACTGGGTTGGACTGTAGTACAGCGATTAGGGCGTTTGATGTGATGGCGATCGCAATAATCCCACACTGCTTTGTGTACTACTTCTCTCCAAAAGCTGAGATATTTTTCTTCTTGGTGTTTAAATGCTAACCCTTGGGGAGTAGCTGGTCTGCCTTCTGCCCACCAGCGCAACCAGTCTACACCAAAAGCATGAACAAAGAAATCAAATAAGCCGGTAAAAGAAACTCCAACAATTGGGTCTAATTCCCGACTATATTGATAGCGCGGCTCTAAGAATTTATGATTCAAAAGTGTGGCTACAGATAACGCCCCAGCCGTGAAAGCTTCTTCTTGTTCTTTGTAATTAAATGGGTCAATTTGATTGAGATGAATCTCAGACAAGTTGCAGTGAAAATTGCTACCAATAATTTCCCCACAGTTGTGAGTAATACAACCATTAGCAATGAAAGAATGAGTGAGGGGTACATGGAGATCATATACAGGTTCTTCACCAAATTCTTCTATGCTTTTAACTTTGGAAGAAAACCTACTACTAACTACAGTTTCAGCATAAATTCTTAACGGCTTTTTGTTTGCCAGTTTTTCTAGCCGTTCTTGCTTTTCAGGTGTCAAAGGAAAACCAACTAATTGCCAATATTTTCTAGCTTCGCTTCCTGAATAGATGATCAGTCGCCAGCTACCTCGATTTTGACTAATTTTTTGTGTTCCATCTTTCAATTTATATGGAACACCTGGGTCTCCTGGTTGTTGTTTGACTATTAAACTACTTTTAATTCCCAGGTTAAGCAGAATTAATTGAATTTGTTGGAGGAGTTTTCTTGAACGGTTGCGTAGTTCGATATTTTTACCTGTAACATTTACGCAACCGTCGGCGCAAAACAAGCCTTGTAAAAAACCAATGATCACCTCTTGTGACTCAGATAAAAATCTATCTGGTAAACAGTCTTTAGACTGTACACCTAATTTTTCCAGGAAAGCTCTCATTAAAAGTGAGCCACTATGAAATGTGTATACACCTTTGATAAAACTAGGCTGATGGTTATATCCGGTCAAAGATTGTACGGCAGAGGTCAGTACAGGAAAAGCAGTTTCATACTCTTTTTGATTGATATAGAATACTGCATCTAATCCTTTAGCTCCTTTGTAAATTGAACCATCGCCGTACAACCAACCCAGCATTTGTGCTTGTTCAACAGTGATTGTACTTTCACCAAAGTGACCTGTTCCTTTCTGAATATAAATATAATGCTCAGAAGTTAAGTCTTTGGTTGCAACCCATCCTTGATTAGTGAAGTGTTCGTGATCAGCAGTACATCTCATTTGCTGACCATTTGCTAGGCTGATAGTATAGGTTGTTTGTACTCCTGTAGGAAAAGCGATCGCATCAGTTAATCTAACTCCATCTAATCCTACAGAACGCAAATCAACTAATGCTTGAAATGGTTTCCCAACTAAATTTTTAATCGGAATTAGCCCCTGATTAGTAGATACTAAAGTGTCGCCTGCATGACAAGGATTTAAGCCGTATCTACCTAAACGATGTTCTAATTCTTTAGCATCAATTTCTGGGTAGCGTTGTTGTACCCAATCTTTAGCTTTTCCTTGATCGTAAGCCTTCAAAAAATCAACTTTTAAGGCTTGTGTTGTTAATAAATCGCAGTTCGCTCTGGCTACAGCTTCCCCAGCCCATTGAATCGCGCCTTCGCCACTGTAATATTGCTTACGGACGGCTTCAATTGACTCTTGTAGGGCTGGTTTGTGATGAAATACCCTACTGTGGTTTGCCATACGTAGAGAATCACGCTCAGGATCAATGCGCCAGTTACCGTTTTCGTCTTGTTGCCAGAGATTATCTTTGGCATTTGCTCCTAATTGGTCTTCAGCAACAAACTGGCGAATACCCGCACTTCTTCGGATATTGCCTGCAACAATTGTTACTGCTGCTTCATCGATTAATAAGCAGCACTCTACAGAATTTAATTGTCTGCCTAAAGCTTTATTTAAAATGTCAGCACAACGTTGATACAATCCAGGCAATTTTACCGGATTGGCAACACCGCCAAAACCGTTGAGGGTTTCTCCGGCTTGACGGACATCACTGATATCAACACATACTTCTACATCATCTGTAAATCTTTCATCCGTGGAGAGTTCCAACAGAGTTTGATAAGATGCAACCCAACCTTCGCGGCTATCGCCGACATGAATGGTAACGCGGTTGCCTTCTATATCGGTTTGTGTAAATTCACGACGTAAGTTTTTCGGAGTGCTGCCGATTTCGCCTTGTACTGTGACATGAAGGCGATTGCGGATAGAAGGCAGTTGATTAATATACTGTGGTTCGATGATGGCTCCTGTACCACAGCCCATCATAGCCAAGTCCATCATCAACCCGAAGGCTTTCCAGTCTTGGAGATTGGTGGACGTGCAGTTATACCCACCGGAGAAGTTCTTGGGTTTGTTTATCCAATCTGTACCGCCTACCCACAGCCAGCGGCCGCTAGGTAAAGCTTTGAGTTGGCGTTGGGTTTTTTCTAGGAGGGCAATTTCTTCTGGGTTGAGTTTACCTAATTCGATTAAACCTTGGATGGTGCGATCGCACACTTCATCGTAAGATTCTCTCAGCCCTACCCCAGTCCGGCGGCTGTAAGTCCTGAAAAACACAGGATTGGCTGCTGGCGCGGTTTCGGGAAATTTAACACCCTGACGTTTTCTTTCAAGCTCTCGAACCATAATCCAGTCTTGTTGCTTTTGAACAGATTACGACTATACGCCAAGTAGGTTGAGGATAAAAGATTGCAAAATTTCCCACTTTGCGCTACGTCTGTAGCTGTACCAATTGCAACGAAACTACATAATGTCCCTTGCTCCTTGGCGAGGTGCGATCGCTCGCGCCCTACATCGCAACCGTAGTCTGATATACTCTCGTTACCTACAACTGGCGACAATCCGGGCAGATCATCGTCCTGCTAATCGGACTGTAGTCTTTCGTGACTTTCTCAACGATACCAATCAGCTAAAATTTATTACTGACACCCGTAGCGATAAAATTGACCAAATAAAATCTCAACCTTGGGCGGAAGCTTGCTGGTATTTCCCCAACACCCGCGAACAGTTTCGCATTGCTGGCGGCTTAACTTTAGTAGATAGTAATGATGCTGCACTGCAATCAGCCAGACTTGCTACTTGGCAAGCCCTCAGCGATGCAGCGCGGTTACAATTTGCTTGGCCTCATCCCAGTAAACCTAGAGACACAACCCCAGAGGCGTTTACACCACCAGCCCCTGATCCTTTACAACCAGTTGTCAATTTTTGCTTGCTATTACTTGATCCCGTAGAAGTTGATCATTTAGAATTGCGCGGCGAACCACAAAATAGAACTATTTATCAGCTTGGTGAAAATCAAGAATGGCATCGAGAGGAAGTAAACCCCTAATTCTCAAGAAACAGCCAAGGGTTTGACTGTTGAACCACGACTTCAGTTGTTTGGTGCAAGGTATAAATTAACGCAATGCCTTGCATAGAAGGAATACTAGGTATTGAAAAATTCTGACACTCTCAGGACTTACGCACAAAGATTATCTGTGGAGATTGGGTGTAAGGGTGAAAGGGTTTGGGGTGTAAGGATTTTGAATCAGTACACACGCCACTTGGCTCAAGTCGGGAAACCCGCCCACGCCAGTGGCTCCCCTATACCCCTGAACCCCTACACCCTCGCCAAAACCCTTGATTTTTCGTTTTGATGCGTAAGTCCTAACTCTAACATTCCGGGAAAGTTATACCATTTTGGATTTTAGATTTTAGATTTTGGATTGAGATAGGCTTTACTGGTAAGCTTTTGGGCAATTCATTTGTCGCAATCATTCTTCAATTTGGTGTTAACTTTTTTGATAGCGCATTCCGGGGAGTTGGGAAACTAAACCCATGAGTTCGAGTTGTAACAACAAACCAGAAACAGAACTGGCGGGAATGCCGGTTGTTTGAACGATCGCATCAAAGGGTACAGTATTGTAAGCGATCGCATCAATTATCTGTTGCATTTGCGGTGATAAATTCGTCAAATTTAACTGTTCTGTGGTTTGGGAAGGTGCGACTGTATCTAACTTGGGTACCGCACCCAACAAAGTTAATAGTTCATCTAATTCTCGAAAAATTATCGAAGCGCCTTGGGAAATCAACTTTAAACAACCTTGGGATGGATAATCATCTAATCTTCCTGGTAGTGCATAGATATCTCTGCCAAAATCGTTGGCGTAGGTAGCAGTAATCAACGCACCAGATTTTAAAGGCGCTTCCATCACCAAAATTGCCCGACTTAAGCCAGCAATAATTCGATTGCGTCGGGGAAAATGAGTGCGGTCAGGTGGGGTTTTGGCGGGATATTCGCTTAACACTAAACCTGCGCCTAAAATCTGGTGGTACAAATCTCGGTTTTTGTGGGGATAAATCACATCTACACCCGTTCCTAAAACTGCGAGTGTGCGTCCCCCAGCTTTGATGGTGGCGCTGTGGGTTTCGGTGTCAATTCCCTCCGCCATCCCAGAAACCACAGTAAAGCCATTTTTCGCCAAAGCTGTGCTGATTTGGCGAGTCCAACGAATCCCATACTCCGAAGGTTGACGAGTACCAACAATTCCCACCATCGGTTTTTGTCCGAAGTTTTCAGCTAAATCAACTTCACCCCGATAGTACAAAACAGGCGGCGGACTGGGTGTTTCTAGAAGTAAGCGGGGATATTCTGCATCGGCTGGTGTCCAAAAATGCGGGTTTTCTTGTTGGTGTTGGGTAAGTAATTGTTCTGGATGTAACTGCGATCGCATTTTAATTACTTTGCCCAAAGTTTGCAAACCAAAACCCTCAACTTCCCCCAATTCAGCTTTACTAGCTTCCCAAGCTGTAGATAAACTGCCAAAATGCTGTTTTAAACGTTGCAATAAAACTGGGCCAATTCCCGAAATTTGCCCCCAAGCTAACCAATATGCCCTTTCTTCTACCACTGACTGATCCTCACACCCACTCTCGTTGAGTATTCCCAAATCATCCGCAGTAGCTACAGTTTTTTCAAAAAGAGGGGATAAGTTAGAGGTTACAGGTTACAGGTTATGGGGTTGTTATGACTGTTATAGCGGTTCTTACTTGCTTGTATGTAATACAGTCGGAACCCCACCCCCAACCCCCTTTCAAGGGCAGGCTTTTTTTATTAGACAAATTTTTGGGCTTTTAAAACCAAAATTATTGTCTGAACAGTTAAAACTACGTTTCATAATTGAGAATATTCTCAACTATTTATCGAAGGTTTAAAAACCTGCCCTTGAAAGCCCCCAACCCCTCCCCGCAAGCGGGGAGGGGTTGGGGGTGGGGTTGAAATCTACCTCATCCAACCGAGAACCGCTATATTGCGAGTGCAACAATGTGGCAACACCCTAATTTTTAACAACTTTTAAAGTTTGTAAACTTGGATCTGCACATCCACTGATTATCCCGCCCATTGCTTGAATTTGTTGTAGATATGATATGGCTGCTTGAGTGATTAATTCTCCTGGCATTAAAACGGGGATTCCGGGAGGATAAGGACAGACAATTTCGGCACAAATGCGATCGCTTGTTTGTTCTATTGGTAAAGTTTCATGAGTGGCAAAAAACGCCGTTCGGGGTGATATCTGCACGGTATACTCGGCAAAATTCTGCTCAAGTGGAGTCTTGATCACAACTCTGTGATGGTGATACTTTTCGGCAAGAATTTGGCAAGCTTGAATTAATTGCTCAATATCATTGATGGTGTTTCCCAAACTAATAATAAAAGTCAAATTATGTAAGGAAGCAAATTCCGCAGTCACACCCAACTTTTTATCTAAAATTTCCTCCGCTTCAAACCCAGTTAAACCCAAATTACTGACGTTAATTGTCAACCGAGTTCTATCTAATTCCCGAAAACCGGGTGATAATTGTGGCGACAAAATTGCTAAACCTGGAATTTGGCTGATTTGGTTTCTGGCTATATCTGCAAGTTGCAAAGTCTGTGATATGAGTTGTTCACCATTCAACGCCATTTGTTGACGTGCGGCATCTAACGAAGCTAAAAGTATGTAACTCGGACTGGTAGACTGGACAAGTTGCAAAGCTTTACTAATGCGATCGCTATCAATTCTCTTTCCTTGAATATGCAGCATTGATGCTTGTGTCATTGCACCAAGAACTTTATGAATTGACTGCACAGTTAAATCTGCACCTGCGGCTAAAGCTGGGGTAGGTAATTCAGTATGAAAAGCGAAATGTGCGCCGTGGGCTTCATCTACCAACAACGGAATATTATATTGATGGGTGATGTTGGCGATCGCACCTAAATTTCCACAAACACCGTAATATGTGGGATACACTATTAACACCGCTTTGGCATCGGGATGTTGTTTCAGGGCAGTTGCCACAGCTTTGGGCGTGATACTGTGGGCAATATCAAAAACTGGGTCATATTCGGGATTGATAAAAATTGGTATTGCACCAGAAAGAATTAAACCCGCGATCGCTGAAGAATGTACATTGCGCGGCAAAATGATTTTATTGCCCATACCGCAGGTAGCCAGAATTGCTGCCTCAATGCCACAGGTAGAACCATTGACAAGAAACCATGTTTGTGAAGCACCAAACGCCTCTGCTGCTAATGCTTGGGCGGCTTGAATTACACCTTGGGGAGAAGACAAACTATCTAACTCAGCTAATTCGGTTAAATCTGCCCGAAATAACTTTTCACCCAGTAAATCAGCCAATACTGGCGATATTCCTTGACCCCGCTTATGTCCAGGCGTGTAAAACGGCGCGTGAGGCTTGATTGTACAAGCTTTGAGCGCATCTAATAAAGGTGCTTCCTTTTGCTTGAGCATTAATCTATAGCAATCTTATTTGATTGATGAGAATCGAGAGGCTCAGATCCCCGACTTCTTGAAGAAGTCGGGGATCTTTGGGTTCACTAATGATTTGGGAATGCTATGAAAGTTTCAGACTTCACACTTCATACTTTTAATTTTTTCTTAATCTCCGCTTGATTGTCGGTTGATAAGTTCATCGCATTTATACGGCAAATTCATTAAGGGTGGATATGGATTTTATCAATTGCGATCGCCTCTTATCAAATCGTTATAGACGGCGGAGTGTTTTACTGGGTGCAGGATTTTTTACAGGTTTAGCATTAACCAGCCAATGGCAACCAGCATTAGCAACATCCAGATTTTCTAGCTATCCCTTTACCTTGGGTGTAGCGTCTGGCGACCCTTTACCAGATAGAGTGGTGTTATGGACAAGGTTAGCACCAGACCCCTTAAATGGTGGTGGAATGCCACCAAGAAATGTGGTGGTACATTGGGAAGTCGCCCTAGATGAGAATATGCGAAAAGTTGTCCGACGTGGTAGAACTTTAGCGATCGCAGATTTAGCCCACTCAGTACACGTTGATGTCTCAGGCTTAGAACCTAACCGTTGGTATTGGTATCAGTTCCGCGTCAGTAATGAACTTAGTCCCATCGGCCGGACTCGCACAGCACCAGCATTCAACAGTTCTCTTCAACAACTCAACTACGCCTTTGTTTCTTGTCAAGATTGGCAAAATGGCTTCTACACCGCCTACCGCCATCTAGCCGCAGAAGATATTGACTTAGTTGTACATTTGGGTGATTACATTTACGAGTACGGGCCAGAAACAGGCGGGCCACGTCAGCATAATAGCCCAGAAATTATTACTCTGAGAGACTACCGTAACCGTCACGCACTTTATAAAACCGACCCAAATTTACAAGCGGTTCATGCAGCCTTTCCTTGGATAGTCACCTGGGATGACCATGAAGTAGAAAACAACTACGCCAACTTAATTTCTGAAGAAGATAACGTCAACCCAGAACTATTTACCCAACGTCGCGCCAATGCCTACAAAGCCTACTATGAACACATGCCATTGCGGTTGTCTTCATTTCCCAATGGTGCGAACCTCCAACTTTATCGGCGCTTGAGTTATGGCAACTTAGCTCAGTTCCACGTTTTAGATACTCGTCAATATCGCACCGACCAACCTTGTAATGATGGACTCAAACCCCGGTGTGTGCAAGCCTTTGATGAAAATGCCACAATGACAGGTTCACAACAAGAACGCTGGCTATTCAACGGCTTAGACCAATCTCGCGCCCGTTGGAATATTATTGCTCAACAGACAATGTTTGCTCAATTTGATTTTGACCCTCGCCCAGAAATTGGATTATTCAATGTAGACCAATGGGATGGTTATGTAGCCGCACGTAATCGAATTGTGAACTATCTCAACTATCGCCGACCTTCTAACCCTGTAGTCATTACAGGCGATATCCATTCCAGTTGGGTACACGACATCAAACTTGACTTTAATAATCTTGCTTCTCCAACTGTAGCGACTGAGTTTGTTGGAACTTCCATTTCCTCCGACTTCCCCACCTCATTCATCGCGCCAGTGCAAGCCGCCTTGAGAAGTAATCCCCACACCAAGTTTTTCGATGGTGCATTCCGGGGTTACGTCCGTTGCCAAGTTACTCCTAAACAGTGGCAGAGTGATTATCGGGCAGTTTCTAGCATTGTTGACCCCAATGCCTCTATCAGCACCCTAGCTTCCTTCATTGTCCAAGATGAACAACCAGGAGCATATCGACAAGCTTAATTTATATCTTGCGCTATTCTCAACCGTAGGGTGGGCAATGCTCACGATGTAAAACACAAGTAATATCTGCAAGAGTTTCAAGCATTATAAACCACATAAACTGTCATTACGAGCGCAGGGATAACAGCCGAAGCCGCGAGCCGAAGGCGTGGCGGGAAGTAATCGCACAATCGCCCTCCGAGAAGCCACTTTGTGTCTACGTCGTTCCTCCTCGTAATGACGGGTTTTTATAGCGATCGCATAACCTAAAACTAGATGATGAAATCAACGACCATACATCTATATATTACGTTTTGTAAGTAGAAAAATACTTATTATTGGACTCTGATATTCTCTGAAATTATCAATTTCGACGTACATCTGCGCTTTAACGGCGTAAATGTTCTTTTTTAGAAAACTTACATTTTGCAGCAGTAGCTTGATGGCGATTCAGTTAATGTGGATAATGCTAAAAATTCGCTGACTGGCTGATTTTTAGGTTGTGAGCATTGCCAACCCTACAATGATTGAGAATGGTGCAAGATATCAGGAAAACGTAAATAGCAGACTAGGAGTAACAACATGATCAAAACTAAAGCTTTAGTAATTGCAGTAAGTGGTGTATTAGCTTTTTATGGTAACGCGGCTATTGCTACTACCAATCAAGATATTACGTTACGCCATAATCCTGCTGCTAATGAAGAAGAAATTGTAGAAACTACACCACAATTTCCAAGTAAGCATGTGTCAGAGGGTTGTCTAGTTAATGGCAAATGGGTTCCTTGCTAATAGCGTTCAGGTCAGTTATGGCTAAAGTTAAAAGACTCAACAAAAACAAAGGAAATAAAATATGAATAACATTACGTGGTGTGCAACTTTCTCTCAAACCTAACCCCCAACCCCTTCCCTACGAGGGAAGGGGGGCAAGATTCAAAGCCTCTCTCCTTGCAGGGGAGAGGTTTGGAGAGGGGTTTCAAGAATAAGTTGCACATCGCGTTAACATTGGTAATTGGATTAAAAGTTTGGGCGTTGTAACAGCAGGTTTATTAATTATTTCTGGTAACTCTGCTACTGCTGTAATGAACCAAGGTACGACTTTACCTGAAAACTATAATACATCATCAGCAGAGCAACCCAGTAATGCTAATTACAATATCGACAATGATAAAACTCAAGAGAAAGACACTGTTGATGAACAAGAACTGAAAAATTTGGTAGAAACAATTCCAAGTAATGAAATTTTACTTGCAGGTTGTATTACTACTAATCAAGGGACAATTTGTAGTTGGCCTTGGTAGTAGTGGCTGAGTTGCAGAACAGAACTCAAGTCCTACAAATATTCCCCTAAATAACTTTGTGTCTTCAAACAACTGGCAGAAACCCTCAGTTTTACGTGCATTTGGGTAATTTCTCAGAAAAAATATGAACTTTTGTTAACTCGTGCGTAATTCTTAGGAGCTACGCTGAAGTCATTATTATCACGACAAAACAATTCGTTCATACAATCAACAAAACAAGGAAGTAATTATGGAACCTCAAAACGTAGAGCAATTACAAACTGAAGAAAGCTTGAATAACTCTGACTTAGATGTTGTAACTGAAAATGATGTAGTGTCAGAAGTTAGTGGTTTTGAATTAGACAGCAGCACCAACACCAATGAATTTGGAATTAGTGGAGATGCTAGTGAGCAAAAAGCTACAGAAAATACACTAGAACTGCCAGGAAAAAAACTAAAGGAAGGTTGTCTAGTTAATGGTAAATGGGTTGCCTGCTAATAAAATTTAGGTCAGATATAGAAGCAGTGAGATAATATGGTATTTTTAAAAGATTTTTTTAAATTATTGAAGATACTATATTTAACGATTCTCAGTTAAGGTGATACCAATAACTAAAATCAATCCATTAAACTGTAGCCAATCTATTACCTTACTAAGGCGATAGGATTCTTATTGGATTTGGTAAAGTTAGTGGACTTCAGATACCCGACTTCTTTAAGAAGTCGGGTATCTTGTTGTTCAAACTTCTTAAATCACGCATATTTCATTTTTGGAGATGTCTATTGGTATAATTCCATAAATCAAAGGTTGTTGTAGATGGGTGCAATATTTGGGTATGAATAATCTTGAGTTTCAGCTTAAAAGCTTAGGAATTGCTATAGGTAGCTTTATAGCTTTTTGTGCTAACTCCGCAACTGCCCAAATTATCCCAGATAGAACTCTGCCAAATAATTCGCAAGTTACAACCAATGATAAAATTACAACAATTACAGGTGGTACGCTGGCGGGTAGCAATCTATTTCATAGTTTTGAAAAGTTTTCTTTAACAAGAGAAGCTATAGCAGACTTCAAAAATGGTACAGGTGTTCAAAATATTATTACCAGGGTGACAGGTCAATCTATCTCTGATATTAATGGCACTCTGAAGGCAGAAGGAACAGCCAACTTATTTTTGATTAATCCCAACGGGATCGTATTTGGGCCTAATGCTGTATTAGATATTGGTGGTTCATTTTTAGCGACTACAGCCAGTAGTATTAACTTTGCCGATGGTCAAAAATTTAGTGCTACAGAACCCCAAACAACACCTACATTGTCAATCAATATTCCTATTGGTTTACAGTTTGGCTCAACTGCGGCTCTTATCCGCAATCAATCTCAAGCTAGTCCAGGTAATGCAATTAATATCTTTAAGAAACCTGTAGGTTTACAAGTACAAGCAGGTAAAACTTTAGCACTTGTGGGCGGTGACATTAGACTGGAAGGTGGAAGTTTAACAGCAAAGTCAGGAAGAATTGAGCTAGGAAGTGTTGCTAGTAATAGTTTAGTCAGTCTTAACCCCAATAGCCAAGGCTGGGTATTAGGATATGAAAAAGTCCAGAGTTTCGGGAATATTCAACTAATTGAGGGAACTGCTGAAATTCCGTCTACTGTAGATGCCAGTGGTAAAGGTGGTGGTAGTATCCAGGTACGGGGTAAGACAGTGGAATTAACTGGTGATCTTGTTACCTTGATTAGTCGGACGACAGGTAGTGTAGACGGTAGGGATTTAATTATTAATGCTGAAAAATTAATTGTTCGAGATGGCGCACAAGTAGATAGTTCGACAGCAGGAAAGGGTAGAGGAGGAAACTTATTTGTCAACGCTTCTGATTCTGTGCAGTTAATTGGTAGCTTTACCTTACCAAATACTAATTTCGATCAAGTTAGTTTCTTGATTAGCGCAACTAGTGGTGAAGGAAAAGCTGGCGATATAAACATCAATACCCGGAGGTTACTGCTTCAAAATGGCGCACAGATATCAACACTATCCAGTGGATTTACTATTCCTCCGCAAAATACCGAATTTCAACCAGCTACAGGAGACGCAGGAAATTTAACTATCAATGCTTCTGAGTCTGTAGAACTGATTGGAACCTCACCTAACGGTTTTGGTAGTACCTTATCATCTAGTACGTTCGGTTCTGGAAAAGCTGGAGAATTGACACTAACGACTGGAAGATTGATTATCCGAGATGGTGCTGCAATCAACGTTACAAGTCGAGTACCAAGATTGGGAGTTTATCTAGGCAATCCAAGTAACTTAGGGCCAGCAGGCGCAATAAATGTCAAAGCTAACTCAATTTTGCTGGATAACAGAGGGCAACTCTCCACCAATAGTCAAACAGGCGGAGGCGGAAATATTACGTTACAAGTCCGGGATGTACTGTTATTGCGACGCAATAGTCAAATCTCAACTAATGCAGGTACAGCCAACGCACCCGGAAATGGTGGAAACATCACTATCAATGCACCTAATGGTTTTATTGTCGCCACTCCCCAAGGTAATAATGATATTACAGCCAATGCTTTTTCTGGTGCTGGTGGTCGGATTATTATCAATGCCAATAATATATTTGGATTTGTGCCACGCACTCGCGCTGAGTTAATACAACTGTTAGGTACTGAAGATTCCAGACAACTAAACCCAAACCGACTCCCCACCAGCGATATTACCGCTTTTTCCCAACAAAACCCTTCATTAAACGGTACTATTCAAATCAACACGCCTGATGTTGACCCCAGTCGTGGTTTGCTCGAACTCCCCGCAGAACCTTTTGATGCTTCGCGGCAAATTGCCACATATTGTAAACCAGGGGGGAAATTCAAAAGAGGTTCTTTGATTGCTACAGGTAAGGGTGGAATTGCACCCAGCCCCACAGACCCTTTAATGGATGACTCGGTTTTAGTAAATTGGATTACTCTTGATGGTGAAAGTGAAAATAGCGTGAGTTATACACCCCATCATATAAGTAAACGAGAATTAGATTCTGTCACTCTAGAAACTCAAATTGTCCCCGCCCAAGGCTGGGTACAAGATGGTAAAGGTAATGTGACTTTAGTTGCCCAAGCACCAACGGTGACACCCCACAGTCCATTGCTCAATTCTGTTGCTTGTGCTGCTAATTTGTAATTAGATTTCATAAAGCTGTGACAATCGAGATTTCCACAACCGATAAAATTTGAAAGTAGGCGGCACAGTAGACAAAGATTTTTACTACCACTCCAGTTGTCAATTCCATATCTGTGGTTCCCCCTGCTCAAACAATGGGTAAAAATAATTTCAAAACAGGAGAGAAACATCTGATATTTACGATCGCTAGAACGTAATGGCGTTCACAAAATGTATTGGTAATCAGTTTAATAGATCAAAAAAGAGCAATACCTGTGTGGCTATTGTTAGACAAAAGAGGCTGTAGCAATTTGGGAGAACAGAAAAAATTAATTCTGACCCCCTATTCCCTAGCCTTGCGATAGTAGTTCATTTAACCAAGTTTCGATTTGTAAGCGCAAACGATAACCTGAAACGTCGCTATTCTGGTTTGTAGATAGTTGTGCGATCGCACGACGATAATCAGCGATCGCACAATTCCAATCACCCCACAGATGATAAGTCCGGCCACGTTCTGACCAAATATGCGCTTCTAACTGACCAAACAAGAGGGCAATTTCCAAATTCTCTATCGCTTCTTCATACTGCCCTAAATCGCGGAAAGTAATCCCCCGGTTAATCCAAGCTCTCACATAACGGGGATTCAAATCAATTGCTTGGTCGTAATCAGCCAAAGCGGCGGCTAATTCTCCACAAGCTGCATAGTAATTGGCACGATTATTGTAAGCACTAGCCAAATTGGGATTTAAATCTAAAGCTGTGTTGTAATCACAAAAAGCCTTTTGCTTTTCACCACTTTGAAAATAAATTAACCCGCGATTGTTGTAATCAGCAGCGTTGTGGGGATAACGACGAATTAATTCATTTAATAAAGCGATCGCTTGATGATAATTTCCTTGTTTCGCTGATTTCAAAGCACAAGCGCGTAAATAACTTTCTTTGACCGCAGATTTTCCACTACCATTAGCCTCATGACTTGGCAAACCAAATGTATTATTTACAACATATTGACAACTGTTATTTTGCTGATCGCCAGAAGTTAGAAATGAGTGACCATTCATAGTTTACCCGCCTCAGATGCTCGTACTTAGAAATTAATTTAGAGTTTTATCTATGCTGGTAGTTTTGACCCAAGGTTATGTATAGTGTGCTTTCGATTACTTGGTAAAAAGTATCTTAGCCGCAATAGTAGGTACTACAACCAGTAAATAATTAGGTCTTACACCTACAATTCATGCACTAACTAAGTAATAGATACTTCACTCGCAAGTAGAATTCCAGAAAAAAATAAATATCAATCTTGGCGGGGATTAGAAATGGCAAAAAATTAATGGAGTTAACAGGTGTAGGTTGGGTGGAGGAACGGAACCCAACATTCACGCATACTTTGTTGGGTTACGCTATCGCTACACCCAACCTACTATTCTTTTAACTAAAAGGGTGTAAGGGTGTAGGGTTAGAGGGGTGTATATATCCAAAACCCTTACACCCCATACCCTTACACCCCTACACCCATTCTTCACAGATAATCTTGGTGCGGAAGTCTTACTATTGATACATTTGCGTTGCCTTCAGCATGTGGTAGGTAATAATTAACTGGGTCAAAGCCAAAGGATAGCTTTGTAGGGTTTCGCCAGTTGTACCCGCAATTTTGCCAAGTTCGGGATTACTTTCGCGATCGCATACACTACGTAAATGCGGCATATCCGAACAGATAATATGTTCGAGTTTATTCACCTGCTCTAAAGTAGCGTGACCATCCACTTCCAAGACATCCACAGGTTTATTCATATCACGGTCTAACCCCAGACGGATGGCTGACCCAGTAACACCACTGGTCAAATTAATAATTGGAGTGAAATCGGGGTGAGGAATCGTGGGACGCAGCACTAACCGCACATTCAGATGACCATTGCTTTCATCTACTTCACCGTTAGGCGGATAAAAACTCACTACAATGTCTGACCATTGGCGTTGGGGACGAATAAATTGTTCTGAGTCTGGTTCGCGTTTTTCTAATTCTGCTAATACTTGTTCGGGAGTGTAGCCGCGTTTTAGCGTATCTCGTTTAACTTTCCACTTGGCGCGTAAGGGTTCGGGGGGTGCAAGGTAAACTTTGACATCATAACATTCACGGGCGGCACGGGTAGAATAGCCAAGCAAGCCTTCTATAATGACAAATTTATTCGGCTTAATGTATAGGGGAGCCTCAAACGTGCCTGTTTTGTGGCTATAAACAGGTTTGAGAATTGGCTGTCCTGTGCGGAGTAAGGACAGGTGCTGCTGCATAATATCTAAATGGTTGCAGTCTGGGTGTAAAGCTGTAATGCCAATTTCAGCACGTTGTTTGCGATCGTAACGGTGGTAATCATCTGTACAAATCAGCGTAACATTTTCTGGCCCTAGTACCTGAGCGATACCTTTAGTTAGTGTTGTTTTTCCCGCAGCACTATCACCCACAATCCCAAGAATTATTGGACGGCTCATTACCCACCCCCGACACGAACAATTAGTAATAAATTTGCAGACACCGTTGTTCTAGTTTAGAAGGAAATTAGCGCCTAGCTGGTTTCAAGGTCTTGTCTGCAACATCTCTATACATAAAGATATCTGTGTTATTGTTAATTGCCAAGATATTTATGTAAATAAGTTGATACAAATCAAGTTAAATATTTAAGGTTGTCATTTGTCATTTTTCCTTGGTTATGGGTGAATTTTAGGAATATTTTTCTTTTCTTCAGGACTTACGCAGAATCATGAAAAAACGAACCACAAAGGGCGCATAGACGCGATAGCGGCTTCCCGCAGGGTAGGACACGAAGTTAAGAGGATTCGAGAGGGTTTTTGCGTAAGTCCTATTCTTAAATTATTAATATTTATTGCTATTGACTTATTAATTTTGTTGGGATGTTAAGAGTTTTTTGTTGATTAGCGATCGCGCCAAAAAATATCAGTAATTTAACAGTATAAAATGGTATTTTAATCTGGTTATATGCCTGTTTGAATACTTAATTTTTCTTACTTTGGGTGCATAGGCAAGAAATTACAAAAATCTCTACGATGACAGAGTAAAGAATTTAGGACTTACGCAAAAAAACGAAAAAATAAGGTTTTAGAACAGGTTGCAGGGGTATGAGAGTATAAGGGTGTAAGTATTCAAAACCCTTACACCCCATACCCTTTCACCCTCACACCCAATCCCCACAGAAAATTTTGATGCGTAAGTCCTGGAATTAATATTTGCAGTCAAGAAGTATTAAGGCTTAGTCACATCTAGCTGGCTGTGCGGTATACCGAAGAAAGAGGTTAGTGTTGGGGATCATTACAGGGCAGGGATTATGGTAACTTTAAATGTTTCAAAGTTGGATCAGGTTGATCAATTTCGCCGCTTGCAGTCAACTTTGCGCGATCGCTGGAAAACCATTGAGCTATTTGATAATAGTGAAGCAGATATCGTGGTTATTCCTTCCCTCAGCATCGATCAACGGGAACTGCAAAAAGTAGAAGGTTGTGAACATTATGAAGAAAGATTGTTATTTTCTTTAATGCGGTTGCGAAATCCTCGCACAAGGCTAATTTATATTACTTCAATGCCACTGCATCCCAGCATTATTGATTACTATTTGCAACTGTTACCAGGCATTCCATTTTCTCATGCACGCAATCGCCTACTTTTACTTTCTACTTATGATTCTTCTCTGCAACCTCTCAGCCAAAAAATCTTAGAACGTCCCCGCTTGTTAGACCGAGTTCGGCAAGCTTTAAGGCTGGAAAAATCATTTATGATTTGCTACAACGCCACAGATTTAGAAGCAGAATTATCTTTAAAATTAAATGTACCGTTATATGCTGCCGCGCCAGATTTACAAATTTGGGGAACAAAAAGTGGCAGTCGGCAAATTTTTGCAGAAAGTCAAGTTCCCCATCCAGATGGCAGTCAAAGAGTTTGGAACGCCGAAGAATTAGCAACAGCAGCCAGCGATTTATGGGAACGCCAACCAACCTTAAAAAGAATGGTAGTCAAACTCAACGAAGGCATTTCTGGAGAAGGTAACGCCCTACTCGATTTAAGACCAATTATGAATGTAGCACCAGGGCAAGCTACCAGTGAATCAAGAATAGCAGCAATTAACAACAGCTTTTCTACCCTGCGCTTTCAAGCTAAACAAGAAACTTGGGCAAATTTTTCAGGAAGAATCACAGAGTTAGGTGCAATTGTTGAGGCATTTATTGAAGGAGAAATCAAGCGTTCTCCCAGTGTCCAAGGACGCATTACACCCACAGGCGAAGTTGAAATTCTCTCTACCCACGACCAAATTCTTGGCGGCCCAGATGGTCAAATTTATCTTGGATGTCGCTTTCCCGCCGATGAAAGCTATCGCCTACAACTGCAACAATTAGGCTTAAAAGTTGGCAGAAAGCTGGCAGAAAAAGGAGCCTTAGAAAGATTTGGTGTTGATTTTGTCACCGTTGACCAAGGTAATAAGAATTGGGATATTCAAGCAATTGAAATTAACTTACGTAAAGGTGGTACAACCCATCCTTTCATGACCTTAAAACTATTAACAAATGGTCGCTATGATTTGTCCACAGGATTGTTTTATAGTCAGCAAGGTCGTCCTAAATATTATATTGCCACTGATAACTTACAAAAAGACCGCTATCGGGGATTATTACCAAACGATTTAATGGATATTATTGCCCATCACAGATTACATTTTGATAGTGGTACAGAAACAGGTACAGTCTTTCATTTGATGGGATGTCTCTCTCAATTTGGCAAATTAGGATTAACTAGCATTGGCGATTCTCCCCAACAGGCAGAAGATATATATAACAAGGTTGTCAATGTATTGGATGAAGAAACCCGCAGTGACAATCCAAATTTTCCCCTCTTTTCTGATTACACATTCCCTCTTGCTTGGGATGGGTACAGCTAGGAAGTATGAAGTGTGAAGTTTGAAGTATGAAATTTTGTCTTTTATCCTTCTGACTTGTGACAAATGACAAATGACGAATGACAAATGACCATTGACTCTTGACCATAGGTTAAAATCAACTCAGCGTTTGTATTGTAGCGGTTGTGTCCCATATCCCTCAAAGGGCGGTTCACTGCATAAATCCTGATTGTCAACGTCCTTACCCCCAACCTTGGGGAAACAAATTTTGTAACAGCTGTGGCGCATTGCTACAGTTGCTAGACCGCTATGTCCCACTGGAACCATTGGGTTCTGGTGGTTTTGCCCAAATTTATACAGTTTGGGATGAAAAAACTCAAACTGAAAAGGTGCTAAAAGTTTTGGTGGAAGATTCACCAAAAGCCCAGGAATTATTTACACAAGAAGCAGCAGTTTTAATTAGTTTGCAGCATCCTGGTGTTCCGAAGGTGGAAGCTGATGGTTTTTTTCAGGTAAATATCAGCAGTCCAAAACCGCGCCAGTTAGCTTGTTTGGTGATGGAAAAAATCAATGGGCCGACTCTGGATGAAATTATGAATAATTATCCTCAAGGATGTCCAGAGAATTTGGTACTCAACTGGTTCACCCAAGCTGTGAAAATTTTACAAGAACTGCACAAATGCCAAATTATTCACCGCGATATTAAACCTTCTAACTTAATGTTGCGGATACCAGCCTCAACCGCGCCACCAACTCAACCCAAAACAGGGTGGGAACAATTAGTATTAATTGATTTTGGTGGTGTTAAGCAAATAAATGCTGCTATGCAGCGTCGAGAGTCGAGTTCAACGCGGTTATTTTCTTCTGGTTACAGTCCGCCAGAACAAGTCACTGGGGGAAATGTGGGGCCTGCGGCTGATTTTTATGCTCTTGGCCGGACAATGATTGAATTACTCACAGGTAAGTATCCGCCAGAGATGGAAGATTTGCAGACTGGGGAATTGCGGTGGCGGAATCGAGTGAATATTAGCTCACAGTTTGCTGATTTACTGGATGAGATGGTAAAGGAAGACGTGCGATCGCGTCCATCTAATGCAGCCATTATTCTCAAACGGTTAGCAAAAATTAACAAATCTGCCAAACCGCAGTCATTCTCCCAACCACCAAACTCAAATTCAGCCAGCAACAACTTAACAAGGCTAATTCAAACCATTGAACGAGCTTTTACCGATTTTCTCACAGCAATTGGTAAAACAGCTTTGTTTATTGCCAAAGCCTTGCTGAAAATGATTCAAGCTTGTGTAGCGATTGTGTGGGCAATGGTGCTATCTAGTTTAGGAGCTTGTTTAGGCACAATTATCGGTTTTTTTGTAGCTTACCGCACAATTTTAGGCGATCGCATTGTGCAATTAATCGTGGGTCAACTACCAGAACTCATTCCTAATTCTCAAACTAACTTTGGCGCAGATATTTTAGTCTTTGTGAGTGCTGGCTTGGGAACCGCCTGGGGACTCACCTTATCCGGGTGTTTTGGTCAAAGGCGGCGGTTTTTAGTCGCATCACTCATGGGTATGATTAGCTATGGATTTGGTTGGTTATTTTGGGAACTCATTTCACCCAAACAAAGCAGTGATGGTTTGGTCGTGATGATTGCTGTCTCAATATTTTTACTATCCCTGAGTTTTGGGTTTCGCAGTCATCACATAGTTTATGCCTTAGTCGCCGCTTTAGGCACAGCAGTGATATTTTCTGGTTTATTTGTTTTAGGCTTCCCCGCCACAGTCTTTTACTTTTCACCCCAGCCACTTTGGACAGAATTAGGTCTACCCTTGGCTTTATTTGTTTTAGTCGCCATTTTTACAAGCTTTTGGCTAGGGGTCAGTCATTACTTAATTGTTCCCGGACTGCGTTTTTTGGGATGGCGCTAAGTTAAATCGAAAAATCGTTTAGGGGATGGTCTACTACTTGTCTCAATATACAAGGTAGGGAGTAGGGAATGGGGAGTAGGGAGTAGGAAAGACGGCTGATCTGGGTGTACTGATTTTTTTCATAAATCAAATATGAGTCCTATACAAGGTTGGGTTGAGGAACGAAAACCAAAAAAGTCTTGAGGATGTTGGGTTTCGCTATCGCTCCACCCAACCTACTTTTCTTTTAACTTCCCCGTAAGAGTGTAGATGTTCAAAACCCTTACACCCTCACACCCTTACACCCTCATCCCCATTCTTCACAAATAACCTTTGTGCGTAAGCCCTATAATAGATATACCGAATGATCACTAACTGACTCAACACAGTATAAATGCTCAAATTAATATCCCCCCAGCTACTTTTCTTTTAGCTGGGGGGATCGAATATGTGATAGTCTATAGAGAGTTCTGTATAGTTCCTTACGAATCAATCTTAAAGCCTAAATTTGGTTTTGTGTAGTCCCAAAATCAGAATTTATACTATTTTTATAGCTTCTTCATCACCACTTCATTGCTAGGATTTGCTGAGTTAACGGTATATGTGTATATGTTAAGTATGACAGTAACTCTACGTTTAACTGATCACAGACACAAATATCCGTAAAACCTATGAAACTCCAGATTGCCAGCATTGTTGCTCTAATAGTTTGCACGGGGTTAACCGAAAAAGCCTTGGGGCTGAATCAACAAGACCTAGAACAGTTCAGAAAATCTGGTGCTTGTCCTCGTTGCGATTTGAGTGGTGCTGACCTCAATCAAGCTAATTTAGCTGGTGTCAACTTGCGTGGGGCTATTTTAAAGGGAGCAAATTTATCCGAAGCGAATCTGACCAATGCAGATTTAACCGATGCAAATCTCGAAGGTGCAATCCTGAAATCTGCCAATCTCACTGGAGCATCTTTCACAGGTACAAATTTAACTTCAGCATCTTTAGAAAGTGCGGATTTGTCTTTTACAGGTTTTCTGGGTGCTAATTTAACAGCCGCTAACTTATCCGGTGCTAAATTATACTTTACTAATTTTCGCGGAGCAAACTTCCGACTAACTACTTTAACTACAGGTGATGTCACTTCCGATAAACCTTACTGGTGGTCATCTGAGCGTGTAATTCCCAAGCAATGTAATAAATTTAAAGCAGGGACAACTTGTTATACCCAGTCTGAGGAAGTGGAAAGTAAGCGGTAGGGAGTGGTGAGTAGGGAGTTGGGAGTGGAGATGGTTTAAATTTTTGTCTACTACAGGACTTACGCACAGGCTACAGAAAATCGTAGACGCGCAAGCGGCTTCCCGCAGGGTATCACAGAGACGCAGAGGACACGGAGGAATGAGAGTTTGAGAGAGTTCTTGCGTAAGTCCTATACTATTCCCTATTCCCTATTCCCTATTCCCTATTCCCTGTTCCCTGTTCCCTTTGATAAAGAACATTTTGTTCATTAGCACTTATTTATCATGGGAACAAAGCTCGTAACTAAAATTGATTGATGTTAACCCGTATTAAAGAGATAGCCACAAAACTAGCACCCCGTTTAGTTGAAATTCGCCGTCATCTTCACTCTCATCCAGAACTCAGTGGTCAAGAGTATCAAACAGCTGCTTTTGTGGCTGGGGTTCTGTCTTCCAGTGGGTTGCATGTCCAAGAAGGTGTGGGAAAAACAGGTGTAATTGGGGAAGTGCGGGGTACAGGAACCGATGAGCGTTTATTAGCGATTCGGACTGATATGGATGCTTTACCTATCCAAGAACGTACAAGTTTAGATTATGCTTCCCGTAAAGATGGGGTGATGCACGCTTGTGGTCACGATGTACATACGACTGTCGGGTTAGGTACGGCAATGATCTTGTCCCAAATCGCTGATGAATTGGGCGGGAAGGTGCGATTTTTATTTCAAGCCGCCGAGGAAATTGCCCAGGGTGCGAATTGGATGGTGCAAGATCAGGCGATGCAGGATGTTTCAGCTATTTTAGGCGTTCATGTTTTTCCTTCTATCCCCGCAGGTTCGATTGGGATACGTTACGGAGCGTTGACAGCCGCAGCTGATGATTTAGAAATTACGATTATTGGTGAGTCTGGACACGGCGCACGTCCCCATGAAGCAACTGACGCGATTTGGATTGCTTCACAAGTGATTACAGCTTTGCAACAAGCCATCAGCCGGACTCAGAATCCTTTGCGCCCTGTAGTGTTGAGTATAGGGAAAATTCAGGGTGGTAGAGCGCCCAATGTGATTGCTGATCAAGTGCAGTTGTGGGGAACGGTGCGATCGCTCCATCCCGAAACCCGCGCCCATCTCCCTCATTGGATTGAAAATATTGTGGCGAATATCTGTGATGCTTACGGCGCAAAATATCAAGTTAATTACCGTCAAGGTGTCCCCAGCGTCCAAAATGATTATTCTTTAACCCAGTTGTTACAATCAGCCGCAGAAGAAGCCTGGAGTAGCGATCGCGTCCAAGTTTTACCCGAACCTTCTCTTGGCGCGGAAGATTTTTCTGTTTATTTAGAACACGCCCCTGGTTCAATGTTTCGCTTGGGTGTCGGTTTCAAAGATCGAATCATCAACTACCCATTACACCATCCCGAATTTGAAATCGATGAGTCGGCGATTATCACAGGTGTGGTAACTATGGCCTATGCCGCTTATAAATATTGGCTATAACAGCAAATATAGGAATATGGTTTGATTCCTGAATCTAGTTGTGTACGCAGGGAGTAGGGAATGGGGAATAGGGAGTAGGAGAGAAGCCTGATCTGGGTGTACTGATTTTTTTCCCAAATCAAATATGAGTCCTATAGAGAACAGGATTGCAGCAGTTAGAGGATATAAACTCATCTAAAAAATATCCATAGCTTTCAAACCTGTTCTCTACTAATGATATAAATTTTGCAGAAAATTGAGTATTTTTTCTCAATTTCTTGTACTTATTTAGTTAATAAATCTAACTATAGTCAGGTGTTTATACCTCTTTTGAGGTATTGACATCTTAATTTTTATAGCAATTTATCTTGCAGATTCTTACAAAAGGTTATAAATTATTAATTTGTAGGGGAAATCAAAATTGTCATTTCCAAAACCCAATTATCATCCGTAATTATACTGAAAATAATAGAGGCTTTAAATAGCTTACGAGATATATTTTGATTGATATAAATGGTTCTACATAGAAAAAGAACGTAATTAATCTCAGACTATATCTTGTCTCCAGATTTTCAGGAGTATTTTCCCAGGCAATTCATAAAAATTATCATTGAATTGCTGTAAATTAATCAGCATTTAAATTCCTACAAAACTGTTAATTATAATCAGCAAAAATCAACTTTAAGAAGATAACATTTCTGTCGTTTCTTAAAGGCTCTTTGTTATGATGATGGCAGAAAATCAGCAAATCAGGAGCATTTACCACAAAAATACATCCCATAAGGAGTTTGTTTGACAATGCAGATAGAGAACTTATTAACAGATGAAATTACAGAAAAAGCCGCATGGGAAGCACTAGAAAAATCGATTCTATATTATCGAGGGCGACCGATTGGTACAGTTGCCGCTTATGATAATTCTGTAGAAGCACTTAATTATGACCAGTGTTTTGTTCGAGATTTTGTCTCTTCAGCATTAATTTTTCTTGCTAAAGGTAGAACAGATATTGTGCGTAACTTTTTGGAAGAAACTTTAAAGTTACAACCAAAAGAACGGCAATTAGATGCTTATAAGCCAGGGAGAGGTTTAATTCCGGCCAGCTTTAAAGTTGTTGTCGAGAATGGCGAAGAATATTTAGAAGCAGATTTTGGGGAACATGCGATCGCCAGAGTCACACCTGTAGATTCTTGTCTGTGGTGGATTATTTTGTTGCGTGCTTATGTTGTAGCGACAAAAGATTTTTCCATAGCTTATCAGCCAGAATTTCAAAATGGCATTCGGTTGATTATGGAAATTTGTTTGGCGAATCGTTTTGATATGTACCCAACACTGTTAGTTCCCGACGGTGCTTGTATGATTGATCGTCGGATGGGTATATATGGCCATCCTCTCGAAATACAAGTTTTATTCTACACAGCACTCAGGGCAGCACGGGAGTTATTAATTTGCCAAGGTAATCAAGATATTGTGATGGCAATTGATAATCGTTTACCACTTTTATGCGGACATATTCGCCAGCATTATTGGATAGATATTAATCGCTTAAATGCCATTTATCGCTTCAAAGGTGAAGAATATGGCAAGGCGGCGGTGAATCTATTTAACATTTATGTAGACTCAATTCCCTATTATGAATTAGATAAATGGCTACCCAAAAAAGGCGGTTATCTGGCTGGGAATGTCGGGCCATCTCAGTTAGATACGCGCTTTTTTGCCTTGGGTAACTTGATGGCGATAATTTCTGATCTAGCCACAGAAGAACAGTCACAAGCCATTATGAATCTGATTGAGAAAAGATGGGACGATTTAGTCGGAGATATGCCGATGAAAATCTGTTTCCCAGCGATAGAAGATGAAGAGTACAGAATTGTAACTGGATGTGACCCGAAAAATATACCTTGGTCTTATCATAATGCTGGTAGCTGGCCTGTGCTGATGTGGATGTTAACAGCAGCAGCCATGAAAACTAATAGAACCAGTTTGGCAAAAAAAGCGATCGCCATTGCAGAAGCACGCATTGGTGAAGATGAATGGCCGGAATATTATGATGGTAAAAAAGGACGATTAATTGGTAAACAAGCGAGAAAGTATCAAACCTGGACAATTGCAGGTTTCTTATTAGCGAAAGAATTAGTTAAAGATGCTTCTCATTTACCGCTAGTAAGTTTCGATAAGTTACCACCAGATTTAGTATCAAGAGCATGTGAGTTTGAAATCCGCAGTGTAGATCCTCTTAGCTCCTGATATTGAGTAACAAAGAATTCAGTCGCCAGCATTCAGAATTGAATTCTGGCGACTGAGCTATATATTCTGTTTTTATCAGGACTCACGCAAAAATTCCCAAAAAGCTTACTCTAGCCCTTCACCTTCACCGGGAACTATTTTTTGAGCAGTGCCATTCAGGATTTCTGCCCACATTTCATCAAAGGTAATACCCCGCTTTTTCGCTAAATATTCCACCCTTTCTCTAATTAACTTGTCTCGCTCCTGAAGTTTGGCACATAAAAGAGATTGTGCCTGGGCAACCTTAGTTCGACCATTTACCCATGAATCAACAGTGAGTAAATCATTGTAATACTCACCAAGCGCCGGAATCGCTAACCTTTCATCCTTTCTGGGCATTTCATCCTTTTTGGGGTTTGATTCTACTGCATTCATATTGCTACCTAAGCGATTCTATTGTTCCAGATTTGCCCCAGAGTTGGCACAAAAAAGGATGAACAAAATAATTATCCCAAATATGACCCAAATATGTCACAATTAAGCCCACATTTGATAGGATGCAGAAGTACATAACAAGCTGCTTCAGTTGGCGAACCAAAGCCATTAAAATATGCTTAAATTCAAGTCAAAAATTGTTGCCATAGGAACAAGTTTGGTTCTGTGTGGGACTGCTTTGCCAAATGACCCAGTTAACGCGAATCCTGCGGTACTTGCACCCGCAGCTTTTTGTGCAGGCACGGCTGGGGTAGGATGTGTACTGGTTGGAGTTGCTATTGTAGGTGGCACGGCTTACTATATCTGGCGTTCCAGGGATGGGAAGCATTATGCAGCAGACGCAAATGGACAAATCAACAATTCTGAAAGATTAGTTGGTACAGCCAAACCTTTACAGAGTAGAGCTATATCTGGGATTGAGGCAGCAAAACTAGGAGATGCTCACTGGGCTAATACTGTTACTGACTGTTATAAGATTGCCAAAAAGATAGGTAAAACACTAAAAAGACAACACCCAGCCGTTGGTGGTGGATACTGGTGTATTTTTCCTGGAGAACAAACAAGTTTTGGAGACAACAGATGAACTTACAAGAATTAGAACAATTCAACGAGTTGAGAGGCGACACGCTTTTAACATCCATTCTGACTTTTCCTAGTTTCAATGCACCAGGATATGAACTTACGGGTGGAATGGAAATTTGTGGTGGAGTTGATGATGCGATCGCTGAGATTGAAACTATTGTGTGGACTGCTGGTTACAAAAACAATCCTGAACATGAATGGAAACTGGTTAGCTATGAGGTGTTTGTACCTCAAAAAATGGTTTTAGTTGGTAATGGAAACATGCCCTCGTGTGAAACTGCACCAGTGCATAGTGCTGTTATCTACTGCTATTACAGTCCGATAAAACCAGAAGCGATTAACCAGTTGATTCAACAAAATCAACCTTGGGTTATAGGTAATGAATAATACTTAAAATCAATGATAGGGTGCTAATACATTGATTCAAGTGATACGTGAACGTTCTTACTTCACTGCTGGATATCTGCAATTTCTTAGAGGAAAAAGGAGCGATATCCGCACTTTTCTCTGGCTGCATCAGATTTTAATCAATTACCTGCCTTCTGGTTGACTTAATTTGACTACGCTTAGTTTTACTGTCAAGACGTTTTTTTTGAGAACTACGAGTTGGTTTGGTGGGTTTGCGGATTTCGGGCAGTACAACTGCACTGAGTATGAGTTGCTTGAGTCGTTGCAAAGCTTCTTCCCGATTTTGTTCTTGGCTACGGTGTTCTTGAGCCTTGATGACAACAACTCCATCTTGAGTTATGCGTCGGTCGTTGAGCTTGAGAAGTTGCTGTTTATAGAAAACGGGTAGTGATGAAGCTTCAATGTCAAAGCGTAAGTGAATGGCTGTAGCAACTTTATTGACGTTTTGACCCCCTGCTCCTTGAGAACGAATCGCGCTAATTTCGAGTTCGCTATCGGGGATGATGATTTTATTCTTAATTTGCAGCATAACTTTACTATACGCCCGAAGCCACAGAGAAAGTAGGGCAGTTAAACTTTGTGTATCTAGTGTTTTCTGGAATTTGTAATTTAGGCGGTGTAGTCCTTATTAGTCAAGCAACTTATAAATAACTTCTATAAATAACTAGGGGAAAATTACCCCATCCAAAGCCCAGTCATCCCGACTGGGTTTTTGGTTTAAGGCGATTCGATTTGTGTGTACCATGCTGATAGAATAATACAGCCCTGCCAAGTCAACGGGGGTAAATGAAAACTTATGACCAACCCCCGCCAAATAGCTTTTGTTGCTTTGCGAGATGTTCACAAAGGGGCTTATGCTGATGTTGCCTTAGATAGAGTGTTGCGAAAATTTAAATTGCCAGATAGCGATCGCCGCCTAGCGACAGAATTAGTTTATGGCAGTGTCCGCAGATTACGCACCCTCGATGCTTTAATTGACCAACTCGCCACGAAAAAATCTCATCAACAACCACCAGAACTGCGTACCATCCTACATCTCGGTTTTTATCAACTCCGCTACCAAGAACGCATTCCCCCTTCAGCAGCAGTGAATACAACCGTGGAACTCGCTAAGGAAAATGGTTTTTCGGGACTCACAGGTTTTGTCAATGGTTTGTTACGTCAATACATCCGTCTTGCAGAAAAATCCCCCGAACCTTTGCAGTTACCAGATAACCCTGTGGAACGCTTGGGGATTTTGCATAGTTTACCCGACTGGATAATTCAAGTTTGGCTAGACCAAATTGGTGTTGCGGAAACCGAAAAACTCTGTGAATGGATGAACCAAACACCGACAATCGATTTACGCATCAACCCACTCCGCACCAATTTAGAACAAGTAGCCACAGCCTTAGAATCGGCGGGAGTTTTAGCTCAAAGAATCCCCAATTTACCCCAAGCTTTACGGTTAATTAGCAGTCCTGGTGCGATGCAAAATTTACCTGGGTTTACTGAAGGTTGGTGGGTTGTGCAGGATGCAAGCGCCCAACTGGTGAGTCATTTACTCGACCCCCAACCGGGTGAAGTGGTGATTGATACCTGTGCCGCCCCTGGAGGGAAAACAACACACATTGCAGAGTTGATGCAGGATCAAGGTAAAATTTGGGCTTGCGATCGCACTGATTCCCGATTGCGAAAACTCCAAGAAAATGCGCGGCGACTCAATTTGCAATCAATTGAAATTTGTACTGGCGACAGTCGTAACTTGCCGCAATTTTACAATATTGGCGATCGCCTGTTACTAGATGCTCCATGTTCGGGTTTAGGAACCTTACACCGCCACGCCGATGCACGTTGGCGACAAACACCAGAATCTAGCCAAGAACTTTCACAGCTACAAAAGCAATTACTTTCCCACACATCAAATTTTGTCAAAAACGGTGGCGTGCTGGTTTATGCTACTTGTACACTGCATCCAGCCGAAAATGAAGCCGTAATTTCGGAATTTTTAGCAGAAAATCCGCAATGGCAAATTGAGCCTCTCGAACCTAGTTCACCCTACTCTGTTTATTCCACACCCCAAGGCTGGCTGAAAGTCTGGCCGCACCGTTGGGATATGGATGGCTTTTTCATGGTGCGCTTAAGAAAAACTAATGATTCAGGGTGATTACTGCCAGGGATTGTACCATTTGATGGAAGCCCCAATCTCCCACAGGAGGCAGCAATGGTTACTGATTCCAATGTAAAGAACTTAGTTAAAATCTTGATTGGAGCAGCTTGGATTGATGGGATAATTCAACCAGAGGAACGACAGTATCTCCGCGAAATTGCCCAAGCTAAAGGTTTGGCTACCGATCCAGAAATTAAGCCTTGGTTGTACGAATTAGTACCCGTGCAACCCAAAGAGTGTTACGCCTGGGTGAAAGAATATTTAGGCGATCGCCCAAGCTTGGAAGATTGCGAAAGTCTGATTGAAGCTATTAGCGGCTTAATTTATAGCGATGGCGAAGTCGCAACCGAAGAAGCTAGACTCCTGACACAAATTCAGGACTTAGCTGAACAAGATTCTGCCCAACAACCAGTTCATAATGCGTTGCTTAAACAAATTCAAACGCTTTATCGTCGTTGGGTCGAGGTACAGAATTAATGCTCTAATGTCTATAGTCAAGAGTCCAAAGGCAAAAGTCAAAAGTCTAGATTTCTCAATCTAAAACTTTGAGCATTGACCATTGACTGTTGACTATTGACCAACTATGCTTTCGGTTCACCAATACCGGGAGTTTCTTCTTTGTCTACTTTGGGTACAAAGTCGGGACGTTCTTTACTTTCCCAACCAACTGGGCGTTTAGAGTTGTACCAAGCAATAGAACCAATGGTGACAGCAGCAATAAACCCAACTACATAAACCAATGTAAAAGCCAGGGGGAAATGACCTCCGCCTGTTGCTACTGAATCTGCTGCCTGCATTAATATAAGCATGAGTATATGTTCCTTTTTTACGCAACACTACTTAAGACACTATAAAACTAGAGTATCACTTACATCCTCCCCAAGTTTGAAATAGTGGCTCTTTCAGCAGATACAGAAGACGTGAAACCTTGACAGTGTAAGGGTTACAAAAAAATTTTCAATAAAAAATTCTGTATATATAGCAGGGGACAGGTGACAGTGTTAAACGCTTTATATTCAAATTTTTAGAGACGTTGTATACAACGTCTCTAGTTGAGGTGAGAGTAAAAATATTATTTCTGCAAGCAACTCCATGCTTTATGTATGAAATAAGACAGTAAATAACGGGATAAACGCTAAGATAAATCCTTGCCAAGACTGCCAGTTCATCGCTAATTTTGGTTCTGGTGGTGCAAGTAAAGCATCAATTCTTTGTTCCAAGCGATCGCCTAAACTACTACCCAACGCCGCACAGCAAACCTCAGATTCCGGTAGGACAGAAGTTTGACTCACAACTAACACTAACGATTCTGCTAACAGCAGTGGATCAACTTGAGCAGCCGCGTAACTATCCGCACGTAGTTCGCGCAACACTAATAATTCTTGCCACAACGCATCTGTATTCGGTAGCCAAGCGGTGCAAGTACGCACCCAACCCAGCCAGAAAAACCAAAATGTATCGCGGTAATAATGATGTCCTTGCTCATGGGCTAAGACACTTTCAACATGAGCAGGTGAAAGATTTTGGAGTAATCCTTGGCTAACTACTAGTTCTGGTTGCCAAAAACCAATTTGACCAGCAAACAACGTTGGTGTGTTAATTAGCCTAGCTGATTTACCATCAAGATTAATCAAGGGAGCATGACGGGCAGATTCTACAGATTGCCAACCTTGGATGGCGAGTTTTATGCACAAAACAGCAAAATAGCCGAGAATGACAAACGCTAAATCATAGCTCAACCAGCCTGTGTAGACTCCGCCCATTTTACCTTGCGGCCCCATACACAGCAGAGCGATCGCAGTCATAAATATCAACAAAGGCGGAAACAAAAAGATAAATAAAGCTTTCCGCCAGCGCAAATTCCAATTACCCGGACTATTCACCCAAGAGCATCTTAATATCCAAGAAACTGCTACAGCCGTCAAAATCATGATTAGGTGCATTTATTGTTCCTCCCTGGCTTGGCGTGCAGCTTGAATCCGCTTGGCTATGGCTTCGATTTGCGCTTGGGCTGTTTCATCCAGACTATCAGCAAAGGCCGCAATCACATCGGGATTACCCACTGCGAGAAAGCGTTGTAGTTGATCATGAGCTTTAATCACCTGCGCCTGTTGTTTACTCAGCAAAGGTCGCCAATAAAAAGCTCTTCCTTGTTTATCGCAGGCCAGCCAGCCTTTTTCGGTGAGCCGACGCAGCACTGTGGTGACAGAAGTATAAGCCAATTCTCGGTTAGGATCAGCCAAAATGCGATCGTGTACATCTTTAACTGTCGCGGAACCAAGCTCCCAGACAATATTTAAAATTTCTGCTTCCAAAGGGCCTACAGACAGTTGTTTTGGACGGTAATCGGGTAAAGGTGCCATGTCGATTTTAGATCCTAGAGTTTACATTGGCAGATTTGATGCAAAATTCCCCTCTTGATTGACCAAGGTAGAGTTATTATATATCCCTTGCTTTTTACATACCTAATTCCATTAAATCAATCAAGCGATCGCACCTCTGAAAATACCATCGCAAATCTTCATAATCATTGTCCTTCACTACCACTCAAAGGATCTGCAATTATGTATGCCCTTGTCTCAATTGACAAAATTCAATTACCTGCTGGTTCTGTGGTGCGCCTACCTGCTACTTGGCAAGAGTATCAGCGCCTTTGTGAACAACGGGGAGATGGCTCAATTCCCCGCATTAAATATCGTGATGGAGAAGTATTACTAATGTCACCTTTGCCTGTACATGGACGAGATGCTCATTTGATTGCCAATATTGTTGTCACACTTTTAGATCATGATGGCAGGGAATATGATGCGTTTACCCCTGTGACGATGACTCTACCGGAAGAAAGCGGTATTGAGCCTGACTATTGTTTTTACATTGATAATTGGCAAGCTGTTTCCGGCAAAAAGCGAATTGACTGGCGACAAGATCCCCCGCCTGATTTGGTAATTGAAATTGATGTCACTAGTTATTCCGATGTGGAAGATTATCTGCCTTATCGTGTGCCAGAAGTGTGGCTATTCAAAAAACAGCAGTTATTAATTTACCAATTACAGGGAAGTATTTACCAACTGCAAACCCAGAGTCGCTATTTTCCAGGCTTGGATCTGCACAGCGTCATTGCTCAGTGTGTACAAATTGCTTATCAACGTAATACTAGTGCGGCGATTCGCCATCTTAAACAACAGTTAAATAACAGTTAAAGTCAAGGATATTTGCCCTCATTGGCCAATGTCTTGCCATAACCCCGAAAAATTCCTATTGCTTAAATTGTCATTATGGTTGTTAACACAAATTAGAATGTATCTCGATAATAATATTTAGAGCAGGTGTATCCAGCGCGTGAAGTTATTCTTATACCACACTCCGGAATTAACTCCTAAAGATGAAATTCCAGACTGCGCGATCGCAGTTGATGTCTTGCGAGCCACTAGTACAATTGCCACAGTCTTAGCGGCTGGCGGTGAAGCAGTACAAGTCTTCAGTGATTTAGAAAAGCTCATCGAAGTTAGCGAACAATGGCCAGTAGAGAAACGCTTAAGAGCAGGAGAACGTGGCGGAGCTAAAGTCACTGGCTTTGAACTTGGTAACTCTCCCCTAGACTGTACACCAGAACTAGTGCATGGTCGCCGCTTGTTTATTAGTACGACTAACGGTACTCGTGCTTTACAACGAATCCAAAACTCTCCATCTGTATTAGCAGCCGCTTTAATTAACCGCGCTGCCATAGTAGATTTTCTGTTAGAAAAACAGCCCGAAACAGTCTGGATTGTTGGTTCTGGTTGGGAAGGGAGTTTTGCTTTAGAAGATACAGTTTGTGCAGGTGCGATCGCTCATAGTATCCTCGAAAAAACTCATGTGTCTCCAGATCAATTAGCTGGTAATGATGAATTGATTGGTGCGATCGCTCTTTACACCCAGTGGCAAGATAACTTGTTGGGATTATTTCATCATGCTAGTCACGGTAAACGATTATTACGCCTTGAATGTCATGAAGACCTGAAATATTGCTCCCAAACTGATATTTTGGATGTTTTACCAATGCAACAGGAAATAGGAGTTTTAAAAAGCAACAACTAAGCATTACTCAAACATCATCCAAAACATTCCCAAGTTTTTTCAGATGCTTATCTTAGTATTATTGGGGATTTTTTTAGATGCAAATGTAACAAATTTATCTTTGTTTATCTATCTGGAAGCTTAATCTTTACGTAACCCTTGTTCTGTTTGCATTCATGAATGATTAAAAATATCCCTGGTATCAATACCAGGGATATTTTATCAAATTATTTAATATAACATTTGTTTACTATTTAAAAAACTTAACTAAAATACTTCAGGCATAACTTCAGTACCGAACTAAAAACAGCCGTAATAGGTATTCTGAGCGATTTAAAATGGATTGGTAGGTAATTTTTCCATTTTCAACCTTACTTTTGCGCTTATATCTTTACTTCGGGCTGATTTTGCCATTTTAAATCTATAAAACAGCAAGAATTGGTCGCATTTTCTTACTGAGTTTCACAACAACTTGTGATGACATCATATTTGGCTGATAGTTGACTTGGGTGGTAATATTCTCAATAAGAAATTTATTACTTGGCCTAAATACCAGGAAAAAACAAAGATGTTATGAGCAGGTTATACACCAAGACTCATAGCAATGCAAATAAACTTGTTTATCTTGTCTGAAGATAGCTGATGAAAGCAGACAAATGCTTTTCTTAACTAATTTCAAACAGATAAAAAATCTCTGTCTAATTACGCCGAAACGCATAGTTAAGACAAGAGAATGGTCGAAATAAATGAAAATTTTCGTAGTTTTATCTAATACAACCAGACTGATAGCATGAATAAAAAATGGGCGGTCAAGCGAATAACCATCAACCTAGCACTAAACGAAGCGAAGAACCTGGAAAAATATTGTGACCAGACAGGAAGGCCAGCAACAGATGTCATCAGAGAACTGATTCGCGGATTGGCTACTACAAGGTCTGAGTAGGATTGCAGTTCGGTCTGTGTTGCAAACCGTTGTCTTGATAATTTTCTCAACTCTAAATTAAAGAGTTGGAGTGAAAAACTTAGCTCACAGGTAAGCCTCGGATGAGTTCCTCAATCACATTCGAGATTGCTTGGCCTGTTTGCCCACAATATTTCTCTAGCGTTTGAGCTTCGTCTGGAGTCAAGTCCACAGTTATTTGCTTGACTATTTGTTTTTTACTGGAGGTTGGAAAACTAGAAAATCCAAGCGCAGCTGTTCTATCCATCATTTTTTCAATGTGTATGGAGGCTAATTAAGATATTGCCAAGACTGCAACATCTTGACCAGTGAAAATCAAGATTTTGAGCTTAAAGTTAAGCTTTTACTTATCTTCGTTTTTCCAAAATTGAATTTAAAAGCAAAGAAATTAGCCTTTGAGAACCCAGTTTTATTAGTGAATACAGGCAAAATGTGTAAAAAACTCTCATAAATGGGGGGTTTAAGTCTTCTTATGGTTGAAAAATCCACATTTTTCGCAACAGCATAAGTAGCCTTCAAGATACTGGCAGATAGGAGATTATACAACAAACTATGCCTAATCCATTTTTAAATGAGCCTGACAAAGTAGAGGTTAAAACAGGCCACAGTATTTTGGTAGATCAACCACCATTGATGGATAGTAGTGATTCCTGTACTCCCACAAGAATTGATGCAGATATCTTAAATAAAACCCAGAAATTTTTAGATCGTGCCATCGTATCTGCTTGGCACGCCGTCAAATCTGAGCGAAGACCACCAGCTTTAACTCCTACACGTTGGGTATGGCGACTTGCTGGTTTTTACCATTTGTGTCATTCAACACCAAGACTCATGGAAAAAGCGCGATCGCGTTTTGCTGCAACCAATCGTCAGAGTTTGTCACAGTGGGCAGAACAAAAAGGTAGAGAAGAAGCAGGTCACGATATACTTGCACTGCGAGACATTCGCTCAATGGGGTATCAAGCTGAAGCTGTTGTCGGAGCATTTTATCCGCCTGCGGCTAAAGCATTGATGGATTATTTTGCTCAAAGCGCCGAGGATTCAGATCCAATTGATTGTGTAGGCTATTCCTATACAGCAGAACGCCTGGGTACATGTATAGGAGAAGCTTACATCCAGAAAGTAGAAGCATTACTACCACCAGGAATCAATGCCACTCGTTGTCTACGTGTACATAGTGCCATTAGCACCACAGAGGTACAGCACGTTAAAGAAACGGTGGCGATGATTACAGGGCTAACTCATCAAGAGCGTGATCGCGTGGTACAAGCTTGTTACCAAGCTGCTTTATTGCGTTTTAGCCCACCATCAGAAGCTTACATAACAGATGAGGAGATTGAGAATGTTTTAAAGCCGCTAAAACTGTCAATAAGCGCAGGTCAATCTAAGTAATCAACGGCTAACTTCCTAAAAAACAAAACTGAAATTTTGTCAGCAATTTTAACAACATAGAATTCGGTGCAACTACCAAGGAGAAGACCATGAAAACTGCAACATCCCCGCACAAAACTCTCAAACAGCCATCTTTTACCCAAGATGATGCTGCATTCCAGTACCAAACTTTAAATATTCAGGATTCTAATATTAATGTCAGCGAAAATAACTTAGTAATATTAGATGACACAGACTTGGAACTGGAGAAAATTATGTTTGAAGAATTCGTATATGGATTACCCAGTGACATTCCTATGGCTGATTTTTAGTTGCTTGTCTATCTACACAATTTTTAAATAGACCTTGAGCTAACTAGTACAACGCAGCGAACATAAAGATACCATTTCAAGTTAGTAAAAAGCTTGTTTTATAGGCTTTTTAACTGTTGAATTTTGACTTCTGGGTAGCGGTACTAGTGAATATCCCTCGATTGTTTAGTTTGTATTAAAGAAAGTTAAAAACTACTTAGACTCAAATAATCACAAATTAAACAATTCAGGGATTGATAGAAATAAACCTTTTAACCCAATACGGTTCAGTTAAGAGCATATTAGGTTGGGTGTAGCGATAGCGTAACCCAACCTACACCAGTCTAAGTTGTTGCCTTAACTGAACTGTATTGCCTTTTAACCAAATGGTTCCTAGCCAATTGCTCCCAAACCTTTAAGAGTAGAAATAGTAGCAGCGGTTAAACCTGTCATTCCCCTAATATTCATTCCTTCATAAAATCTTTGAGCTTTCAAAGTTTTTAAACACTCGCTTGTGTTGATATCCCAAAGTCGAATTGTTTCATCTGCACTACTACTAGCCAGAGTTTGATTATCTGCACTAAAGTTAATTGACCAGACCCAAGCAGAATGTCCAGATAAAGTTTTCTGACACTTAGCTGTATCCACATTCCATAACTTAATAGTGTAATCGGGACTGCTACTAGCTAGGATTTGTCCATTTTGACTAAAAGCCACAGCTTTCACAATACTATTTGCACAAACCTCAAAAGTTTGTACACATACACCACTGTTAACACTCCACAACCGTATTGTTCCATCATAACTAGCACTTGCCAGTAGTTCGCCATTGGGACTAAAAGCGATCGACCATACCCAATTTGTATGCCCCTCTAATGTATGTTTGCATTCACCAGTGTTGACATCCCATAACTTGACTTTCTGATCCCAAGAACCACTGGCCAATATCCTCCCTTGCGGATTAAATGCAACTGATTGAACAGCTGCATGATGTCCTTGGAGGATTTGTAAGACTTGACCTGTATTAATGTCCCACAACCTGATAGTTTGATCATCACTACCACTTGCTAACATCTGACCATCAAAACTGAAAGCAATTGACTGGACGGCAGCACGATGTTCTTGAAAAGTTTGCAAAGCCTGACCTGTCTTAATATCCCACAATTTGATACTTTGATCGTCACTAGCACTTGCTAAAATTTGTCCATTAGGACTAAACGTTACTGATCTAACGGCAGCACGATGTCCTGAAAAAGTTTGCCAGACCTGGCCTGTATTAACATTCCATAACCTCACTATACAGTCATGGCTTCCACTCACCAAAAACTGTCCATCTGGACTGTAAGCAACTGACCAGACTTGGCTCGTATATCCACTGAGAGTTTTGAGACATTGACCAGTACTAACGTTCCATAACTTTACGATTTGATCGTCACCGCCACTAGCCAGAATATCTCCTAGCAGACTAAAAGCCACAGAAAATACCCAACTGGAATGTCCTTGAAGAATTTTTAAGCATTGACCTGTATTTAAATCCCATAATCTCACTGTATGGTCGAGGCTGCCACTAGCGATGAGATGAGCTTGGGGATGAATGGCCACAGACCAGACAGCAGCATGATGTCCTTGTAAGGTTTTAATACATTCACCCGTGTCTATATTCCATAACTTCACTGTCTGGTCATCACTGCCACTGACAATTATCTGCCCATTAGGACTGAGAGTTAACGACCTAATACCATCACGATGTCCCTGCAAAATTTTGATACATTCACCAGTTTTGACATCCCACATCCGAATTGTGTCGTCATCACTACCACTCACGAGAGTTTGACCATCCAGAGTAAAAATTACACAAATGATCCAACTTGTATGTCCATGAAATGTTTGCAGGCATTCACCAGTACTAACATTCCACAGTTTGATAGTACGATCATTACTACCTGTTACTAGTGTTTTCCCATCTGGGCTAAAGGCAATTGTCCAAACTTCGTGTTCATGTTCTTGTAAAGTTTTCAAGCATTGACCAGTATGAGAATTCCACAACTTCACTGTATGATCACTACTACTGCTGGCTAAGATGCTGCCATCGGGGCTAAAAGAAAGTGATGGTACCCAGTTAGTATGACCTTGAAAGGTGAGAACTTGATTGCAATTGGTAACTTGGTATAGGCGAATTTCGCCATTGGTATCACCCATTGCTAAAAGTTTGCCATTAGGGCTAAAAGCAATAGATAAAACGCCGCCAAAGGTTTCTGCAAAAACAGACTTAGTTAAATCAGCGTTTTGAAAATTGACATTATGTAGTTTTACATTCCGCAAGTCTGCTTGCCAAACAGTTAATTGAGAGAAATCAAAACTAGTTAAATCTGTCTGGAGTTTACAAAACAAATTGAGAATATTTCCACCTGTATAACCTGGTTCCTGTGGTGATTCTTCTCGGAGTTTGGCTAAAATTTGAGTTAATTGGTTTTCAATTCTTTTTTTGCTTCTTAATGCCGTCAGCAAAGCATCAATGACTGGTTTCAGAATCAGGCGAATTTGCGTTTCTCTGATGTAGTCTTTTGCACTGGCCTTGATTAAAGCATGGCATCTCAAAAGTTGAATATGATCAGTGACAATTTCCTCACAGACTTGTTCTATTAATACCTGAGTCACATATTCCATGACTACAGGTTGTAAGGTAAAAGTGGCTGTGCTTTTTTCTACTAGCGATCGCCTCACCAAAGATTCTACCGCCTCTAGCAATTTTTGTGGTGCCACTGGCGAGACAATATCTTCCCGCAAGTCTGAGAGTGTCACTGGTTCACGATTAATTGCTAACCAGTACATAATTTCTTGTTCTAAATCTGACAACCGCTCAAACTGCTGGTCTAAAATATCTCGAATATCGCCAAAAACCACGGTATTTTGCTGTAAAAACTCGCTGACATTCCCCGCAAATACATCTTCAATGGTTGTAGCGACTATTTTCAAAGCCAAGGGATTACCACCATAGGATTCAATCATGGCTTTCCATTCTTCTTCGGCGGCCGATAACCCTTTGATTTTTAAAATTTCCTGTCCTTCAACTACCTTCAAGCCACTTAGTTGTAAGGAACGGACTGGTAAAGCTTCGCCTTCTAATAATGCGATTTCTTGGGGTTTTTCCCGACTGGTTAAGATTAAACAACTTTGGTGAGTCGCTTCTCCTAGACGTTTAAACAACTCACCATAACCTTCATATCCTTCCCGATATTTGCCGGCTCGACTACCATAACGTAATATTGATTCGGCATTGTCCAGAATTACTAGACAGCGATGATTTCGCAGATAATCAATTAACCTGGAGATGCGATCGCTTAAACTTTCGGGTAAGTTCGCTTCTGTTTCTTGCTCATCCGATAAAAATTGCAGTAATTGATTGATGATAGCTTTTACAGGTGGAGCTTCGCGGAGCGATCGCCAAATTACATATTCAAAATCTTCCCGAATTTCTTGCGCTAATTTTACAGCCAGCGCCGTTTTGCCAATACCACCCATCCCTAACAAGGCGATAAATTGGCAATGTTCATCTAAAATCCATTGTTCTAATGCAGCCAGTTCTTCTTTACGCCCATAAAAAACAGGTAAAAAACTTGCGTCTCCCCAATCTAAACGAGTATTAGAGCTTAAATAATCACTTTCATTGATTTTGACATCAAAAACTAAAAATAGTTTTTCCAGAGTCTTTTTATCAACTCCACCTTCTCGATTTAGTACTTTGGATATCGTACTAGGATGTAACCCCGAAAGTTCGCTGATATCTTCTAATGTGTAGCTATTGCCAAAATTTTCTTGTGCTTCTGACTTACGTTTTGCCTCCTGAAGTTTTTGTAAACCTCTAGTAGTAAGTGCAACACCACGCTTACGTCTCCAATTCTGTAAAACCATGTATTAAAACTATAATAACTATCACTTATCCCTGATATTTTTGGCTTTAAAAAAAGAATGTTACTAAGAAGTCAGCACTCAGGAGGAAAATGTGCCGTCGTGTTAGCGCAGTGCTAGTGACGTATGAGCGTCGGTAGTGCGTTGGGAAGACAGCGCGTTGCTTTGTTTGCCAAAGTTGTAGCAAGTGGCGTGCGACTGTCGTCGGCTTTGCGGCTCCTGAATTCTTACGAATGTGATGATTCTAAATTTATACACACAATCTTGGCTGGAAGATTCTGAGAATATGCCAGTTTTATGATCTTGAATAAAACGGACTGATCTGGAAATAGTGGCAAATTATTCTGAATGTATCAAAAGACAATTCAAAAGCTATGGTTTATGCGGAATTATTTATATACACCAGTAAGTAAATTAAACGTAATTTCGGCTGTATCTTAGCATATACCAGGTCAATACTCACTAAGAAAATCTTGGAGCATTACTTTTAATTTGATTCAGTTAGTATCAATTGCAAAAATCCCTTGGTTGATTTCCCAAGGGATTTTCAAGTGTCAAGCTATTAGATGATTAAAGATTAACGAGCGTTTGCCAAAAGTAATTCTCGTGTATCTGATTTACGGACTTTCACTTGTCCATCATCATCGACATCGACAATTGCTGTGTCACCATTGCCAATTTCGCCGGCTAGTAGTGCTTCCGCTAAAGAATCTTCTAACAGGCGCATAATTGCCCTGCGTAAAGGTCTAGCACCATAACTGGGGTTATAACCTTCATTGACGACCAATTCTTTAAATGCGTCTGTCACTTGCAAGGTGATACCTTTTTCTGTCAAGCGATTAGCAACCTCACGCAGCATAATCTCAGCAATTTGCTTGACTTCATCCTTACTCAACTGAGTGAAGACAATAATTTCATCAACTCTGTTGAGGAATTCGGGACGGAAGTAAGTTTTGAGTTCCTCATTTACTAAGTTACGAATGCGGTGATAGCTGGCTTCGGCTTGATTATCAAATTCAAAACCTAAACCACCGCCACCTTTTTCAATCACCTTAGAACCGATGTTAGAAGTCAAGATGATCAAAGTGTTCTTGAAGTCAACTTTCCGACCTTTGGCATCAGTTAGATGACCGTCATCTAAGATTTGCAGCAGCATATTGAAGACATCGGGGTGCGCTTTTTCGATTTCGTCGAACAACAGCACTGTGTAGGGTCTGCGCCGCACGGCTTCGGTAAGTTGACCGCCTTCATCGTAGCCGACGTAACCAGGAGGCGAACCAATCAACTTAGATACGGTATGGCTTTCCATGAATTCGGACATATCTAAGCGAATCATCGCTTCTTCTGCACCGAAGAAGTAGGAAGCTAAAGCTTTGGCTAGTTCTGTTTTACCAACGCCTGTGGGGCCGGAAAAGATAAAACTGGCTATTGGACGCTTGGGACTCTTTAACCCAACTCTAGCCCGACGGATGGCGCGAGATACAGAGGTAACTGCTTGTTCTTGACCGATTAAGCGTTGATGCAGGGTGTCTTCCAGGTGTAACAGCAACTCTGACTCAGATTCGGTGAGTTTGTTGACTGGGACACCAGTCCAAGAGGCGACGATTTGAGCAATGTCTTCTTCGTCAACAATGGGCTGAGGAATATTTTGGTCTTGGTGAATTTGCGCTTCCAGTTCTAATTCTTGGTCGCGCAGTTCGCCTGCTTTATCGAAGTCTTGAAGTCTGACGGCTTCATGTTTCGCTTTGGTGATGCTGGTTAGTTGACGCTTGAGTTCTTTGTTGGCGGAAATTTGGGAGTTCCGCAACCGGACACGGGAACCAGCTTCGTCAATTAAGTCTATGGCTTTATCGGGCAGGAAGCGATCGCTAATATAACGATCTGACAACTGGGCTGCTGCTAATACCGCCGCATCGGAAATTTCGACTTTGTGATGTTGTTCGTAAGCACCGCGCAAACCGTAAAGAATTTGGATGGTTTCTTCTACAGAAGGTTCACCGACCAAAATTGGTTGAAAACGGCGTTCTAAAGCGGCATCACGTTCGATGTGCTTGCGGTATTCATCCAGGGTGGTTGCACCGATACATTGGAGTTCACCGCGTGCTAAAGCTGGTTTGAGGATATTGGCTGCATCTAAGCCGCCTTCTGTGCCACCAGCACCCACAAGGGTATGAATTTCGTCAATTACTAGGACGATGTTACCGACAGAGCGGATTTCGTCCATGATTTTTTTCAGGCGTTCTTCAAAATCACCACGGAAGCGAGTTCCTGCGACTAATAAGCCCATATCAAGGCTAATTACTTGTTTATTCAACAACTGTTCAGGAACATCTTGGTTAGCAATACGTTGTGCTAAACCTTCTGCGATCGCAGTTTTTCCCACTCCTGGTTCACCAATCAACACAGGATTGTTTTTCGTGCGGCGACCGAGAATTTGAATGGCACGCTCAATTTCTTTTTCCCGACCAACTACAGGGTCTAGCTTGCCTTCTTGGGCGAGTTTGCTGAGATTTCTGCCGAACTCTTCTAGGGTGAGTGCTTGTTGGTTGCGGCGGGGACTACTACCACCTACAGCTACATTGCCATCTTCACCTAAACGACGTAAGACAGTAGTGCGGATGAGTCTGAGGTCAACCCCCAGATTTTGCAATACTTTAGCTGCAACACCTTCACCTGCTTCTGTTAAACCTAACAGCAAGTGTTCAGTGTTGATGTAGTTATGTCCTAGACTGTGAGCTTCTTTAAACGATTGCTCGAAGAGGTTTTTGACTTTTGGTGTAAAAGGAATTTCTGGCGGTACAAAGCCAGAACCTCTACCAATAATTTTTTCAACTTCCCGTCGTGCTTCTTTGAGGGTAACGCCCAACTCACTCAGCACTTTGGCAGCAACTCCCGTTCCTTCTCCGATTAAACCCAGGAGAATTTGTTCAGTTCCTACGAAGTTGTGTCCCAGACGACGTGCTTCCTCCTGAGCTAACATGATGACTTTAATGGCTTCGGAAGTGAAGTGTTCAAACATAGCGGGTTCTTGCTCCCTTGCTGCTTGGACTGGGGGTGATTGAGGTTCACCCTCGTTAAAACTTTTTCTATTTTCTTAAAGACAATGTATCTTTATTTATGATTGACTGGCAGTGGTGAGAGCCGTAAGCGTAAAGGTGTGTTTGCCCTCATCTTCTATTATCTGGCGTTGGACGGAATCTCAACTCTAGACTCAGAATGAATTAAGAATCCGACTAAAGGTATAAACTATGGCAGAACAGCACGGGAGTAAAGATCAACAACATCCACTTTACAACCGCGATCGCCCCTTTATTGATATTCTACTCGCTCAAGAGGCAACAGACTATAATTTGGCAGAATTGGCCCGGTTACGCATCCGTTATCAGGGCTTTCCCGGCGCACGGGACATCCAAAAAGACCTAGATAAAGTTTTGCAACAATGGGGGTTAACTGAAGCAGAACTTTTCGCTAAAACCCGCCAAATTCACGACGTAGGGGGGATTTACAAAAGTCGCGGTAAGAAAGAAGAACAAGATTGGAACTAATCCTTTGTTATCTATTTCGAGAAATATTAATCTGTAATACTCAGGACTTACGCAAAATCATGAAAAAACGAACCGCAAAGGGCGCAAAGGACACGAAGTTAAGAGGATTGGAGATGGTTCTTGCGTAAGTCCTAATACTTAATAAAATAAGATTTATAGCAAAAATATTGATTTTAGGCGGGGGTTGTGTTGAGAAACAAAATCCAACATCCCAAGAACTTTGCTTTTGCGTATAAACGCAAGGAAGTATTATCAGGACAATTGTTTACCTAGTTGGGTTTGATGCCTACTAATAGTCAGTTGGGGTGCCTGTATCGAATTTGCTACCATTTAACATATCGAATGTTGCAGCCGATTCATCTGGTTTGTATCGATGATCGAACCCAAAATTTGTATGTGTTGGCAGGGCAAAGCGAAGAAATCGAATTTGAAGTTACTCCGAATGGGGAGGTACTGTGATGAGTTCAGTTGATTATGCAGCGATGTCCTATCAAGAATTAAGGCGTTATTTTCTGACTCATCGAGATGATAATGCTGCGTTCCAAGCTTATTTGGCAAGGCGTAGAGAACGTTCACGTCCTGTGATCACAACAATCAACGATCCAGATTTTGACAGCAAAATTCAGGCGGCTATCCATCAGCAAATGGCAGAGTATCAGAGTGGCAAGTCAAGCTAAATGTTAGCGCGATCGCCATCTTTCAGAACTTGCTTAAAGATCGCAGCCTAATTACTTAGAAAAGTAAGTTTGTAAAACAAACCCGAACTCAACAAAGCGAAACTCCTACCTGCTGCCTTACTTGATAAAGTATGAGTAGGTGCATCCATCTGCGGATAACATCACCCCACACTTACAAAAAATTCTGCCAACAACCCCTTGACTCTCCAGTTAGCTAGAGACTTCAAGATGAAGATAGTCGTTAGCTATTGGGGTGAGTCAAATGGAAAATGCCACATTGAAGCTGCGCGGGATGAGTTGCGCCTCCTGTGCCAAAAATATTGAAGATGCTATTAGTGCTGTCCCTGGTGTGAATGAATGTAGTGTGAATTTTGGCGCAGAACAGGCAACAGTTAATTATGATTCCAGAAAAACAGATTTACCAGCTATCCAAAATGCGGTGGATGCGGCTGGTTATTCTGCCTATCCTTTACAAGAACAAAATTTGCTGGCGGGTGAAGATGACGAAGAAAAAAGACATCGCCAGCAAACATCCCGTGATTTGCAGCGAAAGCTCATAGTAGGGGGGATAATTAGCAGTTTACTGGTGATTGGCTCATTGCCAATGATGACAGGATTGCACCTACCTTTCATTCCTGGATGGTTGCATAACCCTTGGCTGCAATTAGTTCTGACTACTCCTGTACAGTTTTGGTGTGGTAAAAGTTTTTATGTCAATGCGGGGAAAGCGTTCAAGCGTCATACTGCCACAATGGATACTTTAATCGTGTTGGGTACGAGTGCAGCATATTTTTATTCCCTATTCGCTACAATATTTCCCGGCTTTTTCATTACTCAGGGATTGATGGCAGATGTATATTATGAAACTGCGGCGATTGTGATTACTTTGATTTTATTAGGACGGCTGTTTGAAAATCGTGCCAAAGGACAAACTTCCGAAGCCATCCGTAAGTTGATTGGTTTACAGGCGAAAACTGCGCGGTTGATTCGCAACGGACGAGAAATAGATGTACCGATCGCACAAGTACAGATTGGTGATGTGGTGCTGGTGCGTCCTGGAGAGAAAATTCCGGTTGATGGGGAAGTGATTGATGGGAAATCTACAGTTGATGAAGCGATGGTGACTGGTGAAAGTATTCCTGTGAAAAAGCAACCAGGAGATGAAGTGATTGGCGCAACCATCAACAAAACTGGTAGTTTCCAATTTCGGGCCACAAGAGTAGGAAAAGATACAGTATTGGCGCAAATTGTCCAATTAGTACAGCAGGCGCAAGGCTCAAAAGCACCCATTCAAAGATTAGCAGACCAAGTTACAGGCTGGTTTGTGCCGGCGGTAATTGCGATCGCCATCCTCACTTTTATTATTTGGTTCAACATCACAGGTAATATCTCTTTGGCATTGATTACCACAGTTGGAGTATTAATCATTGCTTGTCCTTGTGCCTTGGGTTTAGCCACACCAACTTCAATTATGGTAGGCACAGGTAAAGGCGCAGAAAATGGCATTTTAATTAAAGGTGCAGAAAGTTTAGAATTAGCCCACCAAATTCAAACAATTGTCTTAGATAAAACTGGCACAATTACCCAAGGTAAACCCACAGTTACAGATTTTGTCACAGTTAACGGTACGGCTAATAGTAACGAAATTCAGTTAATACAACTAGCCGCCTCTGTAGAACGCAATTCCGAACACCCATTAGCCGAAGCAGTGGTGAGATATGCTCAATCTCAAGATGTTAGCCTCATAGATGTTCGAGATTTCGCTGCGATCGCTGGTTGTGGTGTACAGGGTATCGTGGCAAATCGGCTGGTGCAAATCGGTACACAACGCTGGATGAAAGAGTTAGATATTAACACCGCAGATTTGCAACCAAATCAAGAACGCTTAGAATACTTGGGTAAAACGGCAGTTTGGTTAGCAGTAGATGGTGAAATCCAAGGATTAATGGGGATTGCTGATGCGATAAAACCGACTTCTCCCCAAGCTGTGCGAGCCTTGCAAAAACTGGGTTTAGAAGTTGTAATGCTCACAGGTGATAATCGCCACACTGCCGAAAGTATTGCCCGTGAAGTTGGGATTACTAGAGTCTTAGCTGAAGTTCGTCCTGAGCAGAAGGTAGAAGCAATTAAGTTGTTGCAAGGGGAAAGGTGGAGGGAGACGAGGGGGACAAGGGAGACATGGGGGATAAGGGAGACACGGGAGAATTACTCAGCACTCAGCACTCAGCACTCAGCACTTAAAACTCAGCACTCAATTGTAGCGATGGTTGGTGATGGGATTAATGATGCACCGGCTTTGGCGCAAGCGGATGTGGGAATTGCGATTGGTACAGGTACAGATGTGGCGATCGCAGCTAGTGACATCACCCTCATCTCTGGTGATTTGCAAGGTATAGTCACAGCAATTCAACTCAGCCGCGCCACTATGCGTAATATCCGCCAAAATTTATTTTTTGCGTTTATCTACAACGTCGCGGGTATTCCCATCGCTGCTGGAATCCTGTTCCCGATATTTGGGTGGTTGCTCAACCCCATCATTGCAGGTGCAGCAATGGCTTTTAGTTCAGTTTCTGTAGTCACTAATGCGCTGCGTTTGCGGCACTTTCGAGCCAAAGTAATTGGCTAAGGTATTTTATCTTCCTTGTCCTGTCATTAAATCAACACCTAACTGATTAAATCAGTACGAGGTTTAAAGGTTTCAATTTGTCGAATTTTTTCGTACAGTTCTTTTTCTTCAGGGCTAATATTTTTCGGTGTAACTATCTGAATTTCCACCAATTGATCGCCGCGTTTACCGTTATCGGTAGGGTAGCCTTTATTTGCCAAGCGGAATCTTTGACCAGACCTCACTCCGGGTGGGATGGTCATTTTTACGGGGCCGTCGAGGGTTGGTGCTTCAACAGATCCGCCTAAAACCGCTTCGCTGGGAGTGACTGGTACTTGACAGGAAATGTTTGCGCCTTCTAGTTTAAACAAAGGATGTGGCTCGACGGTAATTTTAAGGTATAAATCGCCACCGCCAATACCTTGATTTTTCAGGCGAATGCTTTGGCCTGTGACCATAGCTGGAGGCATTGTCACTTCTAGCGATCGCCCATCTTCTAAACGAATGCGTTCGTTACCACCTTGATAAGCCTTTTCTAAGGGTAAGGTTAATCGCGCTTCAATATCTCGCCGTGTTGGTTTGGGGGGGTTTTTAGGAACTGTGTATTGAACTTTGCTATTCGGCGAACGAAACGGATCGGTTTTGGTATTACTGCCATTTCGGGTGTCTTGGCGACTACCAACACCAACTACTTGATTGATAAAGTCTTCAAAGTTGGCAAATTGACTGGGGTCGACTTGATTACCATTGGTGCGATCGCTTGGTTTTTCTCCCCAAGCTTTTGGTTTTGGTGTTTTTTTGCCTGCAAAGCCTTGTTGCTTCCAATAGCGGCTAAACTGGTCGTATTGCGCTCTTTTAGCAGTATCAGAAAGCACTTCGTAAGCTTCATTCACATCTTTAAATTTTTCTTCGGCTGCCTTATTCCCTGGATTCAAATCAGGGTGATATTGTCTAGCTAGTCGCCGATAATTCTTTTTAATTTCTTCATTAGAGGCATCTTTAGGTACTCCCAAAATCTCGTAGTAATCGCGGAAATTTTGCAAATTTTGCATAGTCAGTTATTTAAATTTAGATTTTAGATTTTAGAGGTTGGTAATAATTTTTAAGTAACTAGTAATACTATTTACCAATTACTTAATACTTATCACCAATGACTAAATCCGTATTTTGAATCAAGTTTCTTAATCAAGTAAAGGAGGGGGAGTACTACAACCAATCATCTTCATCATCCCAATTATCTTGATAGCTGGGGCGAGATGGGCGGCGTGTGGGGCGACTGTCGTAGGCGGAAGAACGGCTATCTCTATCTCTGCCATAATCTCGGCTGTAATCTCTACCATTGTCCCTACCGTAGTCGCGGCTGTTGTAGGAATCCCGATCGCGGTAGCTATCGCGGTAGTAATCTGGTTCGCGATCGCGTTCTTTGTCGCCGCCTCCCGTGAAGATTTCTTTAATTGTGCCTAACAAGTCGTCGTCTTCGTCTTCAGCGTAATACTGACGGACTTCTCGGTTCAATTCATAAAGGGCATCTTGTAAATCGGCGTAGGTTTGATCAATACCGCGATCGTCGTTGGCTTGTAAACTTTCTTTCAGTTCGCGGCAAATATTATCAATGCGTTGACGACGACTGCGGGCAAATTGCATCCCAAATTCTAGGGCGACTTCTCGCAGTTGGCGTTCTGATTGTAAAATCAATGCTTCCGCACGGGTGCGTTTTTCTACACGTTCTTTGCGTTCGCGGTCAACATCAGCGTATTTTTGTGCATCCTGAATCATCCGGTTAATTTCCGATTCAGTCAAGGTAGAAGCACCTTGAATGGTAATACTTTGTTCTCTACCTGTCGTCCGGTCTAAAGCTGTTACCTGTAAAATACCGTTGGCATCAATATCAAATGATACCTGAACTTGGGGAATACCGCGCGGGGCTGGGGGAATGCCATACAACTTGAACCGTCCCAGAGATTTGTTATCTCCTGCCATATCCCTCTCACCTTGGACTACGTGAATTTCCACGGTGTTTTGATTATTTTCGGAAGTGGAGAAGATATCAGAACGGCGAACGGGGATGGTTGTATTGCGGGGGATGAGTTTTTTCATCACGCCGCCAATGGTTTCTAATCCCAAAGATAAAGGTGTGACATCCAACAACAGCAAGTCTTTCAGTTCCCCAGCCAGGATACCTGCTTGAATGGCTGCACCCACGGCGACGACTTCATCAGGGTTAACGTTTTCGTTGGGTTCAATGCCAATTAAATCGCGGACTAATTGTTTCACCATTGGCATTCGCGTCGAACCGCCCACCAACACCACTTCTTCGATGTCTTCCGGCCTGAGTCCTGCATCTTTTAATGCCCGTTTGACTGGAGTGCGGACACGTCCTAGTAAATCACTACACAAAGCTTCAAATTGAGAACGAGTCAGGCGTGTTTCGATGTGTTTTGGCCCGTCCTCTGTAGCGGTGATGAAGGGTAAGTTAATATCGGTAATGCTCACCGCCGATAATTCGATTTTAGCTTTTTCGGCGGCTTCCATTAACCTTTGTAGAGCTTGGCGATCGCGTCTTAAGTCTACACCTTCCGTCTCTAAAAATTGTTCTGCTAACCAATCAACTATCTTTTTATCAAAGTCATTACCCCCCAGTTGTGTATCACCACTGGTTGATTTAACTTCAAATACCCCATCGCCAACATCTAAAATCGATACGTCAAAAGTTCCGCCACCCAAGTCAAAGACTAAGATGGTTTCGGTATCACCCCGATCTAAACCATAAGCTAAAGAAGCGGCTGTAGGTTCATTGAGAATCCGCAACACTTCCAAACCAGCAATTCTGCCAGCATCGCGGGTGGCTTGTCGTTGAGAATCGTTAAAATAAGCCGGAACTGTCAAGACTGCCCCAGTAACGGGTTCCCCTAAATAACGGCTGGCATCATCGGCTAATTTTTTCAGTACCATTGCCGAAATTTCTTCGGGGGCAAAATCTTTACTCAAACGGGGACAAGCAATTTTAATATTGCCGATGTCGTCTTTGCGGATGGTGTACGGCACACGTTTCGATTCGGGATTCAGTTCGCCATACTTCCGCCCAATAAAGCGTTTAACTGCAAAAAAAGTATTCTGGGGGTTGAGGACGGTTTGCCGCCTTGCCATTTGCCCAACCACTCTCTCGCCATCTTTGCTGAAACCAACTACGGAGGGTGTTGTTCGCATTCCTTCTGCATTGGCAATCACCACCGGCTTGCCACCCTCCATCACGGCGACTACTGAGTTGGTTGTACCCAAGTCGATGCCGACTACCTTGCCCATGCGTTACTCTTCTCCTAGTGCGTCTTATATCTATTAATTTATTATGATTGTCCAAGACTACCAATAGCAGTAAGCTATTAGTGGAAAACACCTCAATGGTATAATAATCAATTGAGGCAAAAGCTGAATAAATTTAAGGTTAAAGAGCTAGTTGCAAGACTAGGATAGCATTCACGACGCTAAGTATGTCCCAGCATCGGGAAATCTCCATAGTGGAAAAACTCTACTTTATCAGTGCTTTAAGTTGGGAAATCCACACTTCTGTAATTGATTTTTGGCAGAACTACTAATTATTGGTGGGTTAACTTCATACTTTATCCTTAATACTTCCGTTGAATTTACAAGAGCAATTACAAATCCATCTCTCTGAAATTGCAAGAGAACGTGATCCTTTCTTGGCAACAGCAGGACATTTCTTTGTCCAAGAATATATTCGTCAACAATTTTCCCAATGGGGAAGTGTGGAAATCCACACCTTTAAAGTGAATGGGAAAAGTTGTAATAACCTGATTTTAAATTTATCTGCTGAAGGGAAGCACCAAAATTTACCCCCGATTTTGATGGGGGCGCACTATGACGCTGTGCCAGGAACCCCAGGGGCAGATGATAATGCGACAGGAGTGGCGGTGTTATTAGAATTAGCCCGGAAATTTGCCGCAGAACCAGCTAAATATCCGTTGCGACTGGTTGCGTTTGATATGGAAGAATATGGTTTACTCGGTAGTGCGGAATATGCCGCTTTATTGCATCAACAACAGCAACCACTCCGGTTAATGATTTCTTTGGAAATGCTGGGTTATTGCAACTTTATCCCAGGTTCCCAGCGTTACCCTAGTCCGTTGGAGAAATTTTACCCCAATACAGGTGATTTTATTGCTTTAATCGGCAATTTGCGAACAATCCGCGATTTAATCAGCCTCAGTCGGAGTATTCGGAAAGTGGGTGTACCTAGCCAGTGGTTGCCAGTACCCAACCGAGGCTTAATTGTACGTCAAACCAGACTCAGTGATCATGCACCATTTTGGGATTTGGGCTATCCCGCCATTATGGTGACAGATACGGCATTTTTACGGAATCCCCATTATCATCAACCCAGCGATAATATTGCTTCCTTAGATTTAAATTTTCTCACTGGTGTTTGCCAAGGTTTGGAACAGGGAATTAGACGGTTAAGTTAATTGTAATTATTTCAATTAGCTATACTATCTTGTAGTGATCGCGCCGCATTTGATTGTGTTGTAATCAAGTCTTCGATATTATGTTTGATTGTGTTGCAAATGGCATCTAATGGGAGGTCGTTATCATCATAACCAAAGGGATTTTCAATTTCCAACCCAATCGCCTCAACGCCAAATACGGTAAAGCTAACAACAGCCACCATAAATCCTGTCCACCAGCCCAATGTATCTACTACTTGCAAAGGTAATAAGCAACAATATACAAGTAACAGTTGCTTCAGATGAATTGCATAAGCTAAAGGCATTGGTGTTTTTAAAATACGTTCGCAAGAACCTAAATTATCGACAAGTATATTTAAGAGTTCTTGCAGATTAATTAATTGATATGTATGTAAACAGTCACGATTGTACTGTTCCTGTAAATAATCGCTAATCCAAAAAGCTACTTCTAAAGGCAAATTCTCGATAGTAGATAACTCGTTATATCGAGCATTAGACATTAATTGTTTTAATTCTTGATTTTCTCGTTCTCCCCGGAGATGCAATTTTGTAGCTACTGAAAAAGCGATAATTAGGCGTAATGTGGCAATTTTATTCTCTCTATCTTCAGGAGATTTTTCATTAATAGTTACCCAAACTTGTCTGGCTAAATTCCTGGTAGTATTAACTAAATTTCCCCAACAGCGTCTGCCTTCCCAAAAACGTTCATAAGCAGTATTTGTCCGAAAAACCAACAATAAACCTAACACCAAACTCGGCAAAATCGTGCCAATCATCGGTTTGGATACAGGCCATTCTAAATAATGCAGGACAGATATAATAAATCCAAACAAGCCACACCACAAAACCCGTTGATAAATTGATGAGACAACTGACCCTTTTAACTGAAAAGCCATCTGAAACCAGCGAATCTTCTCAAGTGTCATACCGTCTACCTCAAGGAACATCTAGGTAACAAATCAAGCAAATAATCTGATAACTTAAAAATCATACCTGAGAAGTAGCAAAATAAATCTTAAGGAATAAAGAATGAATGGGGCATCATTATCGGCTGCAAGTTGGGAGTTTTGGATTGATAGAGGCGGAACTTTCACTGATATTGTGGCAAAACGTCCTGATGGCCAGTTAATAATTCACAAGCTACTTTCAGAAAATCCTGAACAATATACAGATGCAGCAGTCCAAGGAATCAGAGAAATTTTAGGAATTGCGGCTGATGCACCAATCCCAGTCGATCGCATTGCGGCAATTAAAATGGGAACAACTGTGGCGACAAATGCTTTATTAGAAAGAAAAGGCGATCGCACTGTTTTAGTGATTACTCAAGGATTTGGGGATGCCTTACGCATCGGTTATCAAAACCGTCCCGATATTTTTGCCCGTCAAATCATTTTGCCAGAAATGCTCTACGAAAGAGTCATTGAAGTAGAGGAACGTTACAGCGCCCAAGGTGAAGAATTAATCCCGTTAAATCTGGATGCAGTTCGCCCACAATTACAAGCAGCATACAATGATGGCATTCGCTGTTGTGCGATCGCGTTCATGCACGGCTACCGCTACACCACCCATGAACAAGAAATTGCAGCTTTAGCCAACAGTATTGGATTTACGCAAATTTCCGTCTCTCACCAAGTCAGCCCTTTAATGAAATTAGTCAGCCGGGGTGATACAACGGTTGTCGATGCTTATTTATCCCCCATCTTGCGGCGATATGTAAATCAAGTCTCCCATCAATTGGCATTAGGGAATCAAGAAGCAGAAACTGGCGAGATAAGTAACAAGCAACAAGGATCATCCCCCCACTCCCCCAAACTAATGTTCATGCAATCCAACGGCGGACTCGCGGATGCAGAAAACTTCCAAGGTAAAGACAGTATTTTATCTGGCCCGGCTGGCGGGATAGTTGGGGCAGTGCAAACAAGCCGTATAGCTGGATTTGACAAGATTATCAGCTTTGATATGGGCGGTACATCTACTGATGTGGCGCACTACAACGGCGAGTATGAACGCACCTTTGAAACCGAAGTGGCGGGAGTGCGTCTGCGAACACCGATGATGGCAATTCATACCGTTGCGGCTGGCGGTGGTTCGATTGTGCAGTTTGATGGTTCGCGGTATCGGGTGGGGCCGGAATCGGCAGGGGCAAATCCCGGCCCGGCGGCTTATTCTAAAGGTGGGCCGTTGACGGTGACTGATTGCAATGTGATGGTGGGCAAGTTACAGCCAGAGTTTTTCCCCAAGGTGTTTGGGGCGAACGCCAATTTACCCTTAGATGCAGAGGTGGTGAGGCAGAAGTTTCAGCAATTGGCGGCGGAAATTGGAGATGGGAGAACGCCGGAAGAAGTCGCTACAGGATTTTTAGCGATCGCAGTTGATAAAATGGCGAATGCCATCAAAAAAATCTCTCTCCAGCGTGGTTATGATGTGTCGGAGTATACGTTGTGTTGTTTTGGTGGCGCTGGTGGGCAACATGCTTGTTTAATTGCCGACGCTTTGGGGATGCAGCAGGTATTTATCCATCCTTATGCGGGGGTGTTGTCTGCTTACGGTATGGGTTTGGCAGATGTACGAGTCATCCGCGAGAAGTCGGTGGAAGCGGTTTTGAATCAGGGTGTGTTGGGAGAAGTGGAGTTAGAGTTTGTGGGGTTGGTGGCGGAGGCGGTAGGGGAAACGAACCGCCAAGGCGCGGAGGGCGCGGAGGGAGGAGAGGCTGCTACACCCTTACACTCTGACACCCCTACACCCTTTTTGGAGATTTATCGCAAGGTGCATCTCAAGTATGAGGGGACGGATGCACCGTTGATTGTGGATTTTGCTGATGTGGTGATGATGCAGGCTCAGTTTGAGGAGTTGCATCGTCAGCGTTACGGGTTTATTGCGCCTGAGAAGCGGTTGATTGTGGAAGCGGTGGCGGTTGAGGTGGTGGAGAAGCATGACGCACTGGAGGAAGCTGTAATTACACGTAGGGACAATAAAGAGACTGTAGCAATAGCAACTATACAAATGTATACTGCTGGGTCATGGCAAACTACCCCAGTGTATCAACGCCAAGATTTACAGCCAGGAGATTGTGTAGCAGGGCCAGCCATTATTGTCGAGGCGACGGGTACAAATGTGATTGAACCCCATTGGCAAGCCGAGTTAACTGCACGCAATCACTTAGTACTGACGCGACAAACAACACAAAAAACACTCAGCACTCAGCACTCAGCACTCAGCACACAAAAAGATCCTGTGATGTTGGAGATTTTCAATAATTTGTTTCGCGCGATCGCTGAACAAATGGGTATAACCTTACAAAATACCAGTTCCTCTGTCAACATCAAAGAACGGTTAGATTTCTCCTGTGCAATTTTTGATGGTGCTGGACAATTAGTCGCCAATGCACCACACATCCCCGTACACTTGGGTTCGATGAGTGAAAGTGTGCAAGCTTTAATTACTAACTATGGCGACACCATCAAACCCGGTGATGTTTTTGTTTCCAATAACCCCTACAACGGTGGTACTCACCTACCAGACATTACCGTTATCACCCCAGTCTTCCCCCACTCTCGGTTGGTGAGCGCAGTCGAACCACGCCCATTATTCTACGTCGCTTCACGGGGGCATCATGCAGATATTGGCGGTATTACTCCCGGTTCAATGCCGCCAAATAGTACAAATGTCATTGAAGAAGGCATATTAATTGATAATTTCCAGTTAGTTGCAGCAGGTAAATTCCGAGAAGCTGAATTAGTTAGTTTGCTGACCAGTGAACCTTACCCCGCACGCAATGTTTTGCAAAACTTAGCAGATTTAAAAGCCCAAATTGCCGCCAATGAACGTGGTGTACAAGAACTGTTAAAAATGGTAGACCACTACGGCTTAGAAACTGTCCAAGCCTACATGAATTTTGTGCAGGATAATGCTGAAGAATCTGTAAGACGTGTGATTGAAGTTTTGAAAGATGGTAGTTTTAGCTATGCCTTAGATAATGGCAGCGTGATTCAAGTCGCAATTACAATTAGCAGAGAAAACCGCAGCGCCAAAATTGACTTTACAGGTACTTCTAGCCAACAGTTAACTAATAACTTTAATGCCCCAGCCGCAGTTTGTAAAGCGGCAGTTTTATATGTTTTTCGCACATTAGTTAATGATGATATTCCCTTAAATGCTGGATGTCTAAAACCTTTAGAAATTCACATTCCTGAAGGTTGTATGTTAAATCCTGCTTATCCGGCGGCGGTGGTGGCGGGAAATGTGGAAACTTCCCAAGCTATTACCGATGCTTTATATGGTGCGTTGGGTATTCTCGCTGCTTCTCAAGGAACGATGAATAATTTTACTTTTGGGAATGAGCGTTATCAATATTATGAAACTATCTGCGGCGGTTCTGGTGCAGGTGCAGATTTTGATGGGACAGATGCAGTTCACACCCACATGACTAATTCCCGTCTCACAGATCCCGAAGTGTTAGAATGGCGCTTCCCAATTGTGTTAGAAAATTTTGCTATTCGGGAAAATAGTGGTGGTCAAGGTCATCATCATGGCGGTAATGGTGTCACTCGTCGCTTGCGTTTTCTGGAACCAATGACCGCAGCAATTTTGTCAAATCACCGCATAGTTGCGCCTTTTGGTTTATCTGATGGTGCAAGCGGTGAAGTCGGACGAAATTATGTTGAACGGTGTGATGGAACTGTTGAGGATTTAGGTAGTAAAGCTGTGGTGGAAATGAATATTAATGATGTGTTTGTGATTGAGACTCCTGGCGGTGGTGGTTATGGTTTTACTGAATCATTCATAAGAGATTATTTATAAAGTAAAAATAAAAATTCTCGTAGGGTGTGTTAGGCGCAAATTGTGTAACTCATTCATCACAAAATATATAGCGCCTAACGCACCATCATCATCTGGCGGTGCGTTAGGCTGAAGCCATAACGCACCCTACTTAAATCACTTCTGCTTTAAATCACTGCTTTCTGACGTGGACAGTCAAACACCACCACAAAATTAGCGTCTGGAATGAGTTTACGTAAGCTTTGTAAATGACCATCTGCATCGGAACGACTGCGAAATCTTGCAACTGTAACCCGTTGCATATCTGGAAATAAACGCGCAACAATCCAAGAATTTAAACGTTCTTTGTAAGCGTAGGTCTGAGTTTCTGAGACGAAATCTTTGTAATTGCTGTTTTGTGGCATGATTAATCTATCCATAAGGAGTTTAGTAAAGGGCGTTAGCGAGTCTCTTGGCGGGGATGCTAACGCCTCTTCAACAAAAATTGAATCTCAATACCATATCGTTTGTCAATTGTCAATTGTTAGCGCCAAGTTTTAGCGCCAACAAATTTTAACGCCCAAAAATATGGATCTAAGAGCATTAAGACACCGTACAGGATGAAGAATTAGTGATGTAGCTATTGAATTAGATTGCGCTTTATCTTCGATTCGTAACTGGGAGAAAGGTAGAACAACACCCAAAATGGAAGTATGGCAAGTATTTCGTTTGCGGGATTTATATCAATGCACTGAAGAAGAATTAGTACAAGCAGCCAAAAAATCGACGTTGGCTGAAGATAGTTAATTTTGCTGGGATATTATTTGAATTCCGAAAGTTGCTTTTTTATAAACAAGCGATCGCATCATCTCACAATAGACATAAATGAGTCCTCTCTCTTACGGAAGAAGACAGAAAAATCTAAACTTTAGTGAGAGATAAATACAGGCAATGACTGAATATTGTAAAAATGTTAGCAAGGAAAAAAGAACTATAGACAATCACAGTTAATTTCAGCTTCGCTAAAATCAACTCAGAGTTTTATTATATACAGGTGAAAAAGAGTTCATTTATTATGATATCGGAGACGAGCAATACAAGATGTAAAAGCACGTTGCAGCGAAATTTTAGCAAGTTATTCTAGTTAGAGATGCGGTAAAAATATCAATGTTAAACAGAAACCGCTTGCAAATGCAAAATGCACGGAATTCAAAAGTAGTTAAGGTTGCAGCAGCGATCGCCACCTTCACAGGTAGTTTTGTGCTGCTTGGGTGGATGTTCAACATTGAATTTCTCAAAATAGGTAACAACCCTAGGTTGTTCACCATGAAAGCGAACACAGCATTATGTTTTATCTTATTAGGTGTGTCGCTGTGGCTGCTACAAATCAACCAAAATCAGCCAGCCAAGCAAAAACAGCAAGTTTATTTCTGGCTGATGAGAGTATTGAGTTTCATCCCTATAATTATTGGCTTACTCACAATCATTCAATATTTGTTTGGTGAGAATTTTGGCATTGATCAGCTGCTGTTGCGAGATACACAAACTCCTGCTGTGTCAGCTTATCCTGGACGGATGGGAATTAATACCGCCATTAACTTTTTCTGTTTGGGCTGTGGGTTAGAAATTTTAATCCATCCAAAACGCGAACGCCATTATTGGTATGCTCAAATTTTGACTTTGATAGCTGGTGTAATTTCTTTAGAAGCATTGATTGGTTACACCTACGACATCAAAATTCTCTACAGTTTGTTTTTGAATGGCACACCAATGGCATTGCACACAGTATTAATGTTTAGTGTGCTGTGTATCGGGATTCTCTGGTCAAGTACTGACCAAGGATTTATGCACGTCATTACCAGTGAAAGTTATGGCGGTTTGTTGGCGCGTCGTTTATTAATAGCGGCGATCGCTGTACCTTTATTATTAGGCTGGTTAATTGTTCAAGGTCAACGAGTCGGATATTATGATTCAGCTTTTGCCATAGCGATATTTGCACTGGTTTTGATTATTATTTTTGCTCTGTTAATTTGGCAGTGTGCTGCTTTAGTAGAAAGGCTGTGGTACAAGCATGAACACACGCAAACAGCACTTAGAGTCTATGAAGAAAAACTCAAAAGTTTCGTAGATGCGAACATCATTGGAATTGTGTTGGGTGATATTTATGGCAACATTCACCAAGCCAATGACGAATTTTTGAGAATGGTTGGCTATACCCGCGCAGATTTACTCGCGGGTGAATTAAACAAAGACAAAATCATCTTACCAGAGTACCTGGATTTAGATGCACAAGCGATCGCCGAAGCCCAAAGTAATACCAATGGCGCTTGTACACCATACAAAAAAGCATATCTCCGCCAAGATGGTCGTCGCATACCTGTATTAGTTGGTTATGTTCTCGTGGGAGAAACAAGGGAAGAATTGGTAGCTTTTATTCTGGACTTAACCGAACGCCAACAAGCACAAGAACAAATTCTCCAACTCAATCGAGATTTACAACGGCGAGTAGTCGAACTGCAAACCTTATTAGATGTGATTCCGATAGGAATTGGGATTGCGGAAGATCGTGAATGTAGAAATATTCGCGTTAACCCTTGTTTTGCCAAGCAACTCGGTATCTCCACAGATATCAATGCTTCTCTGACTGCGCCTACCGCAGAACGACCCCAAACATTTAAAGTTTACTGCGAAGGTCGAGAATTATCGCCAGAAGAACTACCAATGCAGTATGCAGCCGCACATGGTGTAGAAGTTTTGGATTTGGAAGTGGATGTGGTTCATAACGATGGCCGAGTCACTAACTTATTAGAATATGTTGCACCATTGTTTGATGAAGAAGGCAACAGCAGAGGTTGTATTGGCGCATTTTTAGATATTACTAGTCGCAAGCAAGCTGAAGAATTACAGCAAAACCAACGCAAATGGCTGGAAGATGTGTTAAATCTTATGCCCAGACCATTGCTGTTGATTGAACCAGGAACAGCAAGGGTGACATTTGCCAATCGCACAGCCAATGAGTTAGCAGGCGGTGAATTTCCCCAAGGCATCCCAGCCGAAGAATATCACACAGCATATTATTATACAGATGCCACAGGGGATCGCATCCCCAATGAGCAAATGCCAGGGGTACGTGTTGCCCGTGGTGAACGTTTAAATGGTATAGAAGTAGACTGGCACACCAGCCAAGGCACATATTCTTTATTAATTTTTGCAGATACACTGCCAGCAATGCACGGTTTTCCAGCTACCTGCATTTTCGTCTTCCAAGATATTACCAAACTCAAGCAAGCCGAAAAAGCATTATCAGTAGGTAATCAACGGCTGCAATTACTATTTAGTACTGCCAGCGCCTTATTATCTAGTCAGCAACCAGTCACACTCATTGATAGCGTTTTCTGCCAACTCCAAGAACAAATTAGTATAGATATTTACCTTAACTACTTGGTTGAAGATAATTCTCAGGTCATGCGTCTTGCTTCTTATCGAGGCTTTAGCGAGGAACTAGCAAAAGAGATTGAGTTGTTAGAATTTGGTCAAGCAGTCTGCGGTACTACAGCCCAATATCGCCAACCCATTTATGTTGAAAATGTCCAACAATCAACTGATATCAAAACAGCATTAATTCGTTCTTTAGGTATTCAGGCTTACTACAGTTACCCTTTAATTGCTCAAGACAAGTTGTTCGGGACTCTTTCTTTTGGTAGTTGCAGCCGTAATTTCTTCACCGAAAATCAAAGAAGTATGATGCAGGCGATTTGTGATCAAATTGCGATCGCAATGGAACGCTCAAGTTTAATTACTTCCTTGCAGCAGCAAACAGAGCAGTTGCAGCAAGCCAACCGGATGAAAGATGAGTTTTTAGCTATACTTTCCCATGAATTGCGATCGCCCCTCAATGCAATTCTCGGCTGGGCGCAATTATTACGCAGTCGCAAACTCAACGAAACTCAAATCAGTAAGGCGCTAGAAACCATTGAGCGGAATGCCAAGATGCAAACCCAAATGATTGAAGACTTACTTGATATCTCACGGATGATTCGCGGTAAGTTACAGCTAAAAGTTGCTACTTGTAATTTAATCACGATTATTGAATCGACAATTGAAACTGTCACTTTAGCCGCCCAAGCCAAAGAAATCGAGTTGCAATTTGCGTGGGCAAATTATGGAGAAGCACCATTTTTAATTTCTGGTGATAGCGATCGCTTACAACAAATTATCTGGAATTTGCTATCAAATGCTATTAAGTTTACACCCCAAGGCGGTAAAGTTGAAATTCAACTTACCAGAAGTGTTGCTCATCATTCCGAATCTATCACTTACGCCCAAATTCAAATCATTGACACGGGTATAGGGATTAACGGCGAATTTCTCCCTTACGTATTCGATCGCTTCCGTCAAGCCGACAGTTCCAGCACCAGGGCGCACGGTGGCTTAGGGTTAGGTTTAGCAATTGTGCGTCACCTAGTAGAATTACACGGTGGTATGATCACTGTTGATAGCCCCGGAGACGGACAAGGTACAACCTTTACAGTTAAATTACCCTTACTACTCAATAAAGAAACTATATCTGCACCAGTCAGCCTAACTGAAGCTAACAGTGATATTTTACCTGCGTTTCCCTCCCTAGCTGGTGTGCGCGTCCTAGTTGTAGATGATGAAGCCGACACCAGGGATTATATATCCACAGTATTGCAACAATGTCAAGCCCAAGTAAAAACCGTTGCTTCAGTCCCAGAAGCATTACAAATGATTGCTCAGTGGCAACCAGATGTGTTAGTTAGTGATATTGGGATGCCCGGTGAAGATGGCTATTCATTAATTCGCCAATTGCGATCGCAACCTCCAGCACAAGGCGGTAAAATTCCCGCCGCCGCCCTCACCGCCTACGCCAGAGCCGAAGACCGAATGCGTGCTATTCAAGCAGGTTTTCAACTACATCTACCTAAACCCATCAAACCTGCTGAATTAGTGACAGTAGTCGCCAGCTTAGTCGGTAGAACTTGAAACCTCCCCTCATTTCCTGGAAGAAGGCAAGAGTTAAAAGGCTTATGGTACGCCGTGTGCAACTTTCTCTCAAACCTAACCCCCAACCCCTTCCCTACAAGGGAAGGGGAGCAAGATTCAAAGCCTCTCTCCGCTTCGGGGAGCCAGCGCGTTGCGGAGGTTCCCTCCGTTGTAGCGACTGGCGTGAGAGGTTTGGAGAGGGGTTTCAAGAATAAGTTGCACATCGCGTTATGGTGTAAACACACAAATAAATGTTAGTTGAGTCCCACCTCGGAATCAATTCCGAGTCTCATAGCGCAAGTCATATTCAGATGACTCAAGCAAAAATGTCTGACAGTCCATAAAGCGTGGACTTTGGCTATGAGCCTGGAAATTTATACCAATTCGCAATGACGCGACGCTCGTTCCTCGCTAACGCAATTAAGAAATCTAGCTCCAGTAAGACTTTCCTGATTTCTATCTGTCGCATTCTTCTTTCAAATTGGTATAAGTTGCGTTCAGAAATAGTATTCCTACTCCCTACTCCCAGCCCAAATTACTATCTTTGATTGCAACTTGGTATGATTTATTCTTTTTACAACCTACTCCTGCGGAAATTACTGCTCAGAAATTGTACTTATATTTAGCACTAATCATTACCAAATATTAATGTCCGGTTTACGGTTTTTTCATCTCTCCTTATTAAACCGGATTTATATTTCAGTCGCTAACTCTTCTTTTATTTCTGTATTGACTACAGAAATCATTTTGTTCTGCCTAAAAAAATAACCACAAATGAAAAAGTCTAAATTTGCCAAACTTCTTCTACCTATTGCTTTACCAGCATTAGTTTTCACTTTGTTGAATGCTGTCCAAAAACCTCTAACAGCGCAAAGCTCAACAAATGTTCATTTAACAATGGGAAACCCAAGCAGCGCAACAAATAATGGTATTGTAAGCAATAACTTATTATTAGTTAAATCCCAGTATGCAACCTCACATAACTGTGCCAAAGGAATCCCAAATTGGGTAAGTTGGCAATTAAACTCATCATGGTTAGGAAGTGCGCCACGCCAAGATGATTTCCGTGCAGATACTACCTTACCTTCTGGGTGTTATCGAGTTACTACTACTAGTTACACAGGTAGCGGCTTTGACAGAGGACACATGGCTCCTTCTGCTGATAGAACTAATACAATTGCCAATAATTCTGCTACCTTCTTAATGACAAATATCATTCCTCAAGCTCCTGATAATAATCAGGGTGTCTGGGCAAATTTGGAAGATTATTCTAGAAGTTTAGTGGCTCAAGGTAAAGAACTTTACATTATTTCTGGCGGTTACGGCACTGGTGGAACAGGATCAAACGGTAGTCGCACTACTATTGATAATGGTCGCGTCACGGTTCCCGCCAGAACTTGGAAAGTTATTGTAGTTTTAGACAGACCAGGTTTAGGAGTTAGTGGCGTAACTAATGCTACTAGGGTAATTGCTGTTGATATACCCAATGTACAAGGTGTCAGAAATGCAAATTGGAGAAGTTACAGAGTTAGTGTTGATACTTTGGAATCAAGAACTGGGTACGATTTCCTTTCTCAAGTTTCTACCTCTATTCAAAGTACGATTGAGGCTAGAGTAGATAATTTATAAAAATATAGGAATAGGGTTTGATTCCTGAATCTAGTTGTGTAAGCAGGGAGCAGGGAATGGGGAGTAGGGAGTAGGAAAGAAGCCTGCGCTGGGTGTACTGATTTTTTTCCCAAATCAACTATGAGTCCTATAGTTATAGGACTTACGCAAAAAAACGGAAGTATATTAGTGGAGTAGAGACGTTAGATGTAACGTCTCTACATAATGATTTTGGTTTTTACCATTGGCGAAATTTGTTCAACTCTACGAGTTATACCTAGTACAGGTCGGCGTAAATAAACAGACTATCTGGAATTGCTAAAAGGCTTGTGGTATCGTTATTCTTTCTTTTTCCTTTTGCCTTTTTACTTTTGCCTTGTTGTACTAGATTAGGTTTCAATAACTTTTGTCGAAATTCCTGCTAAATCACCAGCAGGAGTTTTACCAAAAATATAGACATCAATATCTATCCTCCCTAAACGATAAACTTTGATATCTGAGAGATTTTCCTTGAGTGTTTGAACTAAGGATTTAAATTTCTGTACATCTTGTCTTTGAATTTCATCGTGCCATTCTTTTTCTTCAGCTAAGTTACGAAAAAAATAATCTAGTTCTACTATTTCTATGGGCGTTTCTGCGGGATGATTTGTTAGCTGAAGAAGTTTTTGATTAGTTAAACTCTCTTGACCTTCTCCAGACCAAAAAAACACTTCAAAGGGAGATTCTGATTCACTCATCATCAGCAAACTATGAGAATTTTGCTGGAGCTTCTGCATAACATGATTAGTCATATACTTGGGCAAGTAAAAATAAATTAAACCTTAGAAATTAAAACATATCTATAAAATTTTTCTCAAATTTTAACACTATTCTAAGAACTGGTGCGATCGCTCAATTTTTATATCAACATATTGAGTTTCCCGGCGGCTGTTCCTAAAGCATAGGTAAGAATTATACTTTGATGAGCGATGAGGATTTGAATATGTCACCTTGGACTAGTCTGATCACTGCTTTAACATTACTGCTGTACTCAGTTATCACAATTAATGTCGGTCGAGCTAGGGCAAAATATAAAGTTATGCCTCCCCAAATGACAGGCGACCCCAATTTTGAAAGAGTACTAAGAGTTCAGCAAAATACTCTAGAACAAACTATTTTATTTCTCCCTGGCTTATGGTTGTTTTCTGTTTACATCAACCCATTATGGGGGGCAGTAATTGGTGCTATTTGGCTCATAGGCCGTATTGTCTACGCTTGGGGATACTATCAGGCCGCAGAAAAACGAATGATTGGTTTTGCCATTACTACTATGAGTGGAATGGTGCTGCTTTTAGGTTCGTTAATTGGTATCATTCTCGCTTTGGTGAAGCCATAAAATACTGTAGAGCTTGAGATAATTAGGACTTACGCAGACTCTACGATTTCTTGGCGTTCTTGGCGGCTTGGCGGTTTGATAAATTAAGCTTTTCGGGAATTTTTGCGTAAGTACTGGATAAGTAGGGTGGGCATTTTCAGTAAAAATCTCGATTAACCTACAATATATTAGTGAATGCTCACCTTAAAGATACTGAATTTTTGTAATAATCAAATATGAATACTGGTTCAAACTGATATGATAGCCTGTCTGATACTTGCGCTGAATTTATAAAATAGTTTTAGTTCCCACCTTCCAGGAAAATCAGATAAGAGATTAAATAAAGTCTCCTTAGATTAAGGTGTTTCTCACAGAGCTTTACACAGCTTCGTACTTGATAAATATTTTCATAATATCGTTAGATGAAACCTAAAATATTGGAGAAAAGAGAATAACAGTATAATTGTTAAAAATTATTTTGATGTTAAACAAGGCAAATTTAAGGGAATACTAAGCGCAGTTAAAATACTTCGACTATAACTGCGATGTTAGCATTATCTGATAAAGTGTTCTCTTTGGCTGGTTATCGAATTTTAGAACAAATCTATTCTGGTAGCAAGACCCTAGTTTATCGAGGAATTCAAGAACAAAACAAACAACCAGTAGTAATTAAACTGATCCGAAATGAATATCCTACCTTCAGTGAAATTGCTCAATTTCGGAATCAATATACAATCACGAAGGATCTCAATTTACCAGGAATAATCAAGCATCTTTGTTTAGAGAACTATCGCAATCGCTATGCCTTAATCATGGAGGACTTTGGCGGCCTATCGCTCAAAGATTGGGGCAGATATAATAAGGCTACACAAGAGTTTGGGATTACCCTACAAGAATTTTTTCCTATTGCTATTGCGATCGCATCTATTTTAGAAGGTTTACATCGTCATCGCATCATTCATAAAGACATTAAACCCGCAAATATACTGATTCATCCCCAGACTTTAGAAATCAAAGTTATTGACTTCAGTATTGCTACCCTCCTACCAAGAGAAGTTCAATACCTGACAAACCCCAACGTACTAGAAGGAACACTAGCTTATATCTCTCCTGAACAAACAGGTAGAATGAACCGTGGGATTGATTACCGCAGTGATTTTTACTCTTTAGGTGTCACCTTTTTTGAACTTCTCACCGGACAGTTACCCTTCAACAACACTGAAGCGATGGAGTTGGTTCACGCCCATATTGCGAAACAACCACCAAGCTTACATCAAATTAATCCCAATCATCCGCCAATTTTATCAGCCATTATCAACAAATTAATGGCTAAAAATGCTGAAGACCGCTATCAAAGTGCGTACGGACTCAAGTATGACTTAGAACTTTGCTATCAGCAATGGCAAACAAGCGGTAATATAGCCACCTTTGAGTTAGCAACTAAAGATGTTTCTGACCGTTTTCTCATCCCCGAAAAACTCTATGGACGTGAGAAAGAAGTTGCTACCTTACTTGCAGCCTTTGAGCGAGTTGCTAAAGGTACTACAGAAATGATTCTCGTCGCTGGTTTTTCTGGAATTGGTAAAACCGCCGTAGTCAATGAAGTACATAAACCAATTGCTAGACAGCATAGTTATTTCATCAAAGGTAAATTTGATCAATTCCAACGAGATGTTCCCTTATCAGCATTAGTCCAAGCTTTTCAAGATTTGATAGGACAAATCTTAGTAGAAACTGATAGTCAAATTCGCCGATGGAAAGACAAAATTCTGGCAGTATTAGGTGAACAAGCCCAGGTAATTATCGATGTAATTCCGGCTCTAGAACAAATTATTGGTCAACAGCCAGCCGTTACAGAACTTTCTGGAACTGCTGCTCAGAATCGATTTAATTTGTTATTTCAAAGATTTGTCCAAGTATTCAGCATTAAAGAACATCCTTTAGTGATTTTCTTGGATGATTTACAATGGGCAGACTCAGCTTCTTTGAAGTTTATCCAACTTTTAATGAGTCAAACTCCAACCAGTAATAAAGAATCTAATGTAGTTACGCCTGAACTCAAAAATAATTTATGGAACCCTGTATTTGAGGAAGAAGTTTGGGAAGATGATACTGACCAGAAAGTTATCCCAACAGAAGGAAACTTTTTATTAATTGGTGCATATCGTGATAACGAAGTTTATCCAGCACATCCCTTTTGCTTAACGTTGCAACAAATTGAGCAAGCAGGAGCAAAGATTAATCAGATTACCCTAGCTCCTCTCCATCAAACTCACTTAAATACCTTAATTAGTGATACTTTACATTGCCCTCAAGCAATGTCTATGGCTCTGGGTCAAATGGTGTTTGCTAAAACCAAAGGTAATCCATTTTTTACTACTCAGTTTTTGAAGTCACTGCACCAAGATAGCATAATTAAATTTAACTTTGATTTAGGTCATTGGCAGTATGATTTGGCAGCAATACAGGCATTAGTGCTGACTGATGATGTTGTCGATTTTATGGCACAGCAAATTGAAAAATTGCCATCATTGACACAGAATATATTAAAGATGGCAGCTTGTATTGGACATGAATTTGACTTAAAAACTCTGGCGATCGTCAATGAAAAATCTGTAGTAGACACAGCCTCAGATTTATGGATAGCCTTACATGAAGGTATTATTTTACCTCAAACTGATGTTTATAAGTTGTTTCAAACTTATTCTAAATCAGCAGAAAATCCCGAAATTACAAACTCTCCAGAACTTTTCAACAATAGTTTTGCAGTTCCGAAATACAAATTTATTCACGATAGGGTGCAACAAGCTGCTTATTCTTTAATTTCGGAAAGTCAAAAGCAGGAAACTCATTTAAAAATTGGCCTGTTACTTTTTAATAGCATCCCAGTAGCAGAGCGCGAAGATAAAATTTTTCAGATTGTCAATCAATTTAATATTGCGTTAGAACTAATTACCGAGCAGGAACAGCGTAATGAACTAGCTCAAATGAATTTTTTGGCTGGACGTAAAGCTTTAAGCTCAACAGCTTATGCAGCAGCAATTAAGTATTTAACAACAGGAATCTCACTCCTCTCATCTGATAGCTGGCAAACACAATATGAACTTTCGTTAGCTTTGTATGAAACCGCAGCAGAAGCAGCATACCTAGCTGGTGAATTTGAGCAGATGGAGCAATTAATTAATGTGGTATTAGCACAAGCTAAAACTCTGCTAGAGCAAGTAAAAGTCTATGAAGTCAAAATTCAAGCTTACGGCGCACAAAATAAAGCATTGGAAGCTGTTAATACTGCACTCACTGTTTTACGACAATTAGGTGTCGAATTTCCACAAAATCCTGATTCATCAGACATTCAATTAGCAATAGCAGAAATAAAATCAAATCTTGATGGTAAATCAATAGAAGAATTAATTGAATTACCAGAGATGATAGCTGATGAATCACTTGTAATAATGCGTCTTTTATCTGGGGTATCTGCTTGGGTATATCAAGTATATCCTCAACTTTTTATCATGATTGTCATTAAACAAGTTGAGTTATCTCTCAAATATGGTAATGCTAAATTGTCTGCTTATGCTTATGTCCTTTACGGCTTAATCCTGAGTGGAATCATGAGAGATATTGACTCTGGCTATGAGTTTGGGAATCTAGCTGTAAACCTAATCGATAAGTTTAGTGCTGAAGAATTAAAATCCAAAGTAATTCAAGTCTTTTATGCCACTATAGCCCATTGGAAAAAACATACTAAAATTATAATTAATCCTTTATTAGAAGGTTATTCAGTTGGCTTACAAACAGGGGATCTAGAATTCGCAGCCTACTGTATTTATTGCCATTCATATTCTTCGTATTTCACAGGCAAAGAATTGAATGAATTAGCATCTGACATGTCAAAATATAGTGATGCCATATCTCAAATCAAACAAGAAACAATACTGAAATGGCATAATATTTATCGCCAAACAGTTTTAAATTTGTTACAGATTCAAGAAAAAGCAACTTGTTTGATTGGTGAAGCTTACAATGAGGATGAAATGCTAATAATTCATCAGCAAGCTCAAGATAGGGTAGGACTTTTATATTTACACTTTAATAAAGCATATCTCTGCTATCTCTTTCGATCTTTTACCCAAGCGATTGAAAACTTGGAGTTGGCAGAACATTATTTAGATAGTGGAATTGGCAATTTAGTTATGCCTCTTTTCTATTTTTATGATTCGCTAGTGCGACTTGATACTTATGATGAGATTCTCACAATAGAACAAAATTCTTTACTGGATAGAATCAGAGCTAATCAGGAAAAAATGCAGAATTGGGCGCATCATACCCCGATGAATTACCTACATAAATTTTATTTAGTGGAGGCAGAAAAACATCGCGTTACAGGTAAATATCTCGAAGCGATCGAATCTTATGATCGTGCTATTTCCCTTGCTAAACAAAACGAGTACATCAATGAAGAAGCTCTGGCTAATGAATTAGCAGCTAGATTCTATTTAGAATGGGGCAAAGAGAAAATCGCTCAAACCTATCTCACTGATGCTTATTATTGCTATGTTCGTTGGGGAGCAAAGGCAAAAGTTGATGATTTGGCAACACGCTATCCTCAATTACTTATGCCCATACTTCAGCAAGAAAAATTGAGTTTTCAAGTAGCTGACAGAATCACGATTCCTACTTATCAATCTCTATCAACGCAAAGTAATTATCCAACCTTCTTTGGTTCTAAAACAAGTATTTCGGAATCACTAGATTTAGCTTCTGTGATCAAGGCTTCTCAAACACTCTCTGGAGAAATTGAGATGGATCAACTGCTGTCTAAATTAATGCAAGTTGTGATGGAAAATGCCGGAGCATCTAAATCTGCTTTGATTTTAAGTGGAAATCATAACTCAGAATTAAGGGTCGTAGCTCTCAGTTCTAGTGAGAATTTTGCAGCTATTTCTACAGAATTACCATCAATTTATGCGGGGTCTAGTAATGATATTCCGATTACTTTGATTAAATATGTTAACCGCATCAAAGAAGTATTTGTAGTTGATGATGCAAAGACTGTTGATTTCTTAGCAGAAGACCGCTACATTATCAGTCAGAAGCCTAAAAGTCTCTTGTGCATCCCGATTATAAATCAAGGTAAATTGCTGGGTATTCTTTACCTGGAGAATAGTCTAACTACCGGAGCCTTCACCCGCGATCGCATTGAAGTTTTAAAACTGCTAACTACTCAAGCGGCTATTTCCTTAGAAAATGCCATACTCTACAATAATCTAGCCCAGGCAAATCAAAACTTAGAGGAATATAACCATAGCTTAGAAGTAAAAGTAGAAGCTAGAACCCAAGAACTAAACAATAAAAATCAACATCTGCAAGAAGCATTGCAAGAACTACAACGCACACAAACCCAATTAATTCAAAGCGAAAAAATGTCTTCATTGGGTCAAATGGTAGCGGGAATTGCTCATGAAATTAATAACCCAATTAACTTTATTCATGGCAATATTGCTCATGCTAGTGAATATGTCAAAGATTTGCTAGATTTAGTAAATATTTATCAGCAAGAATGTTCTCATCCTTCTGATATATTAACAGCAAAAGTCGCAGAAATTGATGTGGAGTTCTTATCTGAAGATTTGCTAAAAATTCTGGATTCTATGGAAGTGGGTAGTTCTCGTATTCGCAATATAGTTTTAGGTTTGCGTAACTTCTCACGCTTGGATGAGGCAGAAATGAAGACTGTTGATGTTCATGAAGGTATTGATAACACCTTGATGATTTTACAGCACAGACTTAAAGCAAAAAGTGATGCTTTGGAAATAGAAGTTATTAAAGAATATGCAAAAATACCTGAAATCAGTTGTTATGCTGGTCAACTGAATCAGGTATTTATGAATATTTTGAGTAATGCGATCGATGCTGTAAATGATTCAAGAGCTAATATTAAGAAACCCCAAATTCATATTTATACTGCTCTAAAAGATTCAAATACTTTGCAAGTCCGCATTGCTGATAATGGTTGTGGGATGACTGAAGCAGTTAAGAAGAAAATCTTTGACCCATTTTTTACTACAAAACCTGTTGGTAGTGGTACAGGGTTGGGATTATCTATCAGTTATCAGGTGATTGTAGATAAACATAAGGGTCAGTTAATTTGCGATTCTACCCCCGGCCAAGGAACTGAGTTTGTGATTGAAATACCAATTAAGCAGTAAAGTGACTGACTTATGATGCAGATGTAGTTGCTGCACTCGCTAACGACCTATGAGAGTTACGTGGTCTACGAATTAACATCTGAATTCCATTAGTAGGCCCAATACCGAAACTTCTCCGATGAACTCTCTCTGGCTTTCGACTTACCAAAGCAAGTTGATAATTGGACAAAACTTTTGCGACTACTAGCTTCATTTCAAATAAAGCCAAAGCTTCACCAATACAACGGCGTGAACCACCACCAAAAGGTAAAAATTCATAAATGGAAAATTGTCTGTCGAGAAAGCGTTCTGGTTTAAATTGATCAGGTTCTGGATATAAATCTTTATGGTGATGAGTAAGATAAATACAGCCAGCTACAACAGTACCAATATCTAATGGATATCCAAGTACTGTTACTGGTTCTTGAACTACCCTGGGCAAAGTCAAAATTACAGCTGGATGAATTCGTAAACTTTCATTACAGACTGCTGTCAGATAAGGCAGTCTGTAAATATTCATAGGATCTGGTGATTCACCAAGATTATCAAGTTCTTCGAGTAATTTTTTCAGAATTTCCGGTTTGTAGTGAATCCAATACAATACCCAAGCCATCGACATTGCTAAAGTTTCTTTGGCACCAAACATCATCAGTATTAATTCATCTCGCAACTCCTGATTTGTCATTGCTTTGCCTTCTTCATCTTTTGCTGACATGAGCAAAGAGAGAACATCTATTCGATTTGGATCGAATCTTTGGCAACGTTCGTTAATTTCAGCATAAAGCAACTCATCAATTTGTTGCCGCAACTTCAAAAATCTCCCCCAAGTACTCCAAGCGCCTAAGTCTTTTTGCAACAAAGGAAACATTAGCAAGCTGGCATTAAGTGGTGAACCAAAAACATCTAGAAGCGATGCCAAGAGATGCTTGATTGTTTGATAACGTTCACCTTCATATAATCCAAAAATAGTTTGTAGTGTTACTTGTAGAGAAATCTCTTGCATCGCAACACAAGCTGAAAAAGGTTGTTCTACAGGTAAGTGAGCAAAAACTTGTTCAGTTAAATTAGATATTATTTGACCATAAGCTCGCATTCGTTCTCCATGAAAAGCAGGCATCAATAGTTGTCTGCGTTTTTTGTGAAGACTACCATCAAGCATAGCAATACAAGAACTACCAACGATGGGTTCTCCTATTCTGTTAAAGCTTCCAGGTGCTGTAAACTGTTTTCTATCGTTGCTTAAAATCTCTTGGATTCCTTGAGGATGGCTGACAAATACGACAGTATCTCCAAAACCAACTATACTGCCAGTAAAGATATCTGGATATTGCTTGTTTGCCTGTTTCATATATCCTACAGGATCAGCAACCCAATGTAGCTTTTGTATCAAAGAAGCAGTTTTCAACTGATTTGGTAGTTGCATACGAATATACCATTACAACATTTTATTGATATCTTTTGAATTTTGATAAATTCTAGATTAATTGGAAATATTTTCCACCTCAAATAACTTCTAACTAACTTTAGCTAAATCTATTTTTTCAAGGGTTTGATATCTTCCAGAATAGGAATACCATGCTAAATGTCCACTAATCCAAGCATGTATTCCTGATAAATATTTAGCAATTTCATTATCTATCTTTTCTCCATAAGATGGAATACATGACTCCATTTGAATTAGATTTTCAACTTCTTGATTGTGCATTTTTATAGCAAGATTAATTGCTAAATTCAAAGATATTTTTTGTTGATTTTGAAGGATTAATACTAAATTATGAACATGGTTAATTGCTAATTCTTTTGGATATGAGAATATATCATTAGACCAGCAAATAATATTGGTAGCCATCAGTTTTATTTGGTTTAAAATTTCGTGATTCCTCAAAAAATCTGTAATCTGTAATTTATCGCAGAATTCAGTTAATGCCAGAGAAGTTTCTACTCCTATTGTTGCTCTACGTATATTCATATAAGTTTCCATACTAGGTATTATTTTCAGCGTACTGATATTTGCTTCTTTTTCACAACCATAAAAATAATCTTCAAAGGTATTAATGAAGTGATTGAATACTTGTTGGCTACCTAATCCTAGCATTCTTATTCTTATATCACTTAAAGCATAACTAAGAGGTATATCTTCATTAGTAAGTTCTGCCCCTTTTAATATTTGAATAAATCTTGTATGATAAGCCTTTAATAGTTCGGGCTTTAAGGTTGACATATCACATTGGTCATCCCAAATAAATATCCAACTCATCCAATCATTAGCGACTTTGAGTTCTTCTATTTGACAGTAAGGATAGGTAAGTGCAACTAACATATAAAATTTTGCTTTTAAAAAGCGTTGATATATTAAGTTGTTAGTTAGAAGATTATATTGTGTAACCCAATTTAAAGCAGATTCTTCTAACAGATCAGCATATTTATTGATTTGAGAAGGAAATGGGCAGTATAAATCGGGGAAAACCAACTTTTCCATAAATCCTCTGCAATTGTAATCAATTCTCGATTTCTGAAGCTTTAGACAGTGGCTAATTCGGAGATTGACACTTGCACTCACAATACTTGCAGCATCTAATTTATGCAGCTATAAACCAGATATTTAACTCTTATTCATGCTTAATTTACTTTGCAGCCATAACAAAATAGCTGCAAAAATACACGTTAATTTTGCAGAGAAATATTTGATATCTGCGTATATAAAAATAGTCTCACGCAGAGCCAGCTTTAAGCTATGAGCAATGAGTAGCTAAATATTCAGCAATAGCTACCAAAATAAACTCACTAATTAATTAGATTTGCTAGAGTATTGTCGAAACTTTAATGAACAGCACCTTGGTTTTTACACTGCATGAAACACAGTGTAAAGCTTGTTTTTGTTTGTCTATGCCACTATATCGAACACATCTTGAGACTTTGTTTAACGAAGTTTTAAACTCAAGACTTAACTTGTTTCATCATTTTTTAATACTTTTAAATAAAAGATAACAGTAATTTTGTGTAATTAGTTAAGTCAAATTATGTATTTTTGATACAGTGTAAGATAAAATACTGTATTCATCTAAGTATTTCTAAATTGATTTAATGAATTGCTTTAATAAATCGATTAAATTTATTCTTTTGATAAAAATTTTATTTTTATACAAGTAATACTAGCATTTTAAATTACTTATTTTTTCAGCATTATTACGATATTGTCACGATACTCTGACATATTACTAATTTAGACAGGTAATACTTACTTAAAAAGTATCAAAAAATCATGAAATATCTTAATCTTTATACATTTTTCTTGCTTTTAGTAGATGAAATAGTGGGTAAATACACAAAGCTATAATTGATACTAGCTAAAAAGATACACTAAGTATTTAATTATTTTATTTCAAATGATAGTTGAAAAATATAAGCTTTTATGGGTGTTCTATTTACTAGCTTGCAGCATAGGCTAGGTCAATTTTTATGGCTCAAAGTTACATTTTGCAAGGGCTAGTCTTCTAGCTTGATAAAACAAGTCTGTTATCTAGCAGAAAAGATTCTCTTTAAATGCTGACATTAGCTGATCAAGGTCAACATCAAAGAAATTATTATTGGCAGTATAATCTATAACCAATAAATATCAAGCAAATAAGCGTATTTTTATTAGCTATGGACTGGAATAGCGATCGCAACTTGCAGCATGAGGCTATTAATCTGATGAATAGCGACTCTCTCAAAGAGTTCCATCAGTTATGGGGTGTAAGTAATCGGTAAAATGGGTGTGTCTGTAAATCGTGTTAAGACACCAAAGTAGCCAATCTGTATGTTCTCAACAGCTGATTTTCTTCAATACACCCAGTGGTCGGGTATTGCTACCTTAGTATTTGCTGCCTTAGCAATACTGGCTTTTATTTTTAAATGGGGCATTCGCTTTCGGCTGGTAGGTACAACTGGCTTTATGCTGGTGCTAACAGGCGGGTTATTTGCTCTATCTTTAGTACCCTTAAGTCGCACAGTGATTCCGGGAGCCGAAAAATATACGCTGGTTTATGATAATGGTTCTACGCAAACAGTAATTTCCATTAATCCCAAAATTTCCCCTTCAGCTTTAGAAGCAACTTTGCGTCAAGCCGCCAGTAATTTATATTCCTATGGTCGTTTAGGTAAACAAGGCGACAATTATCTAATAATTCGCGCTCGTACTCTGGTACATCCTGAACCTGGAGTTTCTGTACCGCTTTACCTTGGTCAAATTAAACGCAATTTGGCTTCACGGGAAGATATGAATATGTCAGTTGAGATTTACACAGATAAATTTGCTCAGTTGTCAAAGCCTACGGCTTAGGGACTTCTAACTCAAAGAGTAAGCAGGGAGCAGTGGTTCGGCTCCTTTCGACTGCGCTCAAGGCAAGTCGCTCACCAACCGGGGCAGGGGGAAAAAGAAAAAAGCATATAGCCCCAGACTAAAGTCTGGGGCTATACAAACTAAACCCACCTACGCTAGATTATTTCAGTTTTTTGCTAGTTTATAAGTATTTTCCCTAACAGCAAAGTCTAATTTTGGTGTTAGGGAAGACATCAATTTTTTTTGTATTTGACTATACAATAGAGATTATTTTTAGATTAAGATATTACTTACTAATTTCATCAATGGAAAAATGTTTAGTGGGTGCTGCTCGTAAGTGATGGTGAGTTTTGTTGATAGGCGACTGCCTTCTATAAATATTATGTAATCCTACTAGCATCAATACAAATTCAGGTTTTGCCTAACTAGTTATTATATGCCCCATCAATCAGCTACTACGTTGTCTACTCAAACATCTAGTTCATTATCGGCACTGGCGATCGCTCCGGCAAAAGTCATCCGTGGATCTGGAATCTTGTCAGCAGCACCAGAGGAGATTGCCCTGTTAGGCAGTCGTCCTTTAATAATTGCAGGCAATCAAACTCTAGCCCTGACTCAAAATACTTTACAACCAATTTTAGAGCAACAACAGTTGCATACTGCTCAAGCTTCTTATGGTGCAGATTGTTCAGAAGCCACTTTGAAATCTTTAAGGAAGGCGGCAAAAGAACACAAAGCCGACATGATTATTGGTGTTGGTGGCGGTAAAGCATTGGATACTGCAAAACTAGTTGCTTTTCAGTTGCAGTTACCAATGGTGACAATTCCCACTTCCGCCGCTACTTGTGCAGCTTGGACAGCCCTTTCTAATGTATATTCTGAGACAGGGGCTTTTTTGTATGATGTGGCGCTGTCTCGCTGTCCTGATTTATTGATTCTGGACTATGATTTGATTGCCACAGCGCCAAAACACACCTTAGTAGCTGGCATTGGGGATGCGATCGCTAAATGGTACGAAGCCTCGGTGAGTAGTGGACATTTACAACAGACTTTAATTATTGCCGCAGTCCAACAAGCCAGAGTTTTACGCGATATTTTATTCCAAAAGTCAGCCGAGGCTTTAGAAAAACCAGGCAGTGAAGTTTGGCAAGAAGTTGTGGATGCAACCGTTTTACTAGCCGGAGTCATTGGCGGCTTGGGTGGGGCGCAGTGTCGCACCGTTGCTGCCCATGCTGTACACAACGGCTTAACTCACATTGCCGGACACACCAGCATCCACGGCGAAAAAGTCGCATTTGGTATTTTGGTGCAACTGCGTTTAGAAGAAATGATTTTGGGTAATCAGTTAGCCAGCACTGCTAGACAACAGTTGTTGAAGTTTTATGCAGAGATTGGCTTGCCCCAAAAATTAGATGATTTGGGATTAGGCAACATTAAATTGAGCGAGTTAAAAACCGCAGCCGAAATTTCTCTCGCACCCAATTCGGATATTCACCGCTTACCTTTCAAGGTAGGACTAGAACAGTTAATGGCCGCGATGGTTTCGACAACTGCACCCACAGACAGCAGAGAATCAAACATTCGGGTGGCAGTAAAGACAAGTGATCAGCCAATTGAAGAGTAAAAAACTTCCGGCTGGCAAAATGACGCTTGATTTTTTGCCCAGATTACCAAACTCAGATTTTGCTCACTTTATAGATTTCTCCAATTGATCCACAGCCGCCAACTGTGATGTATGAGAGAAATTTTACTCACAAATCAACTGTATCAAGAAGTGGTACATCAATGACACTGAATTGGATTGCCCCAGCAGAACGTATACAGAAACTGCCAGCTTATGTATTTGCCCGTCTGGATGAACTCAAAGCTAAGGCAAGGGAACAAGGATTGGATTTGATTGATTTGGGGATGGGGAACCCGGATGGCCCCACGCCTCAACCAGTCGTAGAAGCGGCGATCGCCGCTTTGCAAAATCCCGCCAATCATGGTTATCCGCCCTTTGAAGGAACTGCGAGTTTTCGCCGTGCGATTACCAACTGGTACAATCGCCGCTATGGTGTAGTGCTTGATCCCGACAGCGAAGCCTTACCGCTACTCGGTTCTAAAGAGGGATTAGGACATTTGGCAATGGCTTATATTAACCCTGGTGATGTGGTTTTAGTACCTTCACCAGCTTATCCCGCCCATTTTCGCGGGCCGGTAATTGCTGGGGCGCAAATCCATAACTTGATTCTCAAACCGGAAAATGATTGGTTGATTGATTTAGCGGCAATTCCCGAAGAAGTTGCCCAAAAAGCCAAAATTCTCTATTTCAATTATCCCAGTAATCCCACTGCTGCCACTGCACCGCGAGAATTTTTTGAAGAAATTGTCGCCTTTGCCCGGAAATATGAAATTCTGTTGGTGCATGACTTGTGTTATGCCGAGTTAGCTTTTGATGGCTATCAACCCACCAGCTTGTTAGAAATTCCTGGCGCTAAAGAAATTGGCGTGGAGTTTCATACCTTATCCAAAACTTATAATATGGCTGGTTGGCGGGTAGGTTTTGTTGTCGGCAACAGCCAAATTATCCAAGGTTTACGGACGCTGAAAACCAACTTGGATTATGGGATTTTTGCCGCCTTGCAAACAGCCGCCGAAACCGCCCTGCAATTGCCAGATGTCTATTTACACGAAGTTCAACAGCGTTACCGTACCCGCCGCGACTTTTTGATTCAAGGGTTAGGAGAGTTGGGTTGGGATATTCCGAAAACCAAAGCCACCATGTATCTTTGGGTGAAATGTCCTGTGGGTACAACTTCCACCGATTTTGCCTTGAATGTATTGCAACAAACAGGCGTGGTAGTGACTCCGGGGAATGCCTTTGGGGTTGCGGGTGAAGGCTATGTGCGGATTAGTTTAATTGCAGATTGCGATCGCTTAGGTGAAGCTTTACACCGCTTTAAACAAGCCGGCATCTCATATCAATCGGAAAAATTAGTTTCTGTGCCACTTTAATAAGTGACATGAGATTTTAACTATTAACACCTCCACTCCATTATAGTGGAGGGTTAAATTTCAAAAGTCTTGAATTATTGTGTTTTCATTGGGCAAGTTGGGGAAAAAGATTGTACTTTGCCGAATGAGATTCATCTTGTGAATTTGCTGCAAAAATTGTTGTCTAGGCTGCAATATTGTATTTGCCAAGCTAATTGGTCAATAGCTAAAGTTTTCCTATACCTTGCAAGTCCCTAATTGTTGATATTTATAGTTAGAAGCATTTTTTGAGAAATTTTATTTGGTTTTTCATAATATTTTTACAATACAGAAATCTGCTTGGGAATTTTATGCTATCTTCCTAATCAGAGGCTATCTGGGCGTATCAATTCGCTCATCACTACTGAAAAGCCCAATTAGATAAACTGCGGGATTTTAGCACAGTTGTTTATATTTACAGCAAAAAATTGCGCTTAATTCAGATATAAAATCACACAGCACAAATTTCAGTAACCAAAGTCTTATATACTAGACATGAATTTAATCGGTTTGAATTTGTCGTTAATTATGATACAAAGACTATTAATCTTGAGATGAAATACTAACCCATCTCAAGGTAAAAAGTATATCCCAGATCATTAAACAACTTTCAACTGCATGTGGTGTAAAAACTCAGAGGGGAGTGACAACATGGATTTACGTGGTGATGCCTTGCAAATCCTCAAAGCAACTAGTCGAACTTTTTATATTCCAATTAGTATTTTACCGTCAGGATTGCAAGAAGCCGTTGCATCAGCATATTTGTGTATGCGTGCCATTGATGAAATTGAAGATCATCCAGACCTGGATAATTCAACAAAGGCACAACTGTTACACAATATTAGTTTGACATTACAAGCAGGAGTAGATGGCTTTGCAGTTGACGCTTTTTCCGTAGGGTTTAGCGGCTACGAGGATGTTTTGGCAGAAGTAACTCTGAGAGTCAGAGAATGGTCTTTATTAGCCCCTGAGACTATTGCACCACGGATTTGGGATGCAACCGCAGCAATGGCTGACCGGATGGCTTATTGGGCAGAAAACAACTGGAAAATTGAAACCGAGTCTGATTTAGATCGTTACACCTTTGGGGTTGCTGGCGCAGTTGGGTTGTTACTTTCAGATTTATGGACTTGGTATGATGGCACGCAAACCAACCGGACTTTAGCAATTGGCTTTGGTCGTGGCTTGCAAGCTGTCAACATCCTCCGCAACCACATTGAAGATATGGGGCGTGGTGTCAGCTTCTTTCCAGATGGTTGGACAGTCACAGAAATGCAAGAGTATGCCCTACGCAACTTAGCGTTAGCTGATGCTTATACTCAAGCTTTACCTGCTGGCCCAGCTTTAAACTTTTGTCAAATTCCGTTAACTTTGGCACATGGTACGATTGATGCTCTTGCCAATGGTAAGGAGAAACTCAGCCGCAGTGAAGTTATCGCCTTGCTTGAGCAATTAAATGCTGTCAATGTCAAAGCTAGTTAATAACTTTGTTCAATACGATTGATTAAGTAAGTTCAAGTTTAATAGTGCTGATTTTTAGACTGTGGTGTATTTTGGTTATTAACCCAAATTTTTAACTACGTCGTAAATCTCAAAAGCAAGTAACCATACAATACAGACGTGAGCGATCGCGTCTGTATTTTAACTTAAGGCTTAAGGCGCAGAAAAGGCGTATTTTTTTAAATCTGCCAAAGAACAGACTTCTAAAGCTCTAGCGTGGGTGGCTTCGAGAACGACAGGGGGCGCGTAACCAGCTTCCATTGCTTCTTGCCAACGGGCTGCACACAAACACCAGCGATCGCCAGGGCGTAATCCGGGAAAATTATATTCAGGAAATGCTGTACTCAAATCATTACCACGGGATTTGGTAAATTCCAAAAATTCGGCTGTCACCTGGGCGCAAACAACGTGCATTCCAAAATCTTGCCCACCAGTGCTACAGTAACCATCACGGTAATAACCAGTCATCGGTGAAGTACAACAAACTTCTAAATCTGTGCCGAGTACATTTTTAGCTTCTGCCATATCTGTATTTATTAGGGTTTGATTAAAGACTCTTCGGACTGGCGATATTTAGTTATTAGCCTGCGTCGTTTTAAGGGTGGATAAAGCAAGAGGCTGATTAATGGTAATCCTATCCCTGTTAGTGCTATTGGCGTGTAGGGAGTGACAAAGCCGATTATAACAATAATTCCAAAGCTAGTTCCTAACCCTGCTGTGAGTAAATACAATATCGCTCTAGACCAGTAGAATTTTTTATCCTTATTGGACTGAATATCATCTTTTCCCCAAACTACGAACCCCAAAAAACCACCATACACTAATCCCACAACAGACCCAATTATTCCCATAATCCTGAATATGTTGTTAACAACATCATAATTAGCGCCAAATACCGTTGGAATCATAGCAATGAAAAGCCCAGCACAAAGCCCCACAAAAGAGCCACTGACTAACCCAATTCCTGCCCCAATCACAGTCTTCATCACTTTCTCTAAACCAACAAAACCTATAACCCAAGTCAAGGTTGAATATGTAACAGCAAAAGCTATCAACCAATTCAAGGTTGAATATATACCAGCAAGCACCATCAACAAATTTATCAATAAAGGTGCGATCGCTCCAATTAATGCCACACCAACAAGCCAAGTGTAAGATATTTCGGTTTTTTCAATTGGTAAAGCGGCTGTCTGCACTTTTACCGTTAAAGTATGACTTGCTGGATAAGCATTACTATGCAGTATGAGTTGACGTTTATACGACTTATCCGCCATCAATTTAATCGTATCCACCTCAACTTGAAACTGGGTATGATTCCTGCTAAACGTAGTAGGTGTTACTGAAATCCAAGCGTGAGAATCTGGCGTATGTGGCGGATCATGAGGATGGGGTGCAACTTCCCATTTCCCTTGTAATAAAGTATCGGGAATAGTATTTTCAACGGTGATGCTTTGGGTGAGCTTTTCACCTAATCGGTTCGCTTTAAACTCTAATACTGTTTCACTAAAATCTATTCCGGGTACGCGCACAACTTCAAGCGGTTGGAGTGCTGTGAAGGCGGCTTGTGCATTAGCAAAGCGTTTGTTTTGTTCTGGTTGTACCATGTTTTCTAGCCAACCCAGAAACCGCAGACTTAATTGGGGGAGAAGAGGTTTAAACTTAATGATGTATGGATTATTGCGATCGCACAATTCGCGTATTTCTGTAGACTTAATTTTTGCTAATAAACAAATCAACGTTGTACCCAAAGCATACAAGTCTGTGGCTTGCGTCGGTTCAAACATTTGTTCTGGTGGAATAAAACCAGGAGTCCCCTTAAATACACTACTCCCTGCAACTTCCTGGCTACCAATACGCGCAAAACCAAAGTCAATTAAATAAACTTTGAGTTCTTCATCTACCAAAATGTTTTCCGGTTTGATATCTCGATGAATTACCGGAGGATTCAGATTTTGTAAATATCTGAGAATATCTAAGGCTTTGATAGCAATCCGCTTAATTTCTTCTGCGTCAAAATCACCGAGGCGTTCTGCTAAAGATTGGGCATGAATATATTCTTGTACTAAACAAAACCCATCAGATGTAGCAAACGAGCTTATATATCGAGGAATCCCAGGATGAGTCAGTTTTTGTAATATCTCAATTTCTCGTTGATGCGCCGCAAACCCAGACCAACTAGAACCCACTTGAGCAAAGCAAAACTGCTTTAATACTACTTGTTGTGTAGTATTAACATCTGATGCTAACCAAGTAATTCTTCCTCCTTCTCGATTGCGTCCTAATTCTCGTACAACTCGATAGCCTTGTTCACTAAAGTTTGGATAGGGAGTACTATTCATAGTTCTAGAGGAAGAGCTATAGTTTGTTAATTCTTCTGTTGTATTACGTGATTACACTTAAGATAACAAAACTAACTTTATTAATCAACGTTTTTAACAATGTTAAAGCAGGGCGCGTTGCATTTTGCTTTAACGCACCCTACTAAACTACTCTTCCCTTTTAACGCTAACTCTTGCCAAACACTGTACTTAGAGAACGGGCGATGTTTTGCGGTTGCATTGCGTCCATTGCGGCGGTTGGTTCGTAGCCGCAGTGAACCATACAATCAGCACATTGGGGATTACCACTAGCGCGGCCGTATTTACTCCAGTCTGTCTTGTCTAGCAATTCTTTGAAGCTGGTGTAATGTCCTTCATTCAACAAATAACAGGGTTTTTGCCAACCAAGAACGCTATAACTCGGACTTCCCCAAGGTGTGCATTCGTAGTCTTTTTCACCAATCAGAAAGTCTAGGAACAAGGGATTGTGATTGAAGTTCCAGTTTTTCTTACCTGATGTGTAGGGTGTGAGAATTTCCCGGAAGAGGGCGCGGGTTTGTTCGCGTTTGAGGAAATGGTCTTGATCTGGAGCCCATTCGTAGCTGTAACCAGGGGAAATCATCATCCCATCAACATTCAAGCTTTCGAGAAAATCAAAGAATTCTTGCATTTCTTTGACATTTGCACCTTCAAAGATGGTGGTGTTGGTGGTGACACGGAAACCTCTGGCTTTGGCTGCACGAATGGCGTTGACAGCAGTATCAAACACGCCTTTGCGATCAACACATTTATCATGCCATTCCCGCATTCCATCTAAGTGGACGCTGAAGGTAAAGTAAGGCGAAGGTTGGAATTTGTCGAGGCTTTTTTCCAGTAACAAGCCATTGGTACACAAGTAAACATATTTCTTGCGTTCTACTAAGCCCCGGACAATCTCATCAATTTGGGGATGGAGTAACGGTTCTCCCCCAGGAATAGAAACTACAGGTGCGCCACATTCTTCCACGGCGGCGAAGCATTCTTCTGGTGTGAGATTGCGTTTGAGAATTTCCACGGGGTGCTGAATTTTGCCACAACCAGTGCAAGCTAAATTACAGCGAAATAATGGTTCTAGCATCAATACCAAGGGGAAGCGTTTGCGCCCTAAAAAACGCTGAGTCACCAGATACTTCCCAATATCCATCGCTTGTTGTAAATTAATTCCCACTTTATTTATTACTCCTCTCTTATAAGTAAAAAGTGCTGAGTGCTGAGTGCTGAGTGCTGAGTAAAAATACTAGCCTCTAGCCTCTAGCTCCTTTCTTGACTTTTGCCTTTCATTTGACATAACCCTCAGTAATAAACCAATCCACAGCATCTTTAAGTGCTGCTTTTAAGGGGGACTGGGGTAGTCCCAACTCGCGGACAGCTTTACTCGCGTCATAGTACATGTGCTGTTGAGCCATACGGACACCATCTATAGGGACGGAAGGCGTTTTTCCTAACGGTGCGAGAATTTTCTCATCAATCCAAGCCACACTCAAGGGTATCCAAGAGGGAATGGTGCGTTGGGGTGCTGGTAAATTAGTGATTTCGGCAAGTTGTTCTAGTAATTGTTTGAGGCTGAGGTTTTGGTGTCCTAAGATATAGCGATCGCCTGTTTTCCCTTTTTGCAATGCCAGTAAATGTCCCCAAGCCACATCCCGCACATCGATGAAATTCAGCCCAGTGTCTAAATAAACTGGCATTTCTCGCCGCAAAAACCGCAGGATAATCTCGCCTGTGGGTGTGGGTTTGATATCTAGTGAACCAATCGGTGTACTGGGGTTGACAATTACGACATTTTGTCCTCTAGCTGCGGCTTGTTTGGCTTCTTGTTCGGCGAGAAATTTTGACTGTTTGTAATTACCAATCAGTTTTTCGACAGGGCTTTGATAAGTTTCATCGACAGGTTTACCGCCTGGGCCGACTCCTATGGCTGATACGGAACTGGTGTAAACAGTGCGTTCAATACCAGCTTTGCGGGCAGCTTCGAGAATATTGCGTGTACCGATGACGTTGTAACGATACAGTAGTTGTCTATCTACTTGCCACAAAGAATAATGGGCGGCGACATGGAATAAATATTGACAACCTTTCATTTGTTGCCAAATATCAGCATCTGTCAAATCGCCTTTGACTAGTTCCACATCCAAGCCGCGTAAATTATCTAAATTGCTGCTGGGGCGGACTAAAGCTTTGACTTTGTATCCTTGTTGCAGTAGTAAACGCACCAAGTGGGAACCGACAAAGCCGGTTCCACCTGTAACAAAAGCCTGCATTAGTATTTTGCCTCCTGACGAAAGCGGGGGAACCAGTCGTCTAAGATGGCGTAAACTACGGGGACAACAATCAAACTGAGGATTGTGGAACTGATCAAGCCGCCAGCAATAGCAACAGCCATAGGCGATCGCAATTCTGAACCAGCACCCAGACCCAAAGCAATGGGTAACATCCCTAATAGAGTGGAAGCAGTGGTCATCATAATCGGTCGCAGGCGCACTGGCCCCGCCTTCAAGATGGCTTCTTTGCGGCTTAAACCAGCTTGACGCAGTTGGTTGATGTAATCCACCAAGACGATCGCATTTTTGTTAGCCAGCCCCAACAAAAAGACAAAACCAATTAAGGAAATCATGCCAAAATCACTCTTGGTAAAGAGTAAGGCCAGCATGGCTCCCACAATTGACAAAGGCAGTGAAACACCAATAACTACAGGGTCTATCCAACTGCGGAACAACAAAATCAGCACCACAATAATGCAAAGTGCCGATAGTACCAAAGTAGAAGCAAAACTGCTAAAGACTTCGTTTTGTCGGGCAGAATCGCCACCCAAGTCTAAAGTTACACCAGCAGGTAACACTTCTTTGGCTTCCGCAACGATTTTGTCTGTGGCACTACCCAAAGACAAATCCTGCCCTAAATTGGCACTGATATAAGCCACACGCTGATTATTCAGTCGCTCAATTTGGAAAATTCCCCCCTGGTTTTTACTGTCACCTGTTACCGTCACATCAGCAAATCCCGGCATTTTGGCGATGCGTTCTTTAATCGCTTGGGCTGCTTTGTTCAGTTCTTGGAGATTTTCTCCCCTTAATGACACTTGTAAGGGTTTTTGCCCACCAGTATCGATAAATTGAATGTCTTCCACACTGGTAGTTACGCCTGGTAAATTAGGCAACTGAGCGCGTATTTGGTCTTGGACTTCCGCCGTCTTTAGCTCTCTGTCTTCCTTCAACTTGACGTAAAGCGTACCTTTATTGGGTTCACCTTCGCGGGAACCGACGGTAGTAAAGACTGTTTCCACGGCTGGGGATTTTCTCACCACCGCTTCTAGTTTTTTCGCAACTTCCAGAGAATCATTGAGCGGGTTGGGAAGAGAAATGGGGGGTTGAGATGACAAGGGAATCCCGGCTTGTGCTGCCTGTGCTGCTTGTTTTTGCAAAGTGGCAATATCAGGGATTTGTGGTAAGGGAGCCGTATAGGTAATATTAAATTCGCCCCGGTCTAATTTCGGGATAAAACCTTTGGGAATGAAGGGTACTAGGGCAATTCCCCCAACAAAGCTGAGAACCGCTAATAAAACTACTGTTTTGCGGTGGTTTAACGACCAATACAGCAACTTCCGGTAGGCTTGGGCAAACCCTGACCACAGTTTTCCTTCCTTGCGGGGAGTATTGGTAGAGATTGGTTTGAGCCAGTAAGTGGACAAAACTGGTGATAGTGTCCGGGCTACTAAGGTAGAAGCAATATAAGAAGCGGAAACTGTAATTCCAAAGGGCTTGAAGAATTGCCCAACGACACCACCCATCAAACCAATTGGTAAAAACACTGCCACGGCTGTAGCTGTGGTGGCAACAACGGTTAACCCAATTTCACTGGTGGCTGAGAAGGCAGCTTGACGAGGGCTTTCTCCTTCTTCAATATGCCGCATAATATTTTCGACATCGATGATGGCATCATCAATCACGCTGCCAATGACTAATGCCAACGCTAACAATGTAATCGTTTCTAAGTTGAAGCCGAAAATTGCCATGACAATAAACGTCGCCAACAATGAAGTCGGAATCGCCAGTGCCGAAATTAAGGTGGCTCGCCAACTCCACAAGAAAGGAAAGATGACGACAATAGCCAACACTATGGCTTCAATCAGCGCGTCAATGGTTGACTTGGTGGCATTACGAATATACTCAGCTTGGGTAGCAGCTAAAGTGAGTTTGACATCTTTGAGGTTAGTTGTGAGCTTTTGAACTTCTTTTTCTACCCGACTCACAACTTCTAAGGTGTTGGCGTTACCCCGTTTGATTACTTGAAAAGCCAGCGCATCTTGCCCATTAAACCGAACTAATGTGGCTCCACCTTGGGGAAGTGCCGCAGTTGCATTTTGGGCGCTTGGTAAAGCTGGTTGAGAACTAGGCTCTCCCAACAAATTGACTTTCAAAACTCCCGGTACCTTGGTAATGACTGGGATAATTTTGTCTTTTGCTACCTTGGTCAATTCTGTGAGATTCTGCGAAGCACTCTCTATTGTGTAGCTAACGGCTGCTGATTCGTTTAAATTTAGGGGAATAATTTTGTAATTTGCCCCTTGCGGCAGGCTTAACTGTTTAAGTGCAGTTTCTACCTTGCTGGTGGATTTTTCTAAATCAGTACCAACTGCAAAAGCTAAACTAACTGCCGTTTGACCAGGATAAGCTGATGAACGCAGATCATCTAGTCCTTCTACAGAGCGGAGGCGCTCTTCAATTGGTTTGGTGAGCTTGGCTTCTGTATCAATTGCTGTTGTTAGTGGTGCTGTGGCGTTAACTACCACCACCGGGAAAGTAATATCTGGAAACAAAGCATACTTGAGGGAACTGAACGCCAAAAGCCCAGCTACCGTTACAGCAATCCAGAAACTCACTGTCAACCACGAGAAGTCAATGGCCAATTTGGAGATATTGAAGCGTTCTCGTGCAGATTTTGCGCTACTAACCTTTACCATCTTGGAAAATTTTGCTGGTGTCCCAATTAATTGTCATGCTACATTAATCGTCTAAAGTTTGGGTGGTTTAGTTTCCTTTGGTGGGCAATTTTACTTAATGGGTTTCTTAAAAAAGCATAAAGGATAAACGGTCAAAAAATTTCTTCTACTTAAACACTTAATAATTAATACTGAGCAATCAGCACTAGGTAATCATTAATGTATTACTCTATGCTGAGAAATAACTTGTGTTACTCACTACATAGTCCTGATTCTAACGGCAATTTTAAGCACACATAAAATTTAATTATGAAGATTGGTTCTGTTGACCATAGGGAATTATTCTGTCGTAGTTTTATGGAGAGTTACAGGGAATATGAGCCTGAGCATCTCCCTTGGCCTGATTTGGATAATGCAGCTTTGGAACTTTTGCGAAGCATCCCTTTTTGGGGTCAGGCTTTGAATAAAGAACGTCAAGCGGGTGTTATTGTCAGTGAATATGCCAAAACTTTAGACAGTGGCATTTTACAAGATGCGATCGCTCTCCAAGGTAAAGAAGAATCTCGTCACGCTCGCTTGCTGAAAGTGTTTATTGAGCGTTATGACATTCCTATGCCTGCTTGTCCACCCATAGAAATTCCCGCTAACCTTGAGCAAACATTCATTGAATTTGGTTTTGAAGAATGTCTCGATTCTTTTTTTGCCTTTGGCTTATTTGAAATTGCGCGAGAAGCCAGAGTATTTCCTGAGCAAATCTTCACAATCTTTGACTCAATTGTTGATGAAGAGATACGGCATATTGTATTTTTTGTCAACTGGTTCACTGATTTACAAATTCAACGTGGTGATGGATTTTTACCCCTGCGGAGTGCTAAAACTCTCTGGTATTACGGTAGAGCCTTGAGCAGTGTGATTAAAGCCATTGGTGAATCTGATCCCAACGGTGCAGGTTTTACCGCCAGTGGAGCCAGTGTGTTTAGTCAAGATTTAACACTTGAAAAATTCCTCAAAGTGTGCATCCAAGAAAATCAACGGCGAATGAGTAAGTTCGACTCGCGGATATTGCAACCACAACTGCTACCTCGACTCGCCACCACAGCTTGGAATACTCTCCAGTTACTACCGAAACGGAAAGCGTTTGGGGAGGGGGTAAGGGTGTAGGGGCAAAATCAAGTCAAAAGTTAAAAGTCAAAAGTCAAAAGTAAAAAAATCTCTGAACTTTTGAATTTTGACTTCCCCGTAGGGGTGTCTACCGTGTACACACAAGTCGAAAATAGGCAGTATGAAACGCATCCCGCCTAGAACTAAAGTTCCAGGCTCATAGCTAAAGTCCACGCTTGGTGGACTGGAATGAGTTTCTTGTTGAGTCCTCTTCAGAGGACTTGCGCTGTGAGACTCGGAATTGATTCCGAGGCGGGACAGATGTACTCAACCCAGATTTGTGTGTACACCGTAGCTTAGAGGTGTAGGGGGAAGAAGTGGCTGCAAGGCTGAAACATTCACTAGTACTGATACTGATAATTCTCCCTTGTCTCCCTTGTCCCCCTTCACAAAATAATTGTCTCCACACAAATATTGATAATGAACACTGTGATTTTAGTGCCGCAGGGTGCGGAGTATAAAGCTGTGTCTCGTGGCTTGCGTCAAAATACGGAGTCTATACCAACGGTTTTGGCAATACCAGTGGGAATGCAATCGTTGACGAAATCCTTGCAGCAATTGGACAAACAGCATTCACCAGCCAAGGTAATAGTGATGGGTTTGTGTGGTAGCTTGCGCCAGAATTACGCTGTTGGGGACGTAGTATTGTATCAAAGTTGCACTTATCAAGGACTTGTGCAAGAATGCGATCGCTCCTTGATGAATCATTTATCTGCTGTACTATCAAAAGTCTCATTAGTGAAAGGCTTGACAAGCGATCGCGTCATCTGGTCTGCTACAGAAAAATCATCGTTAGCGGCAACATCTAACTGTGATGTTGTTGATATGGAAAGTTTTGCCGCTTTACAGTTTTTTCAAGCAATGGGAATTGAAGTGACTGTCTTACGGGTGGTCAGTGATGACAGTTTACATGATATTCCTGACCTTTCCGCCGCTATCAGTACCGATGGTTCACTGCAAACTTTACCTTTAGCGTGGGGTTTAATCAGTCAACCCATTGCAGCGACTCGGCTAATTCGTGGTTCTTTACAAGGTTTAAAGGTACTGGAAAAAGTTACTCAAGCACTGTTGAATCGTCACTTGATCAATACCTAAAATTTTTAACCAATAATTTACGATATCTATACACGAGGGTGTGATAATTTTGTTTTACATGAACAACCAGATCCCCGGCTTCTTGAAGAAGTCGGGGATCTGAGTCAGTATAATTTTTCAAGTTAAATAGGTTATGTATTATTACTTCTAGAGAGAATATTAATTAATGTTAAGACTTGGCTGTAACTAAAAAAGTCAAGCTATCAAATAACAAAAACTGAATTTATTTAACCAGGATAGAAGGTATGTTTATTAGTTGTAGTTTAAGCGACCTATTTAACCGAACCATAATATAAATTAATTGCTTTTTGATTATCTTGAACACAGTCAAGATTGTAAGTTTTTCCCAATATCAAATCAAGTTTAAAGTATGACCTATATTAAAAGCGCCTTTCAAGATTTTATTGCTAATGTAGCAGGATTTGAGCAATTACCTGCCGAAGTGATTGTGAGTATTGCGGAAAAACTAGAAGCTTGGCGCTATCGCATTGGGCAGAAAATTATAGGCAATGAAACCATACCACAAAAAATCATATTTTTATATGAAGGGCAAGTACGCCTGTTGGGTTATGAACCGCAAACCCAAGCAGCTATTACATTAAAATTGCTCAAACCGGGTGCAGCTATTGGGGAAATTAGTTTTTTGCGTCAGGTTCCTTGTGAAGTGGCGATCGCTTCCACGGAAGTGATATGTTTAGCTTTAAATATTGAAGAATATTCCCGCCTCATAACAGAATATCCAGAATTTGCCTACACCCGACAAAATCACAGCCATATTTCCGAAGTTTTTAGTGTTTTGGGTGTACAAGTCGCCAAACAAGCCAATTCTGTCACGAATTTTCTGGAATTATCTGAGCAAGCTTTACTCAACACTCAAATACAATACTTATCACCCGGCAAAAAATCATCTAACCAGCTAGATATTGATAGCATTTGGTTTGTGAGTGGGGGTGAAGTTAAGAATTTTCCTCCCGGTTCTCGCCTAGACTTAAATGCAGCCACAATAGACGTTACTGGGAAAAATCCTGCAAGGTTAATTGGTTTTGCACCAGGAGATTTATCATTTTTAGATAACTATTCTCAAGCTGAGGAAGAGTCTATTTATGATACACAAACAGAGATTACAGATGAGTTAGATATTCCCTACGCACCGGAAGAAATTACGGCGGTAGACTATCCAGCACCCAAAAAACAAAAGCACCTCAAATACCCCTTTGTTCGTGGTAGTGGAGAAGTCAATGCGACTTTTGCTTGTTTTCAAATGCTGTCCAAGCATTTACAAATTCCCATACGTCGAGAAGTTGTACGACGCATTTTATCTGAACAAATTAAACGCCAAGGTAGTATATCTTTTCCGGCTTGTGCATACATAGCAGAATTAATTGGTTTAAAATCCCAGTTAGTAGATTTACCCGCATCGACAATTGAACGTCTCCCCACACCAGCACTCATTCGTTATCGCAGCAATTTCGCTGTGTTGTATTCAGCAGATGCACATCATGTTGTTGTGGGTGTGCCATCCCAAGGTATAGTACGCTGTAAACCAAAAGAATTACTGGCAAATTTAGAACTAGAAGACGGTAATTACCAGCCACAAATGCGGGTATTACTGCTAAGTGCAACCAAAGAAACGCCAAAAGAAAGATTTGGTGTATCGTGGTTTTTACCTTATTTGTCGCGCTACCGTCGAGTGCTAATTGAAGTATTTATCGCTTCGTTCTTTGTCCAGTTAGCACAACTAGCAAACCCACTGGTAATTCAGTTAATTATCGACAAAGTAATTGTCCAGAACAGCATTAGTACTTTGAATGTTCTGGGTGCATTACTGTTAGTAGTGGGACTGTTTGAAGCGATAATTGGGACTTTGCGGACTTATTTATTTGTGGATACAACCAACCGCATTGATATGGGTTTGGGTTCACAGATTATTGACCACTTATTAAGATTACCACTGCGCTATTTTGAACGCCGTCCCGTCGGTGAATTGTCAACCAGAATCAACGAGTTAGAAAATATTCGTCAGTTTCTCACCGGGACAGCCTTAACTGTCGGGTTAGATGCCTTATTTTCTGTAGTTTATATTGTTGTCATGCTGTTTTACAGTTGGCAACTAACCTTAGTTGGTTTAGGGACAATTCCCATATTTGTTGTAATTACCTTAATCGCTTCACCTACAATTAGTAAACAGTTACGCAACAAAGCCGAACGCAACTCGGAAACTCAGTCTTATTTAGTTGAGGTGATGTCTGGTATTCAAACAGTAAAAGCGCAAAATATCGAATTGCGATCGCGCTTTTCTTGGCAAGAGCGTTATGCTCGTTATGTAGGCGCAGGATTTAAAACTGTTGTTACTTCAACCTTGGCTAATTCTACGAGTAACTTTCTCAATAAACTCAGTAGTTTACTAGTTTTATGGGTGGGTGCTTATTTAGTTTTGCAAGGTGAACTGACATTAGGTGAATTAATTGCATTTCGGATTATTTCTGGTTATGTCACCAGCCCAATTTTACGTTTAGCCCAACTCTGGCAAAACTTCCAAGAAACTGCTTTATCTTTAGAACGATTAAGTGATATTGTTGATACTCCAGAAGAAGGGGAAGCAGACAGAGGTAACATTCCCTTACCAGCCATTGAAGGTGCAGTGAAATTTGACAATGTTTCCTTCCGCTTTAACCCCAATGGCCCCTTACAACTAACTAATATCAACCTGGAATTTAGCACCGGACAATTTATAGGCATTGTCGGGCAGAGTGGCTCTGGTAAAAGTACAATGATGAAATTACTGCTGCGATTATATGATGTGGAATCCGGCAGAATTTTAATTGATGGTTATGATATTGCCAAAGTTGAACTTTACTCTTTAAGAAGACAAATAGGTGTCGTTCCCCAAGAAACATTATTGTTTGACGGAACAGTACAAGAAAATATTGCTTTAACTAACCCCGAAGCAACCACCGAAGAAATTATTGAAGCCGCGCGTGTGGCTTGCGCCCATGAATTTATTATGGGCTTACCCAACGGTTACAATACCCGCGTTGGTGAAAGAGGTGCGGGACTTTCGGGAGGACAAAGACAAAGAATTGCGATCGCTCGTTCTGTACTTCAACGACCAAAACTGCTAGTCTTAGATGAGGCCACCAGTGCCTTAGATTACCCCACAGAACGCCAAGTTTGTTTAAACTTAGCCAAAGCCTTTCAAGGTAGTACAGTATTTTTCATTACCCACCGCCTAAACACCGTCAGCCATGCAGATACTATCGTTGTCATGGACGCAAGCCGAGTCATAGAACAAGGAAGTCATCAAGAGTTAATGGCTGCTAAAGGTCATTATTCTTACCTATATCAACAGCAAGAAGTTAATTTGTAATTAGTCAAGGGTTAATCACTCATTATTCCTCAAGGGTAAAACTACTATGACTCAAGTAAATGGTAATCGTCTCAATGGCAATAATGGTAACGGTAAACATCATTCAGAAACTCCTACCGAATCACCTGTATTAACATCTGTAAAGAAAGTTTCCCAACAGCCTTTAATAAATCAAAGATTTGATAACTTTGAACAATCGGTTGTTTTACGCCAGTCCCCAGTTTGGTCACGCACAATTATGTTGACCTTGATAGCATTAGCTGGGTTTGGTATTGCTTGGGCTTGTATTGCCAAAATTGAACAAGTTGTACCTGCGACTGGACAATTAAAACCCCAAGGAACAGTCAAAGAAGTGCAAGCACCAGTCAATGGTGTCGTCAAAGCAATTTATGTAAAGGATGGACAGAAAGTCAACCAAGGAGATTTATTACTCACCTTTGAAACCGTTGCAACTATAGCCGAATTAAATTCCTTAATTCAAGTACGGAATAGTTTGATTCGAGAAAATCAAATTTATCGTCGCTTGATGAATTCTAGTTATACTGTGGGTTCAGAATTAGAGTTTTTACGCAGTAGATTACCAACAGATGCCGTATTTTTGTTGAAAAGTCGCGCCGCCTTAGTTGCTGAAAATGAATTGTTACGCAAAGAACTAAGAAGTTCCTCATCTACTCAAGGGCTGGGTGTGGATGAACAACAACGTCTACAAGTGTCTAAACTAGAATTAGCTACCCGCGCCAATGCAGCACAATTAGAAATTGAAAAAACCAAAAAACAACTAACCCAAAACCAAGTTAAAATCGCTGATACCCAATCAAGTTTAGCAATTCAACAGCAGATTTTCAATAAACTGAAAACCTTGGCTGAAGAAGGGGGAATTTCTCAGTTACAATATCTGAATCAACAACAACAAGTACAAACCCTAGAAGCCGAAGTCGCCCAACTACAAGAAGAAGATAAACGCCTCAAATATGAAATCGAAAGAGGACGGCAAGAACTAACTAATACTGTAGCGGTTTCCGGTAAAAATGTTTTAGAAAAAATCTCAGAAAATAAACAGCGTATCGCAGATATTGATAGCCAATTTATCAAAATTGTCCTAGAGAACGAACAGCGTTTAGCAGATATTACTAGTAAACTTTCCCAAGCCCAACTCAATCTCAGATACCAAGAACTCCGCGCACCTGTGAGTGGGACAGTTTTTGATTTACAAGCAAAAAATCCGGGGTTTGTAGCTAATTCAACCCAAAAATTACTGCAAATTGTCCCCAACGATAAGTATATTGCTGACGTATTTATTACTAATCAAGATATTGGATTTGTCCGGGAAGGAATGAAGGCGGATATCAGAATTGATTCTTTTCCTTTCAGCGAATTTGGTGATATTAAAGGAGAATTAGTTTCTGTGGGTTCTGATGCTTTACCACCGGATGAAACTCATAAATTCTACCGATTCCCTGCCAGAATATCCTTAGATAAGCAAGCACTCGAAATGAATGGGAAAGAACTACCCTTGCAGTCTGGGATGTCAATCACAGCTAATATTAAGGTAAGGGAAGAAAGAACGGTCATGAGTCTATTTACTGAGTTGTTTACCAAGCAAGTGGACAGTTTAAAAGAAGTACGCTAATTTAGGCGCTTTGAGTTTTGTTGCAGCGATCGCATTTACACCAACCTATGACTTTACGGTAAAGTAAAGGCGATCGCATATTTATTTCTACCTACTTGTATGGTTTTTCATCAACGCATCGAACCAGCACCTGGACAAGAATCAGTATGGGATTATCCCCGTCCCCCGCGCTTAGAACCTGTCAACAAACACATACAGATAATTTTTAATGGCGTAACCATTGCAGACACCCACAACGCCAAACGTGTCTTAGAAACCAGCCATCCCCCCTCCTACTACCTCCCACCAGAAGATATCAAAATGGAATATTTGATATCAGTACCCCAATCTAGTTTTTGCGAGTGGAAAGGACGCGCCGGTTATTACACCATTCGCGTTGGTGATAAAGAAGTCCAAAACGCCGCTTGGTATTATCCCAGCCCAACATCAGCATTTGCATCTATTAAAGACCATGTGGCTTTCTACGCTCATTTAATGGATGCTTGTTATGTAGATGGTGAAAAAGTCCAACCACAACCAGGAAACTTCTACGGTGGTTGGGTGACTAATAATATTGTCGGGCCATTTAAAGGCAGCCCCGGTACTTGGGGATGGTAAATTTCTGTGTGCTGAGTTGAAATAATCAAAACTCTGTCATAGCGTTTTTCATTCCAATAACGTACATCAATCTAGCCTCTAGCCTCTATCAACTTGTACTGCACTTAATCAGAAAACGCTATACCTGTCACCTATAACCTGTAACCTATAACCTACTCAAAACAACAACACCCTAACTACTACTCACTTAGTAATTTCCTCAAATACATCATTCATCTTAGGCTTTAACCGATATACATTCAACTATCAGTTATAACGCCTCAGTTTACCCAGAGGAGGAAATATTAGTGTTCGAGTTGGGTGTTGTCGTTTATGCGAGACAGATTCAAATTAAACAGCGTTTTTACCTCATAACTAACTTGAACATTGGCTGTTGATCTGCCAGGGAAGTTTCTCAACTTCAATTATTAATTTATCACAGCTAAATCTTGAGAATTAACTTTGATACCAAAGTTTACTCTTTGACATTATATTACTTACATAATATGTTGCTAAATATTAAGACATCCTGAGTCAAAGTTAGGAGATATTAGGGTTTTAGAAAATAAATCTACCCTCTGCCAAAAGGTTTAAAGTAGGGATGGGTTTACAGATATGCTCACCAATTAACGATGATCTAAATAAACCCGCCCCTACTAAATTCGCTTCATTACACCCAAGCTACGCAAATTTTATCATTCTCAGCACTTTCAACTCAGCACTCTTTATGAAATAGATCCCCGACTTGTTAAACAAGTCGGGGATCTGGAATGAGTATGAGATTGACGACGTGAGTCAACTGCTGATGTTTCATGAGACTTTTCTCATGTTTCCTTAATTATGTTCTCATCAAGCCCTAATTAAATTTAGATTAAGTCAAAGTTAAACTTCAGGCTGCAATTTCAGTCAAGAGGCACACCTACAAATAAGTCTGTCTCAACCAGTGTCAGCAAAACCTAGAACATGAAACTACCTGTAAATCAACACAAGGGTATCCCGATAAATAATTTATTAGTGAGACTTAGTAAATTTTTTCGCATTTCCAACCGTTGGCAAATTAAGTCACTCGTAACACTATTTTTAACATCTCTATCTGGAGTAGTAGTCTTTTTGCCCCAGGGTTTATCTATACCAGGAAGGTTGACTATATTTGTCTTTCTCCTAGCAGTCATTTTGTGGTCAACGACTTCAATTAATGCTGGTTATGTGGCTTTATTTTCTGTGCTATTGCTGCTATTAACCGGAAGCATTTCTCAAGAACAGTTTTTTGAGTCTTTGGGGTCTGATGTTGTTTGGTTAATGATAGGGGCGTTTATTTTAGGAGGTGCAGTTAAGCAAACAGGTTTAGCCACAAGACTGACTCAAATAGTGGCAGCAAAAGCACATAATGTTAGCAGTTTATTTTGGCTATTAACTACAGTTTTAATTCCCCTATCTTTTTTAATTCCCTCGACTTCGGGACGTGCTGCTGTTACCCATCCGATTTATCGTAGTGTCGCCAATGCTACAGACGATCAACGAACTCGTCAGGCGATCGCACTCTTAATGCCCACTGTAATTCTAGTCTCTACAATCATTTCGCTCACAGGCGCAGGCTCCCATTTAGTCGCCCAAGATTTACTAAAAGAAATTTCTAATACCAGTATTTCTTTTAGTCAGTGGTTACTTTATGGCTTACCTTTTGGAGTTGTTGCTAGTTACGCCTCTTGTTGGGTAATTATGCGGTTGTTTTTAGACAAACAACGCCTGCAACAAAAATTAAATGTGGAATGTTTACAAACAAAACCTTTATCTCCACCAGAACGCCAAACATTATGGGTTGTTTTGTTAATGTTGGCACTGTGGCTAACAGAACAATGGCATGGTTTAGAAATAGCTACCGTCACCGTCATCGGTGCCATGATTCTCACCGCGCCGAACTTTGGAGTGATTAAATGGAAAGATGCTGTCAAAGCTGTTTCCTGGAATTTAATTATTTTTGTCGGGGCAACTTTAGTATTAGGTAAAGCATTAATCAGTTCTGGTGCTTCGGGATGGTTGATTAACAATATTTTTCAATTTAGTGACATCAACAGCGCCAAATCTCACTTCTTAATTTTGTTACTAATTGCCATTATTTCTCTCACTTCCCACATATATATGACTTCTCACACCGCTAGGGCAGCAGCTTTAGTACCGCCGTTGCTTTATCTCGCTAACAGTTTAAATATCAATCCTGTTGCTGTCTTATTTCTCAGCACTTTGGGTATGGACTATTGCCTAACTTTTCCTGTCAGTTCTAAAGCATTAATGGTTTATCAAGATGCCGACGAAGGTTTTAAACCAACAGATTTACTCCGGTTAAGTTCAGTAATGATTGTGATTCACTTGGCTTTAATTCTGCTGTTTTATTACACCTGGTGGCGTTGGGTAGGATTATCTCTCTAATTCTTCCCCATCTCTCTAAATTTAACGACAAAAAAAGCGGCTGGTTTGCCGCAGGAAATTAATAATGACACTAAACATTCTAATCGCTCCTTCTGGATTTAAAGAAAGTCTTGATGCAGAACAAGTCGCTGACTGTATTGCTACAGGTATCGCCAGAGTTATACCCGATGTAAATATTTGCAAAGCACCTTTAGTAGATGGCGGTGAAGGCTTTACCAAAACCTTAGTTGCAGCCACAGGCGGAACCTTGCATCACTTGGAAGTAACTGGCCCTGTAGGACAAAAAGTACAATCTCACTTTGGCTTTTTGGGTGGAACTATGAAAAAAACCGCAGTCTTAGAAATGGCGGCGGCGGCTGGGTTGCGGCTTGTACCTACCGATATGCGAAATCCCATGATAACCACGACTTATGGAGTAGGTGAGTTAATTAAGGCTGCTTTAGATGCTGGTGCTGAACGTATTTTAGTCGGCTGTGGCGACTCTGGCACAAACGATGGTGGTGCGGGAATGGCGCAAGCTTTGGGTGTGAAGTTGCTAGATAACAATGGTAATGAGTTAGGTTTGGGTTGTAGTGAATTAGTTAAACTCCAACGCATAGATTTATCTGCCAAGGACTGTCGTTTAAATCAAGTCGAGATTGATGTTGCTTGCAATTGGCATAATCTTTTGTGTGGAGAGAAAGGCGTGGCGAGAGTTTTCGGCCCTCAAAAAGGCGCATCTGCTGAAACGGTAGAACAAATGGCTTTTGCGTTAGAACACTATGCGGCGGTTATCAAAGCAGATTTAGGTTTAGATGTGCGAGAAATGGCTGGTAGTGGTGCTTCTGGTGGTTTGGGTACGGGCTTACACGCTTTAATTGGCGCGACATTACACCCACGCTACGATATTGTGATGCAGTATTTGGAATTAGATAATTTAATTCCTCAAGCTGATTTAGTAATTACAGCAGAAGGTTGCATTGATTTTCAAACGCCACGGGGTAAAATTCCGGCGGAAGTTGCTAAACGTGCCAAGCGTTATCAATTACCAGTGATTGCATTAGTTGGGACAATTGGCGAAGGCGCAGAAATTAATTTTCAACAAGGAATTGATTATTTCAATAGTATTTTGACTCATCCTTGTCAATTAAATGAGGCGATTTCTCAAACTGCAACTTTATTAACTAATGCGGCGGAACAAGTGGCGCGGTTGCTATTAGTTGGTAAGCAAATTCGCCGTTATCAGGACTTACGCCAGGGGAATAAAAAAAATCACAGAAGACGCAGAGTTGGAGAGAGTCAGTTAGTGACTTCCAGCTATAAATCTATCAGTTAAGTATAGCAAAGTAAATATTTGTAGTTGGGAAGAGGCAGGAGGAAAAAGGGTTTTAGTTTGATTTTTTTCTTAACATAGTTATGTTTCCCCACCGACTTACTTAATTTGAATTGAAATATTTCCCCAAAATTTACTATTTATACGGTAATTTTGGGGAATTTTAAATGTGGATAAATCAGGAGTAATCATGCAGAAAATTTTGATTGTTGAAGATGAAATTCGGATTGCATCATTTATTGAAAAAGGCTTGCGGCAGAATGGTTTTAATACTGCGATCGCAAATAATGGCGAACAAGCTTTACAAATGTTAACTACAGCCAAATTTGATTTATTGTTATTAGATATTAATATCTCTGTCAAGGATGGTTTAACAGTTATGTCTGAATTACGCGAACATAATTTACTGATTCCCACCATCATAGTTAGCGCAAATCATGACATTTTAAAAAAAGTTTCTCAATCAGGAAATAAAGCTGTCCCTTACATCAGTAAACCATTTAAATTTACCGATTTATTGAACAGCGTTCGCGCTCATTTATCGCCAAATAATTAAAATTCTAAGCTGGTGCGAATAGTTCCGACTAAAAGACTATCGTTATTGGCATTATGTTCAGGGTTAGTAATTAAAAATATTCCGGGAGTAATCGAAATATTCTCTGTCACCTGAAACCGATAAAAACCTTCAATATGTAAAGAAGTATCATGATCAGCCAGCAAACTACTATTAATAACTTTTGGTGGCATTCCCACAACTAAACCTGCTAAATTACCCTCACTACCCAAATCAGGAAAAGCTAAACTAATGGCATAATTTAAAATCTCTGCATCATTATTTGTGACTGGCGAGGCTGCTTGTGTATATCCCACCCAACCAGAAACAATAAACTTAGGATTGATTCGCCAGCTAGTTTCTAAACCAAAGGAGTTGGCTGTGGTTGAAACATTACCAAAAGGGCTACGCGCTGTTAAACTACCCGTGCTACCTGTCAAATTTACGTCACTTGCTCCACCGCCTGCATAGTAAGTATGAATATAGGTAAAAACAATGCCTAAATTGTGAGTTGGTTGATAAGTAACATTTCCCAGTGCAGCAAAATTACCATTAAATAAACCGTTTTTTTCTGTTGGTAAAGCTGCATTATTAGTTAGATAAGCAAAGCCAAAATTAGTATTATTATTGATTTGATAATTTATTCCTAACCCTGTGCCATCTATACCTCTTACAATCGGGTTATATCTACCAAAGCGGGAAACTGCACCACTATCACTACTTGCTAAAGGATTGATTGGTTTAGCAATATCATTTAACTCCATTTCAGTGATAGCAATTGTGGTTTTGATTCTATCTCCAATCGGGAAAGCATAATATACTTCATCTAGACCAATATTATTATTCGTATCTTCATCAAAACCTAAACGTGTCATTCCTGTTCCGGTAATATTTTCATCAAATTCAGGAATATTACCTGACTCTAAACGGATATTTAATTCATCTTTACCAGTAAAACTCGTGAGAAAATTTAACCGCACACGTTGAGCTAAGGTGAGATTTGTATTTAAATCAAGATTGTTATTAAGATGATCATCTTTATCGGCAACTGTTTCACCAAAAACGCCAGCCGCGCCTATAATAACTTCCGCTTCTAGTTTTGTAGTGGTAGCAAATTGATTTGCTGCTAAATTAGAAGTGTGACTTTCTAAAGTTTCTACACGATTGCGAATTATGGATAATTCAGCAGAAAATTTTGCTTGGAGTTTTTGAATTAAATCTAAGTCTACTTTAGTTATAGAACTATCTTTTGCTGTAGTTATGATTTCTTGAATTTTCGCTAGACAAGTATTTAAAGCTGCGGCAAACTCATAACGTGACATTGCACTATTGCCTAAATAACTGCCATTAGAATAACCAGCAATACAACCATATCTTTCTACCAAAGATTGTAAAGCCTGAAATGCCCAGTCTGTAGGTAGAATATCAGACAGTTGAGAAACTGAAGTTAATTGTGCTAGTTCTTTTTGAGGTGTATCTAGCTGAGTTTCTCCGGCAAAAGTTGGTGAAATAGTTGGAAATGTGGAGAATAATAAGCTTGATAAAAAAGTTATTTTTTTACACACATTAGACATGGGAACAGCCAGAGTTAATGATCAATACTTTGTATTAACTCTATCTTAATTGAATCTTAAATTAAGCTGATAAATCATGAGAATTTTCTCATGATTAAACTTAATCTTCATACATATCTACTTGTGTATTGCCATGAACATCAAAATATAATTCATATTCCATTTCACCATCAGTAATATCTACTTCATAAAAGTTACCTTTGGGTGTAATTTCAATTTCATATTTGGTAATTTTAAATGTTGGATATTCTTGGCGAATACGTTTTAAAATAACATCAGGAAATTCTTTCTCAGTCACATAGTATTCTGTTTCTAACCATTCACCTGTCTCAGAAAACTCAGCTTCGTATTTAACATTTTTTTTAATAAAAGTTGCTTCATACCCATAATAATTTCTTTGCCAGAGACGCGGTTTTTCAGAATATTTATTTGTGAATGCAGATTCTACACTTGCAGGAGTTTCTGGCAATTTGTCTTGATTTGATACAATATCACAACCAGCGATCGCTAAAACTAACACAGCATTAAAAATGCCGACTATAGTTTTTTGTAGAGGCATCATAAAACTTGAGTTCTACCAATTACATTGAGATGATTCTATTTTTACTTTATCAAGATAGCGTTGACTAGTTGACTGAAGGACAAATCCATCTGCATCCATCTGCGGTTAATTATTTTTGTTTGTACCTCACTAGGTTAAGAAAGGCTGTAATCTTTTAATTATTGCTCTCTTGGGACGGTTCCACAGGTAAAGTAATTGTAAATGTGGCTCCTGTTCCTAGTTGACTTTCGAGAGTCACTTCTCCAGCGTGAGCCTCTACAATAGCTTGAACTATAGATAATCCTAACCCGGCTCCTTCAGAACGACGGCGACTGTTTGCCGCACGCGCAAAACGCTCAAAAATTCTTTTTTGGTCTACTTTAGCAATACCCTCACCAGTATCGCTAACCCAAAAGCAAATTTTACCGTGACGAATAGCCGAACCCAGGGTGATGGTATCAGTAGTTTTTGTATGCTGTGTAGCATTCTGCACTAAATTCATTACAGCCTGAGTCAAACGCTGGCGATCTGCAACAATTTTACCTTTAGCAGTGGCTCTTAGTTGCCAGTTGCGATCGCCCAAAGCTTGAACCTTCACAAACAGTTCTTCAATTAAGGCGCAAACATCAACTGTTTCTAAACATAAAAAATCAGGACGTTCCGCCTTTGCCAGTAAACTTAAATCATTCACAAATCGGTTCATCCGTTCTAATTCATCCATGACTAAAGCTAGAGTTTCTTTTATTTCTTCTGGGTCATCACCCATCAACTCTAAATGACCACGAATAATCGTAATTGGTGTACGTAATTCATGCCCCGCGTCATTAATAAAATTACGTTGGCTAATAAAAGCAGCTTCCAACCTATCCATCATTTCATTAAAAGTAGCTGTTAATTCTGCAAGTTCACCCTCACCAACTATAGAAAGGCGTTGATTTAAATCAGACTCGCTAATATTCCGTGCAGTTTGAGTTAACAAGCGTAAAGGTGCAAGAATTCTTCCTGAAGCAAACCAAGCTAAAACTAAAGCTAATAATATAATTCCTACACTTACAGGAATAATCACACTGATAGCTTCTCCCACCTCGCCATGTTCCCCGGCTGTAGTGTGGGCAATAACAAATACTCCGATAACTTCTCCGTTAATTTTCACAGGTTGAGCCAAATAAATAATATTCCCAACACTGCTACCCGGAATTATTTTTTCCCCTTCCTCTGGTTGAGTTAAGTTTGACCAATAGCGAATTAGTTTTGAGTCTCTACTCAGTTCTTTTGGTCTACCTCTAGGGCTAGATTTGTAAAATTTACCTTCTGTTAGCGCAATTAAAAAAGTATCGTCTTCAGGAATTTGATTTACCAAAAAAGCATCAAAAAAATCTTTTAATTCATCTAAAGATTTGGGAGCTTTAATTAAGCGGTTATCTGCTTCTCTTAAAAGATTAATTGTCTCATCTGCTTCCCTATTTTCGAGATAATCTAAGAATTGAGGTTTACCATTAACTAATTCTAAAAAAATCCCCATCTTTTCATTAATTTCCTTATGCACCCGCCTATCAACTTGGGCATATAAAAAATAACGAAATACTGGCACAAAAAAGATAAATATAAAACATAAAATGAGAAAATACCAAAAAAGTATTTGAGTACGTGTTGCCCAAAACAGACCCTTAAAATTTTTTAAAAGGCTAGTTTTGACTTCTTGTTGATGGTGTTTAATTTTTCTCATTGTCAAACAACAATGCGACAGATAAATTATCTATAAAAACCTTATCTGTCGCATTTTTACTATTGATGATTTTCTTGAGTATACGATAAACAGATAAAAGTTTAATGAGAAATTTCTCATGTTCGCAGACGATAACCCATACCTCTGACAGTTTCAATGAGGTGGTTGCCGAGTTTTTTTCGCAAATATCCTACATAAACATCGACAATATTAGAACCTGGGTCATAGTCGTAACCCCACACCCTATCTAACAATTGTTCACGGCTTAAAACTTGTCCGGGGTGGCGAAAGAAAGTTTCTGCCAGGGTAAACTCCCGTGCTGGTAATTCTACAGTGTTATTACCCACTTTTACTTTACGCGATCGCAAATCTAAAACTACATTTCCCACCTTCAGCACCATCTCATCAGTACCTTGGTTACTAACACTGTTGCGTAATCGCGCTTTTACCCGTACTAATAATTCTTCAAAGCGAAAAGGCTTAGTAATATAGTCATCAGCACCAGCTTCAAAACCTGCAACTTTATCTTGAATATCATCACGCGCAGTCAAAATAATTACAGGAAAATTCTCACCTTGTCCGCGTATTTCTTCTAAAACACCCAAGCCGTCCTTACCCGGTAGTCCTAAATCCAAAATCATCAAGTCAAAAGCACTACCTAAAGCCATTTCCGTAGCTGAACGTGCATCAACCGCCACAGACGTTGTAAAACCGTGAGAACGCAATCCTTTCTCAATAAAAGCGGCAATTCTGGGTTCATCCTCCGCAATAAGAATTCTATTCATCTGATGCACCTACTTTTCTGAGTTTTAAAGGTAAGACATCGGTAAATGTACCACCTGTTCCCAAGAGGATTTTTTAGTTAACATTGCTGAATTTTCATTTATGCTACTTACTAGCCTTCGGTGTAAAGATTAAATAAGTTCCTCCCAAACCTTCTACAATAGTGCGTGTATTTGCTTCCAACATTTTTTGATAACTATTAGCATCACTATTGGCATCTCCAAGACCATCAGTATAAAGTTCCCTTTCCGAAACTCTGACTTCTGCTGTTTGGGCTATCGATTGAATTAACTGTTTATTAATATTTTTCTCAGCAAAAATAGTTGGTATTTTAGCTTGTTGAATATTTTTAACTAAACTATTTAACTGCCTATCTGTTGGTTGATTTTCGGGATTAATACCAGCCAATACCCCCACTAAAGTCATCCCATAGGCTTTAGCATAATAAGCCAGTGCATTATGACTGATAACTAATTCACGTTTATCACTAGGAATACTAGCAATTCTGGTTTTTATCCAACTATCTAATTGAGTTAATTCACTTTTAATTTGTTTAGTATTTTGATTATAAATTGCTGCATTATTAGGCTCTAGCTTTTTCAGGTTATTGTTAATAACATCAACCATTTTGATGCCATTTTTCGGATTGTGCCAAATATGGGGGTCGATAACTCTTTTGCCATCTTCAATAAATCTTTGTGGTTTTGGCACTGCTAACTGATTCACAGCTATTTTTGGTGCAGTATTACTACTTGATTTTATAGTTTTGATCAAGCCTGGTTCAAAATTATAGCCATTATAGAAAATCAGATTAGCTTGGTCGATAGTTTCCTTATCTGCGGCTTTTGGTTGATAGTTATGGGGGTCTGTACCTGGGGGAATTAAACAAGCAAGGTTGACTGTATTTTCAGCAACTTGTTTGATTAAGTCACACAATATACTGGTTGTAGCAACAACTTTGGGTAGATTTTCATCTGCTGTTGTCGTTTGTGTAAAGGAAGTTTGAGTCGCTTGTCTTGTACAACCAACCAAGCCAATCAAAAAACTAACGCAAGCAGCCCGTAACAAAGTATTAAATAGCAATTTATTGAGCATAATCAAGGGCTAGTAGCTTTCCTGAATAAATTTAACAATAATCATTATTATTAAATAACAGTGAAATATTAAATATTCAGGAATAAGCCATAAAATAAGTAAACTTTTATCAATAAATACTCTGTCTCCCTTGTTGTTAAGTAAAAAACAAAATGCCAGAAAAAATTATGAGACCATTTCAGACTTCAGACTTCGTTTGACCAGATAATTAATTCGCCTTGTTCACCACCTGCGGCGAGAAACTTGCCTTGAGAATGCCAAGCTAAGGTGGAAAAACCGGCGGTAGCACCTGTGAGAATTTGAGATACTTGTGCTGCTTCTGACCACAAACACAATAAACCATCAGCGCCGGCGGAGGCTAATAAGAAGCTGTGGGGTGCAAATGCGATCGCATTAATCACATCCACATGATTAGTCAACACTCGCGCTTCCCAACCCAAAGACTCATCCTCTAACTTTTCCCAGACGACAATACCCTCAACACTGGAAGAAGCCAGAATAGGCGCACCCAGTTCGGTAGTAGCTTCCGACCATGCCAACTGCCGAATCTTACCAGGAAAGCCACGCATAATCCACGGGTCGGGGTTGCCCCATTCCAATACCGTGACGCTGCGATCCATATTACCGGAAGCCAGATATTTGCTATCAGGCGACCAACCCATAGCTACACTGACAGTTGGCATAGCCAGAAAATAGGGTTCTTCATCCCAGTTTTGACTATGCCAAATCTTGACTCCTTGATAGCCGCTAATTGCTAAATACTGGCCATCGCTGCGCCAATCTATCCCTAAAACGGAGGAGTTATCAAAATTCAAGGTGACGACTATCTCACCCAAATCGGCATCCCAGACTTGCACGTAACGCCCCAAACTAAAAGCCAGTAAGTTACTAGTATGATTCCAAGCCAACTTATCTACCCAGGCTGGTGCATTTTCTAAGGTGGCGATGAGTTCCTGTTCCCGCCAAATTTTGACTTGTCCATCCTGTCCACCAACGGCTAAAAATTTGCCATCAGCCGAAAAAGCCACACAGTCTACAGATTTACCACTACCACTTTGCAACTCTATGGCATTGCCATCATTCCATAGCACCACCTCGCCAGCCGCAGATGTCGCCGCGAGAATTTCACCTCCAGGAGACCAAGCTAATGCTGTGACGTAATCTGACAGCATCCCGGAATCATATATAGCAAATTCTGAGGATTGGTTAGTTGTCAAGTTCATTTTTATCTGCGTTTATCCGCGTTCATCTGCGGTTAATTTTATCTAAATCTCAATTCAGCGAGAAGTTGTGATGAGGGTTTTCCTGCGGGTAAACTTCGGTGACTCAGCACTTTTAAGAAAAATGGGGTAATTCTTTTTCAGAACTACCCCAAATCCAAATTTTAGATGATTACCGCAGTTGATTAAGCAAAGGCGGCAGTTTTCACATCATTATTTGCCAAAATTTCTTGCAATTCTTCAGCATCTACTGTTTCTTTATCAACTAGCATTTGGGCTAACTGATCAAGAATGTGACGGTTGTTGACTAATACTTCTTTGGCGCGGATGTAGGCTGTATCTACGAGTTTCCGCACTTCTTCGTCAATGGCAGCAGCAGTTTCTTCGGAAAAGTCGCGCTCTGACATAATATCGCGTCCGAGGAACATATTACCTTGTTGACGACCCAGAGCAACAGGCCCCAAGCGATCGCTCATGCCAAAGCGAGTGATCATTTGACGGGCTACTCTTGCTACCTGTTGTAGGTCATTAGAAGCACCTGTAGTTACTTCTTCTTCACCAAAGATGATTTCTTCGGCTAAACGACCACCTAATGCCACAGCCATCTGATTTTCCAGATAGGAGCGACTGTATAAACCTGTGTCCATCCGGTCTTCGCTGGGGGTGAACCAAGTTAAACCACCGGCACGACCGCGAGGAATAATACTAATCTTTTGTACTGGGTCATAGTCGGGCATCAATGCACCAACTAAGGCGTGACCAGCTTCGTGATAAGCTACCAAGGTCTTGCGTTTTTCGCTCATTACCCGGTCTTTCTTTTCTGGGCCAGCTAACACGCGATCGATGGCATCATTGATTTCATCCATCGAAATTTCGGTTAAGTTGCGGCGGGCTGCCAAAATTGCGGCTTCGTTGAGCAAGTTAGATAAATCTGCACCAGTAAAACCAGGTGTCCGACGGGCAATTTTATCCAAGTCCACATCTTTGGCTAAGGTTTTGCCACGGGCGTGAACTTTCAGGATTTCGCTACGTCCGGCGTAGTCGGGACGGTCTACTACAACTTGACGGTCGAAGCGACCAGGACGTAATAAAGCTGCGTCTAATACGTCGGGACGGTTGGTAGCAGCAATGATGATGATGCCAGTGTTGCCTTCAAAACCATCCATTTCGGTGAGTAACTGGTTGAGGGTTTGTTCCCGTTCATCGTTACCACCGCCTAAACCAGCACCCCGTTGACGACCAACTGCGTCAATTTCATCGATGAAGACGATACAAGGAGCGTTAGATTTAGCTTGCTCAAATAAATCACGGACGCGGGAAGCACCCACACCCACGAACATTTCTACAAATTCAGAACCAGAGATAGAGAAGAAAGGTACACCAGCTTCCCCAGCTACAGCACGAGCGAGGAGGGTTTTACCTGTACCTGGAGGCCCTACTAATAATACTCCTTTAGGAATTTTGGCACCGACAGCAGTAAAGCGATCGGCGTTTTTCAGAAAGTCTACAACTTCATTTAATTCAAGTTTGGCTTGGTCAATCCCCGCAACATCACCAAATGTAACTTGAGTTTGGGGTTCCATCTGCACTCGCGCTTTGGATTTACCAAAGTTCATGGCTTGGCTACCGGGGCCACTTTGAGCGCGGCGGAGTAAGAAAAATAAACCAACTAACAGCAGTACAGGGAAAAATAAACTGCTCAGTGCTTTAAACCAAAAGCCTTCATCGGTTTGAGGCAATACAGAAATATCAACGCCTTTAGAGGTAAGAGTGTTAATCAGGTCGGGGTCGTTAACTAAGGTAACTTTAATTTGGCTACCGTCCTGAGATTTAACAATGGCTGTGGAACGATCTGCACTCAGCCTAACTTGTGTAACTTTACCTTTTTCAACTTCTTGAATAAATTGACTGTAGCGCCATGTTTGTGTGTTTTGGGGTTGTTTGTCAAAGAATGCTGTTCCCAGCGCAATGACAACAATAAACAGTAGTGCGTACAGCCCCGCATTTCTCCATCTTTTATTCACTGAGGTCTATCTCCTGTATTTTCTGTGCTTTCGCGGAGTGTCTCTGTATGAGAGGGGATTATTAAGAATTATGTTAACTTATTTTAAGGTATCTCAAAATGGTACGGCTGTCATGCTAAAAAGCCTCCTAATTTGTAGAAAATTTGCATGGTTGGGATTATATTGTAGCGACCCTGAAGCTTGCTCAACGGTATGAATCGGGATAATTTCTACCACACTATTAGTGTAGGCGATCGCTTCAAATCCCGTGACTAACTGGGGTGTCCAAGGTTCCTCTCGCACTTGTAGCTGTTGATTTTGCAGCCATTGGATAATTTGCGATCGCCCAATTCCGGGTAAAATCCCTACATATTCGGGCGGTGTCCACCAACAATTATCTCGCCATCCCCAAAGATTGCCAGTGGTGGTTTCTAGCCAATTACCCGCCCCATCAACTAAAATCGCTTCTTGGGCGGCTAAATTCTGCACACTATTTTTCGCTAACCAAGCACCCAAATAATTACCTGTTTTATGAGAAGGCAAGTTGCGGGAAAATTGAGGTTGTGCAATGGCGCATTTCACCCCATACTGTTGTTTTTCTAATAAATCTGCTGGTAAATTTCTGCCAATTATCCATTCCCTACCATCAGGAAACAAGGTAATTCTGAGAACGGGGAAATGTTGGATGAGAAATTGTGCGCCTTGATATATGCGCTGCCAGTCTGGTTGTTGCCAAGCAAAAAATTGTAAACTCAACTTCAGGCGATCGCAGTGTGCCTGCCAGTTGCTTAAACTACTATCGAGAGAATTTTCATAAACCCGCAGTGTAGTAAATATCGTTGCGCCATAAAGTAACCCCGGATCGTTAATATCTAATTCCAGGGTTTGAGATTCGATTAATTTGCCGTTATACCAATAAATAGGTTTACCCACTCTAGTCAACCCAAAAAATTCTCTTTCTATCTCTTCTCTTTGCGTTCTTTGCGCTCTTTGTGGTTCGTTTTAATTTCTGGCGCATCGACGTGATAGCGTCTTCCCGCAGGGTAGGACACAAAGAAAAGATTATTTTAGTGAGATTTTGTGTAAATTTTCATCAAGATAGATCATCTCCAGTTTCTGGTGAATTGAGCCAATAACCAAATTCTTCCAGAAAGGAATCGTTTAATATTGCTTGGCGAATCTTCTGGGTGAACCGAATTAGTTCGGTGATATTGTGAATGCTGAGTAAAGTGTAGGCTAAAATTTCTTGCGATCGCACCAAATGAGAAATATACGCCCGGCTAAAATTTTGACAAGCATAACAAGGGCAAGTTTCATCTAATGGTGCAAAATCTTCACGGAACTTAGCATTTTTTAAATTCCAGCGTTCGCCTTGCACTATTGCTGTACCATGTCTCGCCCAACGAGTCGGAATGACGCAATCAAATAAGTCTATACCAGAAGCGATCGCGATCGCCATTTCCCGGTAAGTCCCCACACCCATCAAATAACGGGGCTTTTCTGGTGGTAATAATGGTGCAGTGGCTTGGACAATTTGAGCCATTAATTCTGCGGGTTCGCCTACACTCACACCACCAATAGCATATCCAGGCAAATCTAACTTAGCCAACTCCACAGCCGCTTGGGAACGCAAATCTAAATACACGCCCCCTTGCACAATTCCAAATAATGCCTGATCTTGACGTTTATGGGCGGCTATACAACGTTCTAGCCAACGGTAAGTCCTTTGAGTAGCAGTTTCTACTTCTTGGCGAGTGGCGGGGTAAGGCGGACATTCATCAAATGCCATAATCACATCCGCCCCTAAAGTATTCTGAATCTCTATGGAACGTTCTGGAGTTAAATTGATAATCTGCCCATCGTGAGGCGAGCGAAAAGTTACACCCTCTTCCGTAATTTTCCGCATCTCACTCAAGCTGAATACTTGAAACCCACCAGAATCGGTGAGCATCGGCCCATCCCAGCCCATAAACTTATGCAAGCCACCACCACCAGCGACAATTGCTTCCCCTGGTTGCAAATGCAAGTGATAAGTATTAGATAAGACCATCTGTGCGCCAGTGTCTTTCAACTGGGCAGGTGTGACTGTTTTGACATTGGCTAATGTCCCCACAGGCATAAATCTGGGGGTTTCCACAGCACCATGCGGCGTGTAAAATATCCCGGCTCTGGCCTTTGTTTGGCTACAACGAGCTAAGGATTGAAAAGAGAAATTATCGCTCAAAGTAAAAATTAGATAACTATACTAAGTGATTGTCATTTGTCCTTGGTTATAGCAATTATTAATCGTCTTGGTTTATCTGAACGCAAAACTTTGTGCCTCGACTCATGACAGATGACAATTCTAAAACGAATCAGTGCAGTCATCATCCATTTCTGCATCCCATTTAGCAGAGAGTACTTGTTCCATCATGGCTTCGATGGCGCTGACATTAAAGGTTTTCTCTCGACGCTCTTGGATGGGGGTAGTGAGGGGTATTAAGCGCAGACACATTCCTTCTTGCATCAAATCAAAGCAAGTTTCTTGTTGGGATAACTGCTTTAATTCAATATAATCAAAACTATACACGTTCAAATAAAGCGCACTGTTAGCTACTAAAGTCGAACGCTGGGGATTTGCGAATACTTCTATGACATCTCCTTCACCCTCGCTGACTACCTGCTCTCCGTGGGTGTACATATAGTGAACTCGACCTAAATCAGAAAGTAATCGCCGCATGTCGAGTTTATTCACAATCACGCCCGTGTTAACAATGCACGGAGCCGGTATCCTGGTATCGGGTAGATGATGACTCATAGGAAATTTAAAGAGAGGAAAAAGATGAGAACGCAGCTAAAAAAACTTAAATTAATAGCTTAATTAGTTCCCTACATTTAAAAAATATCAATTTTGTGGGGCGATCGCTTCAATACTCTCGATCTAATTTGTTAGCTAATGAATACACAAAATGCTGTACTAGCTTTACGTTGTTAAATTTATTTTTTTATGTTATTATTGCAAGCTAAAAAATTTAGCTTAACGAGTCCAGCATAACAAAATTTTTCAGCCGAGTCTGTAAACTAATAGCTATCTTATCCAAAGCTTTAAACTTATCTACTAGTGGTTGTACCACAGTAATCAATATTATCCCTGAAGCATTTCTGCTATAAAAGTAACTAAAATGACAAACTTTTTTCAGTGGTGGAAAACATCGCTGTCCAACTTCATAGCTAGTGTAATATTTTACAGTACTGTGCCTTTTCCTAATATTAATGGCTTAGATTTTCAGGCAGTATCTCAATTTGCACCACTAGTTGGATTAATAATTGGCGGACTTTTAGGGCTATTTGACACTGGTATGAATTATTTTGGCGTGCCAGTATTAACCCGCACAGCTTTAGTTATTTGTGCTTGGATTGCTTTGACTGGAGGATTACACTTAGATGGTGCAATGGATACATCGGATGGTTTAGCAGTAGGCAATCCCGAAAGGCGGTTGGAAGTGATGACAGATAGTGCCACCGGTGCGTTTGGGGCAATGGCAGCGATCGCCATAGTATTATTAAAAACCGTAGCCTTAACAGAAATTGAAACTCACCGTTGGTTAATCTTAATGGCCGCTTGCGGTTGGGGAAGGTGGGGACAACAACTAGCAATCTGGCGATATCCTTACCTTAAACCCACAGGTAAAGGTGCATTTCACAAAGCAGCTATTCGTTCCTACAAAGATGTCATTCCGGGACTGCTGTTACTGTTGAGTGTGGGTGGTTTGCTGTGGTTGATAGATAGCCAAAACCTATTTCTCCCACTCACAATGATACTAGCTGGCAGTGCGATCGCCTTTCTCACAGGTCTATGGTTTAATCACAAATTAGGCGGACACACAGGCGATACCTACGGCGCAGTCGTCGAATGGACAGAAGCCTTATTTCTCTGTGTGTTAACTGGATTTGAGTGAAACAAAAAAGCAATCTAACAGGACTTATGCAACTGGCAGATAGCGATCGCGAATTGATATAGGAATAAGGTTTGATTCCTGAATCTAGTTGTGTAGGTAGGGAGTAGGGAATAGGGAGTAGGGAGTAGGGAGTAGGAAAGAAGCCTGATCTGGGTGTACTGATTTTTTTTCAGAAATCAAATATGAGTCCTATAGCATATATGTATTGTTGAGTAAGTCCTAGTGTCAACCAAAATAAAAAACCTAGACTAAAAGTCTAGGTTTTTCAGTGTTAAATAAAAAATGATTCTGACAGTAATAATCGACATGAAAGCGGTCTAACAGATGCACACCTTTGTAACTAATGCAATGTGCTTTTTGATGATTAATTGGCATTAGTAAATTGAATCAGGTGAGAAGACCCACCTATTTCTACCAATTAGTTAGACGCTTTGAGCCAATTTTTTTGCGTTGGGACATTAACCCAATTCCTGCTACTAAGCCAAGACCAATTGCAGCAGATGGTTCAGGTACAGATGCTGGGTCGTAGTCATAAGTAACGGAAACAGTTCCTTTAGCAAATGTATTGATGAAACTTGCAACGTTACCAGAACCACTAACATTTGAGGTAGCTAAAGCGGAGAATAAGAAGTTTAGGTTGCCAGTACCAATAAAAGACTGCAACATTTGGCTATCTGTAATAGTCTTTTGGTCTGATTGGGTCGCATTCAGCCCTTGAAGACTGTTCCCAGAGGGTGGAGCAAAATCTAAAAAACCATCAAATGCAGGAACAGCTTGAAATGTTTGGGATGTTTGAGGGCTGATGTTAAATAAAGAGGTGTTTCCTAATCTGAGGTTAGCATTACTGCTAAGAGTAACAGTAATGTCTGTGGGAGACTCGCCTAAATTTTCAAAACCAGTACTACCTTGGATATCGCTAATAAATTGTAATGTTACTCCTTTCAATGTACCAAGAGTAGCATCAAACTTCTGGATATTAATGGCTTCATTGGTAATATTGGTTCTCCTAAAGTTTGTGGAGCCAGTATATGAGAGTGAAGCTGCGTTTGCTGCGCCTGCGGTGGCTACGATACCTGCTACGGTGGTAGCTGCTGCTAGAGTTTGGAATAGTTTTGTTGTCATGGAAATTTATCTTCTCAAACTGGATAAACGCAAGATTGCTACATTATTTCTAACTTGTAGTTTTTGGTTCTTGGCTTGCTAAATCTACCGAAATTTCTGTGAAGCTTTGATTAGGAAAAAACCCGGATAAATCTAGCTTTGAGAAATATATATAAAGTTGTATTAAGGTTGGCAAATTAGATAGAGTATTGCTAGAGCCTTGTTGGACTATCAAAAAGTGTCAGAAGTTTTGCCAAACCACAACTCTTTCAAAGCCGTAAATTCTCATGAATAAAGTATTTTTTTATACATATCTTGATGATGAAAATGGATAAACAGCTAGTATGATGAGCATAAAAACTAGTTTGCATCTTAAAAATTTAAAATTTCTATAGGTGTAATTAGGCACTATCTATGATTTGTAAATCCGCTTTATTGCGTATGTAAGTGTGAAAAAGCGAGTACAGTAATGACTCAGCAATTTCAATTGAGAGGTCGATTAACAAGCGCCACAATTGTAGATAAAGGGACTTCAGAAAAATACTGTTGCTGAAACTGTTCTTCGCTGACTGCGGACAGAAATTGAGTAACGGCTGTATCTACTAGGTGCGGTGAAATTGTTTGAGGATTTTGGCTGATTTGTAAATAACGGTCTTGTCTGGTAGCTATAAATCCGCAATGTTTCAAAGCTTTGATGCCTAGTAGTAAGCTGCGATCGCATATACCTAATTTTCCTAGTAGTTGCGTGCGAGTAACTAGCTGCTGTGTACGACTCAGATATTTAGCTATGCCAACTAGAGTCTGCCAAATTTCTTGCGGTGGTTGTAGGTGAGGTTTAGACCAAGCTAGGACTAGTTGTTGATGATTGTAAAGTGAGCGTTGCCACCAAATACGTATTTGATCCCAGCTAGTGGGGCATTGTTCTAAGATAAGTGGGGAGTTGGGAGTTGGGAGTGGGGAGTTGGGAGTGGGTCGGTTGCGCCAGTCGAGGATTTGTGTTGAATATTGTTGACTGAGTTCTGAGTCATTGCTGGGACGGACGGCAATTAATCTGATTTCATAGCGTTTTTTGAAACTGTTGTAATCTAATTCGACGATGCAATCAGCTTTGCCTACAGGTAATTCATCTTTGTAATGTCCCCACCACACACCAGGAAAAGGATTTTTAGTAGAGTCATCCCGAATATTAAAATCGGTTTTAATGTACTGTACTTTTTTTCCTTGCCAGTCTTGCTGATTACGATGCCAAGCGTTTTCAAACCAGCAGTTTTGAATGAGGAGTTTTGGGGCTGGGTTTCCCATCCCGCAAGGTTCTAGTAGTTTCAGTTCTAAGAATAATTCTTTGCCCAAGTCTGCTACCGTGACTTTTAAATCTACCTGAACTGTAGGCATTAATTCTGTACTACCCAAAGATTGCCGCAGCTGCTGATTAATTGCTTGGGTAAATAAAGGAATATTCTCGACTGGTAAACTCAAACCCGCAGCGTAGGGATGTCCACCAAAGCGATGTAATAAATGTGCTTGGTCTTTGACGAGTTGATATAAATCAACAGAATTGATGGAACGGGCTGAACCACGGGCTAGTACAAGTGCTGAGTGCTGAGTGCTGAGTGCTGAGTTTTGAGTCCCCGAACTTTGCTCAACGGGGGGAACCCCCGCACGCAACTTCTCGCTGAGTGCTGAGTGCTGAGTGCTGAGTGCTGAGTTAGAAGATAAAGGAGCTAATTCTTCCCCTGCTCCCCTGCTCCCCTGCTCCCCTGCTAATTCAGTGCTTAACAAAATTGTGGGACGGCCTGTTTCTTGGGCTACTTGTCCGGCGACTAAGCCTAATACACCGGCTGGCCATTGGGGATCTTCGAGGACGATGACACTGGTTGTTGATAAATCTAATTGGGTGAGTTTTTGGGCTACTTGGGTTTGGACATCTTTTTGTAATGACTTACGGCGAGTGTTGGCAAGTTCTGTCTCTTCAGCCAATTGATTGCAGTGTTTGGCATCGCGGCTAGTCAGTAATTCTACGCAAAAACTGGCATCGCCTTGAATGCGGCTAACTGCGTTGATGCGCGGCCCCAAACCAAAGGAAATATCTGTGGGGCGATCGCCACTTTTTTGGCACAATTCTAATAATCGTCCTACCCCTGGTCTGCGTCGTGCTGTGGGTGGTTGTTTAAAATCTGCTTGTAAACGTTGGATTCCCAATTGTGCTAAGTACCGACAATCTCCTTTGAGTTGTACCAAGTCAGCAATTAATCCGACTGCGACTAAATCTAATAAATTTTCCAGTGCATCTTGCGGAATATTAGGCAGAGTTTGATAAAGTGCTTCTACTAACTTGTAAGCAACTGCTACCCCAGAAAGATGAAATAACGGATGTTCGCTTGGTAAATAACGGGGGTTAATAATTGCTGTAACTGGTGGACGTTGGGCGGGTAAAGTGTGATGGTCGGTAACAATGACATCTATACCTAACTGTTTAGCATAGATAATTTCATCAATATTTGTGCTACCAGTATCACAAGTAACTATTAATTTAAAATTTTGTTTCGCTAAATTCTCAATTCCTGAATTGTTCAGTCCGTGAGATTCTCTGAGGCGATTGGGAATGTAATAAGTTAAATGTGTATGTTGCTGAAAAAACTGCCCCAAGCCATCCCATAACACCGCAGTGGAAGTGATACCATCAGCATCAAAATCTCCCCAAATCGCCACTTTTTCACCAAGCTTACGTGCTTGTTGTAATCTGGTTACTGCTAGGTGCATTTCTTCCCCAAATTCAAAGGGATTAGCAGGTTGATAATTTTGATAGTTAACAAAAGTGGCTAGTTGTTGAGAATCTTGAATACCTCTTTGCCACAATAATTGTGCTGCATATAGTCCACTAGATGTAGGTGTGTGCTGCTTTACTGCTGCAATAAACCAATCTGGAGGTTGTTCAGTAGGTGCTAAAATCCACTGCATTTTGTCAATAGCCAATAGTTATTTGTTACTTTAAATTTTCTATTCTCTACTCCCTACTTTTGGTCTTCAATAATTGGGGATTCGTTTACTAAAGGATTGAGGACTAATTCATTCGCAACGCCATCAGATTTTCGGGGGCGAATTGTGGGACGCGATCGCCTGTAACCTGCTCTTTCGGCTTTTTGATGTTCGTAATCAATCAGCCTACCATAATGTGGGTGTTTACTTAAATTCATCGACAAGAAAATATGTTGACGAATATTACCAAAACCTTTGCGATTAAAAAATTTAACTGCGGCTACATTGGTGGGGTCAGTATCTACTAACATGAATCTTGCACCATCTTCAATCATGCGGGCAACGACTTTATCAACTAGTTTATCTGCTACTCCCTGACGCTGATAGTTTGGGTTAACTCCCAGCCACAAAATATAACCATAAGTCCAAGATGCTTTAGTTATAATTGTTCCTAAAATAAATCCCGCTAGTTCTCCGCTAGTTTCAGCGACTAAGCAATATTCTGGGTCTGTATTATAAAGTCCAATTACTTCCCATTCATCCCAAGTGCGGTAGAGGTATGGATACAAATCGCTGGTGAATAATTCTTCACCCAAATGATATACAGGGGCGATATCATCAATTCCTAATTCGCGGACATAAATTGCGTCGCTTTCATCAAATGTAGTCATAAGTTAGATAATAAGAATTATAAGTTTCGCGCAAAGGCGCAAAAAAACAACGTAAATTTACAGTGTGACTTCTTGAATGTTATCAATATTTACTAATGGATATATTACTGTATCTTCACCTGATTGTATACGTTGACAACGAACGGCAAACTGGCAGTAATTACAGACTTTACTAGTCTCGATAACTTGTGGGAATGGCTGACTTTTTTGATAAAGTTTTAGCCAAGTAGTTAGATTATTTAATAGCTGATTGAGTTTTTTTGCTGTTTGCTGATGTTGCTTATTATCGTAGGTGTATTTTATATTTTGTGGTCTACCTTCAGACTGAACAAACCAGTAAGTCATTGAGATATTTTCTGGCAAGTATTCGCTGGTTTCGGCTAAGACGTACATATAAAGGCGTGTTTGCCAGTTTTGGGCTAATTTGCGTTTATCTGGTGGTTTGGGATAGGTTTTCCAATCTAAAATTTGCGCTTGCTGGTTATCGGCAATTAATAAATCGTAGATAACAGTTAGTAAATAATCTTGAACTTGTAAGGTACGATAGTGTTCGCTTTCGCGGAAAATTTGATTATTTGTTGTAGGCGTTACAATATCTGGCGCAGCATTAGCAAATGCAGACATCCACTTTTGTAGTTGGGCATCGGCTTGTAATAAACTATCAATTGGTAAACCGATTTCTCGCTGCTGCATGAGTAAGTGAAACCGACTACCTAAAGTTTGTCTTTCCTCGTGTTCTGGATCTGCGGGAGAATTGAGTTGCTCTAAATAGGTATGCTGAAACTGACGGGGACAACGTTCTAATAAGTTGAGTTGTCCTTGGGATAGTCTTAATAAATTAGGAGAAGTTGATAGCATTGTTCTATTATAGATTTAGCTGCGATCGCCTTGCTGAACCCTATTTTATTTGTAATAATTTTTATCTGGGTTTTCCCTTAACAAATATCCAAAAATTTAACTCAAAGCTTCACTCAACAATTCGCGGTGCATTAAGGCTTTATCGACTAAAGATTGGATTTTTTCAGGCGGAAGTGGCTCACCATTGGCGTAATATTCCAGCCAAGTTTTACTAATTAGATTTGCGTCATCTGGTAAATCTTCTAAATCCCAGCCAGGTATTGCTAAATCTTCCATCAAACGATTGACTTTGGGATCGTAACTCAGTGCAAAACAGCGACAACCTTCAGCCGCAGCCATAATTAAACTGTGTAACCGCATTCCAATTGTCATTTCCACACCACGATATACACCTCTTAAAAGCTGTGGATCTTCTAGACACAATATTTGGCTAACATCAGCAAGCTGGGGTTGAATGGCTTGGGCAATGCCTAAATCTTCACTTTTTTGAAATGGCAGTAATAAAATGAATGCTTGGGTGGCTTTTTGAAAATCTACTAATGCTTTGGTGAGGTTGGCTAGGCGGGTTGGGGTGAGTTGAGGGTGCGATCGCAATGTTACAGCAACTCTCGGCGTAGGTAAATCTTGAAGTTCGGGAACTGGTTTTCCTTGTAGCGCCCAAACAGGATCAGGTGCGATGATGTGGGGAATTTGCCAATCTGATAATAAAGCCGCACTGGCGCGATCGCGGACACTAACTTTGGTACAACCAGCAAAATTTCGCTTTGCTAACCAGCGCGTTTGCGGACGCACTAAAGGGCCGATACCTTGCGCCCAAGCAATGGTTTTTAAATTCATTGTTTGCGCCAATGTCATCAATCCCCCATAATACAGAGGGCTAATGGTGCTGGTGACATCTTGAATTAAACTACCACCGCCCCAAATCAAAGCATCGCAGGAACGTAAAGCTTGCAGCACAGGTACTATAGCCATCCGGTTGTAAGTTTCTACATTGTAGCGATCGCGCGTTTCTTCGGGATTACCAGAAAGCACCACAGGCGTAACATGAGATGGCAACATTTGTAAAAGTGTCGCCAGTAAAGCTTCATCACCACCGTTACCTTTGCCATAATAACCAGACAATAACGCCCGCATAGTTCCCATCTTCAGAATTTGGATTTTAGATTATCAACTTTTTCTCAACAGTTCCTAGTATGTCAGCCATCTTGTCAATCAAAGAGGAATTTCCTTGTGGGAAGATTGAAGAACAGAAGAAAGAATCAGAGGAAGATTAACTTTTGACTGTTGACTGTTGACTTTTGACTTATTTATGCACGCCCTATCAATTCCCACTTGGATTATTCACATTTCTAGCGTTATTGAGTGGATTGCCGCGATTTGGTTAATCTGGACTTACGGCGAACTCACTGGTAATCGTAGTTGGTGGGGATTGTCCCTGGCTATGTTACCAGCTTTGGTGAGTGCTATGTGTGCTTGTACTTGGCATTATTTTGACAATGCAGAATCTCTAGAATGGCTGGTAACTTTGCAAGCTACCATGACTTTAGTTGGTAATTTTACACTGTGGGCAGCTGCGGTATGGATTTGGCGTTCCAGCAAGTCTGCCAAAAATGTCACAGATAATGTTGCAGTCTCATCTATTAAATCAAAACCATGATCTCAAAAGAAACCCTGTTTGCCCTTTCCCTGTTTCCCTATTTGGGTTTCTTGTGGTTTCTTAGCCGCAGTCAACAAGTACCCAGGTTAGCATTGTATGGATTTTACGGCACACTTGTATTTGTCGGTGTTACCATCCCCGCAGGTATTTACGCCAAAGTTCATTATGGCGAAGCTTTGGCAAATGTAGACTGGCTACATGGGGGTGCGGAAGTCTTTTTAACCCTATCTAACATCTTGCTGGTGATTGGTTTTCGCCAAGCTGTGAAAGAGAGGTTAGAGGCTAGAGATTAGAGGCTAGACCCGAATTTCTCACGTATGGGTAGGGAGTGTGGAGAGAGAGGGGAGTGTGGCTTTCAAGGGCAGGTTTTTAAACCTTCGATAAATAGTTGAGAATATTCTCAATTATGAAACGTAGTTTTAACTGTTCAGACAATAATTTTGGTTTTAAAAGCCCAAAAATTTGTCTAATAAAAAAAGCCTGCCCTTGAAAGGGGGAGTGTGGGGAGTGTGGGGGGAAAGATTTTTTCACCATCCTCCCACACTTCCCACCCCCCTGGATTTCTCACAAGAGAGAAATCCAGGTAGAGACTAGAGGTTAGGGATTCTCAGCACTTTGTCATACCACATTGCCTGATAAAAGCATTTCCCTGATCTCTTCTGTCTCCTTACCCCTAGCCTCTACTCCCTACTTTGATATGCTTATTTTGAACGACAGTAATTGAGATAGTTGAATGTACATTCAGTTTCGTGAATTTAATCCGTTTGATGTCTGGATTTGGTTGCAGTTTAGTACCATTCCTTCACAACGGGAAAAAGAATATATAGAAGAAGTTTTTAATTCCTGGTTTTACTTGGGTAAGTTGGGCGCGTTTAATGCGGAAAATTTGCAAGTCCAAGAAACAGGGCTAGAAATTAGCTATATGGATTATGATGTACAGGGCTATGACAAAAGCTTGTTAGCTTTGATGCACAACATGGGTGAGATTGAGTACGAAGGACAATGGGCGCGTTGCTGGTTTGACTTGGGAACTAGTGATGCGATCGCTTTAGATATTTTAATCAACGCCCTCACCCAGCTTAGTGAAGAATATGTCACTATTGAACAATTGTATATTGGCGGCGAAAATGAAGATTGGCCTGTGGAAGATAGCGAAAGCCGTTCTTACTCCATATACGATAATTAGTAACAAGAATGAGTAAATCAGGGGAAATTCGGGTCATAGCTTTAGGACTAATTCGGGATGGCGATCGCATTTTTGTTTCTGAAGGCTATGATCCTGCAAAGCAGTCCACATTTTATCGCGCCTTGGGTGGTGGCGTTGATTTTGGTGAAACTAGTTATGCAGCTTTACAGCGAGAATTTCAAGAAGAAATTCAAGCTGAATTAACTAACATTCGCTATTTGGGTTGTATTGAAAACTTATTTATCTATAACAATCGGCAAGGGCATGAAATCATTCAACTTTATCAATGCGATTTTGCTGATTCTAAGTTTTATCAACTAGAAAGTTTAATGTTTTCGGAATCAGGAACCCATCATCATCGAGCGTTGTGGGTAGATATTGCCCGTTGCAAATCTGGCGAACTGCGGTTAGTTCCAGAGGAATTTTTTAATTATTTATAGCAGAAGGCAGGTAATAGGTGACAGGTTACAGGTTATAGAGTAGAAATTGAGAAATCAACTCTCATCACCTTAACTGAACTGTATTGATTTATAAAGCCAAGATTTTTTCGAGAGTAGTTACAAGCGATCGCAAAACCCAACAAAGTCTAGACTTTGTTGGGTTTCGTTAATTTAACAATTTACATTTGTAGCAATTTAAGTTCCAGGACGAGAGCGGAGATGATCTGGGATATGATGGCGATCGCCTAATATTTCTAACAATGGCCCATGAACATCAAATTTCACCATACTTACCGACGCGACCAAAATATTCACGCGATAGCGATAGCGTCCTAAATCAATTCCCAGTAAACTGCAAAGCAAAATCCGAATGGTGGCTTTATGGGAAACTACTAACACATTACCTGCGGGATGCTTTTCTTGAATTTCCGCAATTACAGGCATCGAACGGTTAGCAATATCTACTGCTGTTTCGCCACCTTTGGGTGCGTTCCAAGCAGGTTCTGTCAGCCATTTTACATAGTTTTCACTATAATTATCTTGAGCAAAAGATTTACTCTTAGCTTCCCATTCGCCATAACTACCTTCTCTCAGTCCATCACGCAACTGCATATCTATACCAGTAGCATCACAAAATGGTTTTGCTGTGGCAATTGTGCGTTTCATCGGGCTAACATAAGCTGCTTCCCACTTCAATTTCTGATAAACATTGGCAAAACTTTCTGCCATCTGTCTTCCTTCTTCTGTCAATTCGGCATCAGTTTTACCGCAGAAATTACCACTTTGACTAAAAGTAGTTTCGCCATGTCGCAGTAAATATAAATTGAGCGTCATAAATTATATTGCAGTTGCGATAAAAGAGTTTGTGTAACTATAAAGTACCATCAATCTCACAATTGAGTATGTAACACCAGGACAAAGTAATCAACCAAAAAAGTCAATCAAATACAATCAGGACTTACGCAACTAGCATATTGTTTCTGTAGGGTGTGTGACGCAACGAGAAGATTTAAACGTAGTTCTCAGATTTATAGCGTCACGCACCAACCACCAATTGTGACACTTACGTAAGTCCCTCCTAATATCTACTCATATCGATGTTTTTTCGATTTAATCACTTCAATTACATCATCATGACGTTGCCCTTCGATAATGTCACTTAAATGAATTTTGCCATCAATATATTGCAGATGAATCCGCCAGCCAGATAATTTATCGATATCGGCGCGGTAAATTGCTTGTTTAATACCTTTAACTTTCCGCAGTCTGGTTTTAGGAAAAGTTCTAGTTCTGTGACATTCGTTATCTTCTAATTCTGCTAAAGCTTCTAAAAAATCAATTTTCAATTCATCTGGCAAAATTTTCATCGCTTCATAAATTACACCATGCTCATCAAAAAGTGGTTTAATCTGTGGCATCAGCTAGAGTGAACCTCAACTTCTTGATTTTGCATACTAAAATCTTGGTAGAGATACTCAGCTACAGAATTATATGCTTGAGTAGCATCTTCTGTACTGACAACTCTAAATAAGGTGATGACTGTTGTATCAAAAATTGGGTCATCATCTATGGTAAGTATGATTCTGATTTCTTTATCGATGATTAAGGCATAAAGGGAAGAATCATACTCAGTATTAAATTTAATATTTTTTAATTTAAATGCTTGATTTTCTAGTAAGTTTCTCTTTTTAGAAATTAGGTCAACATAACGATTTAATTTCTTAACAATTTTAAATTTCTCTCTATTGTTAAATTTTTCCAAGTCTTTTTCAAATGCTTTAGTTGATTCAATGAGTATTTCCATTTAATTAATGCTTGAATCAGAATAGGAAACTAAGTTTAATATAGCTGATAATTATCGATATTTGAAGTGTGATTGGTAGCGGTTATAAATATAGTAATCTTATTTGATTGGTGAGAATCGAGAGGCTCAGATCCCCGACTTCTTCAAGAAGTCGGGGATCTTTTGGTTCACGAATGATGTAGGAATGCCATAGTGTAAAGCACAATACATAAACTTTAGAGGCTAAATATGTTTGGTTAACTTAAGATTTGCGAGCAAGTTCAAAGACGGTTTCTACTAATTTATCTAAATCAAGTGGCTTAGAAATGTGGTGTTGAAAACCGACAGATAAAGAACGCTGTTGGTCTTCTATTCTGGCATAGGCGGAAAGCGCGATCGCACCTATTTTGCCGCCTTTGTCTGTTGGTAAGGAGCGAATCTGTTGAATGAGTGTATGGCCATCCATATCGGGCATTCCAATATCACTGATGAAGACATCTGGTTGAAACGATTCCAGGGAAGCTAAAACTTCTGCCGCACGGGTTACAGCTAATATCTCTGCACCGTATTGTTCCAGTACTGCTGTGACTAATTCTCGCGCATCGGGTTCATCATCGACAATTAAGACTTTAATTCCGGTTAAATCTAGTTCTGGTGTTGATAATTCATCAGGTTGACTCCGCACTGATGTAGTAGCTAACAAGGGCAATTTAACTGTGAATGTCGCCCCTAATCCTTCACCGGGGCTGTCGGCTTGAATTGTACCGCCGTGAGCTTCCAGCAAATAGCGCACAATGGCTAACCCCAACCCCAATCCACCATATTTACGAGTTGTTGAAGCATCTTCTTGGCGGAATGATTCAAAAATATGGGGCAGAAAATCAGGTTTGATGCCTTTACCTGTATCGCTGATGGTGATTTGTGCTTGATGATCAACACGCTGTAATTGCACATCGACTCGTCCACCAGCCGGGGTAAATTTAATGGCATTCGATAGCAGATTCCAGAAAATTTGCTGTAGTCGTGCCGAATCACCGGATACTTGCCCAATTTGGGGCATGGTGGAATGTAACAAAATTGACTTGGCGATGGCGGCTGTTCTGACTGTATCCAGTGCGGCTTCTAAGACAAATACTAAATTTACGGGAGCCTCATCTATGTTGAGTTTGCCCCGCAAAATCTTCGCCACATCTAGCAAATCATCAATTAATTGACACTGTAATTTAGCGTTACGTTCAATGGTGGCTAAAGCTTCGGCGGTTTTCGCGGCATCAAATTGGCGGGTTTGCAGCAGTTTTGCCCAACCTAAAATCGGGTTGAGGGGCGATCGCAATTCGTGAGAGAGAATGGCTAAAAATTCATCTTTGATGCGGTTGGCGCGTTCGGCTTCGGCTCTGGCTAGTTGTTCTTTTTCTAACAGCAAACTACGTTCTTCTTCCGCTTGCTTTTGTTCAGTAATGTCAGTATTTGTGCCAAACCAACGTAATATTTCACCCTGCTGATCACGGATGGGAATAGCACGGGACAAAAACCAACGATACTCCCCATCATTGCCCCGCAGGGGAAAGGTATCTTCCCAGGCTTCACCTGTTGTTAAACAGTGGCGGAAGTGTTGGATTACCCGATTTAAATGATCGGGATGGTGGATTTTTTGCCAGCCCCATCCCTGCATTTCTTCTAGAGTTGTACCTGTGTAATCAAACCAGCGTTGGTTATACCAAAATATCCAGCCGCTTGCATCCGCCATCCAGGCAAATTGCGACATATTATCAGCCAGGGTGCGGAAGCGTTCTTCACTGTCTTGCAGTGATTGTTCGGCTTGTTTGCGATGGGTGATATCTCTCCAGGTGGCAATAAAGCCATCCCCAAATTTCGCCACGCGGATATCAAATGCTCTAGTTAAATATTTCTCGCCATATTCATCACTGTAAATCAGGTTTTCTTTCATCAGTGACTGTCCGCTTTCAACTACCTGACAATATTCTGCAAACAACCCACTCTCTCGATGTCCTGGCAATAATTCACACAACCCCCGCCCAATTTGCTGTTCATAGCTCATGTGATTGTTGAGACAAGCTGCATGGTTAACATATTCCGTACGGAAATCGATAATCTCTCCTTGCTCGTTTCTGATGGCTGTGTAAATCCCCAAGCAATCTAAAATGTTTTCTACGGAAGTACGGAAGCGTTCTTCATTGGCTCGCAGTTCTGTTTCTACTTTTCGACGTTCAATTAATTCATGTTGTGTTTGCTGATAAAGTTCTGCTTGTCGTAGGGCGATACCCAGAGCAGTGGCTAATTCTTGGAGCAAATCAATTTCTAAAGGCTGCCATTGACGGGGAGCTTGACAATGATGCACAATCAGCATTCCCCACAGTTGTTGGTCTTGCAAAATCGGCACAACTATTTTGGACTGGACTTGTAAATTTGTTAACAATTCGATGTGCCAGGAATTGAGAGTGCCATCATAAATATTCGGTTTGACAGAGATTAATCCCTGATGAGCAAATTCAGTATAGTATTCTTTGAAACAAGGGTTATATAAGCAAGTAGACAACAGTGGTGTCCATCCTGCACCGACTGATTCGTTGGTAACAATGCCGCTATTATCTGGTTGCCAACGGACAATCACAACTCGATCTGTGTGGAGAAACTGTCTGACCTCGGTGACTGTTGTTTGCAGAATTTCCTGTAAATCTAAGGATTGATGAATTTTTTGGATAATTTGTGCTGTTAATCTTTCTCGCTTGATGCGCTGTTGTAATTGATTCCGCAACTGGACTGTTTCAATGGCTCCCTGAACTGCTCGTTGCAAAGTTGCTGGGGTGATGTGTTCTTTGACGAGATAATCTTGTGCGCCTGCTTTCATGACTTGGACAGCGATCGCTTCACTGCCTTGGCCTGTTACCATAATTACGGGTAATTCAGGCTGTTGGCTAAAAGCTTTTAACTGAGCGAGAAATTCTAAGCCATCCAAATCAGGCAAGCGATAATCCAGCAAAATCACATCTGGTTGTTGCTGGCAAAGTTCCAGGCCTTGACTCCCCAAGGTGGCTTCCCAAATATTGTAGGAGTAATCGCGATCGCGCAACAAACACTGCCGATAAAATTCTCGGTCTTCAGGAGAATCATCGACAATTAAGACGTTGCACCGAGCTTGAACCATGATTAATACTCCAGGTGTTCAGGAAGTGTTGTCACCTCAAACCAGTATTGGATCAATGTTTGCACATCTCGTTTTAGCTGCTCAAAATTAATCGGTTTAACGATGTAGCTGTTAACTCCGTAGCGGTAACAATCTTCGATATCTTTGGGGTTATTGGAGGTGGTAAATACCACAACCGGAACGGTCTTTAGATTATCATCCTGCTTGATCTGGCGCAATACTTCTCGGCCATCGGTTCCCGGCAGATTTAAATCCAAGACAATCAAGCCCGGAGAAAAGCAGATGTCGCTATAGTTACCAGTACGATGCAGAAAAGCCAAGGCTTGCTCTCCATTGACGCATCGCTGAATCGGTACTTGAATGGGCGATCGCTCCAACAATCTTTGCAGGGCTTCAAAGTCTTCGTTGCTGTCTTCCACCACTAACAGCAGGGGTATGGGCGCAGTTCTCATTGTCTTCAATTGATTGCCTCTGCTGTTAATGTAAAGTAAAATGTACTACCTTGCTTGGGTGTAGATTCTACCCAAATCCTCCCGCCGTGGCGTTCCACAATTTTGCGAGCAATGGTTAAGCCTGCACCAGTTCCACCGCCAAATTCATCTCGTCCATGTAAGCGGCGAAAGATTTGAAAGATTTTGTCGAGGTGCTTTTCTAAAATGCCAATGCCATTATCACGCACATAGAAAATTGGCTGTTGGGAGGTGTCTTCCTGGGGAATATAGCCAATTTCTACCCATTTTTGGGCTTTATCGTTGTACTTCATGGCATTGCTGATTAAGTTTGTGAATAATTCATTTACCTGGGCGCGATCGCATTCTATACTGGGCAGAGTTTGGGGAAGCCGAAATTCTATTTCACTTTGTGGGCGGGTAATGCTGAGGGTATGAATTACCTGCTGGACTAAATCATTCAGGTTGACTGGTTGGCGCATCAGTTCCGCCCGTCCCAACCGCGAAAAATGCAGCAGAGAATTAATTAAATCTTCCATACGCTGGGTTAAGCGCACCAGGGTTTGTAGTTTCGCCACCCCATCACCCTTGAGCGTTTCGGCATAATCTTCCATTAAGAAATTAGCGTAGTTATGAATCCCGCGCAGTGGTTCCTTCAAATCGTGGGAAGCAATATAAGCAAAAGAATCAAGTTCTTCGTTGCTGCGTTGTAATTCAAAATTCATAGAGGCGAGTTCATCGGCTTGTCGTAAGACAACACCGACAATTAAACTTCGCAGTTCGGTAACGGCGGCAATTTCGCTGGGTTTCCAAGGTAAAGCGCAACCCCGCACCGTTTCTTGCCACAACTCGAAAGATTTGCGTGGTGACATTCGCAAACTGCCATCAGATAATACTTCCACAGGTTTGTGCGGATTGCCACCCCAGTTGACAGTTTCGATTACTTCTGGGCGAAACCAAATCAAGTAATTGTGTTGTACCCGTGAAATTTCCAAAGCTAACACACCACTAGCGATCGCGCGGAATGACTCGCTTGGGGGATAATCTTGAGAGAGCGATCGCGTTGCAAATAAACTATGATGTAGCCGTGGTTTCATCCAGTTCAGTAAAGCATTTACCTCTGCCTCTGATGGCACTTCACCCACAGGGATAAATTGATTACCACTGCAAATTACTGCCCCTGTAGCATTCACCAAATTCAGTAATTGAGATTGTAACTGCACCATCCCATGCAAAAAATACTTAGACTGGGACAAAGCCTCCACAAATTGAGTTTGTAAGGACTTCAACTGCATTTTGTAGTCAATATCTTCACTGGCTTCTTTGTTTGCCAGTTCCACAGACATTACCTGCCCAATAAATTCGCAAATGGTACGGATATTGTAAGGAATATATTTAGGTGATGAATGATGACAGGCAATTAATCCCCAAAGCTGCTGATTTTGCAACAAAGAAATAGACATTGAAGCTGTCACATTCATATTATGTAAGTACTCCAAATGAATTGGAGACACACTCCGCAACACAGACAAACTTAAATCGAGTGGTTGATTTGTCAGAGGATTATTATGAGGAATTAACGGTGCAGGTTGGTAGTTAACATCAGGAATTAACCGCAGCCAATTGAGGGTGTAAAGATGTCGGGCTTGCTTGGGAATATCCGAAGATGGGTAGTGTAAATCTAGATAAGGAATTGCTAAATCAGTATCTTCAGCAATCACACAACCTGCACCTTCCCCATCAAATTGATAAATCATCACCCGCTCAAAGCCAGTAATCCGCCGCACTTCTTGAACAACAACTTGGCACATTTCTCGTAGTGTGACAGATTTTTGCATCCGGGTAATTGTGCATTTTACCTGATGATAAAAATCAACAAAATCAGCTTTTTGGTTAACTTTTTTCGGCTCTAATTCCAAAAGAATTACTGTGTCTGAGTGGTGGATAATGCCATCAAAGTACCGCAATTTATTGCCATGCTTAATTGATAAATCCAGGGGATTAATTGTCTCGAAATCTGCGGTGAGGCATTGCTGAATTTTTTGAATTTGCTTGGTATCAAATAAAACTGATAAATGTTTGCCTAAAAGTGCCTCTGGTGGATGACCAATGATTTTTTCAGTGTTATCACTAACTTGGATAATTTCGAGGTGAGCATCTTGCAAAACCAGCAAAACTCCGTGAGGCTGAATTAAACCTGGAATGTGAATCGGCTCGCGATCGCAATTTGTTAAATCTATTATTTCATCAGCCATACACTAACCACCCAACTCCAGCCACTGCCCGTAACTGATCTCCGTAATCTCCCTTATTGTAATTTTAGATTTTAGATTTTAGATTTTGGATTTTGCATTAATTCGTTGAACTCACGTTGTAGTTAGCAGAAATATTGTCAACACTTCCATTTCCTGAATTTATGCCCCAGAAACTAGCATTACCAATATTCACACTTTTATTTGGACTGGCTATTATTCAAGCAGTCGGCTGCACAACTGATAAAAATAACTCCGCAGTTGTCGCCCAAACTTCCCCCAAACCAGCACCCCAAGAAATCATCCAACCAGGAGAAGTCCGCGCCTTACCCGGTAAGTTAGATACCATCCCGGTGTTTAACAGTAACAGCCCCGAATGGATTAAAAACGAAGGGATTTTACTTTCTACCTTTCCCGCTAATAATAAAAAAGTCCCCGCCGCCCACCTCAATTTTCCCTTTCAGGGACGCTTCGATTTATTTGCCCATCATTACACCCACACGCCCAAAGATTTACAAACTCTCTATATCGGTGTCATACTCCAAAATCCTAGTAAAAAACCTGTGACAGTTAATGTCTTGCAGGGCGCAAGTTATTTAATGCAGGATGCGCCCTTTGTGACCTTAGCGCCTTACCTAGAAAATAATGATGGCAAGGTTTATTCTGGCCCAGGGGCGAGGGCTGTCAGTGATGTGTTGCGGGGTGTGCGTCAAGCAGATTTCCCCGCCAGGTTCGTCATTCCTCCTGGTGGTAGCCGGATGTTATTAAATCATCCAATTCCTGTGAGAAATTTAGCCAAGCCTGTGAATGGTCGTTCTAGTTTTTTGCGCTTGCAGAGTAGCGGTAAAGTATACGCGGCTAGTTTGGCGATGTTTGCTAAAAAAAATGCTGATAATTCTGACCGTGCGCCAACTTTAAGTGAATGGCAAGCTTTATTAAACAATGGCAGTTTTGCCGGGCCGAGAGATAAAACCCCAACCCCACCCAATGCTACTAGCGGTTCTCTTATTTACGGACGTGTGGCTGGTGTTTCTCAAGGTTCCCAATGGCAAGCTAACTTGGTAGATAATCCCAAAGCCCAGTATTTAACTATTCCTGAACGCGGTAAAGGTATTTCCTATCCTTTAGTTACTCTCCGGGGCGGTCGATTGGGTACTGACCAAATCCAAACAGCTAAAATGTTGGTGCGCTATCCTGATACCGCCTACGAAGCACACGGTAATTATGGGGTGGAATATAACCTGAGTTTGCCGTTAAAAAATCAGACAAACCAAACTCAAAAAGTCACCGTCACCCTAGAAACACCTTTAAAAGAAGACAAGTTATCTCAAGGTGGCATTCGTTTCCGCAAACCATCACTTGATTTTCCCTTCTTTCGCGGGACAGTACGACTGCGTTATGTTGATGACCAAGGACAAAAGAAAACGCGGTATGTGCATTTATGGCACAGAACTGGCCAGGTTTTAGAACCATTGGTGCAGTTTGTTCTCCCACCCGCCAGCCAAAGAAATCTACAAGTAGACGTGATTTATCCACCAGACTCAACACCACCGCAGGTTTTGACTGTCCGAACTTTAGAGTAGTAATCAAAATTACTCATCCCCGAATTTCTCACGTTTGGGGAGAGGGGAGTATAGAGAGAGGGGGAAGTGTGGGGAGAGAGGGGAGTGTGGGGGGAAAGATTTCTTCACCATCCTCCCACACCTCCCACACCCCTTCTCCCCACTCCCTACTCCCTTTGAATGCCAATTTACCAGTTCCGCCAGCCGCCTTTTGTTGGTACTTCACCAGAACTTTTCAACCCATGAGTTTGCAGTAAAGTTTGATATTCTTGACTACTCGCCCAACGGTCAATTTCTCTGGCGCGTAGCACTGGTACGGGATGGCTTAATTGGGCTGTGCGGGCGACTTTCACCATTTCGCCCAATTCTGTTTTACTAATTTCATCATAAGCACGGGCTTGGGCAACAAAGGCATCGAGGTTGAGTTGCGGTGCAAGTGTGGGCGAACCACCAGCCAGTTTCATGAGTACAGACATAACCACCTTGGGGTTTTGGGTGGCTAGTAAAGCGGCGCGATCGCAGGTAAACTCAGCACAACGTACCCATTCTAAAAGTTGTGTTTGGATGGCTTGCGCCAAAAAGTTCCCCACATTCGGCACAATTGCTGCCGCTAATACCAGTAAATTTACAGGCGTTAAATAAACACTATGGTCGCATTTTAGATGCCCTAACTCATGGGCAATTACCGCCTGAATTTCTTCTGGTGTGAGGATATCTATCAAGGAAGTATGCAACACCACAAAAGGTTGTTTACCCCGCATCGCAAAAGTATAAGCGTTGGGTGCTGGATGTTGTCGGACGTATAATTGCGGCGGTTCAATATCTAAAACTTTGCAAGCTTCTAATAATAATTTATGTAAATCTGGCAGTTGATTTTCACTGACTAAAACACTAGAAGCAATATTTTCTACATAAAAAATCTGCTCCGCCATTGGCCCCAGCCAATTTCGCACCATCAAATCAATACCAGGTATTTGTTTGAGAGCTTTGGTAGATTCCAAGTCTAAGGGATGACGAAAGGAGTCAGCTTTTAAACCAATTAGCGGAGTTTTAATGAATGACATGATATAGCCAGCTTGAACACAAAGACTGTAAAAACTTGGCTGCTAATTTAACAGCCATCCACAAGCTAGTATAACGATTCATTCGGTGGAAGAAGGGGGTAAGTGTGGGAGGGGTGGGAGGGGTGGGAGGTGTGGGAGGATGGTGAAGAAATCTTTCCCCCCACACTCCCCTCTCTCCCCACACTCCCCACACTCCCCCCTCTCTCTACACTCCCCTCTAATTAGCAATTGTGACCGGGGGAGTGCTGCCATTAGAAGTCACCCCAGGGGTTGAGACTTCGTTGACGCGCTTGATTTTAGCTCCCAATTGCTGCAACTTGATATCAAGACGATCATAACCGCGATCGAGGTGATGCAAGCCTTGGAAAGTGGTTTGTCCATCAGCCGCCAAGCCAGCTAAGACGAGGGCTGCTGATGCCCGTAAGTCTGTACCAATAACAGGCGCACCCGATAAATTAGGGACTCCGCGCACAAAAGCTGCATTACCTTTAACGCGAATATCTGCACCCAAGCGGTTTAACTCGGAAGCATGGCGCAAGCGATTTTCAAACACAGACTCGTTAATGATGCTGTCACCTTCTGCTAAGGTGAGCAACGCCATGAACGGTGCTTGCATATCTGTGGGGAAACCAGGATGGGGCAAGGTTTCAATATATGTCGCCTTGAGAGTTTCCGCAGGTAGTATTCGCAAGCAGTCTGGGGCTTCTTCAATAATCTGCACACCGATTTCCCGCAGTTTGGCAATTACGGGAATTAAATGGTCGGGTACAACTGGAGATAATAAGATGTCCGAACGTGTAATTGCACCAGCTACCAAAAAGGTGCCGGTTTCAATGCGATCGGGGATAATGCTGTAGTCAACAGAATGCAATTGCGGGACACCTTCAATGGTGATGACACTAGTACCAGCACCGTGAATTTTGGCTCCCATTGCGTTACAGAAATTCGCTAAATCTGCAACTTCTGGCTCACGCGCCGCATTTTCGATGATCGTTTCGCCATCAGCCAGGGTAGCCGCCATCATCAATGTTTCTGTTGCGCCGACGCTGGGAGTGTCGAGGTAAATTTTGGCTCCTTTTAATCTGCCACCATTGGGAACATAAGCATTACAAATGCCATGTTCAATCTGCACCTCGGCTCCCATTGCTTGCAGTCCCCGGACATGCAAGTCAACTGGTCGAGCGCCAATTGCACAGCCACCTGGTAAGGGCATTTGTGCCACCCCTAGCCGAGCCAGAATAGAACCGATCGCAAAAAAACTGGCTCGTAGCTGAGTCACGAGTTCGTAGGGAGCTTTAGATGTAGTGATATTACTGGCGTTAATGTCTAAAATATCGCCTTGGCGTGAAACCTTTACACCTAAAGCTGATAAAACTTGTCCCATTTTTTCGACATCCGCCAACAAGGGAACATTGCGGATGTGACAATCTCCAGAACAGAGCAATGCTCCAGCCATGATTACCAGTGCTGAATTTTTTGCCCCGCTAATTTTGACATGACCGTGCAAACGATGCCCACCGAAAATTTGCAAGACTGAGGAGTCTGCTTGAGGTGCAAGCTTGGCATCTGGTAAGCTGGTAGAAGGATTAATAAGCCTACCTCCAAAAATAATACTTAATTTTCAAGGGTTGAAGTTGGTTTTGATTCTACAGTAAAGATTTCATTTGTCTACATTTTGGATTAATCAATATATTTTTTGGCTCGTGAGTTGAGGGCAAAAAATAACGGTAATTAATCTCAGATGTAATGGTAAATTTCAATACTTAGTAGACTATAGGCGCTGTTTTTTTAGGGATGGTCTTTGAGTTGTAGGAAACTCAACCACTCATCATAGTTCCCAATCTGGAATTTAAAATATCTACGATACAGATATTTTGAATATAAGTTGACAAAAATAAATAATTGAGTAACAATTAGAAATTGTCGATTAAAAAACGAATGTCACGCGGAACTGGCGGAATTGGCAGACGCGCTAGATTCAGGTTCTAGTGCCGCAAGGCTTCCGGGTTCAAGTCCCGGGTTCCGCATTTTAGAGTAAAAAGTGCTAAGTGCTGAGTAAAATCAAAGCTCCACTACTAGCAAATTATTAGCAAATGTTAACTAGTTTACAAAACCCTCTCGTTAAGCAAATTCGCAAGCTGCACTCTACTAAGGAGCGTCACAAGCAGGAGTTGTTTTTGTTGGAAGGGACGCATTTGTTAGAAGAAGCTTGTACGGTAAATTATCCCTTAGAAACGGTGTGTTGTACACCAGACTGGCAAGCGGCTCATGCTTCCTTGTGGGAGAGGTTATGTAGTAGTTGTGAAAGGGCAGAAATTGTCAGCGAGGAAGTTTTAGGAGCGATCGCTACTACAATACAACCAGATGGTGTAGTCGCCACAGCCAAACGCAGCGAGTCCATCAATCAAGTCCCCTTTGATGGCATTGTTTTAGCTTTAGAAACCATCCAAGACCCTGGGAATTTAGGTACGATTATTCGCACGGCGGCTGCGGCTGGTGCATCGGGATTATGGTTGACTGGTGATAGTGTAGATTTAGATAATCCCAAAGTGTTGCGTGCTAGTGCTGGACAATGGTTTCGCTTAAATATGGCAGTGAGTGAAGATTTATTAACCACAGTCCAGCAAAGTCAGCAGGCGGGAATGCAAGTGATAGCGACTTTGCCGACAGCAAAATTAACTTATTGGGAAATTGATTGGCACAAACCCAGTTTAATTTTATTGGGGAACGAAGGCGCAGGTTTATCGGCAGACTTGGCAAACATGGCAGATAAACAAGTCAATATTCCCCTGAGTCCTGGAGTCGAGTCTTTAAATGTGGCGATCGCAGCTGCTTTAATGTTATACGAAGCTCGGCGACAAATAACCACAAACTAAAGCAGCATCACTTTGTCTTTTCTTCCAGATATTGTTCAATATCAGCCACCGCATCCTCAAAAGCAGCTAAATCAATTTCTGTTAAATCATCAGCTAGTTCAATATCGATTGGTTCTTCAATCTGGGTTTCGTCGTCTTCAGTCAGACCTTGCTGTAGAATACCTTCCAACTGGTTGAGAGATTGTTCAAACTCTTGATTAGCGGCGCGGCGCTGTTGATGATCATTTTGCTCCATCATACTGACTGAAAAATATTGATTTACTAACTTTAGTTTTAAATTGCAATTCCTACAAATCTCTATTTTGCATATATACAACCTTGATGGCTATCTGCTGTATCTACTTTACACATTTAGCACTTAAGTATGAATCCGCAAAATCAAGGGATTAGGCGATCGTGTTGTGTTGCTAGAGTAGATGACACAATCCTCCAGCGATCGCCCTTTCAACCCCATTATTCCCCTTCTGAATGCAAAGTTTTCAGTAAAATCGTAATACAAACATCTAAACCTGTTATGAAAACTGATTTTGTGATTGACGAAAAGCTGATAGATGAAGCAATTAGAGTCACTGGGCTGAAGACGGCACAAGAAGTAATTGAACTTGGGTTGAAGACACTGATTAAACTAAAGCAGCAAGAAAAAATCAAGGCTTATCGAGGTAATCTCAAATGGGAAGGCAACCTTGATGAGAGTAAAACAAAAACAATATAAGGATTTCAACTTAGAACCTAAAACTCTGAGTAAAAAGGTCAAGCGATCGCCTTCACAACTCCATCATTCCACCTCAGAACACGAAACTTCGAGCTTGAAACTACACTCTTGCGCTCTTCTTTGCGACTTTGCGCCTTTGCGCGAGATAAAAAAAGATATGGGACTCAATATGATTGTTCTGAGGGGAGGCGATCGCGCAACTCTGCTAAATTTTTACGTACAGTAATAGTATTTGAATTATTTTCACCTAAGCCTCGTTCTAGAATATCTAAAGCTTGGATGAAAAGGGGTTCAGCTTCGCTGTATCTGCCTTGAGATTTATAGAGTAACCCTAGGTTATTGAGGCTAGAGGCGACATTGGAATGTTCTTTACCCAACAGCTTGCGCCTAAGTGCCAAAGCTTTAATGTAAAGTGGTTCGGCTTTGCTGTATTCGCCTTGGGAGTGATAGAGATGCGCTAAGTTGTTGAGGCTTTGTGCAAACTCTGGATGTTCCTCTCCCAGCAGCTCGCGCCTGAGTGCCAAAGCTGTGATGCACATTGGTTCGGCTTCGCTGTATTTGCCTTGGGAAGAGTAGAGTGTCGCTAGGTTGTTGAGACTAGAGGCGACATCGGGATGTTCTTTTCCCAATAGCTTGCGTCTAAGTGCCAAAGCTTGGATGTAAAGAGGTTCGGCTTCGCTATATCTGTCTTGGGAATAGTAGAGTCCCGCTAGATTGTGAAGGCTAGAGGCGACATCAGGATGTTCTTCACCTAGCAGCTTGCGCCTGAGTGCCAAAGCTTGGATGTAAAGGGGTTCAGCTTCGCTGTATCTGCCTTGAGAGTGGTAAAGATTAGCTAGGTTACTGAGGCTAGAAGCGACATTGGAATGTTCTTCACCCAGCAGTTTGCGCCTGAGTGCCAAAGCTTGGATAAAAAGGGGTTCGGCTTCGCTATATCTGCCTTGGGAGTTGTAGAGTAACGCCAGATTATTGAGACTAAGTGCCACATCAGGATGTTCTTCACCCAACAGCTTGCGTCTGAGTGCCAAGGCTTGGATAAAAAGAGGTTCAGCCTCGCTGTATCTGCCTTGGGAGTTGTAGAGTAACGCTAGCTTGGTGATACTACTGGATAAGTCCTTTTCTAAAGCTAACTCTTTTTGCAGTTCAACAGCCTTGCTCAAATATTCAATTCCTAATTCTTGCTCTTTTTTGTAATCTTGAAACTCACCTCGTTCAAGTCTTTTTCTATAAATTTCTCCTAAACTAAAGTACAAAGTTGCTAAAGTTGCATCTTTAACACCTCGCTTTTCTGCATTCTGAATAAATCCTTGCAAATCTTCTATGGGTAATAAATAGGGATTCTCATCATCCAACCCGGAAAACTCATTGCCACTGAAAGCAAAACGAATTGGTTCCAATTCTCTACCAGAAATTGTATTTTTCTTTCTAGACACAAAGTGAAAAACACCATTACGCCAACTCCAAAAATCAGGAGCTTTCTTTATCAAATTAACTAAAATCTGATTAGTTACCCACAAGACAATCGCAAAAGGAAATTCCCTCAACCCTTCCCTAGTCCACTGCAAATAACCGAAAAAAATCTCTTGTTCTGAACGTTCCTGTCCCAGTTTTAGAAAATAAAGCTGTTCTATCCCTGTGACTGTAATTACTGCTGGGTTATGTTGCTGCAAATACTTTTCACTTTCTACTAGTTGAGCAACAGCAGCCCTTAAACTCGGTTCACCCCTTGCCAATGTCACCCGATAAGGACGGATTTCCCTCTGTAATTCAGATTCATACTGAGCAATAATTTCATCCCGAAAACTAGCATCATCACAAACAGCAATTAGCAAATTTAACTGATGTGCTTTAGCCTCTATAGAAACAATTAAATCATCATAAACATCTCGATTTTTTGCATCTTCAAATAGTTCATTAACTGTCATTTATCAACCCCCGGTCTCTTAAGAGTTCTACAACTATTGGGTGAACATCGTACCAGTTCTTGCGGTTGCGATATTCCAAAATATAAAGTCCGTGGAGCAAATCTAAAAACTCAGAATCTCTCGGATCATCGGGCATAAAGTTGTTATAAGTAGTTTGCAAGATGCCATAATCCAGTTTCCCCAAAGGCACAGCAAAATCATTACGGATATTATTAACCGCCTCATCTAAAATTTGCTCATCAATCACCACAGCTTGTCCAGGTTTACGCCTAATTAATCGCAGACAAATGCGGCAGCATTCATTAGCAATTCTTACTAACTCTCGCAACACACCACCGCTATTTAAAACAATCTTTTCTGCCGTTTGTTTTTCTATAAGTTCAGATGCGATTCGTTTTTGTAAGATTTCACATAAAATATTCTCTGCTTGCGGTCGAGGCTTTGCACCAACCTGACGACTTTGCCCTTGTTCAAATAACTTTAATACAGGCATAACTACAACTTGATCATTAGTTTCCGTCTCAATCAGTCGTCTGAGAAACTTATCTCGTAAAACAGCAATAGGTAGTGTATAAATAATTCTAAAATTTGGTTGACATAAAGTTTTAATATTGTCTCTATATATGTCATTTACCCTTTCCAGTTCCAATTTATCTAAATCATCAATAATCACTAAAACATCTTGTTTAGTAGCTACATGAATAACGGCAGCTATTTCATTAATCCGAGCAATTAAATCAGAAATTTTTCTCTCAAACTCTTGCTTAATTTCATAGCGAACAGCCGCATCAGCCTTTAACTTATTACTAATCAACTTGAGCAAATCAAACCCAAGTGAAGTTTCAGCTTCAATATTAAATTCTTCCGTCTTAGTCCGAGTAGCAAACCACTTATAAAAAGCATTTTTCGCAGACTTAGGAATTTCGACTCTACGGGCTTCTGCCTCATACATTAAATTAACAGCGATCGCAAATAAAATATTGATGTGATTAACATCTGACATTTCAATTGTGTCGGAAATCGAAAATAAAACTACAAAATAACGGTTTTGTGTTCTTCTACTAAACTCAGCCAACAAAGTAGACTTACCACAACCACGATGTCCGGTAAAAATAATCTTGCCATCACCATTAGGACTATCTTCGACTAACTGCTCTAATTCCTCAATTACCTCATCACCATAATTCACCCTAAATCTATCTAAATCTTTTGTCTCAATGAGTGGTAATAACTCTAAATTTCTATAAGCTTGCTGAAAAGACTTTAATAATTCATCAGACATAAGACATCACTGCATAACTTAACTATTCATATCATCACCCATCCACCCAAAACTAGAACATATCCCTCTACGAAACTCTGTCTTGAAAAGTTTGCTCAACGGGGGGAACCCCCGCACGCAACTTTTCGCTGCGCCAACCTCCCCATTCCTCCGCGTTTAAAAAACATTACCCTCCTCCGTCACCGGAGAAGGGTTAAGAATGAGACATCAAAATTCTCACCAACTGAAACTCAGCACTACCTAATAAGCGTCTTGCAACTCGTAAAAATCAGGCGAGACGTAATCTTTCCGCAAAGGCCAGCCCACCCAATCTTCTGGCATTAAAATCCGCTTCAGGTTGGGATGTCCTTCGTAGACTATGCCGAACATATCGTAGGTTTCGCGTTCTTGCCAGTCTGCGGTTTTCCAAATCCAGTAAACTGAAGGGATTCGGGGATTTTCTCTGGGGAGGAATACCTTAACTCGCACTTCTTCCGGTTTATCAGCATTATCACCAACTTTGACTAAGTGATACACACTGACTAAATCCTGTCCTGGGCCAAGGTCAATACCCGATTGAAACTGGAGATAGTTAAACCCATAAGCATACAAAGCTGTAGCAATGGGGAGTAAAAATTCTGGCCCGACTTTAATAATCTCTACACCATTTTTATCCGGCGCTAAAGATTCATGATCAAAGCCATTTTCTGCTAACCATTGCGAAATCGGCCCAGCCGGCACTAAAGCATCTTGTCCTGCGGGAACTGGTTTAGATTCTTCATCAGCCACGGTTCAATTCCTCCTTGGTTTGAGAAGTTAGCAGCGCAGGTGGTACTGGTAAACCAATTGCTTCTGTTAATTCTTTGGGTGGAGTGAAGCGAGTTTCTGACTGCATATACTTGCCAGTTAAAATTTCTGCGACTGGCTTCAAGTTGTGAGTTGTACTGTAGAAGCGGTGGGTTTGCTTGATTTGAGCGCGTTCTTGCATGGAATCATTAGCAATTTTCTTCCGCAGCTTAATGATTGCATCAATAATCGCTTCGGGGCGGGGAGGACAACCAGGTAAATACACATCTACCGGAATTAACTTATCAACTCCGCGTACAGCTGTGGGAGAATCGACGCTGAACATCCCGCCAGTAATTGTACAAGCGCCCATCGCAATCACATATTTTGGCTCAGGCATTTGTTCATAAAGACGCACTAACTGGGGTGCCATCTTCATCGTGATTGTGCCGGCGGTAATAATCAAGTCAGCTTGACGGGGGCTGGAACGGGGAATTAAACCAAAGCGGTCAAAGTCAAACCGAGAGCCAATTAAAGCTGCAAACTCAATAAAGCAGCAAGCTGTCCCAAACAGCAAAGGCCAAAGACTTGAAAGCCTAGCCCAGTTGTAGAGGTCATCAACCGTTGTCAAGATAATATTTTCTGAAAGGTCTTGAGTGACTGTCGGACGCTCAATGGGGTTGATGATTTGCTCTTTGTTTTGGGTGCTTAAATCAGAATTCAAGACCATTCCAAAGCTCCTTTACGCCATGCGTAAACTAAAGCAATTACAAGAATTGCAATAAAAATTAGCGCCTCAATGAATGCTAATAGCCCTAAACGGTTGAAAGCAACCGCCCAAGGATACAAAAACACAGTTTCTACGTCAAAGACGACAAAAACCAGCGCAAACATATAGTAGCGAATGTTGAACTGAATCCAGGCTCCACCGATGGGTTCCATCCCAGATTCATAAGTTGTGCGGCGTTCCAGGCTGTTACCACTGGGTCTGAGAAGCTTGGAAGCAGAAAGCGCCAGGGCTGGCACTAGGCTACAGATAATTAAGAAGCCTAGGAAGTACTCGTAACCGCTAAGGACAAACACAATGAATTTCTACCGCTTATGGTGTAAATAACGCTGTTACTTTCTTTTACATTATATCTTTTCGAGTTTTCTGAAATCTGGGAAACAGACGGATTTCAGGTATTTGATTCGTTTGTATGAGTGATAGAAAAGTCTAACAGTTATGTCATAATTTTTAACGTATATTTAATAATTCCCCTCTGGGAGACCTTAGCCATGAGCGAACAAGCTGTTGAGACTCCAGCGTTAGACCGCTATGAGTGTCGCGCCTGCGGTTATGTTTATGAACCTGAGAAGGGAGATGATAAGCATGATATCCCTTCCGGGACACTGTTTACAGACTTGCCTGTAAACTGGCGTTGTCCAGTTTGTAGTGCTAAAAAAACTGCTTTTACCAATATTGGCCCGGCTGGTACAGCATCTGGTTTTAAAGAAAATCTGGGTTTTGGCTTGGGTGTGAACAAACTGACTCCAGGGCAGAAGAATATCTTAATTTTTGGGGCTTTGGCTCTGGCTTTCTTGTTCTTTATCAGTCTTTACGGCTTACAATAAGACCCGCTATCTTGCTTTACCGATTTTAGAGAGCGATCGCATCTCTTAAGGTAAAACTTAAACGAATTTAGAAAACACTAAGAAATACTGATGCAATCCATTGTGAAAAGTTGGCAACGCATAATTGCCTGTTTGATAGTAGTTGTTTTGTGTATAGGTTGTAGTAAAGTGCCTTCCACTAGCTTCAACCCTTGGGAAATTATTACTGTGCCAACCAACGAGAAGTTGCTAGATATCGCTTTTACCCAAGATTCTCAGCATGGTTTTTTAGTAGGCAGCAACGCCACACTTTTAGAAACTCAAGACGGTGGTAAAAATTGGCAACCCTTGTCCTTAGCACTGGATGATTCTCGATATCGCTTTGATTCTGTCAGTTTTTCTGGCAAAGAAGGTTGGATAGTCGGCGAACCTTCCCTATTACTGCATACCACCGATGAAGGTCGTTCTTGGTCACGTATTCCTTTGAGCGAAAAGTTACCTGGTAATCCCATTTCTGTTCATGCACTGGGAACCAACTCAGCCGAAATGGCTACAGATGTGGGTGCAATTTACAAAACTACTGACGGTGGTAAAAATTGGAAAGCCCAAGTCGAAGCTGCTGTTGGTGTAGTACGGAATATGCAGCGTTCTGCTGATGGTAAATATGTCGCAGTTTCAGCTAAGGGTAGCTTTTACTCGACTTGGGAACCAGGACAAAATGCTTGGGTTCCCCATAACCGCATTAGTTCTCGGCGTGTAGAAAATATGGGTTTCAATGATAATGGCCAACTGTGGTTATTAGCACGCGGTGGTCAGATTCAATTTAGTGAACCCAATAACGCCGAAGAATGGCAAGAAGCTTTATATCCAGAGTTATCCACCAGTTGGGGTTTACTGGATTTGGCTTATCGCACACCCAATGAACTGTGGATAGGCGGTGGTAGCGGTAACTTGCTGCGGAGTACTGATGGTGGTAAAACCTGGGAAAAAGACCGTGATGTGGAACAGGTAGCCGCTAATCTATATAAAATAGTCTTTCTCAGTCCCGACCAAGGATTTATCATTGGCGATCGCGGTGTATTGCTGAAATATAACGCCAGGGCTGAAAAAACTGCGTCAGAAAAAGCAGCTTAGACATAACCGAAGTTTAAGTGTTAATTCTGATTTATGAGAACAGCGTTGCAAGTTGTAACTCTTTCTAAACTTTGTAGGATAATAAACTCAATAACAGTCTTTGTGAAGGTAGGGATCTAAATGTCAGGTACCACTGGAGAACGTCCGTTTTCGGACATTATTACCAGCATTCGTTACTGGGTAATTCACAGCATCACCATCCCAGCATTATTTATTGCCGGTTGGCTATTTGTTAGCACCGGGCTGGCTTATGATGTATTTGGCACACCTCGCCCTAACGAGTATTACACACAAACACGGCAGGAATTGCCAATTGTGAATAACCGTTATGAAGCCAAGAAACAAGTTGAAAAATTTATTGGAAAGTAGTTTGAAATCATGACTAGCGGAAATAACATCAATCAACCAGTTACCTATCCAATTTTTACAGTTAGATGGCTGGCAGTTCATACCTTGGGTGTGCCAACCGTGTTTTTCTTGGGCGCGATCGCCGCAATGCAATTTATTCAACGCTAGGAGCAAATCATGGAAAGAACGCCCAATCCCAATAACCAACCGGTTGAACTTAACCGTACTTCTTTATACCTGGGATTGCTACTGATTTTTGTTCTAGGTATTCTCTTTTCCAGTTACTTCTTTAACTAACTGGAACTATTTTTGGGAAACTTTGTTTATCTAAAATTTGTGTTGATTTGTTATTAAGGGAGGAGGAAAATCTGTGTCTGCTGGAACTGGAAGAATTCCCCTGTGGGTTGTCGCTACAATCGCAGGTTTAGGCGTAATTACTGTTGTAGGTATCTTCTTCTACGGAGCCTACGCTGGGATTGGTTCTTCACTATAAAAGTGGTTTGAACCTCATAATATAGCAGGAGGACGACAGTCGCTACAACGGAGAGAACCCCCGCAACGCGCTGTCTTCAGAAGGCAAAAGGCAGGAGGTAAAAATCTTATTATTCCTAGCATTCGAGCTTTCCCAATTTCCTGATATATCTGACTACTTCTATATATTCACTGAATTTTCTAGCACTTGTTTAGAAATCAGTACAAGAAAACCGCCTGACTCTTGGAGTTAGGCGGTATTTTAAGTATTAATTGATTGCACAATCTAGTGAATTGTAAGGAAGTGATAATTAATTGGCTACTAAAATTTTTACCAATTAATTATTACTAAATACCTATTTAGGCAATGTCATCACGCTCAATGTATAACAACAGAAACGAGAATGTTGCTATTGGCAGAACCCAACCAATAATAGGTACAAAGATAGGAGACAAGAAAGATGCAGAATAAGCAAAAATTTGGGGGAAAAGTTCAGTGGACATGGTAAAGGTTCCTGTTAAATCACACTACAATTCAAAATGAGCTTACTGCAAATTCAGTCAGATTTTTTAAATTCTAAAGATTTTTAACACAGTTATGTAAAGCTGTTGTTTACAAACCCAACAATTCATCTAACTGATAATTTGGTAAATCTGGTGGAATTACAGTCCTGACAACCGATGCTTTGTGACTTTCTTGTTGAGTAGATGGATTAAAGGCGATCGCTTCTAAACGAATTTCCACACAGCCAAAGGGAATATTGATCTGAGTCATCACCTCTACACCACCCAAGGCTTTAGGTAGCAAATCTTTGAACACATGAGGGCCATCCAATAACCCGCGAGTTTGGCAATCCTCAATCCACAATTTCACCACCACTGGCGCAGGAACTTCTGGTAGTTCTACACGCACACGCACCGACTGACCCGCAATCAGTTCGCCTGCGGGTATATGTAATTGCGGAATGGGTAAAGGTTCCAATTTTTCGCCATCTAAGGGGAATGACGCTACAGCCGGAATTGACTGCTGTGGTTGCTCGACAAAATGATCTTCGATAGGTTCACTATCAGTATCATCAACCACAATCTCTTGCGCTAACCAAGCTCTCGGTATTTTAATCTTTTGATTTAAGGGTAGCTCTGTTAATGGCAATGAAGAGTTAGATTCCTCAAGAGGAATGTTTTCTGTTTCCACATCCGCCGAGATATTTAGCTCCTCAGATTCTGCTGTAATTATGCTTGTCTCTGGATGTTCCTCAAGCTCAGATTCTACTGTATTTATTTCCGCCTCTGTAATTTCCTCAGTTTCAGAGATATTTAAATTACTCTCCACTTCCGCATTAGCCTCAGATTCACCATGAATAGTTTCTATCCCTGTATCAAGATTTGATGACAAATCAGCCTCAAAACTTGGCATTGGTAAATCAGTCTCTATAAAATCCTCGTCCACAGGAACAGGCTCTAAAACTTCTGTGTTACGGCGTTGCTTTGGTAGAGGCGGAAGTTCAGGTACAACATAGCCTTGGCTCTGCATCCACTTCCTAATTAACGGCGAGGAATAAGGATTAACCTCTGCTATCAATTCTGAGCTTAAGGGAGCAGCTGGTTCTAAGATGGAGTCGTCACTAAATTCCAAACTTGGTGTCACAGGCATTTCTAGCATAGACACAGCAAATAACTCAGAACTAGCTGGCGTTAGTTCTTCCACCACAGAATCATTGACATCTGGGTTCTCCGACTCAGAATCGCTTGAAGTTAAGGTTTCAGCTACGGAATTATCTAAATCTAGATTTTCCAGTTCCAAAGCATCGGTTGAAGTTAACGTTTCAGTTACAGAATCATCTAAATCTAGGTTTTGCAATTCCGAAGTTGGGGAAGCCAAAGTTTCCACCACAGCATTATCTGTCTCTGGGTTCTCAATTTCTGGCTCAACTACCAGAGACTCTTCAAATATCGGAGAATCAGAAACATCTTCTAAATCTGTCGTCTCAGTCGGTGCAGTTTTCCGGCGTTTGAGATAAGGAAAGACATTCCCCGCCATCCACCCTGGACGACTTTTAATTTCTAGCTGTTCTAAGTTAATGGGTGCTAAAGGGATGGGAGGTGTCTGGTCTTGCAAATCCCCTTCTTGTTGTCCTTCTGGGGGAACCTCTGTTAACTCATCATTAATTGCGATCGCACTTGTTTGATTTTCTGGTAACTTAGGCAATTGTGGCGATCGCCAATCTCCTGACTTTTTCAGAGACAACAAATTAATTTGCGGCGGTAAAGGCTGGCTTGGTGATGGCAGAATAGTTTGTGGTTGTGTAGCAGTAGTTTTGACCAGGTTAAACAGTTCCAAACCCAAGCTGACCGATGTTTCTGGCTCTTGACTCGGTAGAGAAACCGCTAAAGTACTAGAGTTATCAAAAAAGTTTTGCTGATAAGATTTTGCCACTGTAGCGATCGCTAATAATTCTGATACATCCGCCGTAATTGTAAAAGAGCTATTAGCTAACAATGTGACATCATCAAAATCACTGATTGCGCCATATAAACTGAGTTCACCCAAAAGCAGTTTAGATTCACAATCAATCGGAATATTAATGGCCGAGTTAATTGCAAAAGGCAGTACATTATCTGCTAAAGGTTGCCTTACCTGAGCCAAAACTTCTGAACTTAAAGGTGAGCGTAGCTCAATTTTGGCTTCTAGTGCATAAAAAGTAGTGGGGTACTGTAGCTCATCTTCCAAATCAGGCTGTGTTTGTAACTCCACAGTGGCATTAATGCTGAGTCCTTGTCCCCAACGCGCCACATAGTTTTCTTGCTCTAAAGTCAGCTTGAGTGGTGGTAATGGTTGTATCGTTTCCTCCTCTTCTAGCTGCTCATCCTCTAACAACAAGGTGGGTAAAGCTTGATCTATTAAACTTTGTAATATTTGTTCTGCTGTTTCACCTTTTAGCCATACCGGACTTACAGGTTGATCAATACCATATTCTGATTTTTCACCAGAAAATTGAGCCACAACCAAGCTACCATCAGGGATTTCTGCTGGAGTTTCCGCAAAAGCCGATTCACTCACAACCAAGTTATGAGTCGAAATTTCTTCTTCTGTGGTGACTGACAAAGTATCATCGCTTGTAGGTAAAGTTTCTTGTACTGACACTTCACTTACCTGCGAATTATGCTCAGAGATTTCCTCGGTACTTACTAATAAAGTGCGATCGCTCGTAGGTAAAGTTTCTTGTACATACAAGTCATCATCAGCAATTTCCTCAGTACTTACTGATAAAGTGCGATCGCTGATAAGTAAAGTTTCTTGTACATACAAGTCATCATCAGAAATTTCCTCTGTGCTGACAGTTTCTTGTCCCGAAACTGCACTTACCTGCAAGTCATCATCAGAAATTTCCTGTGTGGTTTCCGATAAAGTGCGATCGCTTACTTCACTGACAGACAAGTGATGATCAGGAATTTCTTCTCTAGTAACGGCAAATGTTTCATCATTTGTAGATAAAGTTTCCGCCGCCAATTCGCTGTTTATGGAATTGCTATCAGGAATTTCGGCTGGGGTGACAGATAAAGTGCGATCGCTGGTAACTAAATTTGCTTCTACAGGTAATTCATCTAAATTACTCTCAGGGACTGCTTCTGCCGTTGTCGTAATAGCATTATCACTGGCAATTGACGCAATTTCCGCCGAAAGTTCGTTAGTCACTAAGTCACTATCTGTCTTCACCTCTGTAGTTGGCGAAATTGACTGACTACCAGCATTGATATCAACCTGATGAATATTAGGAGCATCCGGCAAAGAAATTATGAAAAAGTCAAGAGAATTTGGCTCTAAATTCCCACCACCAGATAATTTATCGACTTCAACTTCTGCCTGTTGAGACAAGACTTGTAGATAAACACTTTGTTGCCAAGATTTACCAAAAATATCTGACATCAAATCGCCAGAACAGCGTAATTCCCATAGTCCTGGCTTCAGCAGCGTAAAGGGAATCACCGCCATTAAACCTTCGGAATTAGTGCGCCGCGATAACTTTTGAATCCGTCGTTTTGGGGGAACTTCATGAGTTGTAGAGTGAGTTACCCGTACTTCCACATCTGTATTTGGCAGGTTAGAACGAGCTAAAACTCTGTACCGACCCTCTAAAATTTGTAGATTTGGCGATTCTAAAGTGTGCCAAGAGCGATCGCCCTGTTTCTGGATGAGAAATTGCCAGTGTTCCATTTTGAGTGATGCCCAGACCGAAGAGCAGCTGAGTAATATTTTGCATTATTTTGCTTGCAAGTTTACCTCAGCAATTTATAATTGCATCACTTAATATCATGTTTTGAGCCAAACACTAACATTTTTTTATCAATTGGCACATATCACAACAGATCAAACGCCAATAGTCAGCAAGAAACCAGATAGTATCCAAATAATTAAACAGGGTCAAGACAAACACTACCCAATCACTACAAACTTGATCGGATAGATTGACTTCACCCAGCTAATTAAAAATTTATTGATATAATTTGAGCAATTTACGGAAATTTCAGTCGTCAAACTCCATAAAGGCTGTGATAGTAAGCCAAAATTTGCTGCACACGTTGTCGGCTTGCAGGACGAGAGTTAGGCGACCAAGATATCCATAAACCATCAATTTGACTTTGGTTGTAATCAAATTGTTGAGATGACTGGGGAATTAAACCCGCCTCAACTCCTTCAACTTGACGTAAATGAGCAGCTATCTCTCGATAGACAGCTAGAGGTAAACCAGTAAATTCAAATTTTTCCTGAGTATCCATCCTTAAGATGCTCCAACAGCAGTTAGATTTTGGGTTGGTAGAGTTGATGAAATTGCATTGCCATTAGCAGCCGATGTGACTGATGGCGTTGAGTTAGTCGGGGCTTCTCCTACCATTCTGGCAACTTCAATACCGTATTGTTCCAGAATCACGATCGGATTTGAACCCTGATTCATTTCAATGCGTTTAATCAACAAACCATTTGCTAATCGCTGTCCCGCTTGTACATAGCGGCTAGAAGGCTCATTGGGAATTTTAATAATAGCTTGGGGTTCTCTACCAATCAAAACTACACCAGTCACCACCACTGATTTAGCCAAATCTGGTTGGGGTGTAGAGGGTAATACAGAACTAAAAGGGTTGCTGGGAACAACCTGCGGCAAAACCTTGGGCAGAATGGTGGTAGTTCCCGCCAATGCAATAGGAGTTTTTTTAGTACTAGCAGTACTGATTGGCACTTTGCGATTTTTGACAATAGCTACCGATAAAGGAGGTAAGCGAGGAATTTGCTTGACGTTAGGATTTTTGCCAACTTCAGCACTAGTTGGGGTAACAAGCTGGGCAAATGGATCTGGCCTTCCCTTAGTTACCAAATCTATCCGGGTTTTACCATCAGTGGGTTGAATTAATGTAGGAGAGGTAAAAGCAACGTTAGTGACCTTTTTTGTGGACACCACAGGGTTATTAAACGGTTGAGCCGCCGTGGCTGGTGGTGTTTTAGCAGGTGGCGCTGCGGCCGGGGCTGCGGCGGGTGGTGCTGGTGTTCCTGGAGCCGTTGGAGCCGGCGCAGGAGTACTAGCTTGTGGTGTGCTTTCTGATGCACATCCAGCGATCGCCAAAGTTAGAATAGTTGCAATTGCAATTTTTGATTTTCTGCCCATTGGCTGTTCTCAAAAGCTATAGAAAATTTGTTTGTGGAAATTAACTAAGCCTGTATTTATTTCAGGCAAAGTATTTCACCTTTATAACCTAAATTATTAAATTTTAAGGGCTGGTTTCTACATAATTAAACCAGTACAAATACGGTTTTATTTTGCTGATGTTCAATCATCTGCTGTACACATCAGATGTTTCAATAAATCCAACCCTTTTTTTACTCTCCGAGAAACCGTCACAACACTAATGCCCAAGTGTTCTGCTACTTGTTTTTGTGTCAAATCCTGCAAAAAGACACATTCTAAAACTTCTCTAGTACACTGTTCGAGTTGAAACAATGCTTGTTGTAAACGCAGTTGGTCTTCTTGCGCCAGTTGAAAGCTGCGGTAATGAGGATCAGGAACTAATTCTCCTAGACTAGTAGCACCTTCTTCGGAGTCTTGAACTGGCACATCTAAGCTGAGAGGAGCGCGATTAATCCACGCTAATTTGATTTCTTGCCACTCACTAAGAGTAATTTCCAATGCTGCTGCTAATTCAGCATCTGTGGGTTGGCGATTATATTTTTCTCGTAAAGAACGAGACACCCCAATTGCTTGTTGTTGTATTGCTAAATAGCGTCTGGGAATCCTGACGGTCACGCCTTTATCCCGCAGGTAGTGTTGAATTTCACCACGAATATAGGGAATGGCAAAGGAACTAAAAGCGTGACCTTTAGAAATATCAAATCTTTCAATAGCTCGAATTAAACCTAAACAACCAACCTGGAGTAAGTCATCATAACTTTCACGACATTGATTAATCCAGTAATGAGCTTCTTTTCTTACCAGTCCAAAATTTAGTTTTACCAGTTGGTTGCGAATATGTTCTGAGCGAGATTGCTTATATTCTCTCAACAACTGCCAAACTTCATGCTTCAGTTCGTTGGTGGCTGTGGTAGGCATAGCACCGGATTTATTTAGCAAATAAACAGTAGGGTAAGTGCGTTTAAACAAGCCAAGATTACAAAATTTCACAGCAAGTAACGGGCTATATGCACATGTAAAGGCTTTTGTCGTCATATAGCACTGCTACTACTATGAAATTTTGAACAATCAAGCAATATTTAAATCGGCAAAATTGTTTTTTAGTTATTTAGAATTGGTTATTATCTGTAGCCAATCAAAAACTACATAGCAACAAAATATAAAATAATTTACTTAATTTCAAACCGAGATTGTACTTAATTTGTTTACCTGGGTATGAAGTTTGTTTGTGATTATTTTTTTACCTGAATAAAAGGTAATTTTTCAGTATGCTTACGGTATCTCACAAAAGAATTAATACAATTTTTACAAATATTCAATAGACCTAAATTTAAGGTAAGGAATTGGGAGTAGTGGCGTGTGTATGTATCCAAAACCATTACACCCCTATACCCTTACCCCCATACACCCATCTCAACGCATAATATTTAAGTTCTGAACAGCAATAAAAAAAGGGCGAAAAGCCCTTTAGTTGTGAAATATGTGGCCATTTAGGTCAATTTAGCTCAAAATCCACCTGTCCATTTTCTAAAGACTGATTTGAAGCCTAATGGCTTTAAATTTTGATCTTAAATGCCAGCAATGTGCTGAGTTTAAGAACGAGTAGATTCAACTCTGGCATAGAATAAACCGCGAATCTTCACTTCCTTGGGTTCACCGGCTCCTAAGTCAGTATCAGATGGTTGTTCACTCTCAAAAGTACCTGCAATTTCACCGCTAGAACTATCTATTTTAGCTACTTGCAGAGAAATCTTGCCTTTGAGAATATCAGCACGCTTCACATTTGCACGGGTGAGTTCTTCGTCATCTGCTTGAGCAGGAAGAGCCACAGCATTATCATAGCCAGTCACAATACCGCGACCTTTGGGGTCTAGGAAGGCAGCACCACGGTAAGAAGGCACTTTAAATTCGCCTTCAAAATCTGTAGAAGTATTGATGCTGGTCAAACTAGGTTGTGTTTGAGCTACTAAGTTTTTAATGGTGAAGAGGAAAGGTACTCGCTCACCACCAGGAAGTTGAACTGTAATCGCTTGGAAGTCTAGACCATCTTCTTCAACAAAAGTCAAGCTACCATCTGAGTTGAACTTCAGTGGCCCTTGTACTTGGTCAATGGTAGAAGTGTATCTGGTTAACAATTTGCCAGTTACAAATTCAGCTATTTGGCGTTTATTAGCTGGTTCTTCTTTGACAAAGAAATTAGTAGGTTCCAAGCACAGTTCTTTAATGGCGTAAGACTGGCTACTGTCAAGGGGAATAGAGCCACGGCTGGTTTCTGCCAATTGAGGACATTTGTTAGCCAAGCCTGTTCCACGAATTTGTTCGTAGGTGAGTACTTCTCTAACACTAGCCTCTGGAGCATCACTGCAAGCAGTTAATAGCCCTAGGCATAAAGCCAAGAATGCAACAATTAAAGCGCGATACCTCATGGTCAACCTCAATGTCAAAAATTAATATCTAAGTTGTAAAACTGCACGAAGTTTTGATCTCTGACGAAAAGCAGTCCTCACTGACAGCAAGCTGTTCCCGAAAGTTAGGCTTTGCTGCATCAATGACGCTTTTAACGTCGCTCCGACCTCTCACCTTGCAACTACTATAGGCATTTGCAGGGTTTTTTGAAGTCGTTCTGTATTATGTATGTATTGCCACTACATACAGCCCATTGCTTTATAGGGAAATCAGCCAGATCATACGATTTTTTTTAACTCAAAATCAAAGCACTCTAGTTTAAAGTAGGAAGTCTTTGATCCTATCTAGCTTCCTGAGAGGCTGTAATCAAAGCCACCACTCTCTTTTGCTGAGAATTGCTATGTTATGCAATTTGTGTTGAGTGAGCAAAATTAGTTTAGGACTGAGGCCGCAAGATTGTTTGTTGAAGTAGGACTGACAAAAATCAAGGGTTTGGGAAGGGTGTAGGGGTGTATGTATCCAAAACCCTTACACCCCCATACCCTTTCACTCCTACACCCAATCTCTACAGACTATTTTTGTGCGTAAGTCCTGACTGGGTGTAAGGAGTTCAGCTAAAAATAATTCAACAGCCACTCCTAGAAGCTTGCACAAGCCCTATCTTTCTGACTGTGAGGATTATGTATAGGTAAGAGGCGATCGCGCCTGAAAGCTGACAATCTTCGGTAAATTTGAGTAGACCTAATTTTGACAGAGAGAGTTGCATGAGCAACAAAAGTTTTGAATCAATAGATTTTGTCGAGCAACTAGAGAAGATTGCCACAGCTGTACATGATGTAGCGAGAGATTGCCAAGGAAATCCATTGGCGCTGTTGACCTTGCTGCGGCAGTTGGAGTATTTACATCGCTCAATTCGGGATGGTGCTTTTCAGGATAGCCTACCCGATAATCGCCAGCAACTTTACTCACTCCTGAAAGATATTGAGTCTGAGGGTGGCTGGCCTTACATTGAAAGAATGAGATTGCATACGTTTTTAGTAAATTTGCAACCAGAGGTGATAGCAGAAAACGGCGATTAAAAAGCTTGAGGCGCGATCGCACTGACTTACCTCAAGGGAAATTTTGATTGACTGCGATTAATTCCATCACACAACAAGCGATCGCCCCCCTCGACATTGTAGTTGTGGTTGAGGTAATTCTCGGCCCAGTTACAACCATGCAGCAGTAAGTCTTCCAAATGTAAGTTCCACAAAATAATTGTGTTGTCATCACTTGCCGATGCTAATGTCTGTCCATCAGGGCTAAAACTCACGCTCAGAACTGGGGCGCGATGGCCAGTCAAGGTTTTAATTAACTTGCCATCTCGACTCCACAATTTGACTGTACTATCCCAACTAGCAGCAGCCAATAATTCACCATTCGGGCTGAATGTCACGGAATTCACACTATCGCTATACCCCTTTAACAGTGTTTTTAACAAAGTGCCATCGCGTCGCCATAATCTGACGGTGTTATCCCAACTCGCAGAAGCGATTAATTGGTCAGTAGGGCTGAAGCTGACACCCAATACCCAACTGTCATGGGGCGAAAATGTTTTGATCAAGGTGCCATCACGCCGCCAGAGTTTGACGGTTTGATCATCACTAGCGGAGGCCAGCAACTGACTATCAGGACTAAAGTTAACGGCATTAACCCAACCTTGGTGGCCCACTAAAGTTGTGATTAATTGACCATCACGACTCCAAAGTTTAATGGTTTTATCTTTACTCGCTGATGCTAATAACTGGCCATCAGGGCTAAAACTCACACCCATGACGCTATCTGTATGTCCTTGTAAGGTTTTGAGTAAAGTACCATCGCGCCGCCAGAGTTTAACTGTTTTGTCATAACTACCGGATGCGATTAATTCACCGAAGGGATCAAAACTCACACTAGGAACTTTCTCTGTATGCCCAACTAAGGTTTTGTAAAGTCTGGTGGTGGCTTCGCCATTGATAATTTCTCTTTGCCAGAGTTTGACAGTGCGATCGCGGCTACCAGAAGCCAACATCTGCCCATCAGGACTCCAAGCCACACTCAAAACTCGATCTTGATGCCCCCGCAAAATTGGTAACGAGGGGGCATTTAAACTCCAGAGTTTGACACTCTTGTCATAACTTCCTGATGCCAAGATTTTGTTATCTGGGCTAAAAGCCACACTGGCCACTGCATCACTATGACCTTTAAAAGTTTTAATTAATGCACCTGTACTACTCCACAGATTAACCGTATTGTCATCACTTCCTGACGCTAACTTTTGTCCATCAATGCTGAAGCTCAAGCTCCAAATTGTACTGGTGTGCTGTTCTAAATTTTTATAAGCTTGAAAGTCAAAGTTATTGTCGCTATTTTGCTGGCGCTGCCACAATTTAATGATTTTGTCTCTACCTGCTGATGCAATCATTTGCCCATCTGGGCTGAACGCCACAACGGTTACACCATTTTGATGACCGGACAGTGTTTTTACGAGTGTGCCATCACGCCGCCAAATTTTGACAGTGCGATCGTCACTCGCAGAGGCAATTAATTGACCATCAGGACTAAAGCTGACCCAATTCACCCAGCCTTGATGCCCTTTGAGGACTTTAACTAAGGTACCGTCCTTGCTCCAGAGTTTGACTGTAGCATCTCGATTACCTGTGGCTAATAACTCGCCATCAGGGCTATAAGTTACGCAATAAATCCAATCGCGGTCTATTAGGGTTTTGGCTGGTTGTAAGTCAAATTCACCAGTTACGGGGTTTTTCTGCCAGATTTGCACGGTTTTATCAAGGCTGGAAGATGCCAGACTTTGCCCATCTGGACTAAAACTCACACTGGTAACTGACTCAGTATGCCCTTTGAGGGTTTGTAGTAAAGTGCCATCAGATCGCCAAAGTTTGACAGTTTGATCCCGACTACCCGATGCCAAGAATTTACCATCAGAACTAAAGGCGACACCCCAAACAATATCAGTGTGTCCTTCCAAACGATTTAATTCAGAAACGCCATAAACTGCCTGTTGTAAAGCAGTTACTACACGCATTCGAGTTTCTGGTAATACTTCGTTGGCTTGTTTTAGCTTTCTCCAGGCGCGTAACCCTTCTAGGAGGGCATCAAATTCTTTATTGGAGGCGAATAAAGCTTCACTTGTGGCTGCGATCGCGCTAATTTTCAAATTAGTTTCGCTACGTTCTGCCCGAATTGTTTGACGAATGGCGGCGCGTTTTTGCAAGTCAGCTTGCCACCACAAAGCAGCTATGGTTCCGCCCATGACTGCCAAAATCACACCTGCTATGCGTGCTTCCCGCAACCGCCGTTGCAAAATCAAATTCAGATGTTCTTGGGAAAGCTTTTGGGCGACTTCGGCGCGTTTTTTTTCAGATTTGACTTTTTCCAGTTCCGCAACTATGCCGTAGCTATTGCGTTGACGAATTGGTTCGACTAAATAATCATGGACTAATTGATAGCGATCGCCCAACTCTTCACGTAAGCGCAAAATCAACCCTGAGCCTACCAAAATTTCTAGAATTAGCTCCCAATTTGATGGGGTTCCTGATGTTTGATAAATATGTGAGCTTAAAGCAATGGCTAAATCAGATTTAGTCTTGAGAGGACGAAAACCTTTTTCATCAGTGAGTTCAAATAATAATTGCCAACTCAATTCTTCATTTTCTTGCCCACAATCTTTAATTACTTCCTCCAGCCAACGCTCTACTAACTTTGCCGAACCACCACAAATTTTGTATTGTTCTAGTGTGGTAATATTTTCTGCTTGTAACTGCACTCCCACAATTTGCAGTTCAATTGGATTGACTTCTTTGGCTTCCCCTGCTAAATCTTGGACTAGTTGATGAATTAATTCATCACTCATTTCATAGTGAGAGCGTTTGATAAAACTATAAATAATGCCTGTCGTATTTTCTATAGAAAATCTTCCTAGATAATAACGAATGTCTTTATCTAAAATATTTTTATTAATTACGCCTAAATCATATAAATTATCTGTATTTTCCTTGCCAAGACGCTCAAACTCCAATAAATAATGCAAATAATCTTCACGCAAGGAAATAATTATTTTGACATAAGGAATATTTAAACAAGCACTAAAAAAATTATAAAATTCTAATCTTTGGTCAGCGTTACTAGTAAAGAAAAATTCTTCAAACTGGTCAAAAATAATCACAATAATATGATTACCTTCAGTTGCTAGACGTAACTTTTCTAGTAAGATAGTCGAGTTGAATTCCACCGCAATTGGTAATTCTGATTGTGCTAAGGCTTGATTGATACTTCGTCCTAAAGCTGTTACCCAATCTGTGTATCCAGATAAAACAATAGGTAAAGGAATCCTTTCACCAATCACTCTTGCCTTTAAAGCCGGAACTAAACCTGCTTTAATTGTTGAACTTTTACCAACTCCTGACTGTCCATGTATAATGGTCAATTTATGGTCAGCACGGGTAATTCTTTCAATTAACCGATTAACATCTTGCAGCCGTCCTGAAGCCGCAATTTCTTGAGCAATATCTTCAGGAATAAAGGGAATTGTTTGGGTATCTAAAACCGGGTTAATTCGATAACGTTTGGGCTGTAACTGACTTGCGCCAATAAATACACGAAAGCCATATTGATGTTCTATGTGAATTTTTTCTTGCTTGAGATTGAAGGCTTCGGCATAATCATGACGCTCAAAAAAGTATAGCGATCGCAATTCCTCTAAAATTTCTAAATACAGCGATGGTTCATACTGTAATTCACAAACAACCCTCGCCCATTCTAAATGACTAATAGCTTCTTCCCACTGCCCTAAATGTCTCTGCGTCCGCGCTAATAATAAAAGATACCAACTTTCTTGTTGACGAGAAACTTCTGTAGCTAATTCTGCAATTGAAAGGGCTGTACTGGCTAATTCATGAGCCATTACCCAATTATGGCGCGATGCTGCTACTTCTGTTAAAAAACCATAACTTTGGGCAACTTTAGCGGTATTACCATAGGTTTCATGCAGTCGTAAAGCTTTTTGGGCTAATACTTCTAATTCGTCCCAATATTTGAGACGTTGTAGCATTTCACAAGCAGGGATAATAAATTTTGCTACTAAGTCTTGCCTTTGTAATTTTTCTAATAAATCTAAACATTTTTGAAACCAGGAAAGAGCATGTTGACAATAGTTACTATTTGTAATTTGATGTAAGTCAGCCATCCGGCGATAACACAAACCAAGATGAAATAAAACTATCGCCTGCCGAATGCGATAAGCAGAGTTACATTCATTCTTGTCATCAATACCCTCTACTTTCGGAACAGCTTCATTCTCTCTTTTTCCATCTCTCTGCCATAAACTTAAGCTTCTTTGATAATGACCTAATGCACTATTAATTTGGTCATTAGCGTATTTATCTCGACCTAAGACAAATTCTAAACTAGCTTCTAAACCAGGCTCTAACTGCACATTATACAGACGTAATAAATCATTTCTAGCTGCATCAATTTCATGACGATGTTGCGACTTTGGGGCTAAATTCAAATCAGCATTAGACAGAAATTTCTCTGCACCTACTTCTAAAAATTTAGCAAATAGCGATTCTGTCTCTTGACGGATTAAAGCAATTAAATCTTCCTTGGCTAATTCAAACTTAATCGTGGTAGCAGCCCAACTTTTAAAATCAGGTGCAAGCTTAGTGAGCATTGTTGCTACTTCATCTTGTAGCCACAACACTACAGGAAAAGGAAAAGTAGCTGTATAAATATCTCTAGCTTGATTCAGACTTGTTAATAAATCTTCCAGCACCAGAATTGATTCTAGACCAAAAACCATGACTGCCGATGGTAAAGCATCGGTCATGACAGCAGGATTATCTAGAGATAATTTACTGATGATTGTTGTATGTAAGGCTTTAGTTGCTGGTTGTAAATAAATTTCTTTTAAATTGATATCTTTTGTCAGAGAGCGAATGCTTTCTAGCATTTGCTCTCTTAAATGGCTGTAATTACATCGCACTAAAATCAGAGCAAATTGCCCTTTAGAAAGTTTGATTGAGCGAACTAATCTTTGTAGAGAATGTTGATTCTGATTCACGCTCTCTATTGTGAATGGGGATTTTTTCATATCTCAAAACTGGAATACAGCCTCAACAGAAGAAATTGCTCATTATAAATTAGTCATTAGTCAAACTCACCTAGACTAATGACTGATACTAATAATTATTTGCTTGCTCAGTTTTATTACCTTTTTTGCTGCCAAGCTAAGACTTTTTCGGTTTCTGCTAATGCTGGGCTAATCCCAAACCAACGACCCACAGGATCGCGGTATTCAAATAAATACATGCTTCGCAGCAAACTTTGATATTCAGACTCACCTTTAACGCTTTGCTGTTGCACTACTTCAAACAATAGTTCCCACTGATATTCATCAATGGCTAATAGCAAATCATCACGGTAATCTTTAATGACTGCTTCTAAACATTGTGCCGAAAAAGGCGGGTCTTGTCGTTGCAAGCAGCTATATAGCAAGCCTAATAAGTTACGGATATGTCCGCCACTCACGCGACATAAACGGTCAAGGGTTTCAGGATGTTCAAATAATTCTGTGATTAATGAAAGTCTTTCATTATAAGAAACTTCTGGAAATGCTCTAGCTAAGACTAACTGACGCAGTAGCAACATCCCCGGTTCGTAATCACTACCATCTCTTTGTTTAACTCTCACCATTGGTAAGACTTTTGGTGAAATACCTCCACCCAAGCGGTTTTTGAGTGTTTCATACTCATTCGAGAAAATTAACGCTAGGGGAATGGTGTAGACGACGTGACATTTGAGTCGGCGTAATTGTTCACCCCGGTCGATAAAGAGATATTCTGGTTGTGTCCGCCCAGATGCTAAGGGACGCATATCAACTCGATCTAAATTATCAACAATGACAACTAGACCTTTTTGACCACGGAGTTTTAGTTGTTCAACGGCTTTTTCTAAAACTTCTTCGTTAATTGCTTGCAAAATGCTGTTAGTACGTGGTTCTAAATATTGTCGGAGTTGATTTCGCGCTTGGGCGCTATCTTTGGTTTTAGCGGTAATTTTGGCAATCCCCAGAGATAATTCGGCTTCTCCAGAAAGTTCTATGGGGCTTTGTAAAAAATCTCCGATTTCTTTGAAGAGGTTGATGAAGTAGTGTGGTTGGACTTTGATTTTAATTGCTTCTAAACTGGCGCTGACTTGACGAGCTACACTCAGTAAAATATCGCTGACATCAATATCAGCCATATCTAGGTCTTGACTGGACTCAAAGTAAACTACGTGGAATCCCACTGCTTCTAGTTCGGCTTTGAGGCGTTGTAATTCTGTAGACTTGCCGCAACCAATATGACCTGTAAATAACTGACAGGTAGGTTCATCGGGAGAAATACGGCTGATAGTCCGTTGCAATTCTTCCACAATCTTGCAGCCACGGACATCAGCGAAATCTATATAGTACTGCTGATCACTGCGAACGCTCATATTGAGCGCATAGCTAGGGTTACATGCTTTATAAAAGCGTGACAAATAATCTGTATTGATCATTTAGATGTAGATGCAGTTGGAGATACGGTGTTGTTTGTCTGTTTATATACAAAGTGTTCCTAGTCAATGATAGTTATTTTGTTAACTCACTTCTGGGCTGTGAATTATGGGTGGATAGCAGTTTGTAATTTTTTGCTACCAGTAACTATCAAAACAAGACTAGAGCCACTATTGTCCCTGATACTTACAGTATATCCATCTTTTATTTGTATTATGTGTAGCTTTTGACAATCTTTAAGCTTCTAATCAACTGAATATCTGGTTATAAAGGAAGTCAATAATTTTACTAAAAAGCAAGAATTTACAAGTCGTTTTATTGCTAAATGATTACGTAATTATGCGTAGTCGAATTTGGATGCAGCCCCACAGTTTAATGCTTGTCACATTTTTGATGTTGAATATGGGGCATAACTCAGATCGCGCTTCTTGTTTAATGATGGGCGATGTTTACAAATCAAATAAGATTGCTATAATGTCGGACTCAAGATTGTGTTGTGTCGCTTGAGTTAGATGTAGATCACAAGCAGGACTGACGCACAAAAATTAGCTGTGGAGATTGGGTGTCAGGGTTCAGGGGTATGGGGGTGTAAGGATTTTAAATAAGTACACCCCCATACCCCTGAACCCTTGCCAAAACTCTTGATTTTTCGTTTTGATGCGTAAGTCCTACACAAGATTGCTTTGGCCACAAAACATCTGTATCTACAAAGTTAGCTAGATTTTTTGACACTGAGTGCGATCTGCATCACATAACAGCATAACTACTGCAAAGCAGTTATATATTTTGCATATACAGAATAATATTTTTGTCAATAATTATTCTCTAGTCAAGTTTATGGCGATCGCAGTGACGGTAATTCACTAAAATCAACTTAACTCAACGGCAACTCCGCACTGCAAAATAGAATAGGCAAAATTTCTCATAGCTAATCCCGATGCTCAAGGGGTTGATAAATTTAGCCAAAAATTGAGAATGTCATCAATAAGAGGTGAGAATGGCAGGTATTGTATCCGTTTCTCAAACAGATTTGTCCCAGCGCCGCAAAAAACTACGTCGCCAGCGACAAATGAAAGTTATCCAAGCTATTTGGCGAACTTTGGCTATTAGTGGTTTAGCTGGTGGGTTGCTTTGGGTAGCCCTACAACCTGTCTGGGTACTGCGTGATCCCAAACAAATTGTGATCAAAACTGGAAATCAAGTCCTCCCAGAAACAGCAATTAAGTCAATGTTAAAGCTGTCTTATCCGCAATCTTTATGGAAAGTTGAACCTGGAGCGATCGCAGATTCTTTGAAAAAACAATCAACTATTGCTCAAGCTACTGTGACTCGTCGTCTGTTGCCACCGGGATTAATCATCGAAATCCAAGAACGAGTACCTGTAGCTGTAGCCCAAAGACCTACACCAAATAATCAACCGAAAAACAAACAGTCATCTACTGGCTTACTAGATGCTAATGGTGTTTGGATACCGTTAGAAAAATATACATTGGTAAATCCTAAGTTGAAGTTGCCCAGCCTGAAAGTGATTGGCACACCAGAACAATACCAACAGTCTTGGAGTCAACTGTATCCTTTGCTAAGTCAAAGTTCCGTGAAAATTATGGAAGTTAATTTTCAAGATTTGGCAAATTTAATCCTGAAAACTGAAATTGGTAATGTACATTTGGGTACTCCTAGTTCTCTATTGCCAGCACAAATCAAGATACTGTCGCAACTGCGAAATTTACCAGCCAAAATTAATCCTAGTCAAATAGAGTATATTGATCTCAAAAATCCTGATTCTCCCATAGTACACATGATCCAAAAAACTCCAAAGGCTGACTCTCAAATCCCTTAGCAAATCATCTATATTAACTTTTGTGTATCAATTACTCTCAGTAAATTAAGAAATTTGATGCTAATAGATAAATATATAAGTTTATTGATAATTTTGCATATTTTGACAACACACTCAAAATATTAGGATGAAATTTTCATGCGGTGTGACAGGAGGCTTAATTTGCAAGTCTCCTTTGTCGCTATCAGTCTATAGTTCCCTGGCACTGTCAAATCTAGTGATAGGTAGATATAAGATAAATTTCAGATTTGAGGTTGTAATTATCGCCAATGGTGAAATCTATCAACTATATTATTAAAGCAGATAAGACGCGCTACCTTGTGTCTTTTGCAATTATGTTATTTGCACAATTATATAAGCTGAGTGTGCTTTTTAAGCTCATTGAGCTTGTATTTGACAATGTAAAACTAGTCAAGACTACATATGATAGAAGTAAAAGTAATCATAGTTTTGAGTATTATTTGATATTAAGAAATCATAAAAATTACTCATTAAACTCAAGAAAAGCGAAATTTACCGCCCAAAAAAACATTACAGGTAGTTGTAAAATTAATGACCAACTTAAATCGTCACCAAAAATCATGGGAGGGCATTCAGTATGCAAAATGTATACTGTGCCAATTTGGCAACATAGTAGGAAAGCTATTAATAGCTTGTTGAATTTAGACAGATCAACTTTAGGTAAATGTAGGTATACTTCTCTAGAATTAGTTGGGCGATCGCTGGCTTTAATCGCCGACTTACAGATTGACAAGCTTGTTAAAGTTGCCAATCATAATCAAAATACAAGAGCAGTACCTATAGATTTTGGCAGTGTCAAACTATAGTTGATTCTGCGGTGAGTAGCACCCGGAAAAGTCGTTTATCTACCTTTCACAAATCCAATGACGCTTGATAATAACCAAGGGCTTACCTATAAAAACTCCCAATCTGTGGGACAGCCAGGATTTTCACTGGCAGTAAACTCAAATAATCCCTTTAATCATTCTGGGCTGAACTTTGCTCAAGGCCCAGACAGTAAAAAAATATCTTTAGAAAATAGCCGCATTGGCGAGATTGTTCCCGGTAGAGTTGCCAACATCAAAGTCATTGGCGTTGGTGGTGGTGGTGGTAATGCCGTTAATCGGATGATTGAGTCTGATGTAAGTGGTGTGGAGTTTTGGTCAATTAATACTGATGCTCAAGCTTTGACTTTAGCTGGAGCGCCCAGTCGCTTGCAAATTGGGCAGAAGTTAACCAGAGGCTTGGGTGCTGGGGGAAATCCAGCCATCGGTCAAAAAGCGGCGGAAGAATCACGCGATGAAATTGCCACAGCTTTAGAGGGTGCTGATTTAGTATTCATCACGGCTGGGATGGGTGGTGGAACCGGAACAGGTGCTGCGCCAATTGTGGCAGAAGTAGCCAAAGAAATGGGTGCTTTGACAGTTGGTGTGGTCACACGGCCATTTGTGTTTGAAGGTCGCCGCCGCACTAGCCAAGCCGAACAAGGTATTGAAGGACTGAAAAGTCGGGTAGATACACTGATTATCATCCCCAACAATAAATTATTAGAAGTAATTCCCGAACAGACACCTGTACAAGAAGCCTTTCGCTATGCAGATGATGTGTTGCGTCAAGGGGTACAAGGGATCTCTGATATTATTACCATCCCTGGGTTAGTCAACGTTGACTTTGCAGATGTGCGAGCGGTGATGGCTGATGCGGGATCAGCATTGATGGGAATTGGAATTAGTTCGGGAAAATCACGCGCTAGGGAAGCTGCGATCGCCGCAATTTCTTCTCCGTTGCTAGAATCTTCTATTGAAGGTGCTAGAGGAGTAGTCTTTAACATCACTGGTGGCAGTGACTTAACCTTACATGAAGTGAACGCAGCCGCAGAAACAATTTATGAGGTAGTTGATCCCAACGCCAATATTATTTTTGGAGCAGTAATTGATGACCGTTTACAAGGAGAAGTCAGAATTACTGTGATTGCGACAGGGTTCACTGGTGAAGGCCAAGCAGCACCACCACAAAACGCCAGCAACCCCCGCGTTGCACCGCCACCCAAAAAATCAACCACACAATCGCCAACAGCTAATCCATCAACACCAGTTGTGGAACCGAAAGAAAAATCAGGTTTAGACATTCCTGAATTTCTGCAAAGACGGCGTACACCACCACGTAATTGAAGGATCTTGGATTCGAGATATGAGATCAAGTTTGCAGTCTCAGATAGCACTGAGTACTGTATAAAACTTGTTAATGACTAAATTGCATCAGGAACAGAAATTATTCTGTTGCTATTTTTGATTTGGCGAATTGGTGAAAACACTCGTCCACACTATTTACAGAATAAATTTATTTGGGCAAAAGCCTGCTGGCTTTGATGTCCTAGTTTTGTATTTAGAAAAAATTTTGAGTAGATTAACGATTGATTTTCAGGTAATTGGCACCTGTCTCAAAAGCTCTCAGCCTTACTTGACAGGTGCGATCGCTCAAATTATTTGATTGATTCTAGAGTGACTTAACAGTAGATAACCAAGGCTGACCGGGAATATTCAAAACAATTGCAATTATTTTATTTTTTAGCTTGTAGACGCTGTTCCACCCATTGAATTACCTGATGCCCTAAACGAGTACCACTTAGTCTGTCAATTTCCCGCACTCCTGTGGGGCTGGTGACGTTGACTTCTGTGAGGTAGCCACCAATTACATCAATCCCGACAAAAATTAACCCATCTTGACGTAATTTATCAGCTAATCGAGTACAAATTTCATGTTCTCTGGGGGTAATTTCTGTTTCCGCAACTGTACCACCAGCAGCCATATTGTTGCGAAAATCACTACCACTAGAAAGCCGATTTAAAGCACCAATCGGTTCACCATGCAGTAAGATAATGCGCTTATCTCCATCCTTAGCTTCTGGGAGATAAGTCTGCACCATCACTGGTAGTTTGCCTTGATGGGTGCTAAGTTCCACAATGGAGTTAAAGTTGCGATCGCCTGCTTGTAAAAATAAAATCCCTTCCCCAGCTTTGTTCCCCAGTGGTTTGAGAACCGTTGCTCCCTTAGCTTCGACAAATTGCCGAATCAACTGCTTATCTGCACTGACAATGGTTTCTGGAATCACTTCTTTAAATTGGAGGGCATACATTTTTTCGTTTGCCCTCCTGATCCCATCGGGGTTATTAATCACCAAAGTTTTATTTTGGTCAACATAATCAAGAATGTAAGTAGCAAAGAGGTAAGAGTCATTAACTGGTGGATCTGTCCGCATAAATACGGCATCCATTGTTTCTAAAGAAATCAAGGAGCGTTCTTGCAAGCGATACCAAGGATTAGCTGCTACCCAACGTCCTTCTACCAAATCTATTGGTACTAGTTCCACTTGTTGCAGAATTGCCCAAGCTTTACCGTCTACCACACTCAGCCAGTTTACCTGAGTTATCCAGACTTCATGTCCTAAAATCTGTGCTGCTTCCATCAGTGCAACACTGGTATCATGACAAGGATCAAGCAGATGGATGGGATCAATAATAAAAGCCAGTTTCACGCTGTTTGCCTCAATCGCCAGGAAATTTTAAGTTACTCAATTTAGAGTAACTCCTGATGATTTAACTGAGTCACAAACCTGAGCAGCAGAAAAGAGTAAAATTTATATCCCCGCTCATTTTATACATTGGTTTCAACGGCTAATAACTCATCCAACTTACCTTGACGGTCGAGGGCGTGGATATCATCACAACCACCAACGTGGCGATCGTTAATAAAAATTTGTGGTAAAGAACGTTTGCCATTTGCTCTTTGAGCCATTTTATCCCGTGCTTCTTCATCGCCATCGATACTGTATTCGATAAAGTCAACACCCTTACTAGTCAGCAAATGTTTGGCACGGATGCAAAACGGGCAAGTCCTCCAAGTGTAAATTTCTACATTAGCAGCCATAATGTCCTCTATTTTGTTCTATACTTCTCAATTCTAAAACCTTGTTATCTGTGTCGCCAAAAATCAATCTGTGCAACTCTAGTACAGGTGGGCGTAAATCAACAGATCACACCTCAGCTACTTCGGCTCCTTTCGACTTCTCCTGACGGAGACGCTGCGCGAACGCTCAAGGCAAGTCGCGCAGTAAAAGTACGCTCAGTGACCATAAGGAATTGCTAAAAGGCTTGTGGTATCACTATTCTTACTTTTTACTTTTGCCTTGTTGTACTAGGATGTTTGCATCTAGAGAATTTGGTGGTTTGTAGCATCCAGAAATTATTGGTCAAAAAAAATGGGCGAGAAGTTTTTTGTTACCTCTCAACCCATATATAGCTAAAGATGAAAGCTTAAAAGTATTGCCGAAGCTTACACATCATTTTTCTTGTTAACTTTCTTCAGTTTGAATGTACAGAGACCAAACAAGCCTAACGCAGCTAATGTACTAGGTTCAGGTACCTTCTTTGGCTGAGGCTGAGAAGCAGGTGGTTGATAGTAAGTTGTGGGAGATGGAGATGGTGCAGGCGCTGGTGCGGGTACTGGTGCGGGTGCTGGTACGGGTGCTGGCGCTGGTGCGGGTGCAGGTGCGGGTGCTGGTTCAGGCGCGGGTGCAGGTGCTGGTGCTGGTGCAGGCGCTGGTACTGGTGCTGGTTCAGGCGCGGGTGCTGGTGCTGGTGCAGGCGCTGGTTCAGGCGCTGGTGCGGGTGCAGGTGCGGGTACTGGCGCGGGTGCTGGTACTGGTACTGGTGCAGGTGCAGGTGCTGGCGCTGGTGCAGGTGCTGGCGCGGGTGTGGGTGTACCAGACTCCTTCTCCGCCTTATCACACTCTACTTTCTTGTTGTAAGCCTCAGACTTTTTATTGTCAGAATGTTTCTGAGCCTTGTCACAATCATCCTTCTTGCTCTGAGCTTCTTTCTGAGCCTTGTCACAATCATCCTTCTTGCTCTGAGCTTCTTTCTGAGCTTTATCACA